>JBMTQX010000001.1:0-150431 GCA_049446715.1 Pseudohongiellaceae bacterium
ACAGTGATGTGTTGAGCTAACCAGTACTAATTGCACGTGAGGCTTGACCATATAATCACAAGCTTTCAAAAGCTTTGGTTATATGAGAGTGCAACAAACCAATAACACAACAAGCACAAAGTACGCGCATGTTGTTAGATGTTAAATAACAACAAAGTGCTTCAACTGATTTTTGACTCTCCGGGTTGTTACTTATTTCAGGCTATTGAGATATCAGTAGCTGATACAAGTTTGCCTGACGAAGATAGCGAGTGTGAACCACCTGATCCCATCCCGAACTCAGAAGTGAAACCACTCAGCGCCGATGGTAGTGTGGGGCTTCCCCATGTGAGAGTAGGACATCGTCAGGCTTCAAATTGAAAAACCCCATCTGTTTACAGGTGGGGTTTTTTTATTTGATGGATGCTGTCTTGGAAAGGCTGTATTGAATTGAGAGTTCAATTTATTTTGGCAGCACCGGATTGCAGTTCAACGGCCCTTTCCAGGCCGGAAATCCAGTATATAAATTATACAGTCAAGGGCCTGGCGGCTGTCCCTTAACTGATAAATTTAGTATCATGCCGCACCATTTTTTCATGCAGACAGCGGACCTAAGAGCAGCACAATGACTGATTTAGCCAAATATAGAAATATCGGTATTTTTGCCCACGTAGATGCCGGTAAGACCACTACCACGGAGCGTATTCTTAAACTGACCGGTAAGATTCATAAGACCGGTGAGGTGCATGACGGTGCTGCCACGACTGACTTCATGGAGCAGGAGCAGGAGCGTGGTATTACCATTCAATCTGCAGCGACTACTTGTTTCTGGAAAGATCACCGCCTGAACATCATCGATACCCCAGGCCACGTCGACTTCACGGTGGAAGTGTACCGCTCCCTGAAAGTACTCGATGGCGGTGTGGGCGTCTTCTGTGGTTCCGGTGGTGTAGAGCCGCAGTCAGAAACCAACTGGCGTTATGCCAATGATTCCGAAGTATCCCGCATTATCTTCGTCAACAAGCTTGACCGTGTGGGTGCCGACTTTTACCGGGTCGTGAAACAGGTCCAGGACGTGCTGGGCGCCAACCCGCTGGTCATGGTGCTGCCTATTGGTACTGAAGATCAATTTGTCGGTGTGGTCGATCTGCTGACCCGCAAGTCCCACATCTGGCCTGATCCGGGCAATCCAGAGAAATATGAAGTCGGCGACGTGCCTGAAGACATGGTGGACCTGGTTGAAGAATGGCGTGAAAAGCTTATCGAAACGGCTGTTGAGCAGGATGACGATATCATGGAAGCCTACCTGGAAGGCAATGAGCCCTCCATCGAGGATATCAAGCGCTGTATCCGCAAGGGCACCATTTCCCTGGCATTCTTCCCGACCTACTGTGGTTCGGCCTTCAAGGACAAGGGTATCCAGCTTGTGCTCGATGCCGTAGTCGACTTTCTTCCGGATCCAACCCAGGTCGATCCGCAGGATCTGACCGATGAAGTCGGTGACCCCACCGGTCAAAAGGCCACAGTTGATCCCAACGAACCGCTGCGCGCCCTGGCGTTCAAGATCATGGATGACCGTTTCGGCGCCCTGACCTTCGTGCGTCTGTACTCCGGCAAGATCAGGAAAGGCGACAATATCCTGAACTCCTTCACCGGGAAGACCGAGCGTATAGGTCGCATGGTGGAAATGCATGCCAACGACCGTACTGAAATCGAGAGTGCCCAGGCCGGTGACATTATTGCCATCGTGGGCATGAAGAATGTGCAGACCGGTCATACCCTGTGCGACCCCAACAACCCCTGTACCCTGGAGCCCATGATTTTCCCAGAACCGGTGATCTCCATTGCCGTTGCACCGAAAGATAAAGCCGGTGTTGAGAAGATGGGTATCGCCATTGGCAAGATGGTGGCAGAAGATCCGTCCTTCCGTGTCGAAACCGATGAAGACTCCGGTGAAACCATCCTCAAGGGTATGGGTGAGCTGCACCTTGATATCAAGGTCGATATTCTCAAGCGTACTTATGGTGTTGAACTGATCGTGGGTGCTCCTCAGGTGGCGTATCGCGAAACAATCACCCAGGAAGTCGAAGATTCCTACACCCACAAGAAGCAGTCAGGTGGTTCCGGTCAGTACGGCAAGATCGACTACCGCATTCGTCCGGGTGAGCCAAGTAGCGGCTTTGCCTTCACCTCAACGGTTGTTGGCGGTAACGTGCCCAAGGAATTCTTTCCGGCTATTGAAAAAGGCTTCGCAGGCATGATGGAGCATGGTCCTATTGCCGGTTTCCCTGTGTTGGATGTGGAAGTGGAACTTTTTGATGGTGGCTTCCACTCCGTGGACTCGTCCGCGATCGCCTTCGAACTGGCCGCCAAAGGCGCCTATCGCCAGTCCATGCCCAAGGCTTCTCCTCAGTTGATTGAGCCGATCATGAAAGTGGACGTCTTCACACCGGAAGACCACGTGGGTGATGTTATCGGTGACCTGAACCGTCGCCGTGGCATGATCAAGAGCCAGGATCCTGGTACTACCGGCGTGCGCATCAAGGCAGACGTTCCGCTGGCGGAAATGTTCGGCTACATTGGTACCCTGCGCACCATGACCTCCGGCCGTGGCCAGTTCTCCATGGAGTTTTCGCATTACCTGCCATGCCCGGCCTCTGTTGCGGATGCTGTTGTAGAAGCTGAAAAGGAAAGAAAAGCGGCCAAAGCCAAAGGCTGATAGACCAACGAGTAAAAGTTAAAAAGCCCCGATAGCGCGAGTTATCGGGGCTTTTTTTTGATTGAACCCCGCCATCAGATGTCTCTAAATGCTTATCCCATAGCTTAAATGAGCCTGGTGCCTGTCAAAGATAGACCGCCATAGCCAGGCCCAAGTTGGTGCCAAATGAGCCGGCTGTCGCACCAAAGTCAGTCTTTCCTGCCATAACGCTGCGCCCGGTTTTTCCTATTAGACTGAATTTACTCGTTATTTTTTCGAACAGCTGAGATTTTGAACTGACTGAAGGTTGTCCTCTGCCTGTCACATTTTGGTGCCCTTCATTTTCTGAACTAAGTTCTTTATCTTTGAGAGCTTGAACAGAACATACTTGCTCAACCATAATAAAAACAGCATTTCGGGGGCTGTCATGAAAAATACCTACCTACACTGCGGGTTGTCGGTACTGCTGGCCGGTGGCTTGTTGTCCTGTGGCCAGTCACCCGAGGAGGCATCGCCAACCGCAACCCCGGCAGCGTCACCTGTCCAGTCAGCACTGATCCAGCGCGCCGCAGGGCAGGGTGATCGCCCGGATGTCCTGCTGATCATGGTGGATGACCTGAACACTATGATCGCGCCGATGGGCGATTCCCAGGCCATTACACCGCATATGACCGACCTGGCCTCTCGCGGCATGCTGTTTGCCAATGCTATGACCATTGCCCCTCAGTGCAATGCCATTCGCACAGCGGCTCTGTTTGGCCGACGCCCTTCCAGCACCGGTGTCTACAACAACGGCCAGGACTGGCGGCAGATGCCGGAGTTTGAAAACTACGTATCACTGCCGCGCTTTTTCCGCGACTCGGGTTACCTGAGCTTTGGGGCCGGCAAGATTTTCCATGCGCACACGTTCTTTGCCAGCGGTCACCCGGGTTTCAACGACGTCAATGCATGGGACGATTTCTGGCCGGCACTGGACTGGCAGTTACCGGATGAAATCAAGCCGGCCAACGTTAACCAGTTGCAGTTCAACTGGGGAGCTGTAGTCAGCTCGTATGAAGCCACTATCGATGGCATGACGAGCCGCTATGTCATCGACCGCATGGCAGAAACTAACGATCTGAACCAGTCGCGTTTCATCGGTGCCGGCATCTATCGGCCTCATGCCCCGTGGTACAACCCGCAGGAATACTTCGATATGTATCCGCTGGAAAACATCCAAACTCCCCCGTATCTTGCCAATGACCTGGACGATATTGACCCGGCTCATCATTCCAACCAGCGCATGCTGCCGATCATGGAAGCCGGCGCCTGGGAAGAAGCCGTGCAGGCCTATCTCTCCAGTGTCAGTGTGGCCGATGCGGCCGTGGGCAGGCTGCTGGAAGCGCTGGATGACAGTGGACGTGCCGATAACACCATCATCGTCCTGATGGGGGATCATGGCTACCAGCTGGGCGAAAAGAACCAGCGCGAAAAGGAAACTCTGTGGGAAGTGGCACTGCATGTGCCGTTGATCATCGTCGCGCCCGGCGTCACCACACCGGGCAGTCGCTCCGATGTCCCGGTATCATCCATGGACGTCTATCCGACCCTGGCCGAACTCGCGGGTATGGAAGCACCGGCACACCTGGAAGGTGGCGACAGCCTGGTGCCGTTGCTGGAAGATCCGGGCATGGCCTGGGATCGTGCCGTTCTTAGTACCTGGGGCCAGAACAATCACTCCGTCCGAGATGCGCGCTGGCGCTATACCCGTTATGCCGATGGCGCGGAGGAACTGTATGACCATGACAACGACCCCAACGAATGGACCAACCTGGCCGGCGATGCTGCACTGACGCCGGTCAAGGAACGCCTCTCGGTGTATTTTCCGGTGGTGAATGTTGAGCCGTGGGCGGGTGCCAATGCGGACCCGGGTGCAGCTACCCCGCCGCCACGCACGCCCTGAGCAGGACAAATCTGTCTTCAGCCAGCCCTGCCGTGAATAGGGTCGACAGCGTCCAGGCAGGCAGTGATAGCCCATGAGAATTAACATGCACACCCAACGCAGTCTTGCCATCTTACTGGCTACAGGCCTTGTAGCCTGTGGCCCCGCGGAAACCACAGCGCCGCTACCGATCGTGCCCGTTGCAACGGATACCTATACGGACATCGAGGCTGAACCGTTGCAGGACGATATTCTCTGGTCCGTGCGCATGCCCGGGGATTTCAATGGCACATTACTGGTACACAGCCGCGGCTGGTCGCCTGTGGCCGGTGAGCCAGGTGTTGCACCACGCCAACATATAGACAGCCTGCTGGAGCAGGGATACGCCCTGGCGGCGTCCAATTACGGCGCTGGCGGCTGGTCAGTGGCCGAAGCGGTACCGGCCCAGGAACTGGTCGTGGCGGAATTCAGCAAACGTTACACAACACCGAACCGCGTGATTGCCTTTGGCTATTCGATGGGCGGCCTGGTGACGACAGCCCTGGTGGAAAAAACAGATCCGGTCGTGGATGGTGGTATCGCCTTCTGCAGTTCCATGGGAGGTTCCCTGGGCATGATGAACATGGGGCTGGATGGCGCCTGGGTTTTTCGCACGCTGGTTGCGCCGGATGCCGGGATCAGCGTAGTGGATATCACCGATGATCGGGCCAACGGGGCACTGGTCAGTGAAGCGGTAGCCAGGGTCCGTGACATCCCGGCAGGCCAGGCGCGTATTGCATTGGCAGGGGTTTTTGCCGGCATACCGTCATGGACCGATCCTGACATGCCGCAACCTGCACGCGATGATGCGCAGGCCCAGCTCACCCAGATCATGGGCTCTTTTCCCGCCGGGGTATTTCTGCCCCGCGCTGAGCAGGAAGGCCGCGCCGGCGGCAACTTTTCCTGGAATACCGGTATTGATTACACCGAATTGCTGAATCGCTCGGGACGTCGTGATCTGGTCGAACAGTTGTATGACAGGGCAGGCATCAGCCTGGCGGACGACCTGGCCACGCTGGCGGCCACCCCGCGAATCAGTGCAGATGTGGTTGCCGTGGATTACATGCGGGCCAACTACACGCCGTTTGCCCAGCCGCGGGTGCCGCTGCTGGCCGTGCAGGCCTTCGGGGACGGCATCACGTCACCCACCCTGCAACGCAGCTACGCGGACAATGCGCCGGCTGACATGATGGACTCGCAATATGTGGCGCGCGCCGGCCACTGCACGTTTGATGAAGCCGAAACACTCGCGTCGATTAGGCGCCTGGAAAGGCGTCTGGATACCGGCAGCTGGCCGCCGGCGGCAGCGCCCTTTGCGCCCCATGAACCCGCGCCGATGCTGCGGGCCTGCTTTCAAGGCAAAGACTGCGAATAGGCCAGCTTCAGGAAGCGCGGGCAACCTTAATGGCCATTACCGGCGTGGGCCATAGTGCGGTAATGGCTGGCCACGTTCGTAGGCGCCGAGGTCCGGTGCCGACCCTGAAAAGCCATCATTGATATTGGGCAGGCGTATCCCGGCATCCACGGCGGCGCTGCCTGCTTTCAGGCTGAAATCCACCGCGGCCGGATCATAGAGACGCTGCGGGTTGTCCCGACCGAGGGCAGGCACGTTCACAAAAATCCCGTAATCCACGAGCACACTGTGACTGTCCTGGCTGGTCGCTGCGCTGTACTGCGCCAGTGAGGCGTACTCGCCTTTCTCGAGTTCCCCGTACTCCACCAGTTTGCCAGCAGCCGGAGCCGTCCAGCTGAAACTGATGTCGGCTTCAGGCTTCACCATGAAACCGTTGTAGTCGGAACTGGAATAGGCCGTAAAGGTTTCCATGCCGAAGATCGCTTCGGCGGCGCCCTGGCCCAGTATCAGGTTGTTGCGATAGTGCAGGTTACCGACCGGGCCCATGGGCAGCACCTCGGTGGTGAAGGTGTTGTGGTAGACCAGGATGCCGGCGCTGTTGGCGGTGAACTTGGTGGCACCACTTTCCGGCGCGTGGTACACGACGTTGCGAATGAAATACACCGGCCCGCTGAAACCGGGCTGCACACTCAGGGCACGATGGGCCTGGTTGAAGCAGCGGTTACGCAGCACACGCACGTTGTGCATGGCGCCATCCGTCTCAATGCAGTTGTCATCCACGTTGGTGATGTCGTTGTTGGTGATGTCGATGGAGACCGGCATGCGCTCGCGAATAATGTCGGGGTTGCCATCGGGAGCGCCGTAGGTGGCGTGATCAATGCCGTCATGGAAGTTGGCCACATAGTTGTGGGTGATCACGTGCCCAGAGCCGTAGACCTTGATCGCCAGCTCCGAGATAACCGGCGTGGGGAAGCCGGGGGTGCCCTGCCAGGTGCGGCCGATCCAGCCTTCGAGGCGGTCGGGATGGCTTTTGCCGATGAAGACATTATCCGCAATATAGAAATCCTTTGACCCGGACCAGTCGGTGTAAATACCGCGCCCGACCTGTTCAAAGCGGCTGTTTTTCACGACCAGGCCTTCTGCGCCGGCCAGGTCCTTGTAGCCGGCCTGGATACCCACTTCCGTGTTGCGAATGGTGATGCCCTCGAAGTACAGGTAATCCGCTGCCATGACATCAAACAGCACATGATTGCCATTGCCATCGAAGATCACCTCACCGTCGCCGGCGGCTACGATAGCGATGGGTTTTTCCCGGGTTCCGCCCTGGCGCAGGCGATAGGTGCCATCAAACAGCAGGCCGGTCGGGTTGGCGTAACGGTACCGGTCTGCCTTGTATTCCCCGGCATGAACCATGATGGTGTCGCCGGGCTGCACGCGTGGGGGAAAGGCGTTGAACCAGTCGGCACCGTTGGCGCTGGTGTAATAGGCGTTGAGCAGTCCGGTGAAAGCCGGTTCCTGCTTCTCACCTTCGTAGCCGATGGGATAGACATGAAACGTGCGCCCGTCAGCAGCCGGCATGGGCACAGGGCGCGTGCGGACCTGAACCAGTTCCATGGCTTCAAGGTCATTGTCCGGATCGGTCAGTGTCAGGCGCACTTCGTATTCGGTATCCGGCGCCAGGTCGAACAGGCTGCCGGCAAACATATTGGGTGCGGTGTAATCAAAGGCGTTGTAGACCCGGCGCATTTCCTCACGCTGGATGCGCAGCAGAGGCAGGCCCGTTTGCCAGTCCTGTGCCCCGCTTTCGCGATACTCCAGGCTGACAGCGGCATTACGGTTGTCATCGCCATCGATGTACCACTCGAACCCCAGGGCATGGAGTGTTGGTGGCTCCACCACCAGCTCGCCGGCCGTGGTGGTATCCTGGGCGTTAGTGCGCGTGGCCAGCATGGTCAGCCCCAGCAGCATGATCATCCTGAAGTGGGTTTGGATTCGCATGAGTGTTCCCCCTTGACCCGAAAATGGAGTCGTTTCGGCAAGGTAGATTCAACATGCAGACGTGTCAACAAGCCACGGCAGATGGCAGCTGTTTTCAGGTGTGGTTCCAGCGCTGGAGGGTTTTATGAGGCAAAAAAAAAGCGTACCAAAGTACGCTTTTTCTCAATGTGCTTTCTGGCCTACCGGTTGGCCAGCATCAGCCCCTGCAGCAGGTCGGCGGTATCCTGGTGGACATCGCCGCCGACACCACGGCCAAACCCGCCGGAACGTTCGCCCATGGCGTAATCAAATGGCGTCAGGCCATTCATGTCTTGCGCCTGCATATCGGCACCATGATTGATCAGAGTTTTCACCGCATCATTCCAGCCCCAGCTGGCGGCGCCATGCAGGGCCGTGCGGCCAAACTGGTCGCGGGCTTCGAGGTCTGCACCACTGGCCACCAGCAGGTCGATGGTCTTGCTGGCATTTGCAGCGACCAGCGGCGTGGTGTAATCGCCACGGGTATCAATGGAATTGGCATTCAGGCCGGCCGCCGCCATCAACGGTGTGGTGCCGTCTTTGTTGGGCAGATCGACGCGGGCACCATGCTCGACTAGCAGGCGGATGGCATCCACGTCATGGCCCTTGGCCGCCCGCAGCAGCGCGGTGGCGCCAATGCTGAGCATACGGTCGGCACCACGGTCATCTTTCAGGCTGCGGTAGGTCGGCTGCAGCTTCAGTTGCAGATTCGGATTGGCCCCCTCGTCGAGCAGCATGGCAATGATGTCCAGGGCAGAGGTGTTGTCCATGGAAGGACGATCGGGGTAGCCGCCATGAGGCAGGGTGTTCATGTCCACGGCTGAATACAGCGGGTTCTCACCTCTCAGGCTCCACTTGTCGACATTGGCACCGGCTTCGATCAGATACTTGGCGGTATCGAAGTGCAGGTTCATGATGGCCAGGTTCAATGGCGTGACATTTTCGGCATCCCCCAGATTCAGGTCGGCACCGGCCTCAACTAGGATCTCGGTGCAGGACAGGCAGCCTTCACGTGCCGCATAGCCCAGGGCGGGAATACCGCCAGCCGGGCGCCACTGGAAGCGGCGTTCTGCGGTGACATAACGGTCACGCTCATTCGGCAATGAGCGGGAATTCGGGTCGGCACCGGCGTCCATCAGCAATTTCAGCATCTCCGGCTGGGCCTGTGCGGCGGCAAATATCACGGCATTTTGACCCTGCCACTGTTCCTTGGCATCGACATTGGCCCCATGCTCGATCAGCAGCCTGGCGGTATCCACATTGTCCGAACGCACCACCACCATCAGGGCGGTCTGGCCGTACTCGTTGGCCGCGTCAACATCGGCACCGGCATCCAGTAGGGCTTTCATGATGGCGTAATCGCCCAGGGTCGCGGCTTCGGTCATGGGTGAAGAACCGTACTTGTTGACCGCGTTGACATCGGCACCGGCGTCAATCAGGGCTTCAACCAGCGCCAGGTTGTTGTGGTACACGGCCCAGTGCAGCGCCGTGGTACCGTTGGCTTCGGCATCGTTGATACCGGTGCCATCGTTAATCAGCGCCATGGCCTGGCCAAAGTGGCCGTCATTGATGGCATCGGTCAGCGGTGTCGCCTGTACAGCATTGCTGAGGGCCGTGGCCACCAGGGATGTCAGAATCAGTTTCTTCATGGTCAGTTCTCGCAGGGCAGTCCTGCCTCCTGTCTCTTTCTCTTTCCGCTGGCTTCTCACTCAGGCGCTTAGGCCATCAGTTCCGGCATGATGCCGGTGCTGTCACCGTGGCTGCCCACGTTGACGCCGGCGCTGTTCAGCAGGGTCAGCAGCAGGTTGGCGATCGGGGTGTGATCCGGATACACCACATGCTGGTTGCCGCGCAGCTTGCCGGCGCCACCGCCCAATACCACGGAAGGCAGCGGGAAGTTGTTGTGGCTGTTGCTGTTGGACATGTTTGAGCCGTACAGGAAGATGGAGTTTTCCAGGATGGTGTTTTCGCCATCTGGCAGCTCGTTCAGTTTGGCCAGGAAGTCGGCAATGGTCTGGCTGTGCCAGGTCTGGATGCGGGACAGGCGGTTGATCGCATCCGGGTTGTTGTTGTGGTGTGACAGCGGATGGAAGGCATCCGGCACACCGATATGGTTGTACGCCTGCTGGCTGACTTCCGCGGCCAGCATGAAGGTGATGATGCGGGTGGAATCAGCCTGGTAAGCCAGTGCGATCATGTCAAACATCAGCTTGGTGCGTTCCTCGAAATCGGGAATGCCCACCGGCAGCTCCGGCAGGTCATACATCGACAGGTCGCGGGTTTCCAGGTTGTTCACGCGGCGCTCGATTTCCCGCACGCTGGTCAGGTAGTTGTCCAGCATGGCGCGGTCGGCGCTGCCCAGGCTTTTCTTCAGGGTGTTGGTTTCGTCAGTGACCATGTCGAGCAGGCTCTGGTAGTCACCGGCAATCATCTTGCGTTCCTGGGCATTGCGGCCTTCACCGAACAGCTTGGTGAAAAATTTCTTGGCACTGAATTCCATCGGCAGCGGGGTGGTCGGGTTGCTGAAGGAAATGGTGGTGCCCACGGTACAGCCGTAGGTGCCGTCACAGGCAGAAGCGCCCCCTTTTTCCTCGGTGGAAACCTCAATGGACGGAATCGCCGTGTCCTGGCCAATGTGCTTGGCAGCAATCTGGTCGGCACTGACGCCGACATAGGGCGCATGGCTGCGACGCGGCGGGGTATTGGTCAGCCAGGTACCCGGCGTAATGGCGTGCACGGCAGAGCTCTGGGCCGGCTTGTTGTCCAGGCCGGAGACCACGCTCACCATGTCGCGGAACGGCTCAAACGGCTTCAGGATAGGCTTGAAGTCGAAATCACTGCCCACTTTCTCCGGCGTCCAGTCACGCATGATGGCGCCATGCGGAATATAGAAAAAGCCCATGCGCGGTTTCGGCGCGGCAGCGGTCTGCGCGATGGCCGTGGCGGCGGGCACCATGGCGTCCAGGAATGGCAGGGCGATGGCCGTGCCGGCGGCGCGCAAGACTTTACGGCGTGAAATGTGTTTCTTGGTGATAAACATGACAGTTATCTCCTCTATATTCGCTCATTCGCTCGGTTGTTGGCCGCAACAACTTCTGCGTGTTCTTCTTCCAGGGGCAGGGCTTTCATGAGGAATACATCACTCTCAACGATTCCCCGGATAATGGCATCAAAACGATTATCCTGCTCGGCGACATCGCGCACAATCTGGCGTACCAGCGGCATGTCGTAATACTGCACCGCACGACCCAGCGCGTAGGTCATCAGTTTTTCGGTCAGGGTCTGGACAAACTGGTCGGGGTTGCCCACCAGCGCGGCGCGCAGATCGGCAACACCGGTCACGGCTTCGCCACTGGCAAGCTGGCCGACAGCATCGATCGGGGCCTGGGCAAAACGGTCAATATCGCGCCACTGACCCACGGCGTTGTAATTTTCCAGGGCCATGCCCAGCGGATCGATGACGCCATGGCAGTTGTTGCATGAGGGCTGCTCGCGATGGTTTTCCATGCGCTCGCGCAGGGTAAGCACTTTCTGGCCGGGCTTGGTATCAATATCGAAATCTACACCGGGCGGTGGTGCTGAGGGCGGTGTGCCGATGAAGGTTTCCAGCACATAGGCGCCGCGCAACACGGGGGATGTGCGATTCGGATAGGATGTCAGCATCATCAGGCCACCCTTGCCCAGCAGGCCCCAGCGGTTGCGGTTTTCCAGGGACACTTCCCGGAACTGGGTGCCACGGACATCATCAATGCCATAGTGGCGGGCCAGGCGCTCGTCCAGATAAGTGTGATTGGCAGAGAGCAGGTCCAGCACGCTGCGATCGGAACGCAGGATGCTGTCCACAAACAGGGCAATCTCGGTTTTGAATGAGTGGCGCAGGTCCGGGTCGAAATCCGGAAACAGGCGTGGGTCGGGATCGATGGCTTCGATGCCACCCAGGTTGAGCCACTGGGAGGCAAAATTTTCCGTCAGGGCTGATGCGCGCGGGTCGGCCAGCATGCGCGAGACCTGTTCACGCAGGATGTTTTTGTCACTCAGGCGACCGGTTTCGGCCAGGGTGATCAGTTCTTCATCCGGGCCGCGTTTCCACAAAAAGAAAGACAGGCGTGAGGCCAGTTCAAGATCGGTGACGGGAAAAACCTCGCCCGGCTGGGCATGTTCCGGCAGGGGCTCGGCACGATACAGGAACTTGGTGGAGGCCAGAATCGCCATGACGCCTTTCTGGATACCGGTTTCAAAGCCGGCTTCGGCATGGCCATTGTCATAGAAGGCCATTAGTGTCTGCATGTCGTCATCATTGACCGGACGACGGAAAGCCTGACGCGCCAGGTCGGACAGAATCTCGATGGCACAACGGCGTTCCTCGTCATTGTTGGCCGGGTAGCACGAGAAGATCTTCTCGCGGCTTGGTACGGTCGGCACCCCGGTGACATTTTCCGGGCCATAGGTTTTCAGGCCGTGCACGATAGGGATGTTGTCAAAGGTCTCACCCGGGCTGAGATGATCGATGGTCCGGTCAGACTCGGCGTGGGTGCGGGCAATGAACGCGGTTCCGACACTGTGCATGCCGGCTTTCACCGGAATCACGATGTCCTGGAATCGGCGCTGGATTTCGGAAATGGCCGGGGTCTGCTCAAGATCGACCGCTTCGGCGTCTTCATAGCCGCCCAGGGAGTTGCGGTAGACCTCTTCACCATCGATGGTCAGAATGAACGTGTGTTCATCTTCCAGCCACCAGGTCGGGTATGAGCGTTGCAGCGAACCTTCCTGTGAACCCAGTTCAATACTAAAGGTGTAGTCACCGTCTGCCGGGAAGTAGTGGTCCACGGCGAACCCGCCACGGGTACCCAGCGGCAGGCCTTTGACATGGCGATACTGGGTGGCCAGGCTTGGCGGCACATAGGAGGTCACATCCGGCTCCGGTATGTTGGAGCTGACAGCGGCAATACTGATGTTGCGCGCGGCCTGGATGTACTGTTCCAGGAATGTCGGGGACACCTGCAGGACCTCTGCCACGTTGTCAAAACCGTCGCTGTTCGCATCAGGCGGTAACAGGGCATCGGCATCAATGTCGAAGGCCAGCAGGTCTTCCACGGCGTTTTCATACTCAGTGCGGTTCAGGCGGTGAATCGAGATGTGGCCGGGATTCGGACCCTGTTCGTTCTGCAGCGAGTCCAGGTAGGTTTCCATGGTCACCACGAAATTGTTGAGAGCTTCTGCCGGCGGCTTGTCGTTGCCCGGTGGTGGCATTAGCCGGCCGCGCATCTTGCGGATGGCTTTTTCAAAGATGTCGGCGTTGTCATGCACCTTGTCTGGCGACAGGGTGTCAAAAGCCAGGCTGCCGGCCCAGTCTTCGAAGTTGTGGCAGGTGACGCAGTAGTTGTTGAGGAAATCCCACTGCTGCTCAACCTTGGCCAGGTTTGCCTCTTCCTCCGCGGCAGAACCAGCCAATGGCGTCAGGCCGATGGCCAGTGGCAGGGCCGTCTGTACTAAATGTGTCAGTATTTTCTGGAGGATGGTTTGCTTGGTGTTCATCAGATAAACCCTCCCATGTCGGATGTGTGTAATGCCATGCCCATATAGGTTTCCAGGACAAATTCCGTGGGATCACCCCACTGGTTGTCATAATCTGCGGTAACGTTGGCGTCCAGCATGTTCTGGCCGCTGAGACCGTTTTGCGCCATGGTCTTCATTTTGGCGTAAAGGTCGGCCAGCATATCATGCTGTGCCTGCAGGTCGGCCCGGGTGCGCGGCGCACCGCTTTCCGGGATAAGGACCGTGTTGTCATCAATCATGTCCAGCATGGAGGCATTGGCCGCTAGCAGTTCACCGATCCAGCCGCCGCTGGCGATATCACAAATAGGATACGTGCCATCGGTCACCAGACCGCCCGCCACCAAGACATTGCTGTCCGGGAAAAACAACACGATGTCGCCATCGGTATGGGCGCGCGGGTAGTACAGGTATTGAACGGTTTCCCCGCCGAGGTCTTTCGTGCCCGAGCCGTAAAACGTATGGTCCGGCAGCGCGGCGGGGCTGCGGGCTGCATGATGCGTGCCGCGCCACTCCACTTCAAAATCATGGCTCATCCACAGGCGTGTGTTTTCATGGGCATGAATCCCGGCGCCGGCAGCACGCAGGGCTTCGTTACCACCGGTATGATCAGCATGCCAGTGCGTGTTGAACAGGGTGCTGACCGGCAGGTTGCCGGCCCAGTCTGCAATGGCAGCCGCCACTGCGCGCGCCTGGCTGGCAGGGCCGCTGTCGATAACGGTCACGCTGTTGCTGCCGCGAAACAGCACGACATTGGTGTCAGTCCCGGTGAGTCGTGCCAGACGACCGGTGAGTGATGCCACACCCGGGGTTGGCTGTGCCTGGGCGGTCAGCGGGAGTGTCCCCGGAACCAGTGTGAGGGCAGAAACCCCCTGTAAAAAATGACGTCTTTTCATGGTCAAATATTCTAGCAAGAAAGCCAAAAACACGAGCTGAATATGGGCTTTTATTCCCATTTTCTTCACATTTAATGGATACAGAGGAGTGCGGAAGCACTTTCCCCGGGGCTTGCACAATAAAGGGGGCGGAAAAATCAGGGAAATTGCTCAGGAAGACGCGGTATCAGTCTTTTTTGGAGACGGAGACTCCTGCTGCTGGCTCTGGAGTTTTTACTGGATGCCCGCCGTGATTTGCGGGTTGGTGACGACTTCATAGAATTTTTCGTCTATGTCGTGTTCCTGGATCGTGTCATTCTTCCACAGGCCCACCTTGCCCTCGCGGATCAGGAGCGTGCGTTTCTTGCCGTCAAGGTTAGGGTACTGCCCGTAATAAAACACTTCGGTGCGGCCCTCGATCTGACCGGTCAGCCTGTGCAGTTCCAGTGCCTGTTTCAGCTTTTCAAAAGCGACGTTGCCCGGCAGTATGCCGTTGACGTTGTAGCGTATTTTTTGGTGCCCTTTCTTCCCCCGGGACTGATCATCATCGGCAATTTCCATGACCTCCACGCTGAACGGGTGGTTCTTGATGTCGACGCGCCGTTTCCAGGAGCAGGAGGACATGCCGTCGGCATCGCCAATCGCCGAGGAAATCATGATCGGGGTATCGCCATCATAGAGAAAGCGTGGCGCGTAGTTGGCGTAACACACGCCAATGCCCAATTCGATGGGCGGCAGGCCCATCTCCCGGGAACACTTGTTGTTGGCGCTGACCTCAGAGAGCATGGCCTTGGCCATGCCGCAGGCATGGGCCACGCAATGCCAGTGCTGGGGATTTTTTTCGTGCTCCAGAAAGCTGAGAATCATAGCATCGCCTGCAATGAAGACCTTGTTGATCGGGCCAAAGAAACGCAGGCTGAAATAGGACGCCGGGTTGAGATCCTTTTTTTCCAGCTCGTCCGTCACGGTGGTCAAGCCGCGCACGTCCGCCTTTAGGATGGCGTGGTGCACGATGCGGTTTTCGCCCTCGGTGACCTCATCGGCCGTGGGCAGCTGGTACAGGGTGCCGGCCTGGGATGACAGGCGCATCTGTTCCTCATCATGCAGGATGCTGATCCGGTTAAAGACACGATGGGCAAAGCGGAAAAACTTCTGATGCTGGCGATAGGTGGCCAGCACCGAGAGAAAGCGCACGAACTCCTCATCATCGTTGTCATTGATTTCCGCCTGGACCAGCTTCGCGGTGTTGTTGAGGTCCTTGATTTGGCGGGTGTGAATTCATAGCCCCGCTGCCGGCGCTTCTGGAATTCCTTGAAACTGATTTCGCCTACCAGGAGCCGGCACAGTGATACCGCTTCCATGTATTCAGCCAAGTGGCGAGTCCAGATCTTGCGGGTATGATGCGACGCCGACAGCTGCTGCAGCAGTTTGCGTTCATCCAGCATTTTTTTCACCCGCTTGAGAATGGATAGAACGCCTTTCTGTTCCTTCTTGAACTGCCACCCGGCCTTGATGCCCGAAACCTTGCGATTCTGCTGCCCGATCTCTTCCAGCGTCACGTCATTGAACAGGTGGTCAAAATTATCCAGATGGTCGAGCCAGGAGAAATGTTCCGAGATGGAGTTTTTTATATCCCGGGCAGGGCCCAGCAGCCGCTTGCAGGCAGCGAGTCCGCCCATGTCATCGTAAATCTCGAGCTGGTCGAAGGACGGGTAGCGATTCACCAGGGGGTCGAAACGGACCTCCGGCAGCAGTTCGCGAAACAGCGATTCCGCTGCCAGGTTGATGTCCGGGAAAAGCGGTTCATCCTGGTCTCGGTTCCACAGCAGGTATTTCTCGATCAGGAAGTTTGACGCTTCCAGGCTTTCGGTCAGCAGCAGCGGGCAAAACAGGATATCGAGAGAGATTTGGTCACGATCGTCGAGATACTGGCGCCTGACCGCCTGCAGTTTTTTTCTTTTCCACCAGACCCAGCATCTTGAAGAACTGACGGTTCACGCTGTAAACAATGACGTTGTAGTGTTTACTCAGCCAAAAAATCTGGTCCTGGATGCTCAGCGCCTTGCCAGAGCTTCTGCCACGGGATTCGGATAGCTTGGTGCGCAACGTGCCGATCATGTTGTCGAGAGTGTTGCGGGTGGTTTCCTGCATGGAGCGGTTAACGGCAAACTGGAGCAGGATGATTTCACTGCGCGACAGGTCGCTTTTGATGCGGTGGATCATGTCCGTCATCATCTCTTCATAACATTCCTGGAATTCTTCCCGGTTTTTTCGTTTTTCAGCTTTTGTGGGTTTTTGCGAGGCTTCCTGGGTCAGGAAGTCATTGAGGAGCCTAATAAACAGGCTGCAGAATTTCGGACTGAGGTTGACATCAATGTGCTAGTTGTCGACGCCACGGGGCAGGTCGGCAATATTGAGGGTCACCGGGGACAGTGTCTTCAGTTGGTCCAGATGGCTTTCAAGCATCGACTTCAACCCGGTTTGCAAGAGTGCTGCCTTGTCATACCCGACACGACCTGGCGACTACTTTATCAGCTGCTGCCGATAATGCGCAGAACGATGGTTGTACAAAGACATAGTCGGGGTAATAAAGCCTTAATATACTCTCTTTCAAAACACGTTTAGCAGGGGAAAACATGCGTCATTCAATGCCACTGGCCAGGGTGCTGGCCTGGCTCTTCATCACCGGCTTGTTCATGGTGCCGGTTCAGGCACAGGTGATCACCCGGGCAACAGCACAGGTACAGACCCAGACCACAATGACAACGTCCGACTGGGTCGACATCCCGGGCGGTGACTGGCATGGCTCCACGTCCTGGGTGGCGGCCGATGGCAAGGGACATATCCTGGTGATGGTGCGCAGTGCCCCGCATTTCCGCCTGTTCTCACGTGATGGCACTTTGCTACGCACCTGGGGCGAGGAAGGTCTGTATCGCAATGCCCACAGTGTTACGTTCGACCAGGCCGGCAATATCTGGGCAACCGATGCCGCCCGTCACGTGATCGACAAGTACAGCATTGAGGGTGAATTGTTGATGAGCCTGGGACAGCTCGATGAAGCCGGGGACAACCAGTCCCGGCGGGTTTTCAACCAGCCCAACCATGTGGCGGTGGCAGGCAACGGCGATATCTATGTGTCAGACGGCTATGGCAATGCCCGCATCGTGGTGTTCAACAGTGCCGGTGTGTTTCAGCGTATCATTAGTGGCGAGCAGGGTATGGCCGATGGCCAGCTGGCCCTGCCGCACGGGGTGGCAATCGATTCCCGTGGCCGCATCCTGGTCAATGACAGCGACAACAAGCGCATCAGTGTGTTTGATGCCGCGGGCAATTTCCTCGAGGCCTGGCCGTTTCCCTCACGCGGCGGCATAGTCGTCATGCCGGATGACACGGTGTATGTCAGTGACGTCAACGCGGGCGCGGTGAATGTGATTCGCGAGGGTGAACTGATTGAGTCCATCCCGGTGGATGCGCGCCCCCATGGCCTGGCGGTGGACAGTGACGGCACGATCTACGTCTCCGATGCCCGCGGCCAGCTGGTCCTGAGAATCAACCGCCAGGGGTAACCGGATCAGGGGCGCAGCAGGCGGGTATTGACCAGGTTTTCCAGTTTTTCCTGGTGACCGCTGCGCTGTTCAGGCTCGCCCAGGCTGACCGCCAGGTTGCGCAGGGCCACCAGGTCCAGTTCGCCGTTTTCAAATTGCCGCCCCGCACCATCATCATAGCTGGCATAGCGTGTCGCCTTGTCTGATAACAGGGAGGAATTGGTCAGCAGGTCATGGGCAACCAGCAGCCCCCTGGCAAAAGCATCCATGCCGCCAATATGGGCCAGGAACATGTCTTCCAGGCTGGTCGACTCACGCCGGACCTTGGCGTCGAAGTTGAGCCCGCCCGTGGTGAAGCCCCCCATGCCGAGGACTACCAGCATGGCCTGGACCGTGTCATACAGATCTGTCGGAAACTGGTCGGTGTCCCAGCCGTTTTGGGGATTGCCGCGATTGGCATCGATGGAACCCAGCAGGCCGGCATCCGCCGCCATATTCAGGTCGTGCATGAAGCTGTGGCCGGCCAGCGTGGCGTGGTTGGCTTCGACATTGAGTTTGAAGTCATCTGTCAGGTCAAACTGGCGCAGGAAGCCGATGACAGTCTGGGCATCCACATCATACTGGTGATACATCGGTTCCATGGGTTTTGGCTCGATCAGGAAGGTGCCCTGGAAGCCGATTGAGCGGCCATAGTCGCGTGCCTTCTCCAAAAAACGTGCCAGGTGTTCCAGTTCCCGTTTGGTGTCCGTATTATACAGCGAGGCATAACCTTCGCGGCCGCCCCAAAACACGTAATTCTCACCGCCCAGAGCCATCGTCGCATCCAGTGCTGCTTTTACCTGTGCAGCCGCATGGGTCAGCACATGAAAGTCCGGATTGGTGGCGGCACCGTTCATGTATCGGGGGTGGGAGAACAGGTTAGCCGTACCCCACAGCAATTTCATGCCGGTTTCCTGCTGCCGGTCTTTCGCCAGTGATACCAGTGTCTGCAGGTTCTGTTCACTGTCGCCGACATCGCTGCCTTCAGGGGCTAGGTCGCGGTCATGGAAGCAGTAATAGGGCACACCGAGCTTGGTAAAGAATTCAAAGGCGGCATCCAGTTTGTCACGGGCAGCCTGCATGGGATCAGCACTTTCCTTCCAGGGCATGTGCCGGGTGCCGGGTCCGAACGGATCGCCGCCATCGCCACAAAACGTGTGCCAGTAGCACACGGCAAAACGCAGGTGTTCCTGCATGGTTTTGTCACCAACCAGCCGGTCTGCGTCATACACCTTGAAAGCCAGGGGGTTGTCCGAGTCGATGCCCTCAAAGGCAATTTTGCCGATGCCGGGAAAATATTCGCGCTCGCCGATAAAAACTGAAGTGCTCATGATGGAAGTTCCGGTTAAACGTGTCAGGAGTGAATGGTTTGCAAGTAAGGCGTCATGTGGTCCAGCACGGCCTGGTAACGGGCATAGGCAGCACCGTAGGCATCCGCCAGGGCCGTATCCGGCTGTGCACAGCGGGCTTCGTCCAGCACCAGGTGGGCATCACAGATGTCTGCTATGGTGGGATCATCGCCGGATTGTCGCTGCAGCAACCACAGGGCCTGCAGGGCAGCACCGAATGAGGCACCTTCATCACCGGTGTGCATGATGACCGGTAACTGGAACAGGTCGGCCAGGATCTGGCGCCAGGCATGGCTGTGGCTGCCGCCGCCGGTCAGGACCATGGTGTTGGCCTCCAGGCCCAGGCGGGTCATGGCATCGAGGCCGAACTTCAGGGCAAAACAGGTGCCCTCCACAGTGGCCCTCAGCCAGTGCGATCGGGACATGTTGTGCGAAGACATGCCGTGGAGACTGGCGCGGGCATGGGGCAGGTCCGGTGTGCGCTCGCCATTGAAAAACGGCAGCATCACCAGGCCATCGGCACCCACGGGTGCTTTCAGTACCAGGGCATCGAATTCATCCAGGTGAACCTGGAGCGGTGCCCGGACCAGTTCCGTGGCCAGCGTACAGTTCATAGTGCACAGCAGGGGCAGCCAGCCACCGGTGGAACTGCAGAAGGCGGCGATATTGCCGTCGGGATCTATGACCGGCTTGTCGGCGCAGGCAAACAGGGTGCCGGAGCTGCCCAGGCTGATAGTCAGTCCTCCGGGCCGGACATTGCCGGTACCGATGGCGCCCATCATGTTGTCGCCCCCGCCGGTTGCTACGGGTATCCCGGCAGGCAAGCCAAAATGGCCGGCGGCATGGCGTGTGGTCAGACCGGCGATGTCACCGGCGGCCAGCAAATCAGGCAGACATGCCGCCAGGTCACGGTCGCTGTCCACGGCATGCAACATATCGGCAGACCACTGCCGGGTGCGAACATCAAGCAACCCGGTGCCGGAGGCATCGCCATATTCCATGCTGGTGGTGCCGGTGAGCAGGTAATTCAGGTAATCGTGGGGCAGCAGGATAGTATCGAGTGCGGCGTAGGCTTCCGGCTGGTGTTTTTTCAGCCAGCGAATTTTCGGCGCCGTGTAACCGGCAAGTACCGGATTACCGGTGAGAGCGATGGCGCGGTCGCGGCCACCGCAGTTGGCGGTGATCTCATCCACCTCGGTTTGTGTGGCGGTATCACACCACAGCTTGACCGGGGCCAGGACATTGCCGTCTTTGTCCAGTGGCACGAAACCGTGCTGCTGGCCGGAGACGCCGATGGCCCTGACGGACAGCCGGACTTTTTCGTCCACCTGTTTCAGGCAGTCCGTGAGAGCAGCAACCCACCATTCGGTTTTCTGCTCGGCTTTGCCGGCGTCATCCTGGTCAACTTGCAGCGGCGCCGCGGCAACCGCCGCCATGACCCGGTTGTCATAGTCGTAAAAGACGCACTTCAGGCTCTGGGTGCCAAGATCGATGCCTAGAACGGTGTTCATACTGCCAGCCCCGTCTTGGGTGGATCAGCGCGCGGGGTAGCGCGGCGACACCAGGTTGGGCGTGTGCTCGTATTTGCTCTGGCTGGCCCAGAGGATACCGCGCTGCAGGATGGTCATGGCTTCGGGGATGTCGTACACATGGGGTTTGTGTCCCAGTGAGGTATAGAACACCCGGCCCTTGCCATAGGTTTTCTTCCACACCACGGGCATCACGGTGTCTTTTACCCAGGGGTCGTGATCGCCATTGAATGTCGTCGTGGCCAGTACCTTGTTGTTCGGGTCCACATGCATGTAGTACTGCTCGGACACGACATCGAAATCCTCGATGCCGGCCATGATGGAATCCTCACTGTCGGTGATGTTGACGCGGTAGGGAATGCCGTCGTTGCCCGGGTGCTCCACCCACTGCCCGCCGATCATGTACTGGTAACGCGGCGAGGCACGAAAGGCATCACCCAGGCCGCCATGCCAGCCGGCGATGCCCATGCCGTTTTCCACGGCTTTGAGCAAACCGAACATCTGCGGCGGCGTGATGGTGCCCATGGTCCAGATCTGCACGACCAGGTCCTGTTCATTCATCAGTGCTTCATCGGTATAGACATCCAGGTTGTCGGACACCGTCACGTCAAAGCCCTGTGATTCCAGCCAGGGCACGAGCAGGTCACGGTAGTTTTCCGGTTCATGGCCTTCCCAGCCGCCATAGACAAACAGAACGTTGGACGGGCCGTCAGCCGCCTGTGCGGCAAGCGGCAGGCAGAGCAAAAGCAGGCCGGTGGCAATCAGTTTCAAAAAGTTCATGGTCATCTCCGTTATGGCACCAGGCGCTGCGGCAACGCGAAGCCATACAGCGTGCTACCGGCTGCCAGCACAATAAACTGGCGGCCATCGAGCATGTAGGTGATGGGGGCATTGGTGACGCGGCCGAGCGCGCTGTGCCAGAGCACTTCGCCGGTGCTGCTGCGCAAGGCCATGGCATTGCGCGCCGAATCCCCGGTAAAGGCCAGGCCGGTCGCCGTGGTCATGACACCGGCCATGCCGGCACCGCCAAAGAGGTCAACGCGCCAGGCAATATCGCCGGTACGGTAATCGATGGCGCGCAGTTCGCCGCGGCTGTGCACGGTGTAATCGGCGCCCGCCCAGCCATAGTCGCCATGGGCTTCCTTGTTGAACCACAGGCCGTAGGCATCGGCTGAACTGACCAGCAGCAGACCGCTGTCCGGATCAAAGGCCGGGGAACGGTAGTTGGTGGCACCGGCTTCATCGGGCGCCACCAGTGAGCCGGCCTGTTGCGGTTCCTTGGTGGGGTCGGGAATCGGTTGGCCGTTGTCGTCTTCGCCCAGCGACCAGTTCTGCGTGGCAAAGGGACGGGCGAGCAGGTTCTCGCCGCTTTCACGATCGAGCACGGCAAAGTAGCCGTTGCGCGAGGCCTGCATCAGCAATTTGCGCGAACGGCCGTTGAAGTCGGCCTCAAAGAGCACCGGCACTTCGGCGGCATCCCAGTCATGGGTGTCGTGGGGATTGATCTGGTAGCCCCAGGCCAGTTCGCCGGAATCCGGATTCAGTGCCAGGATGCTGCCGGTCCACTTGTTGTCACCGGGACGGGCATCGCCGTTGAGGACGGGTGTGGGATTGCCCGTGCCGACATACAGCAGGTTGAGATCCGGATCATAGGTACCGGTCATCCACATCTGGCCACCCATGGCATTGTCGTAAACCGAGTTGGCGTCACGCGGGCTGCGCAGATCGGAGGGCAGGGTGCTGTAAAACGTCCATTGCAGTTCGCCCGTTTGCGGATCGTACGAGCGCAGGACCCCGGGCAGGTTATCGAAGTCACCGGAGACACCCACAATAAGATGATTCCTGATCAGCAGGGGCGCGTTGGTCGACCAGTAACCGGCGCGATAGTCGGCGATGGCCACCTGCCAGGCCGGGGCACCTGTGTGCCGGTTCAGTGCCACCAGGTAGGCATCCGGCGTGGTCAGGTAAACAAGGTCACCGTGAATGGCGACGCCGCGCTGGCCGATATGAAAGCCGTTATTTTCCGGGTACTGGTAACGCCAGAGTTCGCGCCCGGTGCGGGCATCCACAGCCCAGGCGTTGTTGGTGGCAGTGACATAAAGAATGCCGTCGACCAGCAGGGGCGTACCCTTGATAGCCTGCGGCTGGTTGCTCTGGAACACCCAGTCCAGGCCAAGCATATCGACATTATCCGGTGTGATCTGGGTCAGGTCGCTGTGGCGCTGGCCGGAATAGTCGCCATGGTAGGTCGGCCACATGTCAGGTGCGGGATTGAGCAGGGTATTGCCATCGACATTGGTCTGGGCCAGCGCCGTGACAGGGGGTGTACTCAACCCCAGTCCGGTCAGGGCAGCAGCACACAGTGTTCTCGTGATGTTCATCGATGTGCTCCTCATTGCAGTGACAGCAGATAGGCCAACACATTGTGCATGTCGGCATCGGTATAGCGGTCGAGCTGGTCGACATGGGCCTGCAGCGGGTCGTTCACCTCCACCGATACGTCAGTAGTCCGGTATGACAGGTACTGGCCATTGGCCAGGTGCAGGGCAACATTGAACGCATCCTGGTAGTCGAGCGCGCCGGAAACGCGGGTGCCATCAGGCCGGGTGATGGTCACCATGGCGCCGGTTGGCGCGGGACCACGGCGGTCTGCCCGTGGATTGAGCATGCGCATCATGAGCTGCAGTCCTTCCATGCGGGCACCGATACCGGCCAGGTCGCGATCGGCGGTATGACAGCCTGTACAGTAGTTGTCGAAATAGGTTTTACCGGCAGCGGCATCGCCGATAGCCACATCCTCTGGCAGCACGGAACGGCGTCCGCCTTCCAGCGAGGCGAACACCACACGCTGGTTGTGCAGGAAGGCCACCATGGCCGCCAGATCGGAATCACTGACCAGAGCGGTATTAAAGGCAGCCATTTCGGTGCCGGGACGGCCGCTGCGCACCACCTGGCTGATCAGGTCGCCGTTGTCATCATTGGCCACCAGCGCCGAGCGTACCAGGTCAAACCCGCGGGAGCCGCCTGCCGCATCGAGCCCGTGACAGAACCCGCAGGTCGCTGCAAAACGGGCTTCGCCCTGGGCTGCCAGGTCGGCCGGGTAAGGCAGTTCGGTTGCGGCCTGTGCCGCAAAAGCGGCTGCCGGCAAAAAAAGTGCCGGTACCAGAAAAAACAGAAGTCCTCTCATGCGCATGTTCCCTAACCGGTGAAGTAAGACAGGATGCCGATCACGATGACCACCAGAATCATCGAGCTGACGATATCCATGGTGGTCAGGCCACGGCGCTCAGCAGCGCGTTCCTCCGCACTCATCGTGCCGAGGGCCAGGCCATGGATACGGGTGTAATCAGGCGGATTGGTGGACAGGGTGACCGCAATACACAGGGCGACAGAAAACAGAAACAGGAATATCGCCATGTGGGAGAAGTTGATGGTGGCAAAGGCAAACAGCAGGCTGTCAAGTTGCGCACCACTGGTGATCTCTGCCTGGTAGTAAATTTCCGAGCCCAGGCGCAGCACCAGCATCACCAGGCCAGCACTCAGGGTGGCAATCGCCGCCTGGGCATTGACCCGTTTCCAGAGTATGCCGAGCAGGAACACTGTCGTGACCGGGGGGGCAATATAGGACTGGACGTTCTGCAGGTACTGGTACATGACGCCGCCACCAATGCGGCTCATGATCGGAATCCAGATGATGCCCAGAATCACGATGACCGTGGTGGCAATACGACCAACGCGAATGAATTCGCTTTCGGTATGTTCCGGCTTCAGCTTTTTATAGATGTCCATGGTGAAGATGGTGGAGCAGGAGTTGAACACGGATGCCAGTGAACTCATCAGCGCTGCCATCAGGCCACCGGCGACTAAGCCCTTGAGACCGGCGGGCAGCAGGGTCGTGACCAGCATGGGAAAGGCGCGGTCGGCCTGGCTGACCTGGTAGGTCTCAGGGTCCTGGATGGTGAGTGCCAGGGCGATGATGCCGGGGACAAGAAAAATCAGGATCGGCAGCAGTTTCAGGTAAGCGCCAAAGATGGCACCGCGGCGGCCGATGGTGATGTTGTTGGCAGCAAGGGTGCGCTGGACAATGTACTGGTCGGTACACCAGTACCAGATGCCGACGATGGTGCCGCCCAGCAGCAGGCCGGTCCAGGGAAAGTCCGGGTCGGACATGGGGCGCCACATATTGAAGTGATCGGGACTGACTGCTGTCACCGTTTCACGCAGCTGCGCCCAGCCACCCACTTCCTGCAGGCCCAGGTAAGTGATGATGGAGGAGCCGAGAATGAGGATCACGGTCTGCACCGCTTCGGTATAGACCACCGCGCGCAGGCCGCCGATGATGGTATAGATGCCGGTAAAAATGACGATGCCGATGGCACCGTACCAGAAGGGAATGTCCAGCAGCTCCGACACCACGATACCGCCGGCATAGATTGTCACCGAGACCTTGGTCAGGACATAGGCGACGATGGAAAACAGTGACAGGAACCAGCGCGAGCGTTCATCAAAACGCTTCTCCAGGAACTCCGGCGTGGTGAATACACCGCTGCGCATGTAGAAAGGCAGGAACAGCCAGCCCAGCAGCAACACGATCCAGGCGTGCAGTTCGTAATGCGCCATGGGCGTGCCGGATTCAAACCCGGTACCGGCCAGGCCGACAACGTGTTCGGAGCCGATATTGGAGGCAAAGATGGAGGCGCCGATGACGAACCAGCCGACGTGGCGGCCGGCGAGAAAATAGTCTTCAGTATTCTTGTTTTTCTGCAACGCCACCCAGACAGCAATGCCGGCAATCAGCAGGAAGTAAAGCGCGAGAACGGCAAAATCCAGTCCCCCGAGAATCGAATCCATACCTGGAACACCTCTTGATAGCAGGTCTTATTGTTATGGTGGTTATTGTTGTTATAGGCAGGCAATGAAAGCATGAATCCGGGTATTTGTTAACCGCGGATTGCTGGCACCAGGTATGCCTTTGACAAGCGTATGAGGGCGGGTTGCGTCGGGGTGAAAAGAAGTTGGTTGTTGATCGGCCGTGGCCATCGATAGCGGCTTTTCAGGTTGATACAGGCGGGTCAGGCGGGAGCAGGAAACTAGGCGGTAGCGGAACAGGGTGTGGCGTCCACCTGCCATCCACAAGGGGTCTCCACATCCATCGGGAGAACCTGGGAAGAGCAGATAGGGCCAGGCCTATTGCAGTCGTGACGGGTCAAGGTTTACAGACCTGGATTAACAGTTGCTGTTGGTGATGTTTTCACAGACATCTTCAATCTCGTTGCCAGTTTCAGTAGCAGCATCTTCATGCGCTGAGTGAGGAAGCACTGGACAGATGCCAGCCGGAAACGCTTGAGCACCTGGATGCCCTGCGTAAGGCACTGGCACCAGACGCGCTGAATTAATCCAGCGTCAGTATCTGCAGCACCATTTCCCGGGCTGTGTCTTCTGACAGGTCCGGATGCGAAGTCATTGGCACGTCGCCCCAATTGCCTTCACCCCCTTCAATGATGCTGGCTACCAGCTCGGTGATAACCGTATCGGTGGCGTCGTAGCGGGCAGCGATTTCCTGGAAAGAAGGACCAACCACGCGCGTATCCACCCGGTGGCAGACCATGCAGTCGCTGCTGCTGAAAATTTCTGGGGCATCAATGCCGGCATCTGTCAGCGCCTGGCGCTGCAGGGCCTGTAGTTCATCGTCGGGCTGTCCCGGTTCGACTTTCAACAGCACCCCATCGACATGATCAGTGAGCAGGTACAGCAGGTCATCGGGGCCCTGCACGACATAGCGCAGACGCTGGCCGAGTTCCTTGAACATGGACTCGCGGCGCTGCTCGCCGTTCTCGTTGAAGGCAATGCGCTCGAGATGACCGGTGCCATTGATGCGGCCCTGGAGCATGGAGGTCACGAACAGGTTGTTCTGCCACTTGGGAAAGGCATCACCGGTATAGAAGGTCATGCCGGCCACCGTGATGGAGGGAACCCAGAACACTTCCGGCAATTCGGTACCTTCGATCCAGGGCCGGTCGTTGAACCGGGAGCCGTCGTAGTCGCGGCCGAAAGTGGCCAGCGGCCAACCGTAATTGGCCCCGGGCTTGAGAATATTCACTTCGTCGCCGCCCTGCGGGCCGTTCTCCAGCTCCCAAATCTCACCGGTTTTCGGATGCAGTGTGAAGTCCATGACGGAACGGTTGCCCCAGGAAAAGATCTCCGGGAGCGCACCTTCCACGGCATAAAACGGGTTGTCTGCCGGCGCGGTGCCGTCAGCCTTAATACGCAGGACCTTGCCTATATGGGAGCCCAGACTTTGCGGGGCTTCTCGTTCAATGCGATGGGATACGCCAAAGATGAACGTACCATCCGGCAGGAACATGCCGCGGGTGGATGCCCCCCCGGGATGGGCGGCCCAAGCATCGGCTTCAAACACTTCTTCCAAATCCACCACCTGGCTGCCATTCCAGCGCCCGCGGGCCACCGCGGTGGTCAGCCAGAGACCGTCGGGATCATCCGGGTTGATGCCTTCCTTGATCCAGGTGAAATAGAGCTGGCCGTTGTCGGCAAAATCCGGATGAGCATTGATATCGAAAAGCTGTTGCAGGGCGAACGCCGCTTTCAGGTCACCGACGGGGGCAGGCTGCAAACTCCCGTCACGAATCAGGCGCACGAGCCCGGTCCGGCGTTCGGTGACCAGAATATCCCCTACCGGGTTGGCGGGTGTTTGTGTGTCTGGCACAAAGATCATGCCGTATGGATTGTCGATGCCGCGGGCAACTGCAGTGATACGCACACGCTCCTGTTCAAACGTCGGCAGTACCCAGGGACCATCATCCAGCGGGGGCGGGGCAAACTGGGCCAGCACTGACAGAGGCAGCAGCTGGACTGCCAGCAGGGTGTAACGACAGACATGCCTGAAGAGCGATGGCATCACGGGATCCTCTATGGGGCGGGGTGTTAGCCCCGCTTATTCCTGGTTCGCTTCGGTGACCTGGCGCACCAGGGTGTTCAAGAAAGTGGCTTCAAATTCCTCAACATGGGCCTTGTATCCGTCCGGGTCATAGAACGGATTGGGGTCGTCGGCGCCGCGAGACTGCAACTGCGCGTACTTGGCATTCAGACCATAAAACACGCCATGCGAGCTTACCCACACTTCGGCCGGCACTTCGGCCGCTTCGCGGTAGGTGCGCAGCATGTCGCTGGAGATTTCCGGATAGTCGGTGTTGCCAACGTACTGCAGGAACTGGCCGTTCAGGCTGCACTCGATAAAACCGTAGTAGGTGCGACCGTTTTCCTCGAGCGGCAGGCTCCAGGCCAGGCAGCCCTCGGTGTGTCCCGGCTGGACATGGGCCGTCAGCGTGGTGCCACCCAGGGAAACGATATCGCCGTCGTCGACAATGCGGTCGATCGGCTGATCCTTGCCGCCCGGCGTGGCAAAGGCTTCGTGATAGGGGATTTCCAGCCTGCCAACCACCACTTCGGCACCGGTCATCGCCTTGACCAGGGCATCGCCTTCGATGTGATCGGGATGGGCGTGGCCGCTGATCAGGATCTTGATGTCATTGAAATCAAAGCCGAGCTGTTCCACGGCAGCTTTTATGACGGGCACCGAGGATTCGTAATTGCTCGCCTGCAGGATATGCCCTTCCGGTGTCGTAATCAGGAAGGAGGCCAGCTGGGCCGTGCCAACATAATAAAGATTGTCCATGACCTTGTGTGGCGGGAACGGATCATTCCAGCCCGGCGGCTGCGCCAGCGCGGTTGCTGTCAGCAGGGATAAGGCGGTAACGCCGCAGAAGGTGCCAGGTATCATGTGTTTTTTCATGCGGTTTCCCTGCAAGGATGGGGCGGCCGGCAACCCAAATGTTTACTGGCGGCTGCCGCCCAGTTCCAGCGTGCGGCCATCGGGAAACTCGATGCCACGGGAGTTCATGCGGAAAGCCCCGTCCTTGGCCTGGAATCCGGTGACCCGGATGCGGGTGCCCGGGGGCAGGGAATCACGGTTCCAGCCTAGGCGCATCAGGACGTTGGGCGAACCGCCTTCCACCTGCCATTCCTCGACTTCCCCGGCTTCGTTGGTGACGGCAAAACTGAGCCAGGAGTGCGGGTTGACCCAGTGCATTTCAATCACCTCTCCCTCCAGTGAGACTTCCTTGTTGGGGTCGAACTCGGCGTAGAACGAATGGTGGGCAAAAGCCGGCGTGCAAAGCATCAGCAGCAGGGTGGTGAGGCCGTGTTTCATCGTCATGTTCATGGTCTTGTTTTCCTTACCCTTAAGACAAAGGGCATTATGCAGGCCGTTTTCACCAGGTTCATAGCGCTGGATCATCAAGACCCCACAAGTCCCAGTAAAGCAGCTTATCGGCAAACGGCACGCACTTGTGTTCATAGACCTGCGCGTTGTCATCGATGAGTCGGTAAAGCGGCATGGCGATGGTCCAGGGTTCGGTATAGGTGGTCGGGTCATTCAGCGTGGCTTCGTACCAAATGTGGTTGGCACTGAGCAGGGTAAAGCGCTCGGTAACCACCAACTGTTTGCTGTAGTGATTGCCGGCACGGTCGAGCCAGGCTTCCCCGTTCTGGTTGAGGGTGGTGACGACTAGGGTGTCACCTTCCCAGCGACCATTGGATTTGCCCATCCAGGCATCCAGCGGCAGACCGGTGGTTTCATTCATGTAGATCACGCGCTGTGACGCGGCGAACGGATAGACCATGAGCAGGTCGTCATCACGACCGCCCTGGAAAATCTGGAACGGAATGTCATGGTAGGTGGCACGGGGAATACCGAGTATGTAGCATTTGGCTTCGGGATCAGCGGCTGGCCATGCAGCGCGGTTGGCATCACGCTGGGCTAGGGCTTCCGGTGTATAGGGAATATTGCCGCCGTCCTTGAGCATACTTTTGCCGGCAGGAATCGCGGCAATGGCGCCCATCTCCCAGAACCTGTCCAGCGCTTCGGCGGAATGGGCCTCCAGGTTCCAGTTGGCGGTGTCGATGGCTTTCCAGATGCCATTCAGGTTGGGGCGGCCATCCAGTGTGGTGTCGCGCGTTATCTGCTGGGCAACAACCGGCGACAATGGCAGGGCAAACAGCATTGCCGCCATGATGGCGACTCCCCTGATTAGCCCCTTAACACGCTGACCCATGAAAACGCTCCCTTTGAATTATAGTTTGTGATTCTGGTGTTCATGCGTTGAGTGGTGGTTGAGGTTAGCATAATCGTGCTGTGACAGGGAACCGAGTACCCTGGATGAGCGCATGCTGTTTACACGCCGCGGAGGGCACAGGATAATGAAAAGACGAACACCTATCAAAACGTGGGCTAATAGCCATCCAGATCAGAGGGAATGACATGAGCAACTGCACGTCGAACCGGCTTATAATGCTGACGGCACTGAGCCTGGCCCTGTTGGTGAGTGTGTCTGTCATGGCTGCAGAGTACACGCCACCACAGACACCCTGGGGTGAGCCCGACCTGCGCGGTACCTGGCCGATCAGTCACCTGATCGGCACGCCACTCGTGCGCGATCCCCGCTACGGCACAACCCTGTTCATGAGCGATGAAGAGTTTGCCGAGCGTCAGGCGGCTGTTGCCGCGCGTGATTCCCGTTTTCAGGATGGCCCTATTCCGGCTGCCGACGCCGCCGGGCGAGCCATGCGCCAGACCTCCCTGATTGTCGATCCACCCGATGGCCAGTACCCGGCATTGACACCCTATGGGCAGGAACTGCAATCGCGTATGCGCGGCTCCTATCACCCTACCCAGACGGTGTTTGACCAGATTTCCGATTTTAGTGCCTGGGACCGCTGCATTACCCGCGGTATGCCGGTGTCCATGCAGGCCAGGAACTACAATAACGGTATTCGCATCTTCCAGTCACCCGGTTACGTGGTGCTGCAGCTGGAAATGGCGCATGAAGCCCGCATTATTCCTACGGACGGTCGTCCGTCGCTCGATGACGATATCAAGACCTGGCTGGGGGAGTCCCGCGGTCGCTGGGAAGGCAATACCCTGGTAGTGGAAACCACCAACTTCAATGGCCTGACCGGCAAGACCAGTGCCGGCAACCCGGGCTCACCGCGTCCACTGCAGCCGACCACCACCAACCAGCGCATTATCGAACGTTTCACTCGCGTGGCGGATGATGAAATCGAGTATGAAATGGTGATCGAGGACCCGGAAGTGCTGACAACAGGTTCCTATACCGTGGCCTATCCGATGTATCTCGACAACGACTACGACATCTTTGAATACGCCTGCCACGAAGGCAATACAACAATCCGTTACTATGTCGAAACGTCACGCTTCGAGCGCCAGCAGGCGGCCAATAACTGATCCGTAAAAGAACTGGTTGGCCGGCCAAGGCATATTGGCAAAGGCATGTGAAAATTGCCCGAGAAAACGCCGGGCAGGGGTGACACATGCAAACCCGTCTGATGCGGGTCAGAGCCGGTTTTCGATGATGAACGTGTTGTAGGCCTGGGTAACGGAATGCATTTCTTCTGCCAGTTGCGTACGCGTGTCAATATCACCATCTTGTTGCAACGCTTCAAAGGTCTTGTTGAGAGCGTCGCGAATATTGTCCAGGTAAATACCCATTTCCCGGTTTTTGAGCGCGAGCGGTTCCGGATAGTAATCTATGTTCGGCGTTTCCACTGTTTCACAGATTGTCGTGATCTGCCCGCTTGGCAAACGAATCGTGAGGCATTGTTGCTGTGTAATAGTTTGCTGGGAAGTGGTGCGGTAATCACTGAGCGGGCGTTCGTTGATCTGCCGGACTACTGCCAGCTGGCCGCGTGCCTCGCCCAGATGTAGTGTTGCCATCTGAATGCCTTTGCCGACAAAATCCTCAGTTTCCTCGAGCAGGGTTATTTCACTGCGGAACATGTTCAGGATTTCAAAGGCACTGCGTGATCCGCCTCCTGACAGATTTTCATGGATCGCCTTAAATTTCCAGGCCCCGAGACGATTAAGGGCTTCGACCCGTCGCAGGTTCCCTACCGGGAAGTTACGCCTGGAGATATGGAAGATTAGGTAGGTGAAATTGTCGACGTCTTCCCAGTTCTCTCGTGCCAGGTGGTTGTCCAGCAACTGCTCCAGTATCGGCAGCTGCTGCAGGCTGTTCAGACCATTGCTGATGCGCACCGTTTGCAGGGCCTGGTCGAACACGGCAGCAGCCGCTTCATTTTCTCCCAGTACTTCCATGGCACTGGCCAGTCCCAGGTAGGCTTCGGTCAGTTCCGGGTTGTAGACGTTCTGTGTAGAGGCATTTTCCAGCGCTGAGATGACCTGCTCGTAGCGCAGTCTGTCTTCACGGGCCTGGGCCAGCCCGGCAGGATCGAACGTCGGTACCTGCTCGTCGGTGCTGTCGATGCTTGCAGTGGAGTCAGTGTTTTCTGCCGGATACGGTTGTGCCGTTGTTGAGTCCCTTGCGTCGGTGGCCGCTTCCGCCTCGCCCGCGGCCCAGGCAGGGGGGGTTGCCAGGATCAGTACGAGAGTAAAAAAAGGCATCCGCCAGAATGCTGGCAGGCACTGGGTAGATTCTTTTGGCAGGGTCAGGAAGCGCATTATCCGGCAGTTTGTGGCAGTAAAAATCGAACAATTATCGGGCTCCGGTAGTTGACTATATCACATTCATTTAGACCGCCAATCAGTCTGGATACCCGGTAAATTCGGTTTTTCGGGATTGTACGGACATCAGTGGACAGGGACTGGCCCTGCCACCGGAGATAATTCCGCCTCCGGTCGGTAGCAACCGGAGCTGGACGAGACCGTGTCATTCTGAAAAATTTTGCATACACTTGGCTCCCTCAGGTTAAGAGCCAGCAACACACCATCACACACCATCACACACCATAAGAAGAACAGGAGTGACCCCGTGAGTAAAAATATCGCACTGATCGGCGCCAGCGGCAAAATAGGTTCCAAGATTACGCAGGAACTGCTGGGCCGTGGTTATACCGTGACCGCCATCGCCCGTAATCCGGAAAAGATTGAGGCTGCCGAGGGCGTGACACCGGTTGCCGGAGACCTCACCGCACCGGAAAGCCTGGCAGAGACCCTGAAAGGTCATGACGCGGTGATATCCGCTGCACCCTTTATTACAGAGTCCTCGGAAAAACTGTTCGATGCCGTACGCGAGTCCGGCGTGAAACGTTACCTGATGGTGGGGGGAGCGGCGTCTCTGCTGAATGACAAAGGCGTGAGAGTCTGGGAGACCCTGCAGGATGCCGGCATACCGGATTTCGTACTGGCCAATATCGCCGAGGGCATGCGTGCGTTCGAGTTGCTCAAGCAGGAAGACAGTCTCGACTGGACCTTCTTCTCGCCTGCCGTCATGATCGGTCCCGGCGAGCGTACCAGTCAGTTCCGCCTCGGCAAGGACAACGTGGTGGCGGATGCCAACGGGGAGAGCAAAATTTCCTACGACGACTTTGCCATTGCCATGGTCGATGAGCTCGAACAGGGCAACAGCATCAAGGCGCGTTTCACCATAGGTTACTAAGCATTGCCCAGGGCTGTCAGGGATGCAGTGAAAGTCGGTACCAGTCAGAGATAGTTGACCGGTGTACCTACGCTGGGCATATCATCCTGAGCGGCAAAGGCCGGGCTGTCCAGGCTTATTGAGCCGGCTAGAAGACCGCCGGTGCAGGTCAGAATTCTTGTGATGTTTTGTGTTCCTGGGTCTGTTACGGTCACTCGAATGATCCTGGTGGTCGTTTTTTGTAATAGAGATAACTGTTTCGGGTAGTGACCTTATTAGTTGAATCAAATTTCCTGACAGGGCCGTATGGCCGGAATTTTCCGCGGCGTTTGTTGGGTACCAAGCAACTGATAACAGTTTGCGAATGACAGCAACCAGGAGTATCGACCCGTGAGAAGCCTTATACCCGTCCTGGAAAAACATGTGTTCCTGATGGCTGGTGCCGTGTTGATCGATTTCGGACTGATGTCACAGACCTATCCTGCCGAATCAGATATGGCACAGCAGGTAGTGATTGAATACCGGGACACTCACTGAATTATTCGCGCTGACGAGCCGGCTTGGAAAAGTTGGCTGGTAAGACCATAAAAAAGGAATGCATCATGCATTCCTTTTTTATGGATTGCGAAACAGGGAAAAGGGCTATTACCAGAGATCTTGAATGTAGTAGGGCAGAAAAGCGGATACGCCTTCAATACGGGTAATCTTGCCGTCAACAATCTTGAAGAGCTCAAGCAGTCCGCGGGTGTTGGGATATTCCACATCCACTTTAAGCTTGTCGCCCGACGCGCTTTCATAGTCGACATAGCGCACGGCATGATCTTCCAGGGTGAGGGCGACCACGACACCGGTTTCCTCATTCACAATCGGGAAACGACGGGAACGGATGCGCTCCACGGGCTTGTAGATTTCGGCTTCCAGCTGCTGGCGGCAGCCTTCGGCGATATCCGAAGCCCAGTAGTTGCCATGCGTGACATTGACGCCGTTGGTCACACGGGCACAGTCGTCACTGAAAGCCACCAGCGTGCGACCGTCATCGCGGGTCTTGCTGTGCAGGTAACCATTGACGATCACGGTCATGCGCTCACGGGTACGGCGCTGATTGACAGGAACAGTGTCAGTAAAAACAGGATCCAGGGTGTAGCTGCTGGTTGAGGCAAACAGGTCCGGGGTACCCTCGCGACCAAAATAGGTCTCGACCTCGGTGATCTTGCGGTCCTCGACCTTCAGGCGCATACCGTAATAGGCCGCCTGTTCATGCTCCTCGGTAATGCCGTACCACAGCACATTGCCGGATGTCTCATCGCCCAGTACCAGCAGTTCACGCATATCACCGCGGGCCGCACCCCAGTAACCTTCGCCGATCATCATGGCGACATTGTTTTCGGTGAAGCGGACGCGAGGGCCCCAGGGCAGCCGGGAAAAATCCCGTGGCACGACATCAAAGGCAAAGTCGCGGGCAGCCTGCAGGGAAGGGCTGTCGCGCATGGTTTCCGCCATGTAGTCACGCGCGATTTGTTCCAGGCAGGCGGCATCACAATCGGCTTTCTGGGCAGTGGTGTTCAATGCCGTCAGCGTGAACATGGCAGCAAGCGTGGTCAGTAACAGTTTATTCATGATTTCTCTCCTCGCTCAGCGTGTCTGGAATTCGACGTTGGGCACGGCGAAGGGTGAGGGCATGAAGTACGGCACATAAGTGAACACGGCTTCGATGCGCGAAATACGGCCATCGCGGATCTTGAAGGCCTCGATCAGGGAAATGCTGTTCGGCCACTTCAGGACTGTTTTCATTTCCCGGCCGTCGGTCAGCTTGTAGGCGTCGAACATGTTGGCGTGATCGAAGAATCCGGTAGCCACGACAACCCCGCGCTCGACATCGACAATCGGGTAGCGGCGTTCACGGATACGCTTGTTGATATGGTAGATGCCGAGGCGAAACTGGTTTTCGCAGCCCTGGGCAATGGAGGCGGAATTGCCGCTGTTGCCGTTGGCCGGTGCGCTCGTGGTGCTGATGCCGTTTTCGAGGCGGCTGCAGTCATCACTGAACAGGGTGAAGACTTCACCATCGTTCAGCTCCACGGTATTGAAGTAGCCGTCAGCAACGGTGACCAGGCGGGCGCGGGAACGACGTTCCTCGACCGGCAGGACGCGGCTGAATTCCGGGTCGTGCGTCACCTGGTCCGGATCACCGAAAGGTTTCGGCATATCAGGCAGGCGGTTGACGATGGTTTCGATCTCGGTGATCTGGCGGTTCTGCACTTTCATGCGCATGGCCAGGTAGGCCGGGTTGCCATGTTCTTCGACGATGCCGAACCACGCGGTATTGCCGGTTTCCACGTCGGCCACCATCATTTCACCGTCGCGCACCTTGCTGAGGGTGCCCCATAAGCCGTCGTTGCCGATCGGCATCACCACATCGTTCTCGGCAAAGATGACATCCTGCGCCAGGCGGGCAGCGTCTACATCATGGTTTGCCAGGGCTTCAATATAGTTGGTGGTGAAATCGATCAGGCAGTCGTAATCACAGTCCGGCATGAAGACCGCGCTGTCATAACCGGGGGCCTGTGCCTGCGTCGCAGCCGGCATTACGCCAGCCAGCAAAACGCCTTGGAACAGGAGCGCGGCAAAGAGTCTGGGTTGCTTCAACATAGGGTTCCTCGTCAGGGGGCTTCCTTATTTGTCGGGGTTCGATTCAGTCCAGCGGGTAGGCCAGCAGCATGAAGGCCTCGGGTTCCTGGCCACGCAGGGTCGGGTCCAGCAGGTACGCGATATTGCTCTCAATGACATAGGCGGTATTGCCAACCACCGTGGCGCCCGGCGATGACACCAGGTCATCGGTCAGGATGTCGAGCATGACGTCATTGCCTTCAATGGTGACGACACTGAGCCGGCCGATGCCACTCTCCGCCTGAATGAAACGGTTGCCTTCAATCAGGCGCATGGCATCGGGTCCGCCCAGGGCATGGCTCAGGTTGAGCGTGGTCAGCTCCCCCATGCCGCCGGCCGCATTGAAAGCGACGCGAAAAATCTGATTGGTCTGCACGTTGTTGGCATACAGGGTCCAGTCGCCGCTGAACACGATGCCATCGATGCCGCGCAGCACATCAGCCTGGCCAAAGACACGCAGGGCATCACTGCCCGGGTCGAGCACCAGGATACGGCCGTTGGGTGTATCGGCCGCAAACACCGAGCCGTTGGCGCCGATGGTGATGTCATTGCAGGTGCCGCCGCCGGGAAACGGATAGACCGCTTTCTGGTCGCCGGTGGTGAGGTCAAAAGCCATCAGGGAGGTGGTGCCCTGGGAGCGCTCCGGGCCAAAGAAATTCGGAGCACTGCACAGCCACAGCGTATTGGTCTTCTCATCGGCCAATACACCGAGAATGGTGAGGATGCCGTTTTCCGGCGAATGGTGAATCCAGGGACGGGCAATCAGGCCGCCGGGCTCGGTGCGATAGACAATGCCTTTCACACTGCCGGCAATGACCACGCCATCACTGGTGGCATCAATGCTTTCGGAAAACACCTGGGTGTCCTCAATGCGGATATCCATGGCCGTGTCGCGCACTGCCGTACCGGCGCAACCTGTCAGTATGAATGCCCCGACAATTAATAGAGCCTTCTTCATGCTATCCCCCAAAAAATTCTTTCCTTGCCTCTTGCCTCAGTGCCCGGTGGTGTTGTCCGGTGCGGTCTCGAAGGTCTCGTTGTTTTCCTGGGCCTCGTACGCGCGCCAGCCCAGGTCGATCAGGTAGGCATGTATGGCGTTGGCCTGGTCTTCATTGAGCACGTCGTCCCACTGCGGCATGCCACGATACCGGCGCGCGCCGTAGAGCACAATGCCGAGAAAACCTTCATGGGTTTCCGTGTTCATGCGGCGCAGATCCGGGGTCAGGCCATAGTCGGTATTGGCATGACAGATGGCACAGCTGCGGGAAAACAGCTGCTGGCCTTCGGCGATCAGTTCCGGTGATGCGGTATTGGCCACCGGCGGTTCCGGAATAGGGGCTATGTCGCTGAGCAGCTCCGGCAGAGGCACCTCGTCACCGCCGAGCTTTAGGGCAATGATGCGGCCCTGGTTGCCGTAGTCGATGACGGCGCTGGTCGGGTGCGGCGCGAACCAACCGCCGCCACCCCAGCCGGTCAGGAACGCAATGTATTGCACATCATCAATCATGTAGCTGATGGGGGCGGCAATGATGGATGAACCGATGAACAGTTCATGCAGCAATTCGCCGTGCGCCTCGTCATAAATACGCATATAGCCGGAATCGGTGCCCTGGAACACCAGGCCCCCGGCCGTGGACAGCACACCGGCCCGGTCCCACCAGCCCTCATTTTCCACTTCCCACACGGTTTCACCGGTGGCGGGATCAAAAGCTTTCAGCGCGGCGCGGGATTCGGCCTTGTCCTCAGCCTGGATGTCCTGCAGGAAATCGCGCACCGGGCCCTGCAGAAGGTCGGGGTTCATGGTCATCATGTCCCCGAACAGGATACTGTTGCCGTTGTTGCCCTGTTTGGGCCGGTAAACGTGTCCATCCGTGGTGTCGTAACTCATGGCACCGCCTTCGATGGACGGGATATAGACCAGGCCGTTGTCGGGGTTGTGGGCCATGGGATTCCAGGCATGACCGCCCATGCCCGAAGGCTCGACAAAGATGGGTGGGCCGCCATAGAAATAATCCACATCCGGATTGAGTTGGGGACGGCCGGTTTCCAGGTCAACATGGGTCGCCCAGTTCACCGGCACATAGGGATCCGCCGACAGTAGTTCGCCGGTTGCGCGATCCAGGATATAGAAGAAGCCGGCCTTGGGGGCCTGCATAATGACCTGGCGGATTTCGCCGTCAAACGCCATATCGGTCAGGATGAAAGGCTGGGTAGCCGTGTAGTCCCAGCTTTCCCGCGGCACTTCCTGGTAATACCAGACCATGCGGCCGGTATCGGGGTTGATCGCAATGATTGAACACAGGAACAGGTTGTCGCCGCCGGCCGGGCTGCGTTCATGCCAGTTGAACAGGGCCGAGTTGCCGGTGCCTACATATAAAAGGTTGAGTTCGGGGTCGTAGGCCATGGCGTTCCAGGCCGTGCCGCCACCACCGACCTCCCAGCGACTGTCGGGGTCCCAGGTTTCGGCGGCCAGTTCCAGTTCAGGATGTTCCTGGCCGATTTCGGGGTCGCGCGGTACGGTGAAAAAGCGCCAGCGAAAGTCGCCGGTTTTTAGGTCATAGGCACTGACGTAACCGCGGGCATCATAGTCGGCACCGGCATTGCCGATGACTACCACGTCACCCGCCACTTCCGGCGCACCGCTGGAGGTATAGGCACGGTCCTTGTAGATGATGGTGTCTTCTTCCCAGACCACAGCACCGGTTTCGGCATCCAGTCCGAAGAGGCGGCCATCGAGTGATCCGACATAAACCATGCCGTCCCAGACGGCGACACCGCGGTTGACCTCATCGCAACAGGTATAGCGGTTGACCTGGCCATCGCTCTGCGGATTGAAAGACCAGATTTCTGTGCCCGTGACCGCGTTAAGGGCATAGACCCGGCCGGTGGTGCCGGAGGTGTAGAGCACGCCGTCCACCATGATCGGATTGGCCTCCATGCCGCGATGGGTGCCAGTGCGGTATTCCCAGGCAAATCCCAGGTCAGTGATGTTGTCGCGATTGATCTGGTCCAGCGGACTGAAGTGGCTTTTGCCGAAGTCACGGCCTTCGGTCAGCCACTGGTCCGGTTCTGCACCAATATTGAGCAATCTTTCGCGGGTGATGGCGCCGAATCGTGTCGGGACATAATCCCCGCTGCGGTTTGAGACGGACTCTGCAAGATTTCGGCCGTCAGCACTGTCTTGGTTTCCTGAACATCCTGCAAGAATAAGAAGCAGGAGGAAAACCGCGGGACGGGGGGGGAACCAAAAGGTACTGTTGCAGCGCGAAACGCTGTCATGGGCTGTCAGGGTCATGGCGTGTTATGACTTCTTGTCGATTTTTGTTGTTTTTGGAGGGCCGACCGGGTTACCCGGAGGCCTAAAAAAAGAAAAAAGAAATAAGAAAGAAAAAAGAAGCATAACGAGCCACATACATCCTGTACAGGGTGATGCCGGCAAAAGAAAAAACTGACTCACGAGTCGGAAAAAGCAAGGTTTTTTCGCGCCAATTCGGCTTTTTGAAAATATCTTCGAATAGCGAAGTTTTGCTTCCATTCATATTTTATGCTTGATATGTTCACATTTCCGATCCGTAGGGTCGGAGGGAAATTTCCGTCCTAAACAAAAAATACAAAGGGGGTTTTGTTATGCAGCGCATAAGGCATCTGCGTAAGAAAAATCTTGCCCTGGTCGTTTCAGCAGTCTCGACGATGTTGGCCGGGGGAGTTTCCAGTGTTAACGCACAAGATACACTGGAAGAAATTACGGTCACCGGTTCACGTATTGTGCGACGTGACCTTTCAGCACCAAGTCCCATTGTTACAGTCGGTAGTGAAGATTTCGAAAACTCTTCAACAACTTCGGTTGAGTCCGTACTGAACCAGATGCCCCAGTTCGTCCCAGGGCAGAACCAGTTCACTTCAGGTATCCAGGGCAGCGCAACAAATGCTCCTGGTGCCGCTACACTGAACCTGCGTGGTATGGGTACCAACCGTAACTTGGTACTCATGAACGGCAAACGTCCACAACCGTCCAATGCTTCGCTGGTTGTCGACATCAATACCATTCCTTCTTCAGCCATTGCCAACGTGGAAGTCATCACGGGTGGTGCCTCCGCCGTATACGGTCCGGACGCCATGGCAGGTGTTGTCAACTTCGTACTGAAGAATGACTTCGAAGGTGTGGAATTTGACTGGCAGACCGGTGCCACCGCAGAAGGTGATGCCGAGGAGTCCAAACTCAGCATGCTGATGGGTGCCAACTCCGCTGACGGTCGTGGCAATGTCATGATCGGCATGGACTGGACCAAGCGTTCACCGGCCTTCCAGAAAGATCGTGACTTCTATCTCAACGGCTGGGCTGATCCGGGCAACGCGTCCGGCGGCTTCATCGTGCCGAATGCCTATTTCCCCTCACCGGGCAACGGGCCTTCCCAGGCTGCCGTGGATTCCCTGTTCCCGCAAACTGCACCGGGTACGGTTTCCACCACGTCTGAAATCTATTTCAACGCTGACGGCACGCCGTTCGTACAGCCCAAGGGCTATGGTTACAACGGCCCGCTGAACTGTTTCGATCTGGAAGAGTGTGGTCAGTTTGCCGGTATGAAACAGTTGAACAACGGTGACCTGTCACAGTTCTTCACTGAAGGCTACCTGTCTACGCCGCTGGAAAGACACTCACTGTTCCTGCGTGGCACCTACGAAATCGCTGATGGTATTTCTGCCTACATGCAGACCAACTACAGCCATATCGAAGTCACCACCCGTGGCGGTATTCCACCGGCCATTACCGTTTGGCAGGCCCCGGCCGTTCCGCGTGACGGACGCACCCTGCCGGCAGCCCTCAACACCATCCTGGACTCCCGTCCCAATCCGGACAATCCCTGGGCACTGTTCAACGTACTGCATTACAACGGCCCGCTTGAAGCCAAGAACACCAGTGATGTCTGGCAGTTCATGGTCGGCTTTGAAGGTGAGCTGATGGACGGCGACTGGACCTGGGATGCCTACGTTTCCCGTGGTAACACCAAGACCCTGGCCCAGAACGACAACATGCCGTCCCTGCAGCGTTACCAGCAGCTGGTCTATGCCCCGAACTTCGGTCAGGTGAAAGGCTATGCGCCCCCGCAGACCGGTGACGGTATCGGCGGCGGCCGTGGTTATGTGTTCAACTGTGATACCGGTCTGCCGGTCTTCGCCCAGTTCACACCCTCCGAAAACTGTCTGGAAACCATCGACACCAACCTGACCAACAGCACAGACCTGTCTCAGGAAATCGCTGAGGCTACCCTTCAGGGTGGTCTGTTCGACCTGCCGGCTGGCCAGGTCCGTTTCGCGGTCGGTGCGGCGTATCGTGCCAACGGTTTCTCCTTCCTGCCGGGCAACGTGCTGTACCAGTCCCGTGACAACCCGGTTGGTCTGTTCTCCTCTAATGCCACCGGCGGCAAGATCGACGTGACTGAGTACTACGGCGAGTTGCTGGTACCAGTCATTGAAGGGCTGAACCTGGAACTGGGTTATCGTTATTCCGACTTCAGCACGGCTGGCGGAACCGATACCTACAAGGCCATGTTCACCTGGGAAGCCAACGACATGATCACCTTCCGTGGTGGTTACCAGTTCGCAACCCGTGCGCCGAACGTGGCGGAGCTGTTTACAGCACCTACTCAGTTGGTGGTAGGTTTCGCAGACCAGGATCCGTGTTCCGTGACCACACGTTCAGCTTGGGGTAACGTGCCGGGTAACCCTGATCGTGCCAAGGTCATCGACCTGTGTCGTGCCATCATCGGCAACAACACGTCAGGTTTCGATACACAGACCTACTCCATCACCGGTATCTCTGGCCCCGAGGGCTTCCACAGGCAGAACCCGCCGTTCTTCCCTCTGGAAATCGCTCTCCAGCAGGGGAATCCGAACGTTGGTCCGGAAGAGGGTGAAACCATTACCTTCGGTGCTGTTATCTCAGACCCGTTTGGTATTGAAAACCTGACCATTACAGCAGACTACTACAACATCGAACTGGTTGAAGCGATTTCTCCGCTCTCAGTTGCCACGGTGTACAACAACTGCTTTAACTGGGATGGCTCTACTAACCCGACCTATGATGTGGGTAACTCTTGGTGTCAGATGATCCGTCGTAATCCGGTTACTGGTGACCGTGAAGAGGTGGATGCACCGTTCTACAACCTGGGTACCCAGACCACTAGCGGCTATGACTTCAACGTCAACTACAGCATGGATCTTGGGCCTGGTACCTTCAATGTGAACTCCACCTTGAACATCCTGGACGAGTACGAGTACCAGGTTGCCCCGGGTGACATCATCATTGATGCCAAAGGCACCCTGGACCGTGGCGGTCTGTTTGACTACCAGGCGATGACCCGTTTCAGTTACTTCTGGAACGATTTCAACGTTGGTCTGACCTGGCGTCACATGGCCAGCGCGGAATCTGCGGCAGCAGCGCAGAGCCCGACTACTCAGATACTGGGGCCGGGTTCCTACGACATGTTCAACCTCAGCGGTGGCTATAGATGGAACAACTATAGCTTGAGGTTCGGTGTCGACAACCTGTTCGACGAGGACCCTGAACTGACCCAGGCTAATCCGGCAGGTGGTGATACCAACACCGACCTGACCAGCCCTGGTCTGTATGACCTTCTTGGTCGTCGTTACTACGTCGGTCTGAAAGTCAGCTTCTAAGTGAGAGGCGATAAAAAGCCCCACCTTCAGGTGGGGTTTTTTTTGCCTGGCATTTGTGGCTATTGCGCTCGGCAGGTTTCTCGGACAAGCATTCGATAGTACGAGGCAAGGGCATCCTGCGAATGCCTTGTCGGATGACGGCCCAAAGGCCTCTTCCGACCTACAAAACTTTTCGGTATTGGTCAAAATGCTGGTGACGCCACCTGCGTTGGGCTTTGATGGGCGTTCTGTGAGCGCCTGAATCGCGATGCGATTCCAGCGGAGTTATTGTAGGTCGGCATAGGCCTGTAGGGCCGTTTGCCGACAAATGTTTGACGCCTGATTAGTTGTAGGCCGGAAGAGGCCCACAGGGCCGTCATCCGGCACTTAATCCAGGATGTACTTCACTTCCCGGTTGCGGATGAACTGCGACACGATCCATTTCTCGCCGGTTACGGGAGGGCGACCGGCGTGCTTGGTGCGGCGGTCGGGAGAACCGTCGGGCAGGGCGTTGACGAAATAGATGCCATCGCCCGTCTTGCCCTTGTAACTGATGTTGAGTTCCGGAAACACGGTTTCGCCACCTTCATAGTCCTCGTTCAGGTAAATCAGAAACGTGATAATGCGCTGGCCGTTGTCGCGGATTTCCTGCTCATAGTTGGGCATGCCGGGGTCAACAAAATCAAAGTGGTCGGAAATTTCCTCGCCGGGCTGGTAATTGAGCAGGGCAGTGCCTTCCATCTGTACCATGGGAATGCCGCAGGCGGCGCTCATTTTCTGTTGTATCAGGAAATGCAGCAGTTCGTTTTCCACCAGGTTGAACTCGGCAATGGAATTGGTACGGGTTTCGGACTGGTAGTTGCGCCGGTTCATGGCGTCATAGACCAGCGCCGGCTTCAGGCGGTCTTTCGCCAGCCTGACCAGCCAGCAACAGATGGGGGGTGGTAGCAGGCCGGCAAAGGTCTTAATTTCAGGGGTCTGGTTGAGCAACTGGCCTTCATGAGTCTGCATCCAGCCATTGAGATCAACTGCCGTCACCAGTTGCTGCCAGTAAGCCGGATCTTCGTTATTGAGTAATTCGGGATTGATGGCCGGTTCACCCCTGTCGCTCAGCAGTATCATCTGCTCACGGGCAATGGTTGATCCCAGCGCTGCCGCATGGGCCAGGGTGGCGATGGCGTGGGGCCAGCTCTTCGGCTGGTAAATGCCAGTAGACTGGAACACCGCCACCATGGAGACGGCATCAGCAACGCCATCACGGGCAGCTTCGAGAATGAAGCGGGCGCCATCCTGTGGCAGGTAGGGACAGCGATCCCCCACCAGCATGCGCTTTCCTAACATCGTCTTGGCGAGGTTGTCTCCCTGCTGGGTGGCCAGGGCCAGAACGTTGATAGCTTCATCGTGATTGCCGGCATCATCGAGTTCCCGGGCCTGTGACAGCCCCGGCGAGATGGCAGTTGTGGTCATGCTGACTTCCCCTTTTTTGACAGCAGTGTAAGTGAGAATGCCGGTTCCTGAAAGGCTGCAGGGCAGAGTTCCTTCAGGACAATGTCATGCGGTTGAAAGGTTGTCCTGTCCTGGGCTTTCCATTACTCTTTGATCCTGTTTCTGCTTGGGTAAATCCTATGAAAAGTGCTGTTTTAACGTGTCTTGCCGTTGTCTTCGGCGTGGTTATGTTCGGTGGCACCGCCGGTGCGCAGGAAGCTGATGCTTTCCTGGCCTGTGCCGATATTCGTGACCGTAATGAACGCCTGGCGTGCCTGGACGAGGCCCTGAACGATGCTACCCGCGAGCGTACACCCATGCCGCGGCAGGAAGCGGATACCTCTTCCACAGCCGTCGAGGATTTTGGCGAGGCAACGGCCAGTGTTACCGCGACCGGGGCAGAGAATGAGGTAGAGGATGCAGCAGAGGATGGAGAAGAGAACGCTGAAAAAGGCTCACTATTCCGCCTGCCCCGCATCAGTATTTTTCGCCGTGGCCAGGATGATGCTGACGCAGAAAATGATCAGGAAGCTGTTGCCGGAACGGAAGACGAAGACCGACTGGAAACCTTCGGGCGCGGCGCCCCGCGGGTTGTGGTCAATGAGGACGGCGAAGAAGAACTGAATGATGTCATCACTGAACTGTTTCTGGCCCAGCCCAGCATGTGGCTGATCAGGCTCGAAAGCGGCCAGGTCTGGCGCCAGGTCCATCCCAAACGCCTCAACTTGCGTGAAGGCGATCCTGTGCGTATTTATCCTACTGGCTGGGGAGACAATTTCCGTCTGGAAACGTCCAGGCTGAGCGGTTTTATCCAGGTCCTGCGCGTCGAGTAAGAGTCAGGTGAAAGTCAGGTAAACAGGTTAAGCTGGCGTTAATTCAACGCCAGCCTTTCACCCGGCCTCCCGGCGCGACGGACGTCCTCACACTGCGCTCTATTTACAATCCCTGTTATTCAAAGCTGAAGAAGTCTTCCTCTTCAGGTCTTTCCATACCCTGCTCAAAGTAGGTTTCCCAGAGTTCATTCCAGGGGCGCCCGTACATGTCAGGGATGGTGTATTCGATAACATCGCCCGGGTTGACCGGTGTGGCGCGACCATCAATGGGATAGATGGTCTGTATGCATTCGATAAAGGGATAGGGGGGGGCATCGGCATCATCAAATTCATTCTGTTTGACGTAATTGCGGACGATCCGTATCGGTTCCACCAGGGACTCTTCGTCATAGAAAATGGCTTCGTGATTGAGGCCAATGAAATTGCCGTCAGCATCTCGGTTGGGTGAATAGATCTCGATGGTCTGCAGTTTGTTGGAAAACTCCGGCGCGGCATGATTTTTCCAGCCCTGGATGTTGGATGTCCAGGTGATCAGAACATCGTTGTCCCAGAAGCCGATGGTCTCGCCATACCAGCGCGGAACATCCGCCCCGAGGCGCGGCACTTCGCCATCCATCTGGAACTCGCGGCCGATATGGATATTGGTGATGAAGTTGCGGGCCACACCGGCCAGGATCTGCACCATGTTTGGGGTCACCATGATGTAGTGTTCCCACACGGCAGCCTCATGCCAGCGGCGCATGAAACCCTCGGGCCAGCAGTACTGGGAGGGCCACTGGGCGGCATTGGTGTTGGCGTGGTGGTAGGCCTCCTGCACGAAGCGGGTCTGGTACTCCTCGGTCAGCAGCGACAGGATGGTTGGGATCTGGTTATGGCGCATCCGGTACCAGTAGTAATTGTCGGCTGTGCGCCCGGGATGGGCGTAAATGCCGCTCCACTCTCCCGGCACGGTCGCATAGGTGTGCTGGGTTGGCCCGCCACGGCGCCGCGTTTCGGCCATGAGTGCTTCATAGTGTGCCTGTGCGGTGGCAAACCCGTAGGGACTGACTATGGCTTCCCGCGGGTAGTCACTGTCACATTTGCCCCAGGCGGCAGACGCCGGCGGGTTGTCGCCGACCAGGGAGCTGCGGTTGCCTCCCCAGAGGTCTTCCAGGGCACCGGAGGTGTTGCAGCGGAAATAGCGCGGGTCCGTCCACAGGTCGCGATCGGCATAAAAATCATCCGAGGTGAACAGGTCACGTTCGAGGGGTTCGATGCCAGGAGGTGTCTCGCCCGGCTGGGCGCCGCCGGTAAAGCGTCGCGGACGCTCATTGAAAGGACCATTGGCGCCCATGACCCGCATGGTCGCACCGGTAAAATCGTAATCGTTGATATCAGCCGCCAGCGGCGCGCCCCGGCCAACACTGACAAAATCGATCTGCGCAGTCTGCTGGGACAAGCCGCCCGAAGCGGCCGATATTAGGAGCACAGTGGTGAATGCTTTTGTTATTGTTTTTATGGTCATTGCTGTTCCCCTATTATTATTGGTTATGTTGGGAGGTGTTGCCGGGTGGTTTAGTCGGCGCCGGTCACCCTGCCAATTTCTTCCCCGTCCGGTGTTCTCAGGGCGGTGACATAACCACCGTCCTCACCATTGCGCATGGGCGCAATGCGAATCGTGACGGTGTCGCCAACAGTGAACATGTTGGGCAGTAGACCCTGGCGGCGCATGTTGTTGCGGCTGTGGCCTTCAAACTCGATATCGCGGGTGCCACGGGCTTCGTCGGTGACTTCAAGCACTAGGTGCATGTGTGGATTGGCAAAGCGGACTTCCTGTACCTTGCCGGTGACCAGCACGGTATTGCGGAAGTCGAACTGAGCCGCAGAGTGGTGGGCCCAGGCACTGGCACTCAGCAGCATAAGGGCAACGATTCGAACGGAATTTTTCAGTAGCGTGTTCATGGCGTCATTTCCTCTCAGGTACTCTTAACTGGTTAGATAATCTTATTCCTGGACCATTTCAAGTCCGGCTTCTTCATACAGTTCCATCATTTCATCCAGCCATAATGGCTCGGTGCATTCATAGGTGAGGACATGGTAATCATCCATGGCCTGCCAGCGCTTGGTGGTGATGAAGGGTTCTTCAAGCCACAGTGGATCGGTCATGACCATGTCGGCCGCCAGGACCGGTGTACCGTCTTCCAGCGGGCTATCGAAATAGTATTCTTCGTGGATAGTGGCCTGGTTGCTGTGCGGATACCGGGAATCCACCTGGGTTTTCAGGTTGGTGGTTTCCACGATCAGGCGATCGCCTTCCCAATGTGCCGTGGAGTAGCCGTTACGCTCGGGAAAAAAATCCTCCGGGTTGTCGGCTTCTTCGTCCAGATAAATGCGACGAATTTCATTGTGCGCTTCATAGATGACAAACAGCTGGTTCGGCAGCTGTAGAATTTCCATCGGGTAGCCGCCGGAACCGAGCATGGAACTGGGCATGCCGCCGCCAACACAGGAGTTTCCGGCACCATGGTTGGTGCCTTCAGTCACGGACAGGAAATCCTGGCGCGCCTGCTGGGCAACCGGTTTCAGTTTCAGCTGTGTTTGTGGTGCAGAAAAGGCACCGGCCCCGCCGTTGCCACGATAGGTCGTCCAGGCTCCTGAAAAATCCGGACGCTCGGCGGCTGTGGCCAGCAGTGAGCCCAGGAGCAGGGCGATAGTGGTAGCCAGTCTGGCTACCCGTGTTGCTGCACCAGTCGACACGCTGGATACAACTTTGGTGACAGAAGATATATCACGCATTGCTTCCCCCAAATCTGAAAAACATTCTTCTTGAGTTCATATTATAGACCTTGCCAACGGATTGTTAGCAAAAATAGCCATGCAAAATTAAGGAAATAGTCCGGTTACATGAGGTGGAACAAGAGCAGGGAGCTCATAAAAAAAACTCCCCTGGACAGCGAGCTGCGCAGGGGAGATATGATGATTTACCTTGGAGAATTTTGGTAAATCAGGAACCTTCGGGCCAGGAGAAGTCAGGACGCAGACCTTCGTGTACCGGGCGACCATCGCTGGGTGCCGGGGCACCGGAGGCAGGGTCATAGAAAGCGTGATAGCTGGCTGCCGGGAAATCGGCGGAATAGCCCATCAGGTTGGGCACCACCACACGGATGCGCTTCTGTTTGTCGTCAAGCATGATCGGGGTACCGCAATCTGCACATACACACAGCTGCAGCGGGCCATCGGGATTCTGGTCGTTGAACGGGATTCTGTTCAAGCCGGCTTCGTTGTCGACGTTCAGATCATCATGGTTGAAAAAGACCACATGGGTGGTGTCCTGGCCAGTCACTCGCTTGCAAACGGAGCAATGACACGTGTGGTTGTCGATAGGCTCATTGTCTGAACCGGTATGTACGTGCTCGCATCCGCCTGAATATTTAGACATGGTGTTTCCCCTAGAGTCTGTTGATTGTTTTTGTAGCGCCGGAAAAGTATATGAATGCGGTGCAAATGGTGACAACAGTAATTTCTTGAATTTTTCTTAATGGGAGCAGGAATCACAATTTGTGCATTTTTCGCCAGCTGAATTTCTAACTTAAAACAATATCTTATCCTTGTGTCACTGTACATGGATTGACAATCGCCAAGTTTGGGGATTTACCCCTTTCGAACCGGTTTTACGTGTCCGTAACCGGCTGTTACCACTGGACGGCCCCAGATACCCTGTTTATGCTTGCAGCCACTTTCAATGCATCAGCATGGATATTTTCCGGCTGTCAGTCACTTATTCGTAAACAGGTAAACCATGAAAAAAATCATTACTGTGCTTTCTTGCCTCCTCGCCCTCAACTTCTCGCCGATGCTGTTCGCCGCAGAGCCGGAATACGTCACGATCGATATGGAAATTGACATCAACAAGTCCGCAGAGGATGTCTGGGCAGCTGTCGGGGATTATTGCGATATCGGGGAATGGGGCGGTCTGGATTGCGAGATCACCTCGGGCGACGGTGGTATGGGGACTGTCAGGGCCTTGCTGGGCGGGCGCATCATAGAGATTCTGGTTGCCCAGACGGAACTGTCCTACGGCTATACCCAGCCGGCTGTCGAGGGCCAGTTCTACAACCTCTATCATGGCTTCATGGAAGCCCGCCCGGTGACCGCCAATACCTCGAAGATGCTGTACACCCTGGTTTACGATGTTTCCAACCTGGCCGATCAGGCAGCCAAGGACGCCGACGTTGCGCGCCGCCGCACCATGTTTGAGAACCTGCTGGTCAACATCAAGAACATAGCCGAAGCCCAATAAAAACGGCAAGACATAACCTGAGCGACAGCAAAAGAGCGGTCATCACCGCTCTTTTTTTTATTGCTACCCGGGCCGAAAATGGCAGGCTGGCTTTGTTGGTCCCGGGAACTGGACGCACGGGGCCTTGCGCTATATCCTTCAACGCCTTGATATGTTCCGACAAGTTCCTAAAAACACCGAGATTTCAATAAGGGGGGAAATCATGTCTGTTTTGCGTATTCTCGTACTGGGCGTGTTCGCCACCGCTCTGGTGGCCTGTGGCCAGTCTGGCGATAGTTCTGCTGCTGGCAATACTGCCGCACCCGCACCCGCTACGGCCATGCAAGGTCAGTCTGCAGGCGAAACACCTGCTGATATCGCCGCTGCCAACGTCACCAACGAACGGATGCTGAATGCTGCCAATGAACCTGAACAATGGATGATGGTGGGTGGCACCTACGAGGAACGGCATTACAGCCCCATTGATCAGATCAATCGCGACAATGTCGGCAATCTCGAACTGGCCTGGTTTGCCGACTACAACGTCAACCTGTCCCAGCAGGGCACACCGCTGTATATCGATGGCGTGATCTATGTGTCCACAGCATGGAGCATGGTCAATGCCTTTGATGCGCGTACAGGCGAGCTGTTGTGGCATTACGACCCGCAGACTCCACGCGAAATCGTATCCAAGGTCTGCTGCGGTATTGTCAACCGCGGTATAGCGGCCTATGAAGGCAAGATCTACCTGGGCACCCTGGATGGTTACATCGTCGCCATCAATGCCGATACCGGCGAAGAAATGTGGCGCAAGCTGACAGTTGACCCAAGCGGGCCTTACACCATCACCAGTGCTCCGCGCATCGTCAAGGGGCAGGTCCTGATTGGTAATTCCGGTGCCGAGAAAAGTGCCCGCGGCTACCTCGGAGCCTATGACGCCACCACCGGCGAAGACCTCTGGCGCGTCTACACCGTGCCCGGCAATCCGGAGCTGGGTTTTGAAAACCCGCAGATGGAAATGGCTGCCTCCACCTGGAGCGGCAACTGGTGGGAACTGGGCGGTGGCGGCACTGTCTGGGATGCCATCGTGTATGACGAGCAAAACAACCTGGTCATCTTTGGCACCGGCAATGGTACGCCATGGGACCAGCGTGCCCGTGACCCCGAAGGAGGCGATAACCTATTTGTTGCATCCATCCTGGCCGTGGACGCCGATACCGGTGAATATGTCTGGCACTACCAGACCACGCCGGGTGATACCTGGGATTACGATGCCATGAGCCCGATGATGCTGGTCGACCTGGAGGTTGATGGCCAGCAGCGTCACGTGGTCATGCAGCCGAACAAAAACGGCTTTTTCTACATGCTCGATGCCGCCACCGGCGAACTGCTGCGCGGCTATCCGTTCACCGAGGTGAACTGGGCCACAGGCATCGACATGGAAACCGGTCGTCCTATCGAAGTGCCGGAAGCCCGCTACGACCATGAAAACATCTGGAACCTGGCCCCCGGTGTACAGGGTGGTCACGGCTGGCATGCCAATGCCTGGAACCCGGAGACCGGCTATATCTACATTGCCACCCAGCGTGCCTACTTTGCCATGCAGAGCCAGGAAGATTTCGTGCCCAACACCAGCCCGACCGCCAACAACCTGGCCATCGACATGGGCGCCAGCTTCATCTATTTCCGTGACAATCCGGATGCACCGCGTGAGTTCGTGGGCTATGTCTCAGCCTGGGATCCTGTCACTGGCGAGGAAGTCTGGCGTGGTGAGGAGAATGCTGGCCCGACCGGTGGGGTACTGAGCACGGCTGGCGGTCTGGTGTTCTCCGGCGGCGGCAATAACACCAATGAATTCCGCGCCTATGACACTGTCACTGGCGAAAAGCTCTGGTCATTCGATACCCAGACCGGCATGGTGGCGGCCCCGATTACCTTTGAAATGGATGGCAAGCAGTACGTGGCTGCCAGTGTGGGCATCAACCAGGCCGGCAACTACTTTGCCCCGAACTATTCCCGCCTGCTGGTGTTTGCCCTGGATGGTGGCGCCAGCCTGCCGGAGCCACTGACCTTCACCCCGCGTGAACTGAATCCGCCTGAACTGGCCGTTGGCCAGGATGTGGTGGATGCCGGTGCCACGGTATACGGCGAACATTGCGGCGTCTGTCATGGCGTAAACGGTCAGCAGCGTGGGGCCAACTTCCCCAACCTGCTCGTGACACCCATGCTGCACAGCCAGCAGGCGTTTGACCAGGTTGTGCTGGAAGGGGTGCGTGCCCAGAACGGCATGGTATCCTTTGCCGACCGCCTGTCTGCCGAAGACAGTGAGGCCATTCGCTGGTACCTGGTGGCCCAGGCCAATGAGGCAATGCGACAGACTCCGCTGGAGCCAGCCGCAGACGTTGATACGCCCGAAGACCTCCACACCGACGAAGAATAAGCGGACTGTTGTCTGCGCGGAAACTGGCCGCTGGCAGTGTCGTGACTGCCGGCGGCTTTTCCGTTCAGGGGGCTTGATTCAGGGCAAGGCGCCATAATCGCTATCGCCCCGTACCATGACATGCAATTCCTTCCTGCCAGGGGCGGTCTATAGGTATATGGCATTGGACAAAGCCATTGTTCTGCCTCAGAATTTACAGCAAAGGGAAGGTTTCACATTTTTTGGGGATTTGATCCCTAGAATGGGTGTTAACCCGATAAAAAAAGCGGTTTCCAAACTATGTTCCAAATCAATTTCAGCCATCTGAAAACAGCACTGCTCTCGTTCGCCTGCCTGGCGGCCTGCCTGGGCACAACCGGCCTGTCTGCCAAAGAATGGGACACCATCGAAAAGTACTGTTTTGAATGTCACAACGATGAGGACTGGGCAGGCAGTGTCGCCTTTACCCTGTTTTCGGAGGATGAGGTGGCACACCAGGCAGAAGTCTTCGAGGTAGCGATCAAGCGCCTGAAAGGGGGTTATATGCCACCGCCCGGGGCTGAGCGTCCTTCCAACCGCGAACTCAATACCCTGGTCAGCTGGCTGGAAAACACCATTGATGCCGAGGCTGTCGCCCCGCCGGCAGGCAACGTGCCGCTGCGCCGTTTGAACCGCCGCGAATATGAAAACGCCATCCGCGACCTGCTGGCCCTCGAAGTCGATGTCACGACTCTGCTGCCTACCGATGACCTGCGCGACGGTTTCGACAACAATGCCGCAGCACTGCAGGTGTCTCCGACTTTCATTGACCAGTACCTGAACGCCGCCCGCACCATTGCCCACGATGCCATCGGCGATCGCCGGCCGATTCCAGTCATGGAGACTTTTGGTTCCGTGGCGGACATGATCATTTCCCTGCCGGCTCGGGGCACACCCGGAACCGGTTCCCAGCAGCGCCATCTCGATGGCATGCCCTTTGGCACCCGCGGTGGGATGAGTGTGCGGTACAACTTCATGGCCGACGGTGAGTACGAACTGAATATCGGTGACCTGGCTTTGGGTCGTGAAGTGCCGAACATGGAATTCAAAAATACCGTGATTGCCCTGCTGGACGGGAAGGAATTTTTCCGCACGGAAATCGGTGGTGATGAAGATCACGAAGCGATCGACCAGTTGCAGGCCGATGCGGTTTCCGCCATCAATGCGCGGCTGAAAAATATCCGCTTCCAGGCTACTGCCGGCCAGCACACGGTTTCGGTCACGTTCCTGAACCGCGGCTTCGTGGAAAGTGATGAACGGACACCATCCACACCGCTTGAGGGCGGCAACGAGCGTGTGCAGAAAGTGCACGCCCTGCAGGTACGCGGTCCGCTCGACATCACCGGCATGAGCATGTCCCCGAGCCGGGAAAAGATTTTCATCTGCTACCCGCGAGAGATAGCCGAGGAAACAACCTGTGCGAACCAGATCATCACCAACCTGGCCGAACGCGCGTTCCGCCGCCCCCTGACCGATGAAGACATCGACAGCCTGATGGCCTTCTACCAGAACAGTCGGGAACAGGGCGATTTCGAAGCGGGTATCAAGGAAGCCCTCAGCGCCATCCTGGTGAGCCCGCACTTCATATACCTGGCCGAAACCGGCCCGACTGAAGGCGACAGCATCCTGCTGTCCGACCTGGAACTGGCCTCGCGCCTGTCGTTCTTCCTGTGGAGCAGTTTGCCGGACGAGGAACTGCTGACCCTGGCCAACAACGGCGAACTCAGCCAGTCCGGAGTCCTGGATGGCCAGGTCAAGCGCATGCTGGCCGATGAACGCTCGAAAAACCTGATTGAAGGCTTTGCCTACCAGTGGCTCAACCTGGCCAAGCTGGACGAGATCAACCCTGATGGCCGCCAGTTCCGTTTTGCCAGCCGCTTCCTGGACCCAAGGCCGATGTTCAAGATCGAACTCAGCCTGTTCCTCGACAGCGTCCTGCGCAGTGATCAGTCCGTCGTCAGATTGCTGGATGCCGATTATTCCTTCCTGAACGAACGTCTGGCCATGCACTACGGGATCGAAGACGTCAAAGGCAGCCGCTTCCGCAAGGTATCCCTGAAAGAAGATTACCGCCGCGGCTTGCTGGGCAAAGGCGCTATCCAGATGCTGACAGCGAACCCGAACCGCACCTCGCCGGTACTGCGTGGCGCCTGGGTGCTGGAAAACATTCTAGGTGCGCCGCCAACGCCGCCACCGCCGAATGTGGAAACCGACCTTTCGCAGAAGGCTGGCGAAGCCCCGAAGACGCTGCGTGCCAGGCTGGAACAGCACCGGGCCAATCCGACCTGCTATTCCTGCCATGGGGTATTGGACCCGCTCGGTTTTGCCTTGGAAAACTTCAATACGGTGGGCCAGTACCAGGAGTTTGATCGCGATACCCTGACACAGCTGGATGCATCCGGGGTAATGCCTGATGGCACACGAATCAACCGGCCTTCAGACCTGACCAACGTGCTGGTAGACCGTTCCGAACAGTTCGTGGAAGCGATGACCGAGCGACTGATGACATTTGCACTGGGCCGTGAAGTGACTTACCGTGATATGCCGCTGGTTCGTCGTATTGTCCGGGAAGCCGAACACGATGATTTTACGTTTGCATCCCTGGTCTCCGGTATCGTGAAAAGTGATCCGTTTCGCATGCGTGAATCCCAGCTCAGTGCCATCGAGTCAAATGCCAACCAGCAGGCCGCCCTGTAGTCGTTCGGGCTGGCTAAACAAACAGAGAAACACAGGTACACACCATGTTTATCAGTAAAAAGCACTTGTCCCGCAGAACCCTACTGAAAGGCGCCGGTGCCTCCATCGCCCTGCCGATGCTAGATGCCATGACACCAGCACTGGCGCAAGCCGCGGCGGCCCCGCCCCGGTTGGGCTTTGTCTATTTTCCGCATGGCGCGGTCATTCACGAATGGGGTCCGAAACAGACCGGGACCCATTTCGAGTATTCCCGCATCCTGAAGCCACTCGAGTCGATCAATGAATATGTCACCGTGGTCACCGGACTGCGCAACAAGGCCGCCGAGAACGGTCCGGCCCCGCATTCCATTACTGAAGAAACCTGGCTCTCTGCCGTCAATCCGAACGATCGCGACCGGAGACCGAACGGTATCAAGGGCATGACCATCGACCAGATGGCTGCCAGGGTCATTGGCGGTTCAACACCGCTGACTTCCCTGGAGCTTTGTGGTGAACCCGGTGGTGCGATCAACTACCGCACGCCTTCACAGCCACTGCCGCTGGAAAGCAACCCGCGCAAGGTGTTCTACACCATGTTTGGTCAGGGTGATACTTACGAAGAGCGTATCCAGATCTTGAGCCAGTCCCAGAGCCTGCTCGACTACGTGCGCGAGGCCACCGCTTCCCTAAACCGCAAGCTGAGCCCGGCCGACCGGGTGCGGGTCGATGACTACCTGTCGTCAGTGCGCCAGGTGGAAACGCGAATCGCGAAACTGGAAGAGGGTGCAAAAGAACTGACCGGCCTGCCGGATGCACCGCTGGGCCCGCCGGATGATTTCACCGAACTGCTGGATATCCAGTTTGAAATGATTGCCCTGGCGTTCCAGAACAACCAGACCCGTATCGCCTCCATGCGCATGATCAAGGAAGCCAGTATGCGTGTCTTTGATAACCTGGGGGTGGCTGAATCTTTCCATCCGCTGTCTCATCACCAGGAAGACCCGGCGAAATGGGAGCAACTGGTTCGCATCCAGCGCCACCAGACCGAGCGTGCGGCCATTTTTGCCCAGCGCCTGAAGGAGATGGAGGATGTGGAAGGCAACATTCTCGACAACTCCATAATCCTGTTTGGCAGCAACATGGGCAACAGTGATGTGCATGATGCCAACCTGCTGCCGTCTGCCCTGCTGGGTCGTGGCGGCGGCATCAAGGGCGGCCAGCATCTGCATTACCCGAAAGACACACCGCATGCGAACCTGCTGCACACCATACTCGATCGCGCTGGTATCGACGTGGAAGAGTTTGCGGACAGCACCGGACCATTTGCGGAAGTCTAGCAAGACACTTTCTGGCAGTGCATAAAAAAGCCCGCGAAAGCGGGCTTTTTTGTGGGCGTCATTTCCTGGATCAGGCGTCTTCGGAATCGTCTTCTTCGTCGTTATCCAAGTCAACGCTGAAGGCCGCGGCTTCGCTGGCGTCCGTGGCCGTGTCGGCATCCAAAACCCGGAGAATTTTGGGTCCGCTGTCCTATACATGATATGAGCCCCTGGAGAAATCAGTGTGAATTGTAGGAAGGCAGGTAAAACTTTCAGAGTGGGCTGAAGGCTTCTCCCGGCATGCATGAGAATCGAGATCAGCCAGGGCATATAAAGACGCCAGCCAGGAGACTGGCGTTTTCAGTCAACTTGCATCGCGGTATTCGGGCGTCGCGGCAGTAGAAGAGAGCTGATAAATGCACATCCAGACTCTGATCTGGCATCAGGTCGGCGATCAGTGTCATGGATTCGGGTTTTTCCTCTGCCGGATGTGTGGCCAGAAAGACACCCTTGGCCCAGGTCAGGGGCGTGCGGCCTTCGTTGTCCTCGGCATCCAGTCGGGCACCGTGCTCTACCAGAAGACGATTGATGTCGTTGGAGTCGCGATTGGCTGCGCCAGGCAGCGCTGTCAGGCCCATGGAGTTGGCCTGGTTGATATCCATCCCAATTTCATAAAAGAGCTTTAACGCTTCCAGCAGTTGTTCTGGACCTTCCGTGTAGGTTTGCGAGACCACCCAATTAACGCCAGCTGCCGCCATCAAGGCACTGGTGCCCTGGTAAGTGCCGATGTGGGGGTCGGCACCATATTCCAGCAGCAGCCTCATGACTGTCAGGTCGCCGGACAGCGCTGCCGTTTGGAAAGGGGGCTGGCCGGTGAAATCGACCCATTCCAGCGAGCCCACCCCGAGATAATGGTCACGCAAGGGCGGGGTTTCTGAAGTTCTGGCATTGACGTTGGCGCCCCGCTCAAGCAGTTCCCTGATCAGGGCCAGCACGGGTTCGCGATCCACGCAGTTGACGACGGTTTCACTGTCCAGGTACAGGTTGCGGACATTAACGGCTTCCCAGAGCGGACTGCGACCCTACCAGTCAGGTTCATTGGCTTCAGAACCCCGTTTGACCAGCAGCTGCGCGGTGGCGATCTTGTTGGTGGATATCGCTATCAGCAGCGGATAGATGCCATTGGCATCCGCCTGGTTGATGTTGGCGCCGGCATCGAACAGTAGCCGCGCGACCTCGCTATGGTCACCAAGGGCAGCATACAGCAACGGTGTCATCATGCCGGGAATGGGGTCGCGACGACCGCGGTCGGCTGGCGTGCCACCACGAATGATGCCGATGCCAAAACCGTAGCCACGCTGTGAATTGGGTCGGACCCAGCGCTCCTCACCAATAATGGCTTGGCGGCATTGGGGTCTGCCTCTGCTGCCAGCAGATAAGCCACCACGTCTTCATGCCACTGACGGGCAGCAATCATGAGGGCAGTCTGGTGGAAATTGGGGTCACGGGCCTCAAGTACAGCCTCATGCGCCAGCAGGGCGCTTACTGGACCGACTTCGCCTACAGCAGCCGCAGACAGTAAAACCGGCTCTCCGCTTTGTTCACGGGTGTTGGCGTCAGCACCGGCTTCCAGCAGGGTGGTGACCATGTCTGTGCTGCCGTTGGCCACAGCCAGCGATAAGGGCGTCACACCGTAGCAGCTGCTGATATCCGGATCGGCTCTATGCTCAAGCATCAGCCAATGCCCCGGCTGATGCAGGCAAGGAACCGGCGGCACAAGCCACCAGCATGGACAAACAAGCGACAAAACCGGGACGGTGTTTCATAAGCGATCCCCTGGCCATTGGTGGCCGAATGAAGCAGGGATTCGGTCCGCCGGCATATTGGAATACCGGTCTGTATCAGCTGGCCTTATTAATATTAGTCTTTCCTGAGAACTTATAACGCTGGCCCTGAAAGCGGCCAAGGCAACTTACCGGCTTCAACTTTTTGGCCTCAATTTTCTCTGGCAATCAGTTGCTGAAAGGCTTGATTCAGGGCAAATATGACGGCAGTGCAAGTTGTTACGGCTTTGGCTTACCTGCTATTCTTGCACCTCTAGTTTTAGGGGAACTCCATGAATACGCGACTCCATCTGGCGCTCTGCCTAATGCCGGTACTTGCAGCGATGACAGTACTTTCCGGCGCCGCCGTGGCCCAGAATTTCGAAGCACTCAAAGTACCCTCGCCGCTCGGTGAAACCGTGCGCAGTCTTGACGTGAATGAACGTGGACCGGATGGCAGTACGCCGCTGCAGTGGGCGGTATACGATCAGGATGTCGACCGCATCCGTGCGCTGATTCGAGCCGGTGCCGATGTGAATGCCAAAAACAATTACGGTGCCAGCGCCATGCAGCTGGTGGCGGAAGTGGCTGATACCACCATTTTGAAAATACTGCTGGATGCAGGCGCCGATCCTGATTCCCCGAATCCTGAAGGTCAGACCGCGCTGATGCTGGTGGCCAGAACCGGCAATGTCGAGGCGGCCAGGCTGTTGGTCAGGGCCGGGGCCAGTGTGGATGTTCGGGAACAATGGGGACAGCAGACAGCGCTCATGTGGGCAACAGCCCGGCGCCATCCTGCCATGATGGCCTTCCTCATCGACCAGGGGGCGGATATCAATGCGGTCTCTGCCCGCCGCGATTACAACAGTCATGTCACTGCCGAGGGCAGGGCGAAACGACTGGACAGTGGTGGGCTGACGCCACTCATGTATGCCGTGCGGGAGAACTGCAAGGCCTGTGTCGAATTGCTGATTGATGAAGGGGTAAACCTGGATTTACCGGATCCGGACGGGTTTTCACCCTTGCTGCTGGCCATGGTGAACAACAACTGGGACATCGCCAAGCAACTGATTGAAGCCGGTGCCGACATCCAGCAGTGGGACATGTTTGGCCAGGCGCCGCTGTTTGCGGCGGTGGCAGACAGGACTCAGTCCGGTCTCACCATTGACGGCATCATGAATGAAACTGACGGCCTGACCATTGTCCGAATGCTGCTCGAGCGTGGCGCCAATCCGAACATGCAGCTGTTTTTCCGGCCTGCCAAGGCCCGTGGTGGTCCGCTGTCCCGTGGCACAACACCACTGATCCGTGCTGCCAACAATGGCGACCTGGAAGTCATTCGGCTCCTGCTGGAACACGGTGCGGAAGCCAATTTGGCCCAGGCAGACCTGCAAACGCCGGTTTCAGCCCTTGCGGGTGCCCGTGGCAACCAGGATGACATGGTCGAGGCCCTCAAACTGCTGTTTGCCGCAGGCGCCGATCCTAATGTGCGCGCTGTGCCGCATCACCTGCAGCGCACCCGGGGCGGCACCCCTCTGCACTACGCTGTGCGCGCCCGCAATGACAAACTGGTGCAGGCCCTGGTTGAGTTGGGGGCCGATCTTGATGGCAAGGATATAGACGGTCTCACGGCTCTGGATTATGCCGAGGCCCGGGGGCATATCGGCTTCCTCGGTTTACGCCAGCCGCCAAACCGGAAGATGGCCGACCTGTTGCGCAGCCTAGGCGCCACAGAGGAATTGGATGTGACGCCGTTCTGGCCGAATGTCGGGCCACCGTTCTTCTATCCCTGGAGCGTGTTTCCGCTGGACCCGGCTGCTGAAAAGCAGACCATGGTGCCCGGTTCATTTGATCACCAGTAGTACACATAATTAGTAGTACATATTAGTAGTATACAGAAAATGAAAAACCCGACCCGTAGAAAAATCCTGAATGCAGGCACCATCGCCTTGGGTTCTGCCGCGTTGTCGCCGCTCCTGCCACAAGCTGCCGTGGGCCAGGAAAGCGATACAGAAATTACCCTGGTCGAGTTGGGCTATGCCTGGGTCTTCCAGGGTGCCGGTTGTAACGTGTATGCCATACCGCACCCGACAGGTGATGGTGTCCTGATGGTGGATGGCGGCCTGGCGGCGCATTCTGACGAGTTGATCGCCACCGTGCTCGATACCCTGGAAAGGGATCGGGTGGACATGCTCATTAACACGCACTGGCACCCCGAACAGACTGGTAGCAATGAGCGCCTGGGGGCCGAAGGAGCCACCATCTTTGCCCATGAAAAGACCCGCATGTTTCTGCAGAACAGCGTCATGTCCGCCTTGTACGATGGCCGCTATGGTCCGTTAGCTGATGCCGGACTGCCGGGGAAAACCTTTCGCAATACCGGTACCATGACCTGGGGTGGCCAGGAGATCATCTACGGCTACCTGCCGGCGGCCCACTCCGAAAGCGATCTGTTCCTGTATTTCCCGATCCTCGACACGCTGATTGCCGGAGGACCGGTGACGTCCGGCCAGTGGCCCGTGCTGGATATCCGTCATGGCGCCTGGATAGGGGGGCTGCTCAGTGCCTATGAAACCCTGGCGGGTATTGTCAGCGCCGATACCATCGTTGTGCCAGCGCATGGGCCGATGCTAAGTGGTACCGACATCATGCGCATGCGGGCCATGTTCACCAACTTCCATCTCGATCTGGCCGAGCAGCTCAATTTGGGGATGGGGCCGAAGGACACTGTGAAGATGGGTTTGCTTGACGCCTACATTGATGACTTTGGTGATCCCACGCAGTTCATCGACTATGCCCATCGCAGCCTGCAAAGGGCCTATGTACCGGACTGATTGGTCCGCAAAAGATCAGTAGCTCGCCGGAATGGGGTGTTTCCCTCAGGCTTTCCCCGTCCAGGAATGTGAATTTCTTCACAGGTTCTGCAAATACTTACCGCCCCGATTGCCAATCTGAGTGAGTGGTCTCTGCACCGCTGACGCTGGAAGCCTACATTGCGCTAACCCAGATAGTTGATAAATACTGAAAATCATAAAGACAAGGACGGACTGTATCCGCCAGAGACCCAGCGTGCTTGCCAGCTGGGCTGAAGCATTTGAAATATTGGAAAATTTTCCATCTTCAAGGGTGTAATATAGATGCAATAAAACTGTGACTTGTCAGTATTCTCCATCAACATACTGTTATATATAAAAGTTTTTATGCATTCAAAAACGCCGGTAAAACGTTTCGGAGAGCTGTTTCAACAGGGTTTCACCCTGCTTGAACTCATGATTGCTGTCTCGATCCTGGCCATCATTATTACCGTGGCGTTCCCCAGTTTTTCTGACATTGGGGACACCCAGCGGGTGATCGGTGCTACCGAGCAGATTTACAGCCACATCCAGCAGGTGCGATCAGAAGCGCTGACGGCCAATACCACGGCCGGCATCAATTTCGGCGTGGACGGCTCGAAATCCTGGGAGTATGGCTTCAGCACCGTGAATGATCAGTGTGACCTGACCGCAACGCTGCCTACCATGGCGAATGCCTGCGTGATTGTGATCGATGATGGCGATGGGACACTGGACCCCGGTGACGGGTCAGTGGACAAAGACGATCTTGTCCTGCAGCGCTTCACCAGCACGGAATGGAATGATGTCAGGGTTTCCATCGCGAGCTTCTCCAGCAGTAATACCCAGATAGCTTTTGACCCGGTGCGTGGGACCTCAACTTCGGGACAGATCAACCTGGTCAGTGGTAATGGCAAACAGTTGAGAATCAATGTCAGTTTGCTAGGCAGGCCGACCATTTGTTCACCAGGCACGCAAGTGAGCAACTACGAGACATGCTGACCATGAAGCAAAAACAGCGGCAATCAGGTTTTACAATAACTGAGTTGCTCATCACAACAGCGTTGGGCCTGAGTGTTATAGGCTCAATACTCGTGGGTTATTTGGCAATCTATACCAGTTCGATGGATACACTCGCAGCCAGTAAGATGAACCAGGACCTGAATGCCGTGATGAACCTGATGATCACGGAGTTCCGGCGTGCCGGTTATTCGGGCAACGCTGCCAGCGCCACGGATCCGACCACAAATGTGTTCCAACAAATCGACAACACGGCGCTGGAAGTCTTCGACTCCATGGCCGGAAATACCCAGATGGTGCCGGTGGGTGATGGCACCTGGACCAATGGCAGTGGCGCCACCCAGGGCAGTTGTATGGTGTATGCCTATGATCGCGATGAGGATGGCGTCGTCGATGCCAACGAACTCGGCGGGTTTCGCCTCAACGACGGTGTCGTGGAAATGCGCACAGCCGGCAATACTGCTGATCCGGATACCTGCAGTTCGACTTCTGCGAACACGTGGGAAGCGCTGACTGACGGTGACTTCATTACGGTCTCTGCCCTCTGGTTCAACCTGGACAGCTCGGAATGTCTGAACACCCGGGAACCGGACAACGTTGACAATGACGGCGACTCTTCCGTCGATAATCCCGAGGAAGCGGATTGCTACGATACGCCGCTGCCCGACGCGGCCAGTGGTGACATCACCGTGGAAACACGGCAACTCAACATAACCCTCACGGGTAACCTGACCAACGACAGTTTTGTGCAGATTTCCTTGAACCAGAATGTGCGAGTGCGCAACGACCTGGTGAGGAGGCGCTGATGAGTGCATTGAATAAAGTCAAAAATCCGGTAATGCGCCGTATTGCGGCTGCAAAAACCTCCCAGCGTGGCGTGCTGACCCTGGCTGTGTCCCTGGCTATTCTCATGTTGAGTACCCTGGTCACCTTCAATGTCTCCAAGGCCATTCTCATGGAGCAGAAAATTACTAATAACGACACGCGCGCCAAGATGGCTTTCGAGGCCGCCGAAGCCGGCATGCTGGCAGCTCTGGATTATATCGAAACCGACCCGAACCGGGTTGCCGGTGCCAATACCTACAATAGTGGTACAGCGTGCGGTCTGCCGGCCGGCAGCGAAATGGACTGTATTTTCGATACCGATGCCGATGGTAACGGAGATACCAATGTTGCCACCGTGGGATCGGCCACGGTGACCGTGACGCTGACGGACCTGTCCACCAACCTGACCAAAATCCGCATTGTGGCCACCGGCCGCAGTGATGACGGCAGTGCAGCACGGCAGATCACCCAGACCATCGTGACCATCAATCCGCTGCCGAATGCGCCGGACAACCCGGTGATTACCCGCGGCAGCATGATCATCGGCGGCTCAGCCACGGTACATAATCCTGAAGGTCACAGTACGATCTGGACTGGCAGCGAAATCAACATGGGGTCCAATTACAGTACTGCCACGGAAGTACCTGATGTAGGCGCTGCCGATTACCCGGTCTGCATGGACACCCCGCCGAATTACTGTACGTCACTCGTGCAGGCCTCTGAAAACGACATCAAGGGCCTGGATGTCATCGAGAATGACACCAGCCTGAGTGCGCTGACAACGGCAGAATTCTTTGAGAACTTTTTTGGTGTTAATCCGACAACCTACCGCTCGTCCCTGGTCACCATCGATACCACCGCGGCCAATGCCAATACCGATGTGGACCTGGCCACCCATGAGGTCATCTGGGTGGAAGGTAACACCACGTTTTCTGGTGTCACCGTAGGCTGCACCATCGCCGTGACCGGCAGCAATGTCTGCAGTACGGCCAACACCAAGCCCAGTATTGTCATCGTGAACGGCGATGCCTCCTTCAGCGGCGGCAGCCAGTTTTACGGCATTCTCTTCGTCATGGGCAATGCACAGATCAGCGGTAATACCACCGTCAGGGGAGCGCTGGTGACAGGTGGTGACACCGAAAGCTCTACCGGGAGCAGTTTTGATGTCTGGTACAGCTCGGACATCCTAGGCCGCACCTCCCTGGCGGGAGCGACCACCGGCAGTGCCGGTACGTGGAAGGATTTTTAAATCCGGGAGCGAAGTATGAAAATTTTCAGACCAAAAAATACTGGATTTGGACTGATTGAGATCCTGGTTACCCTGGGCGTGCTCTCCGTGGGCATTCTGGGGGTGACTTCCCTGCAAGGTGTGATTGCCAGGCAGAGTGCGCACAACAAGGCGCGTTCAGAAGCCCTTAATATTGCGCAGTCGCGCATCGAGGATATGCGTAATTACACGAATGCGGCCGGGTCGATTACGGGATTCAACACGCTGTACAGCGATACCGCCGGTTTTGCTAACACTGCCAATATCACTGGCATCAGCACGGATTTTGTGCGAACAGAAAGAATTGCCACGACAGGCACCATGAAAGACGTGACGGTTAGAGTGGCCTGGACGAATCCATCCGGAGTCGCCCAGTCTGTAAGCCTGGATACCGAATTTTCTTTCGTGTCTCCTCGCAAGGTTGGTGACAGTGCCCTGGAAGCTTCCGAGGAAAAAGTCGACTCACCAACCGGACGTGCCCGTCTGGGTGACGGAACGGTCACCGATGAGCAGCTTGCCGATGCCGGTACCGTGAACAACAACGATGGCACGAAGGAGCTGATCGATGGTTCGGACCGGCTCCTGGCTGTCGGCAATGATGTGGTCCTGACCCTGGTAGAGGCTTGCCAGACCGAAGAGGGAACTTGTGCCGACTTTGTCAGGATCAAGGGCAGGGTCTATGTCGACCGCGACGAGTTGGGTGGTCTTTCGATGGGTGCCATCAATGTTATTGCCTCTGATGCAGCGTTCTGTTCCCGCAGTTATATACCTTCCGGTGGCGTTGAGGCAGACCGAGTTCCAGTCACCAATGTCACGGTTAACACGGTCAAGACCAGCGCCAGTAGCAGCGGCGAGTATGAATATTTTGACTATACCTGTTACCTGGGTGGTGGTTGGCATGGCAATGTCGGATTTATTGTTTCAGGTAATACAAACTGGGACAGTTGTGTTGGCGACCCGACATCGGCGCAGCCTTACGCTCAGGCCATTCGCGCCTCTCGTCGCGTTTATCGTGGCATGCTTTACAAGGTGGATGATTCGGAAGCCGATGGTAAGCAAAGAGTCCCTGATTCCGAACTTGTGCAGTATTTTACCCAGGGTGTCGGTGACAGCGTTGAGCTGCCAGTGCCGAACTCGGGCGATTCTACCCATGATTTTATTCTCACCGGGGCATTCAATGCCTCCCAGTTGGGTAATCCCAATCCCTGCCTCAATCTTGGCCCGATGACACGGACGGATTCCAACCTGAATGGCGCTGCAGGCGATCGTTTTGCCGGTATTCCGGACGATTTCTATTGCCTGAACGATGGCTACAGCAATGACGTGTCCACGCTCGATTTGATTCCTAGAGGCTACGGTGTGGAAAACCACCCGGGGTACGGCAACACCTGTCCCTACAATCCGGCAGATCCGCCAGCTACCCTACACCATGTCACGGGTGATATTTCCATGACGGCACCGCAGACGGATGAAAGCACCACGCTGGCTAACGGTATTCTGGCCTTTACATCGGATGGTCCGGGTTCATGCACCATTGATGCCACAGCAACGTATTCCCTGCTGTTAGCCAGTTACACGAAAAGCTATGACTGTATCGTCTTTGACTGGACCGCCACTGCGGATGACAACACCACCCAGTTGGAAGGTTGGACCGGTTATATCGAGGTTGATTACGACCAGTCCAGCATGAGCTGCGATCCCAAACGGATCAGCTTTTCCGACCTCACGGTGGATAGCGCTGACAATGATTTCACCAACTGTTCACCGGGTTCGTTCATTTACTTTACCGGTGCTGTTATCAGTGCTCCCAACAACAGGGAATTGCAGAGTGTCACTATCAGTGATGCAGGTGGCCGTTGTGAGCTGGCAGCTGATGGTCTCAGCTTTACCTGCCTGACCGGTGAAATCGGTCTTATTCCACCGACCTGGACCGGGACTTTAACCATGACCACTGACGCCAACTATGTCTGTACTGCAACCCGTACGGGCGCTAACCCCGGAATGTTCAGCTACACGAACCAGCCCTCGGGTTTTGTGAATCTGGATATCACGCTGTCCAACAATACAAACAGTTGTCCCTAGTCCAGCAGTTCAGGTGCAGGTATGGTCTGCGCCTGATAAAACTCGCTATACTGGCCGCTCGTTATGACCGGCGGTCAGTTTCAAGTGAGCTTGATTGCCGGCTTCGGAGAGACAAGCATGTTAAAGCGCAAGCCTGAAATGTCGGGGTTTACCCTGATCGAGATGATGATCGCCATTGCGATCATCGGTATTCTGGCCATGGTCGCTTATCCTTCCTACCAGGACAGCATGCGCAGTTCCCGCCGCGCTGACGGTATTGCCGCTGCTTTGCAGGTGCAGGTGGCCCAAGAACGCTTTCGGGGTAACTGTCGCTTCTATGCCAAGACTATCGGGTCAACAGATACGTGCGGTGCCAGTGCGGCAGCAAGTACTGTGGCGACCATTTCTTCCAGCAATGACGGCTTCTATACTTTGAGTATAGAAGGTACGCCCTCAGGCAATTCCTATGTCATCCTGATTGATCCGACCGGTTCCCAGGCGGCAGACACGGCCTGTAATCCGATGCGCCTGACCTTCAATAATGTTAATCCTAATGGCGTGAAGTCGCCGACGGATTGCTGGTAAAAAATTACGAGGAAGGGAGAAAGGGAAAAAAGGGCGATCAGAAAAGCTCAGTTATCAAAGTCTCATTTTTTTGTACAACATATCAAGGCCAAGATTCTTTCCCTATGCGGCATTTTAGAATCCGCTATCTCTCCGTTTTTGCTTTCTACTCTTCACCATCTACTTCTCCCTCAACACGCTAACGCCTCACCCTGGCTGTTCTCCACTATGCCGTCCCCGTCCTTATCCCTGGCGTAACGGGTCCTGCCGGTAAAACTGATGATGACTTGCCTGGCGAGATTAGCATCGCCGTTTTCGGGGCAGTAGGTGAAGTTGCCGTTCTGGTAGTTGGTCATTCCGAACGGGGTCATTTGCAGATATTGTTTGTTGCCGAAGGAGCGGAATTTCAGCGACCCCGGGATCATCAAAGGCTCCAGGCGGTACAACAACCGGTCGTCGCCGTTCATCTGCCTGTCGCCATTGCGGTCTGTAAAGACAATGCTGCCATCGTGCCATTGCCCCTGGCAGTGTGCGCCATCGTCACTGCGGCAGAAAGTGACCATGGTGGCTTCATTGACCGCTGTCTGGCGTGCCATGGCAATAGCGGACACGATATCGGTCATGGCAGATTCCGCGTGCCGTTTGTCCCTGGTCTCGGCAAAACCACCCACATTGACACTGACAAGCAGGATGGCGAGCAGTGCGACACACACCAGCAGTTCAACCAGGGTCAGCCCGCGCATTTGCCCATCCATGGCACCTCCTTTTTCCTGCAGTTAAGGACAGCTTTCGGGGATTGCCAAATCAACCTGGTGGCAGCATGTGCCCTGGCGGTGATTTACGGGGTTGAATGAGGAGAATTTGTGAATTCTTTTTTTTGCTGTTTACTATTAAAATCAGTTAGTTAAACTTGCGCGCCTAATAATTTAATACACCATGCCGTTGACATGATTTCTGGCAACAAAAGTTACAAGAAAAGCCTTTCCCCCTCCCCCATTTTCGGTCGCCTTCTGTCAATACTGGTGTTCCTTGTGCTGTTTGCTGCAAACCTGCAGGCACAGGACACTCAGACTGCTGCATCCACTTCGCGCAAACGGGTTGAAATTGCCCGCACCGACCTGGCGCCGGAAATAGATGGGGTGCTGGATGACGAGATCTGGAAAAATGCGACTGTCATCTCCGACATGCACCAGTTCGAACCCGCAGATCATGTCGAGCCATCCGAGCGCAGCGAATTCTACCTGGCGTACAGTGAGCGTTACTTTTACGTTGGCGCCAGGCTCTACGACAGTGACCCTTCATCCATCAGTGCGCGCCAGCTGGTTCAGGGTCAGAACATGCAGTTTGACGATGCCTTCGAGTTCATCCTGGACACCTTCAACAACGGGCGCACCGGCTACCAGTTCCAGGTCAATCCCAACGGCATCCGGCGGGAAGGGGTTTACGACCAGCCCAACAACCTGAACCGGGACTGGACCGGCATCTGGCTGGTGGAAAGCCGGATTGACGACCAGGGCTGGACGGCTGAAGTCGCTATCCCATTCAACACACTGAATTTTGATCCCGAAACCGAAGAGTGGGGTTTCACTATTGCCAGGACCATTGCCCGCAAGCGGGAGGAAATAGCCTGGTCTTCGTTCAATCGCAATATCAATCCGACCACCACGGGCCTGATTACAGGCATTCGTGATATTCGCCAGGGTATTGGCCTGGACGTGATTCCATCCATCGCCATGGCTACCTCCGAGGATCATGTCGCCGGTACCAGCAATGACCGCTTTGATCCCTCATTGAATGTGTTCTACAAGATCACGCCGAACCTGACCGGGGCCCTGACGTTTAATACGGACTTTTCGGCGACAGAAGTCGATAACCGCCAGGTGAACCTGACCCGTTTTTCCCTGTTCTTTCCGGAAAAACGTGACTTCTTCCTGCAGGATGTCGATATTTTTTCCTTTGGCGGACTTGGCGGTGGCGGTAACTTCAACAACAACAGCAACGGCATTCCGTTCTATTCCCGTCGTATCGGCCTGAACAGCCGGACGGGACAACCTGTTGATATCGATGCCGGGGTCAAGATGACGGGCCGTGTCGGCAACTGGAACGTGGGGGCGCTGGGTGTGCAGCAGGGCGATACGCCGGGTCTGGACGGTCAGTCTGTCTTTGTGGGCCGGGCTGCGGCTAACGTGCTGTCGGAATCGAGCATCGGCGGCATCGTCACTTACGGTGATCCCAATAGTGAAACGGACAACGCCCTGGGTGGTGTCGATTTTCGTTATCAGAACACCCGCTTTTCCGATCGCTACACGATGCGGGGTAATGCCTTTTACCAGCAAACCGATACCACCGGCCTGACCGGTGATGACAAGGCCTATGGGGTGCGTATAAACCTCGATACCCAGGGCAATGGCTTCGGGGGCTCTACCGGTTACACCTATATCGGCGAGGACTTCAATCCGGCCCTGGGTTTTGCCAACCTGCGGGGCGCCGAAACCTACAGCCTGATGGGCCGCTTTCGCCGCTTCTTTCAGGGTCATCCGGTACTGAGAACGTTCAATATGTTTGGCCGCTTTGACCATGACCGCGACCTGGCCACAGGCGAGATGATCAGTGAGTCGCTCTTTACCCGCTTCATCAACCTAAATACCCATCGAGGTGACCAGATCGGCCTGGGTATCAGTCGCAGTCGTGAGGGTCTGTTCCGGGATTTCGAAATCCGTCCCGGTGTCGTGATTCCGGCAGGCAAGTACAGCTTCTTGAATCTCAACGGCCAGATCGAATTTTCCAACCAGCGCAACTTTGCCCCGAGTATTGGCTTCAATCACGGCGAGTATTATGACGGTGACCGGACCCAGTACGATATCGGCCTGGAATGGCGCCCGGATGAGCACTTCTTCCTGAACTTCCGCTACAACTACCAGGATATCGAGCTGCCCTATGGCGACTTTGTGGTCAGGCTGGTGAGTGCCAACGTGAACTACGCCTTCAACTCAAAGTGGTCCTGGGTCAATCTCATCCAGTACGACAACTTTTCCAGCAGCCTGGGGCTGAACAGCCGCCTGCGCTGGAATCCCCAGGCCGGTGAAGACCTGTTCATCGTGGTGAACTACAACTTTGATTCGGAAGGCACTTTTACCGAGCTGAGCCGGGAAAGATCCGAAATCGCCCTGAAGTACACCAAAACATTCCGTTTTTAGGTGAACTTACCTATCATCAATTTCAGCTTCAGGTTTCCGGGGGGCTAAACCGGAAGATAGACACGCACAATGCTGAAATTCCACGCCATATCCGATGTCGGTCTCGTCCGGGATAACAACGAAGATTACCACCTGGTTGACCCGGAATACGGCTTGATCATCGTGGCCGATGGGGCGGGCGGGCATGCCGACGGAGAAATTGCCAGTCGCGTGGCGGTGGAAAGCTGCTACCAGTACCTCACCCGCGAAGACTACCTGCTCGACACCACCGACACGCGCAAGACACTCATGGACAGTATTGTCTTCGCTAACAAGCAGCTTATTGAATTCAAACAGAAAAAAATGCCCGGCAGTGACATGGGCACCACCCTGTCCTGCGTCTGCATCAAAGACAGGCAGGCCAGTTTTGCCTGGATGGGGGACTCCCGGATTTACCGCCTGAATGCCGCGGAAGCGGCTGTCGCCCAGCTCAGTGTGGATCATACGTTGTACCAGGAAATGCTGGCCCGGGGCGAGGTGGGCAGCAGCTTCAACAAGCATGTGCTCAGCCGGATGCTAGGCAGCAATCCCTATGCCCAGCCTGATGGTGACAGTCAGTCCGTCATGTCTGGCGACACGCTGCTTGTCTGCAGTGATGGTTTCAGTGATCTTGTCCCGGAGTTTCGTATTCAGGAGACGGTTGCGGCATACGGGGACAGCCTGGATGACATGGCGCAGGTATTTGTTGAACTGGCCAAGGGGCAGGGTGGACGCGACAATATCACGGTGGCGCTGGTCAGCTTATCCTGAGCCAGCATCCTGATCTCACCTATTCGAGGCGCCAGGTTTCCTGCAGCAGGCGCAACAACTCACTCATGGTTTGCAGCCGGCGTGCCGGATCTTTCTCCAGGCATTGCATGGTGGCCGATTCGAGCAGTTCCGGAATCGGATACCTGGCGATCGTTGATGGCCGTTCGGGAACGTCATTGAGTACGCTTTTGACCAGCTGGTCCATGGTCTCGCCTTTGACCGGTGGATCTCCGGCAAGGATTTCATAAATCACGGCTGCCAGGCTGTAGATGTCCGTGCGGGCATTAATGGCAGGATCCTTGCCGATCTGCTCGGGCGACATGTACGAAATGGTGCCCTGCAATTTGTCCTTGCCGGTGATGGAAATATCGTCGGTTTCCGGGTCAACACCGTCCCCCAGAGATTCCTGTGTGCCCTCGGTATCCCAGACCTTCGCCAGTCCCCAGTCCATCAGAATGACCTCGCCGAAAGGTCCGACAAGGATGTTTTCCGGCTTGATGTCCCGATGCAGTACGCCATGGGAGTGCGCATATTCCAGTGCATGGCCGACATCGATCACCACATCTATCAACTGGGTCAGGTCGTAGCGTTCCCGGTAATCCAGGATCTCGCGCAGGGTATAACCATGCACCAGCTTCATGGTGAAGTAATAGTGGCCCTTGTTGTTCCGCCCCAACTCGTATGTCGGAATCGTGTTGGGATGCTGGAGCATGGCGGAGACCCTTGCTTCGCGCAGCAGGCGCTGCTGCTCTATGGGGTCATCGGCGAACTCGGGCTTCAGGGTTTTGTAGCAGACAAAGCGCCCGAGATTCATGTCCTTGCAGGACTGAATGATGGACTTGCCGCCCTTGGCAATGGTGCTGAAAAAGGCATAGCGCAGATTCGGGTCAAGTTTGGCGGGCAAGGGTTGGTCGGTGTCTTCCTTGTAGACCTGGGCATATTCCTTGACGGGCAATTCGGGAAACTGGGGCATGGGCTTGTAACGACAGGATTTCGGCAGTGGTATTATTCTGACAGATGCTTGGAGCAGTGTCTTGCTTGTCGCTATGCACCAACATGAAACACATAAGCGCTATTTTGGTGCGACTTTTCCGTCAAAACAGTGCAATTTCCTGTTTTCCCCGGCCAGGGCCAGCCACGCTGTATCGGGATCAGTGACACGGAAAAAACTCTGTATTTATCGGCCTTTAGGCTGATATTCCCCTTTTTTACCCCCAAGGCGTGAGGTACACTTGAGGGCCTTTTTGCACCGTTATGTACCATTGGCAAGTCAGGTATACAAATTGCATAACGGTGGTCTCAACCTATAAAAATCTTTATCACATCACGTCATAAAGAGCTTATAACGACAAACGACAAAGCTAGGAGTAAAGATCATCATGAAATCCAAGTTGGAATATATCTGGCTCGACGGCAACACGCCGACTCAGGGCATGCGCAGCAAAACCATGGTCCGCAATGACTTTGGCGGTACGCTGGAAGAATGCCCGATGTGGTCATTCGACGGCAGTTCAACCAACCAGGCCGACGGCAGTTCTTCTGACTGTCTGCTGAAGCCGGTTGCCATCATCCCGGATCCCGATCGTGCCAATGGTTACCTGGTCATGACCGAGGTACTGAACGCCGATGGTACCCCGCATTCCACCAACAGCCGTGCCAGGATTGATGATGATGACGACGACTTCTGGTTTGGTTTTGAGCAGGAATACTTCCTGTGGGATCCCGACACAAACCTGCCTCCCGGCTTCCCGCACTCCGGTTACCCGCGTCCACAGGGCCCTTACTACTGTTCAGTAGGTGCCAAGAACGCTTACGGCCGTGCCATCATTGATGAGCACCTGGATCTGTGTCTGGCCGCCGGTATCAACGTTGAAGGTATCAATGCGGAAGTGGCTGCAGGTCAGTGGGAATTCCAGGTCTTTGCCAAGGGTGCCCAGCGCGCCGGTGATGAAACCTGGTTGGCCCGTTACCTGCTGGAGCGCACTGCCGAGAAATACGGTATGGCCATCGAATGGCATCCGAAACCCCTGGGTGACACTGACTGGAACGGTTCCGGCATGCACGCCAACTTCTCCAACGGTGTTATGCGCGAGTCCGGCAAGCAGGAAGTCTTCACCAAGATCTGTGAAGAGTTCGGCAAGAACATAGAGCGTCACATCAGCGTTTACGGTGCCTACAATGACCAGCGTCTGACCGGTAAGCACGAAACACAGTCCATCAACCAGTTCAGCTACGGTGTATCTGACCGTGGTGCCTCCATCCGTATCCCGGTAGGTACTGTGGAAGATGGCTGGAAAGGCCGTCTGGAAGACCGTCGTCCAGCTTCCAACGCTTGTCCGTACGCTGTTGCTGCGGCCATCGTCAAAACCACCAAGGAAGCTGGTGTGTAGCTGACGTCGCAAGACTTCTGTAAGCCGAAAGGCCCTGGGGATCACCATCCTCAGGGCCTTTTTTATTTAAGATGGCAAAATATTCTATCGCTGTAGCTGCTGCGCTCGTAAATACGGCGTTAAAAGATTTTTCGGGGCTCGGGCCCGTATTGGCGTACTGTGCCCGGCCTCCGAAAAATCTTTTGCCTTGTCTTTCTTTCGCTCGCGACGCCACCTGCATCTGGACATGATGGGCGCTTGCTTGTCAAACGCCTGCCTGACGGCGTGTTGGGCTATGGGATAGCGGTGTATTTACCGGGAGGCTACATTTGTGATTTCATCAAGCTTACATAGGCAACGTTCCCGGAGAACCGAGATGTCGAGAATTCTAATCACTGCAGGTCTTTTGCTGGCTACGCAAGGTGTCTGGGCGCAGCCGCAGTTCCAGGTGCCCCAGTTACCTGAAGGTGAGGGCAAGCAGTTGGTGGAGGTGGCGTGTTACAGCTGCCACAGTTCCTTCAATATCGTCACCTCAGCCGGGTATGGCAGCGCCGAGGAATGGAAGCACGTGTTTTCGGGCATGGTGAATCTCGGGGATGCCCAGGCGGATACCATTGCCAGCTACCTGGCGGAGCATTTTCCTGCCGATCCCGAGCGCCGTCCCAGGCTGATACCGGGTGACACTGAGATTACCTTCCGTGAGTGGGTTGTTCCGACACTGGGCCAGCGGGCCCGGGACCCGGTGGAAGCCCCGGACGGCAGTATCTGGTGGACGGGTATGTGGGCAAGCCTGGTGGGCCGACTGGATCCCGAGACTGGCAAGATGGATGAGTACCGGCTCCCGCTGGCGGCACGCCCCCACAGTATCGTGCCGGATGCAGAAGGCTATATCTGGTATACCGGCAACAGCAATGCCACCATCGGCCGACTGGATCCAAATACCGGCCTGATTACCCAGTACGAGACCCAGGCGAGGGATCCGCATTCCGCCACTTTCCACCCCAATGGCAATCTCTATTTCACCGCCCAGGGCGCCGGCATGCTGGGCCGGCTGGACCCTGACACTGGTGAGATCACCGAGGTGCCCTCGGAGCCAAGGCCCTATGGCATACAGGTGGCTGCCAATGGCACGGTTTGGGTCGCTTTCAACGGCACCAACAAGATTGGTGCCATGGATCCGGAAACCCTGGCAATCCGTTATTACGAGATTCCCAACGAGGCGTCACGTGTCAGGCGTCTGGGGCTGGATAGCAACGGCCTAGTCTGGTTTGTGAATTCCTCGCAGGGCAAGATCGGACGCCTCAACCCTTCCACTGGCGATATAACACAATGGGATTCCCCCAGCGGGCCAACCTCACACCCTTATGCGCTGGCCGTGATAGACGACAAGGTCTGGTATAACGAATCCGGCATGCGACCCGATGCCCTGGTCCGGTTTAACCCAGAAACGGAATCCTTCCAGAGTTGGGCGATTCCCTCCGGCGTTGGCATTGTCCGTAATATGTGGGTCACCCGAGACGGCAACTTGCTGATCCACCAGAGCAGTTCAAACCGCATCGGGTTGGTGGAGATCGAATGAGCGCCTCAGGCGCGAAAAAAATCCGGCCATGGCCGGATTTTTTTATTCTGCGGAATACTGGTCAATCAACTGCTGGAACTCACCGGCATATTGCATTCTCGGATCCAGTTCTATGGCACGACGCATGAACGGTATAGCTGCCTGCATGTTGCCTGTGTTGATGTAGTAGATTGCTTGATTACCGACTGTTGGGGGAAATTCGCCATGATACTGCACAAATTTTTCATAATAATATTCAGTCATGCCGTAATCCTGAAGATTGATGGACATGGTATGAAGCATGTTGTACGTGTTCTGGATCTTGCTCAGGGTTTCTTCCGGTTCGGTTTTTAAGCGGTCATATAGTTCCTGCAATCCGGCAAGATCATTTTTTTGCTGGAGCAACTGCATTTTCATGAACTCACCAAGGTAGTAGTCCGGCCGTTGATTCTCTATGGTGCGCTCTATCCATATTTCTGCCTGGGGCAGATTGCCCATGGCCATGTAAGTCTGTGCTGCCAGGGCGCTGTTGGCCGTCACATTGGGCCAGTATTCCAGAATGGGTGTGACGGCATTCAGAATAAGCTGTTCCTGGCCCCGGCCCTGCAAGGCTTCCGCGACACTGCGGGTGCCCGTGATGTAAGCCTGGTTGAAGATCGGATTGATCGGTTTCCAGGCACCTGCCTGCTTGCCAGAAATGACACGGTTGAGCGAGTGGATGTCCCACAGCCAGAGCAGGTCATTGATTGAAATCAGGGTAAACAGCATAGCCGTGACGGCAAGAGCTCCCTTGTTGAACCAGGGCTTCAGGGAAAAGGAGACGGTATTACCTTCGATGTTTTCCGAGCCTTTGATAATCAAGGCCATGTAGAAAGGCATGATGACCAGCGGTACTGGCAACTGGTAGGGAAAACTGAGCTGGGCATTCAACATGCTGCCGGTGACAGCGATGGTCAGCAGGGCAAAGAGAATGCGATTCTTGCCTTCGCTTCTCAGGATCAGCTTGTACAGCGTGATGCACATGGTCACGATAATGCCGAGAATAAGCAGCAGGCCGAGCAAGCCTAACTCGACCATGATTTCGAGTAGGTCATTGTGGGCGCGTTGTACACCAATCACCCGGAAAGCCTGGTTATTGCTGTTATTGACGTTATCGAAGAAGCTGCCCAGTCCGGTGCCAATAAAGGGACTGTCCTTGATCATGTCGATGGTGATACCCCAGATGAGATAGCGCTCACCGCCGCTTTGTTCAGCCGTGGAAGCTACTGCAGTTGAAATGGATGACAGTTCATAAATCGCGATTTCCCAGAAAGGCACAAAACCGTCCTGGTTGAAATTCACGAGGACAGCAAACAGCAATACCGCTGCGGCGCCGGCCTTGGTTTTTTTGGTATTCCAATGCAGCCATTCTTGGCGTTTTCTGAAGTCTAGAAGAATAAACAGGCTGACCAGGAAGATTTCCAGGCCTATGGCCAACCATACCGCACGGGTGCGCGTGAAAAACAGGTAGGTCAGCAATAAGGACATGGTAATTGCGTAATACCAGGTGCGCCCGGTTTCGAGATTTTCCTTGAACAGGAAATACAGGGGCAGCATCGCTGTGAGCACCATGATCTGACCTGCCATGTTGCCATTGCCGAAGGTTGAGGACGGAAATGCCGTTTGCGGCACGATATCCAGTCCGAACAGGTACTGGCCTATCCCGATGAGTGCGACACCGAGTCCGCCAAGAATTACCAGGTTGATGACGGTATCGAGGTTTTTCTCGCTCTGGGTGATGTGCAGACCGAGCACGAACATGATCATACCGGCATACCACTTGTTCCATTTATAGACCCAGAAATCGGGGTTGGCGGCCCAGACAAGGGACAATGTACCTGCGATGAAGAGCAGGCCAAAGGCTACACGGGCCGGGGAGAAAGTCAGAACCGCCGTTTTCTTGTTGCGATGCAGCCAGAACCAGAGCAGGAAAATGAAGGACAGGTAAATTTGGGAAGCATAGGACTTCAGCTCCATCGGTGTGGCGATCGGGGGATATGTCCATGCCCCGACAAGGCAGATCACGGGAATGATCAGGGCAAGCCAGAACGCCGGAAATTCAGCCTCCTTGTTTTTCACGATGACCGCAGGCTCGGCGTTCTGAGCAGCCGCTGCCGGTTGCTGTTTAACCTTTTTGACTTTGCTCTTTTTTGCCATAACTATCCAGAATCGGGGTGGACCAGCCTTCGCCGGGCGGTGATCGGGCCAATGAAATGGCGAGCATTATACAGCACTGCAACCGGTCCGCATGCCTGTTTACCGGGCCATTGTGGACAAAAAACCCAAAGACTTTTATCCTCTGCCGGCCATTTCTATTAATTCAGGGGCCGGTGATGATCAAGGGGGTTGTCGGTTCCTCAGGGGAAGAAAAAATGAAGTACATTTTGCAGACAGGCGGGGTTCTCCTGCTGGCTGGCGTTCTTGGTTGTTCCATGGCAAGTGCCCAGACCGCAGCTGAGCGTCGTGAGCAGCTCAGCCGGATGATTCCGTCACATCCAGGTCAGTTAGGCGCCCTGGCGCCGGAAAACCTGGAAAAAGACAGACCGGCGCCACCCTTTGACCTGACCGGCACCTGGTTTGTTGACCTGAGCGAAGGATTTTCGAACTTCATGTTCGGACCACCGTATCCCGAGTTCATTGGTCAGACCAAACTCGATTTTGAGGAAGGTCAGCGTGCCAGGGCTGAAGGCAGGCCTTACCGGGATGCCATTGGCCAGTGTTTTCCAGCCGGGATTCCAATGATCATGACCCGGGTGTGGCCTATCGCCATGATCCAGTTGCCGACAGCCATTTACATGGTGTCCAACTTCAATAACAGTTTCCGCCAGATTTTCCTCGATGGGCGTGAGTATTCAGATCCGAACCTGGTGATCTATACCTACAATGGTGAATCTCTGGGGCATTGGGAAGGCGAGGAACTGGTTGTCAACACAAAATATATTGAAACCTACAACCACTTTATAGATGCCGGTATTCCAATCTCCGAAGAGTTTCAGGTGCAGGAAAGAATGCGCCTGCAGGAAGACGGGGAAGTTCTCGAAATTGAATACATTATGACCGACCCGAACGGCTGGGTGGGTGAGTGGCACAACACCAAGCGCTGGCTGCGCGTCGATAATACTGACATCGGCGAAGTGGAGTGCCTGCCAGACCTTAATGACAACCTCCCGAGCACACAGGCTGGCCAGGCCGGCCTGCAACGGTAAGCTCCCGTCAAATCACAGGACTAGATTCATGAAACCTTTAAATACAGTTCATAAAGCCGCAGGCGTTTGCGCGCTTGCTTCAGCTCTGTTGGCCATACCCGCTGTTGGCCACCATTCCACTGCCGCGTTTGACAGTGATGCAGTCGTTAAAATCGAGGGAGAGGTGACCCAGGTCAGATGGATTAATCCGCACGCTTCTTTCAAGGTTGAAGGCACTGCAGATACCGGTCCGGACGGACTTTGGACCATCGAAATGACAGCGCCAAACATCCTGATAAACCAGGGCTGGAAGCGTAACTCCTTGCAGGTCGGCGACAAGGTTACCGTGTTTGCCAATCCGCTTCGTAACTCCATTACGCTCAATGATGGTAGCCAGGGCGGCTTGTACGTCGGTGTGGTCCTGAAGGATGGTTCCACACTCGGTCGTACCGATGGCAAAGGCCAGGGCAGCGACCGCTAGAACAACCACTGGAAACAGCAAAGCCGGAATCATGTGAGTGGTCCCGGCTTTTTTATGCCGGCCTTACAGGTATGGCAAAACCGACCAGGCTGGCTTGCATTGCCGGAATGACAAGCAAAAAAAAAGCGCCACATAGGTGGCGCTTTTTTCAGGACTTGAGAGATCAGTTCTGGCTGACGAACTCGGGGTAGGCTTCCATACCACACTCCGCCAGGTCGACACCTTCGTACTCTTCTTCTTCGGATACACGCAGACCGATCACGGCTTTGATGATGAACCAGAAGATCAGGCTGGAGACGAATACCCAGATGAAGATCACGGCGATACCCATCAGCTGTCCACCAATGGTAGCGGAATCGTTGCCGGAAAAAATAACAGCGATGAGACCCCAGATGCCCACGATACCGTGAACAGAAATCGCACCAACCGGATCGTCGATTTTGATTTTGTCCATGAAGAGGACGGCGAAGACAACCAGAATGCCGCCTACAGCACCAATCAGGGTAGCCCCCAGGCCACCCCAGTTGAGAGGTTCGGCAGTAATGGCAACCAGGCCAGCCAGTGCACCGTTCACAGCCATGGTCAGGTCGGCTTTGCCGAACATGAACTGGGAAACGATCAGGGCAGCGATCAGGCCACCACATGCAGCAGCGTTGGTGTTGACGAATACATCAGAAACCGCGTTGGCTTCACCCACGTTGGAAACCATGAGCTCTGAACCACCGTTGAAACCGAACCAGCCCATCCACAGGATGAACATGCCCAGTGCGGCCAGCGGCAGGTTGGCACCCGGAATGGCGTTTACGGAACCGTCGGCACCGTATTTACCTTTACGTGGTCCAAGCAGCAGGACACCGGCCAGCGCAGCAGAGGCGCCGCACAGGTGAACCACACCGGAACCGGCGAAATCCTGGAAGCCGGCAGCGTCAAGGAAACCGCCGCCCCATTTCCACATACCCTGCAGCGGGTAGATCAGGCCAGTCATGACAACGGCAAACGCCAGGAAGGCCCAGAGTTTCATGCGCTCTGCAACGGCACCAGATACGATTGACATGGCCGTCGCAACGAATACCACCTGGAAGAAGAAGTCAGAGGCACCTGAGTAGTAGGTATCACCACCACTGGCAATGACTTCCTCGGCAGAGGCATTGGCAATGCTGTTGCCAAACCATGAGTCGGGAATGTAGCCGCCGGCTGAACCGCCGTACATGATGGTGTAGCCCATCACCAGGTACATGGTACAGGCGATGGCAAACAGTGCGACGTTCTTAGTCAAAATTTCTGTGGTGTTTTTGGCACGGACCAGACCAGCTTCGAGCATTGCGAATCCGGCTGCCATCCACATGACAAATGCGCCCATTACCAGAAAATAAAAGGTATCTAAGGCGTACTGAAGTTCAATAATAGAATTTTCCATACTAAGCCCTCCTGAAAGACTCGTATAATTTTATTTTTGGTTAGATGGCGTCGTCGCCGGTTTCACCGGTACGAATACGGATGGCTTCTTCGATAGAGGAAACAAAAATCTTACCGTCACCGATCTTGCCTGTGTTGGCAGCCTTCGAAATGGTTTCGATAGTCTGTTCAAGAGCGCTGTCTTTCACTACTACTTCCACTTTCAATTTTGGGAGGAAGTCGACGACATACTCAGCACCGCGATACAGTTCAGTATGTCCTTTCTGTCGGCCAAAACCCTTCACTTCCGTAACGGTGATCCCCTGGACTCCAATTTCTGACAGGGCCTCCCTGACGTCATCAAGCTTAAATGGCTTGATAATCGCATTTATCATTTTCATTTGGTTCTCCTAGTACGTCGTTCTGGCGAATGCTGCGGCTTTTTATGGGTTGCTGCAGTTCCCGCCGGGAAAAGTCTCACAGTCCAAATACAACTGAATAGTCAGAGCAAAGTGCACGTTGCTGATGTGCAGGGATATTGCTGTCTTCGTGTTCAGTCCTCCTGCTCAATTCGAAGCCTGCGGATGTGGTACTGCAACGCCCGCAAATGCCGCGATATGTGTTTTTAGCAATCGCCATGCCAAAAAATAATACCTATATAAAACAATACGATAGTTGTGCTGGCGTTCATCTCTGAAAAGGATATGGAAGCGCCCGCACCAAAACTGTGCATATCCTCATCAGAACGCACTTTGGGGGCGCTTCCTGGCTGGTGCAGCATCCTGTTTGGCTGAAAATCGGGGCTGTCCGGAATGATGCAGCCGGGCAGAGTGTCATAGCCGTTTCCCGTCCGGGATTAGGTGCGCTTCATGGGAGTTGGCGTGTTACTGGCGAGGGTAAGTTCATAACGCCCGGATTTAGGGCGCTGATAGCAGCACTTTCAAATATTACGCCTGTTCGCTGACCTATGCATTTGGCCGAAACAGCGAAAATCGCTGGCATCGGCGGTGCTTTATCTTGTCTCATTCTGGCAATTCTTTTATGCTCATTCTTGGTGCATATGGACAAAAATTGCGCAATCCATGCCATAAAAGCACCAGAATTATTCACCACCAAATAGTAAATAACAGAAGGGGGATTTATGGGATCACGATTTTTGCGTATGGCCGTCACCGGGTCGGGGCTGATGTTTTTGCCGGTGGTTTCCCTGGCTCAGGAGATAGACGGTGCAGATACCGCATGGATCATGACCTCAACAGCCCTTGTACTTTTTATGACCATTCCCGGTCTTTCGCTTTTTTACGGCGGACTCGTGCGCGTGCGCAATGTCCTGTCTGTGCTCATGCAGTGTTTTTCCATCACTTGTGTAGCAACCCTGGTCTGGCTGATTTGTGGCTATAGTCTGGCCTTCAGCGAGGGAAATGCTTTTGTGGGCGGATTCGGCAACATCATGTTTGCCAATATCATGGAAGGGACAGTTTCCGGCACGATACCGGAGTCGCTGTTCGCCCTGTTCCAGCTGACCTTTGCGGTCATCACCCCCGCGCTCATTTTTGGTGGTTTCGCAGAGCGTGTGAAATACAGCGGTGTCATGCTCTTCAGCATACTCTGGCTGTTGTTGGTTTACGCCCCGATCACCCATTGGGTCTGGGCCGAGGGGGGCTGGCTGTACGAACGCGGTCTGCTGGATTTTGCCGGTGGCACGGTCGTTCACATCACGGCAGGTATAGCCTCGCTTGTCTGTGCCGTGGTTATTGGCACACGTTCCGGCTTTGGCAAGACACCCATGCCGCCGCATAACATGACCATGACCGTGACCGGAGCCGGCATGTTGTGGGTGGGCTGGTTCGGTTTCAACGGCGGCAGCGCTCTGGCGGCTGATGGCAATGCGGCCATGGCCATGCTGGTTACCCATATTTCGGCTGCGGCAGGTTCGCTGTCATGGGTCTTCATGGAAAAAATCAAATACGGCAAGCCATCTGTTCTGGGTATTGTCACCGGCATGGTGGCCGGGCTGGGCACCATTACGCCGGCGTCGGGATTCGTCGGACCCGGCGGCGCCATGATCATTGGCCTGGTTGCCGGTATTGTCTGTTTCTTTGCCACCCAGTACATCAAGAATGGCCTGGGCATTGACGATTCGCTGGACGTTTTTCCCGTGCATGGTGTTGGCGGCATTCTGGGCACATTCCTGGCCGGCATTTTTGCCTCGGCCAGCCTCGGTATTTTCAGCGGCCAGGGGTATGCCGACGGCATGACCATGGGCAGCCAGATCGGAGTCCAGTTGATGGGAATCCTGGCGACAGCACTTTACACCGGGGTCCTGACGTTGGTTATTCTGAAGATTGTTACTGCCGTCACAGGCATGCGCGTCACAGAAGAAGAGGAGGCCACCGGTCTCGATATCGTTATGCATGATGAAAGGGGTTATGATATGTAACTGGCTTCATTTGCACCTGGAACACCTTTTTGAAAATCCGGAAAGCCAGGCTTTCCGGATTTTTTTATGCCCGTCATTAGCGCAAAAGCATGTCTGATTTATTACGCCCCCTAGTTGCTATTCTTGCCGATGGCCATTTTCACTCGGGTTCCGAGCTCGGCGCCGCTCTGGGGATCAGCCGCGCCGGCGTCTGGAAATATATTGCCAAAGTGGCCGATCTGGGCCTGGAGGTCCACTCCGTGCGTGGCAAAGGGTATCGGCTGGCAGAGCGGGTATCGCTGCTCGATCCTGCCCTGATCCGGCGCGAGCTGGACGCGCTCACCAGTGATCGTTTGCATCACCTGGAAGTACTGGAAATCACGGACTCGACTAATACGCATGCGATGCGCGCCCTGCAAGACGGCGCTTTGAAGCCGCAAACCGGCGGCTTTGCCGTCTACCTGGCTGAACGACAAACCAGTGGTAAAGGGCGCCGGGGACGACAGTGGGTGAGTCAGTATGGTCGTCACATTGCCATGACCCTGGTGAAGCAGGTGGATGCAGGAGCATCAGGGACCGATGGCATGAGTCTGGTGGTCGGGCTGGGCGTGATTCGTGCCCTGCATGCGCTGGGCATTACCCAGGCCGGCGTCAAATGGCCCAATGACATTGTCTGCGACGGCAAAAAACTGGCGGGTATTCTCATGGAAATCACGGGCGATGTGACCGGTTTATGCCAGTTGCTGATCGGCATCGGCATCAACACCCGGTGTGATGACAAGGCGATGACAGCGGTTGCACAGCCCTGGACCGATCTGTACCGGTTAACGGGTGAGCTGTCGGACCGCAATGTGCTGGCCGCAACGTTGATCCGTCATATCATGACCGTTATGGCAACCTATGAAAACGACGGCATGGCGGCTTTCCTGGCGGAATGGCAGCAGGTCGATGCCATGTATGGAAAGCAGGTAGTGCTGACGACGGGCAATCACCAACGTATGGGCCGTGCTTCAGGCATTGCCGAAAACGGGGCGCTGGTGCTGGAGACCGACCATGGTCTGGAGTTGGTCAGTGGCGGAGAAATCAGCCTGCGGGAGACGGCGTCATGATTCTGGATCTGGATGCGGGTAACAGTCGCATCAAATGGCGTTTTAGCGGGCGAACCGGTAATGCCCGGCTGGGCGTGTATGTGGTAGAGCACCCGGAAACGGCACCTGCGGCGCTGATCGATGTGCTTCAAGGCCAAACCGCCGAGGTGCCGCAACGAATCAGGGTGTCCAGCGTCAGGGGCGCAGATTTTGCGGCCCGGTTTGCACAGGCAGCAAACCGGCAATGGCAGATTGAACCGGAGTTTGCCGCCGTCACCCATGAAGCAGCGGGTGTACGTAACGCCTATGAAAATCCGTCTGCCATGGGGGTGGATCGCTGGCTGGCCCTGCTGGCGGCCTTTCACCAGGCTGGCGGCAGCTGCTGTGTGCTGGATTGCGGCAGTGCCATGACGTTTGACTGGGCAGATGCCGACGGTCGACACCAGGGAGGCTACATCGTACCTGGGCTGTCACTGATGCGCGAGAGTCTGGTTGGAAAAACCCCGGCACTGGCAGTCCCTCTTGCGCCATGGGGTGAAACGGCACCCGGTTCATCCACGGCGACAGCCATTGGCAACGGCATCCTGGTGATGGCAGCCGGCTTTGCCGCCCGATGCCGTGAGCAGGTCGTGGCCGTGACGCCGGATTGCCAGTGGTTCCTCACAGGCGGGGATGCGCACGTCCTGTCCGCACAACTGCCCTGGCCACATATTCTGGCTGCGGACCTGGTGCTGGACGGACTGGCGCTGGCGCTGCCTTAACCCAGGATTGCGGCTCTTGCTCCTATATATATAGTGTCATTCCAAGACCATGCGAACTTTCATTATCCTGTTGATGCTGGCTAACCTGGTGTATCTGGGCTGGAACCTGCTATCCGACAACCTGGCGCCACCTGTTGCCCCGGTACCTGCGTCTTCGGCGACCGCCGAGCGTCTTCAGCTGCTCGGTGAAGTCGCCAGTACAAGCCCGTTGCCAGCTGCTACGGCCCCTGCTACCGAACCCGAGACCTGTATCGCCCTGGGTGTGTTTAACAATACCGAAGAGGGGGATTTCCTGGTGAGCGCCTTGCAGCAGCGGGGTATGCAGGCCCGGGTAGAGCTGCTGCCAGCAGGGCAAACCCGGAATTTTCGGGTTTACATGCCGCCGTTCAATGCCGACACCGCGGCCAGGCAGACACTGCAGGCCTTGAGGAATGAAGGCCTGGATAGCTTCCTGATCACGACCGGAGAACTTCGGGGCGGTATTTCGCTGGGGTTGTTCAGTCAGGAGGAACTGGCGCTGAATCTGCAGGAAGATCTGGCGGCCCGGGGTTATGCCACCTCCATTCACGAGGTCGTCAATACCTCCAACGAGATCTGGGTGACCATCGAGGGCATTTCGCAGGCCCTTCTGGAAGGCACGGAATTGCTGGATTTGTTGTCTCAGGGACTGGAATTGGAGGTGATAGAAAAACCTTGCGAAACGATTGCATCACGTCCTTGATTCCCATAAAATGCGCCCCTCTGTGTTAAGAGCCAGGTCGTTGTAAATCGTCTGATGCTTTGTTGGAGGGGTTCCCGAGTGGTCAAAGGGATCAGACTGTAAATCTGACGCGAAAGCTTCGGTGGTTCAAATCCACCCCCCTCCACCAGTCAGATAATTCCAATACTGGCAGCAGCAAGCGACAGAAAACAGTGGACGAAGAGCTCTCTGTTGGGAGTTTTTGGTCCTCTGTTTTTTGGTTTTAAAAGCCTGGTAGGCGAGTGTCTGGTTAGCGAAAGACATGCTAAGCATGTCGGCAGTAACCCAGACAGAAGGAATTTGCGGGTATAGTTCAATGGTAGAACCCCAGCCTTCCAAGCTGATGATGCGGGTTCGATTCCCGCTACCCGCTCCAGTATTACTGTCCCCCTTTGGGGGCAGCCAGCTGAAGCGATGTGGTGTGGAGCTTGGGAGAGATGGCGATGAACCGGGTAATCGGCCCCATTGTTTCTCGGCCAGCGAATCCGGTGAGTAAATTCTACCTGATGCAGGTGTGGACATTGCTCGCATAGCTCAGGTGGTAGAGCGCATCATTGGTAATGATGAGGTCCCCGGTTCGACTCCGGGTGTGAGCACCAGATCTGGAACTAGCCAGGTGAATTGACCAGGTAAAAGGGACAGCAGGTAAGTTAAGTAATAAAAAGAAGAAAGAAGATATCCTCCGGGTGTCGCTATTTCAGATTTTTGTAACAAACTAATTTAATAATCAACTTAAACATTTTCAGTTAGCACTGTAGAAATCAAATCGGAGGCTAAATTCGATGTCAAAGGCAAAATTTGAAAGAACAAAACCGCACGTAAATGTCGGCACCATTGGTCACGTTGACCATGGCAAGACCACTTTGACTGCGGCACTGACCAGGGTCTGTGCAGAAGAATTTGGTGGCGAATTTAAAGCCTTCGATGCAATCGACAATGCCCCGGAAGAAAGGGAGCGTGGTATTACGATCGCGACTTCTCACGTTGAGTATGACTCCCCGACACGTCACTACGCACACGTAGACTGTCCGGGCCACGCCGACTACGTCAAGAACATGATTACCGGTGCTGCCCAGATGGATGGCGCCATCCTGGTTTGTTCCGCTGCTGACGGCCCCATGCCGCAGACTCGTGAGCACATCCTCCTGTCCCGTCAGGTAGGCGTACCTTACATTGTCGTGTTCATGAACAAGGCTGACATGGTTGATGACGCCGAGCTGCTGGAACTGGTAGAAATGGAAATCCGCGAACTGCTGGACCAGTATGAGTTCCCGGGTGATGACACTCCGATCATCGTCGGTTCCGCCCTGATGGCGCTGGAAGGCAAAGATGACAACGAGATGGGTACCAGTGCGGTCAAGAAGCTGGTTGCAGCCCTGGATTCCTATATTCCCGAGCCTGAGCGCGACATCGACAAGCCGTTCCTGATGGCTATCGAAGACGTATTCTCCATCTCTGGTCGTGGTACTGTGGTAACTGGCCGTATCGGTCGCGGTATCGTCAAGGTTGGTGACGAAATCGAAATCGTGGGTATCAAGGACACTCAGAAAACTACCTGTACTGGTGTGGAAATGTTCCGCAAGCTGCTCGACGAAGGTCGTGCCGGTGAGAACGTGGGTGTACTGCTGCGTGGTACCAAGCGTGAAGACGTAGAGCGTGGCCAGGTTCTGGCTGCTCCGGGTACTATCACTCCGCACACCAAATTCGAAGGCGAAGTTTACGTACTGTCCAAAGATGAAGGTGGTCGTCACACCCCGTTCTTCAAGGGTTACCGTCCGCAGTTCTACTTCGAAACTACCGACGTAACAGGTGCCGTTACCCTGCCTGAGGGCGTGGAAATGGTTATGCCAGGCGACAACATCAAGATGAATGTTGAGCTGATTGCGCCGATTGCGATGGAAGAAGGTCAGCGTTTCGCGGTTCGTGAAGGTGGACGAACTGTTGGTGCTGGCGTGGTAGCCAAGATCATCGAGTAAGCAATTTCAGTCTTTATCCTTAAGCCGAGGGGTCTTTCAGTCCCCTCGGCTTAGTCGTCTTAAGAGAAATTGTTTGTTGAAGTGGCTGAAAGAAGGCTTTCAGCTTCGGGATGACGATAAAGGCCAGTAGCTCAATTGGCAGAGCGGCGGTCTCCAAAACCGCAGGTTGGGGGTTCGATTCCCTCCTGGCCTGCCATACCGGCAGCAGGACATCGCGTTGACCCATGTGTGTCTCTACGCAAACAGAATTTTGAACGGTGTTATGAACGACAGAGTCAAGAACACAGAATACAAGCTGGATTCGCTGAAGTGGATCGTAGTTGCGGCCCTGGTCGCAGCCGGCGTCTACGGCAACAGCTATTTCGCTGCTGAGTCCATGCTTTACCGCGTTATTGGCCTGCTGGTGCTGGCCGGGGTCGCGGGCTGGATAGCAGCACAGACCAGTAAAGGCAGCAGTTTTGTCACACTTTGCCTAGAAGCAAGGACTGAAATTCGCAAGGTAGTGTGGCCGACACGTACCGAAACCACGCATACCACGATGATCGTGGTTGTTGTGGTCATCATCGTGGCCATCCTGCTCTGGGGACTGGATTCATTCCTCAGCTGGCTGATCGCGATGATTATCGGTTAATACGCAAAATATCCATTTGAAATTCATTTGGAAGAAGGATTAAACGAGTTGTCTGAAGAACAAAAGGAAGGTACAGGACCGTCAGCATCTGAAGCTGGCAAACGCTGGTATGTAGTACATGCCTATTCGGGCTATGAGCGCAAGGTCAAGCAGGCGCTCGAGGAAAGGATTGGTCTGTCACCGCTGAAAGATCTGTTTGGCGATGTTCTGGTCCCCACCGAGGAAGTGCTGGAAATGCGTGGCGGCCAGAAGCGGAAAAGCGAACGCAAGTTTTTCCCGGGCTATGTACTTCTGCAGATGGTGCTCAACGACGATACCTGGCACCTGGTCAAGGAAACCCCTCGCGTGATGGGTTTCATCGGTGGTACTGCCGAGAAGCCGGCCCCGATCACCCAGCGTGAAGTGAATGAAATCATGAATCGTCTGGAAGAGACTGTCGACAAGCCGTCTCACAAAACCGTATACGAGCCAGGCGAACTGGTTCGGGTGACCGATGGTCCGTTCAACGATTTCACTGGCACAGTGGAGGAAGTGAACTATGAAAAGAGTCGGGTCCGAGTGGCGGTTTCCATCTTTGGACGCTCGACCCCAGTGGAGCTGGAATTCTCGCAGGTAGAAAAGGGCTGAGTCCCAGACGGTAAGCCCCGGCAGCGACATCAACCGGGCTGCAACAGAATTAGGTGAGTGTTCGGTTAAACCGGAGACTCGAAACAAAAAAGTCGCCACTTTTAATTTTTGGTTCAACGCATTGATCAAAAGTTAGGGTGGCGCCGGGGAGCAGGTCAATCGTCCTGCGTTTGCACCCAAACAGGAGGCCATCATGGCAAAGAAAGTACTGGCTTATATCAAGCTGCAGGTTGGTGCCGGCAAAGCCAACCCAAGTCCCCCCGTTGGTCCTGCCCTGGGCCAGCACGGTGTCAACATCATGGAGTTTTGCAAGGCCTTCAACGCCGAAACCCAGAGCCTTGAGCCGGGTTTGCCGATTCCTGTTGTGATCACCGTTTATGCTGATCGCAGTTTCACATTCATCACCAAGACCCCGCCTGCTGCCGTGCTGCTGAAAAAAGCTGCCGGTGTGAAGAGTGGCAGTGGTCGCCCGAACACCGAAAAAGTCGGCAAACTGACCCGCGCCCAGCTGGAAGAAGTTGCCAAGGTGAAAATGCCTGATCTGACTGCTGCCGATATGGATGCTGCAGTTCGTACTCTGGCAGGCAGCTGTCGCAGTGCCGGTATTGAAACCGAGGGGGTGATCTGATGGCCAAAATGACCAAGCGCGCAAAAATGATGGCCGAAAAAATCGAGGCAGGTAAAGCCTATGCCATTGACGAGGCTGTGTCCCTGCTGACTGAGCTGTCTACCGTCAAGTTCAAGGAATCCATTGATGTCAGCATCAATCTGGGTATTGATGCACGTAAATCCGACCAGGCTGTCCGTGGTGCCACTACGTTGCCGCATGGTACCGGCAAGGACGTCCGGGTAGCTGTTTTCGCCCAAGGCGAGAATGCTGACAAGGCCAAGGCTGCCGGTGCCGATGTCGTTGGTTTTGAAGACCTGGCTGAAAGCATCAAGGCCGGCAACCTGGACTTTGACGTTGTCATCGCGACCCCGGATGCCATGCGTGTTGTTGGCCAGCTGGGTACCATCCTGGGCCCGAAAGGCCTGATGCCAAACCCGAAAGTGGGTACTGTGACCCCGGACGTGGAAACTGCCGTGAAAAACACCAAGGCAGGTCAGGTTCGCTACCGTACCGACAAGAACGGCATTATCCACGGAGGTATCGGCAAAGTGGGTTTTGATGCCTCTGCTGTCAAAGGCAACCTTGAAGCTCTGCTGGCTGACCTGAAAAAAGCCAAGCCGGCGTCTGCCAAGGGTACCTATGTACAGAAGGTCGTGCTGTCTTCCACCATGGGCCCTGGTGTCCTGGTAGACCATTCTTCACTGGACTTTTAATTGATTCTGACCGCCCTGTAGTGACCTGAAGGTCACTGCAAGGCGGCATTCCCTCTGCTGTTTTTGCATGACACATGCAGGGCAGGGAGGAGAAAAAAGACTTTGGGGTGTTGCTGACAGTGTCAGCAGGACCGTCAAAGACCGCGGGTGTAAGTGACCCTGCCGCCGGCAACGTAGTCTGTTGCAGGCAAGCAGCCACTTACTTAATGTCCCGCGCAGATGGTGTAACCCGTCCGGCAGTTTTTTAACCGGATAATTCACCAGATTGCAGGTTCCCGCTTTGGCGGGAATTGGCGCCGATCCAGCCGTTCGAGATTGGCAAACCCAATAAACGTGGCCCTGATTACCGAAAGGTATGTTGTTCAGGTTCAAAATTTAGGAGTAATGACTAGTGGCTATTCGTTTGGAAGACAAGCAGCAGATTGTTGCTGAAGTCAACGAAGCTGCTAAAAGTGCCTTGTCTGCTGTACTTGCCGATTACCACGGTACCTCAGTAGAGAAGATGACCGCACTTCGGAAAACTGCCCGTGACAACAAGGTGTACCTGCGAGTCGTCAGGAACACTCTGCTGAAGCGTGCTGTTGAAGGGACAGATTATGAATGTCTCAACGAAGCGCTGGTCGGTCCGACCATTCTGGCCTTTTCCCAGGAAGATCCCGGTGCCGCGGCTCGCGTGCTCAAGGATTTTGCGAAGGAAAATGACAAGTTTGAAGTCAAGGCGCTTGCTGTTGGTGGGAACATGCTGCCTGCATCCCAGATCGATATTTTGGCGAAACTGCCAACTTACGATCAGGCAATTGCCACTCTGATGAGTGTAATGCTGGCACCGGTAACCAAACTGGCCCGTACCATGAACGAAGTGCCCTCCAAGGTCACTCGTTGTGTTGCAGCGGTACGCGACCAGAAACAGGACGCAGCTTAAGTCATTGTTGGCGGGTCTCTGACCTGCCGCATAAACGTTTACAACATTTAACTGGAGATAAGAGACATGGCTCTGTCTAAAGAAGAAATCCTTGAAGGTATTGCTGAACTGTCCGTCATGGATGTAGTTGAACTGGTTTCAGCAATGGAAGAAAAATTCGGTGTATCTGCTGCTGCCGCTGTTGCTGTAGCGGCTGCTCCGGCTGCTGGTGGCGATGCTGCCGCTGCTGAAGAGAAAGATGAATTTGACGTCATCCTGGCTTCTGCCGGTGACAAGAAAGTCAACGTCATCAAGGCTGTACGTGGCATCACCGGTCTGGGCCTGAAAGAAGCCAAGGACCTGGTTGACGGTGCGCCGTCTCCCATCAAAGAAGGTGCCAGCAAGGAAGACGCCGAAAAGTTCAAGAAAGAACTGGAAGAAGCCGGCGCAACTGTCGAGCTCAAGTAAGCACGACGTTGTTTGCTGCTTAGAAGCACTGCTTCCGGAAGGTGGCTCTCCTGTTTGGGAGAGCCGCCTTTCAGTGCTTTAGCTGGAAACGGAAGATCTTCACCCGCTGCACTTACCGGGTGAGTTAAGTGGTACAGGGGTTGCTCCTTGGCCGTTAACGGACGAGGAAGAACTGGAACAAAATCACTTTAGGAACTGCTGATGGCATATTCATATACTGAGAAAAAACGTATCCGCAAGGACTTTGGCAAGCTGCAAAGCCCGATGGATATTCCTTATCTTCTGGCTATTCAGATTGATTCGTATAAACAGTTTACCCAGGCTGACGTCACCCCCGAGGAGCGCCTCGATCAGGGGCTGCACGCTGCCTTCAAATCCGTCTTCCCGATCGTCAGCTATTCCGGCAAGGCCCTGTTGGAGTATGTCAGCTACAGGCTCGGCAAACCCGAATTCGATGTCAGCGAATGTGTCCTGCGTGGTGCTACTTATGCCGTATCACTGCGCGTCAAGGTTCGCCTGATCATTTACGAAAAGGAATCCACGGCCAAGGTCATCAAGGACATCAAGGAGCAGGAAGTCTACATGGGTGAAATTCCCCTGATGACTGACAGCGGTACCTTTGTCATCAACGGCACAGAGCGTGTGGTGGTTTCTCAGTTGCACCGCTCGCCTGGCGTATTCTTCGACCATGACCGCGGCAAGACCCACAGTTCCGGCAAGTTGCTGTATTCCGCCCGTATCATTCCTTACCGTGGTTCGTGGCTGGATGTCGAATTTGACCCGAAAGACATGGTCTATGTGCGTATCGACCGCCGCAGGAAACTGCCGGCCTCCATTCTCCTGCGCGCCCTGGATTACAGCACCCAGGACATCCTGGAGATGTTCTACGACAATAACACCTATTACATCGACAAGGACGGCAATTTCTCTGTTGAGCTGGTTCCTTCCCGTCTGCGTGGTGCGGTACTGAATTTCGACATCATGAGCAAGCGTACCGTGATCGTCAAAGCCGGCGCCCGTATTACTGCCCGTCATATCCGTGAAATTGAAAAAGCCAAACTGACCAAGCTGGAAGTGCCTGGTGAGTACGTCCTGGGTGACGCATTGGCCAAGGACATCATCGACAAGGAATCCGGCGAGGTCCTATTCCAGTGCAACGCCGAAATCACGGACGAGATCCTGGAAGGCCTGGTGAAGGCCGGTGTTACCGAGTTTGAGACCATTTACACCAACGATCTCGACTGTGGTCCGTTCATTTCAGATACCCTGCGCATCGACCCGACTTCCAACCGTCTGGAAGCACTGGTGGAAATCTACCGCATGATGCGTCCGGGCGAGCCGCCGACAAAAGAGTCCGCGGAAAACCTGTTCGCCAACCTGTTCTTCTCCGCCGAGCGTTATGACCTGTCTGCGGTAGGCCGCATGAAGTTCAACCGCCGCCTGGGCCGTCCCGATTCCACTGGCGATGGCGTACTGAGCAAGGAAGACATCGTGGATGTCATCAAGACCCTGGTGGATATCCGTAACGGTTTCGGTACCGTTGACGATATCGATCACCTGGGTAACCGCCGTATCCGTTCAGTGGGCGAAATGGCCGAGAACCAGTTCCGCGTGGGCCTGGTCCGTGTCGAGCGCGCCGTGAAAGAGCGTCTGTCCATGGCCGACTCCGAAGGTCTGATGCCGCAGGACATGATCAATGCCAAACCAGTGGCCGCGGCAATCAAGGAGTTCTTTGGCTCCTCGCAGCTGTCCCAGTTCATGGATCAGAACAACCCGCTGTCCGAAGTCACTCACAAGCGTCGCATTTCGGCGTTGGGACCAGGCGGTCTGACCCGTGAACGTGCCGGCTTTGAAGTTCGTGACGTACACCCAACCCATTACGGTCGTGTGTGCCCGATTGAAACGCCTGAAGGGCCAAACATTGGTCTGATCAACTCGCTGGCAACCTATTCCCGCACCAACGAGTACGGCTTCCTGGAAAGCCCGGTGCGCAAGGTAGTCAATGGCGCAGTAACGGATGAAATCCAGTACCTGTCGGCCATCGAGGAAAGCGGTTTCGTGATCGCCCAGGCCTCTGCCGAACTGGACAAGAAGGGTAAGTTCGTGGACGAACTCGTCAACGTACGTCACAAGAATGAATTCACCCTGATGCCGTCCGACCAGGTCGACTATATGGATGTCAGCCCACAGCAGGTGGTTTCTGTTGCGGCTTCCCTGATTCCGTTCCTGGAGCATGACGATGCCAACCGCGCCCTGATGGGTTCAAACATGCAGCGCCAGGCCGTACCGACACTGATCAGTGAAAAGCCGCTGGTTGGTACCGGTATGGAGCGCAATGTTGCGCGTGACTCCGGTGTGTGTGTTGTTGCCACCCGTGGTGGTGTTATCGACAGCGTGGACGCGGCCCGTATTATCGTGCGTGTGAACGACGAGGAAACGCAAGCCGGTGAAGCGGGTGTGGATATCTACAACCTGATCAAATACACCCGTTCCAACCAGAACACCTGTATCAGCCAGCGTCCGCTGGTGAAGGAAGGCGAGCAGGTCAGTGCCGGCGATATCCTGGCCGACGGTCCGTCCATTGATACCGGTGAACTAGCTCTCGGCCAGAACATGCGCATCGCGTTCATGCCGTGGAACGGTTACAACTTCGAGGACTCCATCCTCATTTCAGAGCGCGTGGTGAAGGAAGATCGTTTTACCTCCATCCATATTCAGGAGCTGACCTGTATTGCCCGTGACACCAAGCTGGGTGCCGAGGAAATCACGGCAGACATCCCGAACGTCGGTGAGACCGCGCTGAGCCGCCTGGACGAATCCGGCATCGTGCATATTGGTGCCGAAGTCGACGCAGGCGACATCCTGGTCGGCAAGGTGACCCCGAAAGGTGAAACCCAGCTGACCCCGGAAGAAAAACTGCTGCGTGCCATCTTTGGTGAGAAAGCGTCTGACGTCAAAGACACCTCCCTGCGTGTACCAAGCAGCGTTAAGGGCACCGTAATCGATGTCCAGGTTTTCACCCGCGACGGTCTGGAAAAAGATCAGCGCGCTCTGGAAATCGAAGAGGCGCAGTTGTCAAAAGTGCGCAAGGACATCGAAGACGAATACCGCATCGTGGAAGAAGCGACCTTCCAGCGTCTGCGCAAGGCCATGATGGGCAAGACTGTTGCCGGTGGCCCGAAACTCAAGAAAGGTGACCGTCTGACCGCGGAATACCTGGACGGCCTGAAGCAGGATGACTGGTTCAAGATCCGCTTGGTTGACGAAGGCATGAGCGAAGCCCTGGAAAGGGCCGGTGCCCAGCTGAAAGAGCGTCGCATCGAACTTGACGAACGTTATGAAGACAAGAAGCGCAAGCTGACCCAGGGTGACAACCTGGCACCGGGTGTACTGAAAATCGTCAAGGTCTACCTGGCGATCAAGCGTCGCATCCAGCCGGGCGACAAGATGGCCGGCCGTCACGGTAACAAGGGTGTGATCTCGGTGATCATGCCGGTTGAAGACATGCCGTATGACGAGCATGGCAACCCGGTTGATATCGTCCTCAACCCGCTGGGTGTGCCGTCACGCATGAACGTGGGCCAGATTCTGGAAACCCACCTCGGTGCGGCAGCCAAAGGTCTGGGCGAGAAGATCAACGTCATGATCCAGCAGGAGCAGAAGGTCGCGGAAATCCGCAAGTTCCTGGACCAGATCTACAACGGTATCGGTGAGTCACGTCGCAGTGAGGATCTTAAGTCCCTCAATGATGACGAAATCATGGAACTGGCGAAGAACCTGACAGCGGGTGTGCCGATGGCAACACCGGTATTCGATGGTGCGTCAGAAGTGGAAATCAAGGAAATGCTGAAGCTGGCAGACATCGGTGAAGATGGCCAGTTCACACTCTTTGATGGCCGTACCGGTGACAAGTTCGATCGCAAGGTCACCGTTGGCATCATGTACATGCTCAAGCTCAACCACCTGGTGGATGACAAGATGCATGCCCGTTCCACCGGTTCGTACAGCCTCGTTACCCAGCAGCCGCTGGGCGGCAAGGCGCAGTTCGGTGGCCAGCGTTTCGGGGAAATGGAAGTGTGGGCGCTGGAAGCCTACGGTGCTGCCTATACCCTGCAGGAAATGCTGACCGTGAAGTCGGACGACGTCAACGGCCGTACCAAGATGTACAAGAATATTGTAGATGGTGATGACCGCATGGAAGCCGGTATGCCCGAATCCTTCAACGTACTGGTGAAGGAAATTCGCAGTCTGGGCATCGATATGGAACTGGAAGTCGACAATTAATCCGGAAAACTTTCTGACTCGATAAGAAATTTTCCCCGGATAAATGATCAACCTCGAAAGAGGTGGAGGCAAAACATGAAAGACCTTTTAGGTTTATTGAAATCTCAGACTCAGATTGAAGACTTCGATTCAATCCGTATCGGTTTGGCATCACCACAACTGATCCGGTCCTGGTCATTCGGGGAAGTGAAAAAGCCCGAGACCATCAACTACCGTACATTCAAGCCAGAGCGTGACGGCCTGTTCTGCGCCAAGATTTTTGGCCCGGTCAAGGACTATGAATGCCTGTGTGGCAAGTACAAGCGCCTGAAACACCGCGGTGTGATCTGTGAAAAATGTGGCGTGGAGGTTGCCCTGAGCAAGGTGCGTCGTGAGCGCATGGGCCATATCGAGCTGGCCAGCCCGGTTGCCCACATCTGGTTCCTGAAATCCCTGCCGTCCCGTATCGGCCTGCTGCTGGACATGACACTGCGCGATATCGAGCGCGTGCTGTACTTCGAGTCCTTCGTGGTTACCGATCCCGGCATGACTACCCTGGAGAAGGGTCAGTTGCTGACTGACGAGCAGTACTATGAAGCCCTGGAAGAATTCGGTGACGACTTCGAAGCGAAGATGGGTGCCGAAGCCATCCAGGACCTGATGGCTGATCTCGATGTTAACGCTGAAGCGAACCGCCTACGCGAGGAAATTCCGCAGACCAATTCCGAAACCAAGCTGAAGAAGCTCTCCAAGCGCCTGAAGCTGCTGGACGGTTTTGTCAATTCCGGCAACAAGCCCGAGTGGATGGTATTGAACGTACTGCCCGTGCTGCCCCCGGACCTGCGTCCGCTGGTACCGCTGGATGGTGGCCGCTTTGCCACGTCTGACCTGAACGATCTGTATCGTCGCGTCATCAACCGTAACAACCGTCTGAAGCGCCTGCTTGACCTGAACGCGCCGGACATCATCGTGCGCAACGAAAAGCGCATGCTGCAGGAATCCGTGGATGCACTGCTCGACAACGGTCGTCGTGGTCGTGCCATTACCGGTTCCAACAAGCGCCCTCTGAAATCCCTGGCCGACATGATCAAGGGCAAGCAGGGCCGTTTCCGCCAGAACCTGCTCGGCAAGCGCGTCGACTACTCCGGTCGTTCCGTGATCGTGGTAGGTCCGACCCTGAAGCTGCACCAGTGTGGTCTGCCGAAGAAGATGGCGCTGGAACTGTTTAAGCCGTTCATCCTTGGCAAACTGATCCTGCGTGGCGTGGCGACCACGATCAAGGCTGCCAAGAAGATGGTGGAAAAGGAAACCGCAGAAGTCTGGGATATCCTGGCTGAAGTCATCCGCGAACATCCAATCCTTCTGAACCGTGCGCCGACCCTGCACCGTCTGGGTATCCAGGCCTTCGAACCCGTGCTGATTGAAGGTAAAGCGATTCAGCTGCATCCGCTGGTGTGTGCTGCCTACAACGCCGACTTCGACGGTGACCAGATGGCTGTGCATGTACCGCTGACCCTGGAAGCCCAGCTCGAAGCGCGTACCCTGATGATGTCCACCAACAACATCCTGTCACCGGCCTCCGGTGAGCCGATCATCGTGCCGTCACAGGACGTGGTACTGGGTCTGTATTACATGACCCGCGCCCGTGTGAATGCCAAGGGTGAGGGCATGGTCTTTGCCAACAAGGATGAAGTTCTGAAAGCTTTCAATACCGGCACAGCTCACCTGCAGGCCCGCATCAAGGTGCGCCTGACGGAAGTGCTGTTTGATGAAAACGGTGACAAGCAGGAATACACCAGCATCGTCGACACCACTGTTGGCCGTGTCATCCTGTTCAGCATCGTGCCGGCCGGTCTGCCGTTCTCCATGGTCAATCAGAAAATGGCCAAGAAGCAGATCTCCCACATTATCAACATGTGTTACCGCAACGTTGGTCTGAAAGAGACTGTTATCTTTGCCGACCAGCTGATGTACATGGGTTATCGCTATTCCACCTGGTCCGGTTCTTCCATCGGTGTGAACGACTTCGTCATTCCTGACGAAAAAGCCGTGCTGATTGGTGAAGCCGAAGCGGAAGTGGCTGAAATCGAATCCCAGTTTGCTTCCGGTCTGGTAACCCAGGGCGAGAAGTACAACAAGGTCATCGATATCTGGTCACGCGCCAACGATCAGGTCGCCAAGTCCATGATGGATGGCCTGTCCACCGAGAGCGTGATCAACAAGCAGGGCGAGGAAGAAGAGCAGGAGTCATTCAACTCCGTGTATGTCTACTCCGACTCCGGTGCCCGTGGTAGCCCCGCGCAGATTCGTCAGCTGGCCGGTATGCGTGGTCTGATGGCGAAGCCAGACGGCTCCATTATTGAAACGCCGATTACGGCCAACTTCCGTGAAGGTCTGAACGTACTGCAGTACTTCATCTCCACCCACGGTGCCCGAAAAGGTCTGGCTGACACCGCCCTGAAAACCGCGAACTCCGGTTACCTGACTCGCCGCCTGGTGGATATTTCCCAGGACCTGGTGATCAAGGAAGAGGATTGCGGTACCGACAACGGCCTAAATGCCAGCCCGGTCATTGAAGGCGGCGACATCATTGCGCCGCTGGGTGAACTGGTCCTGGGTCGTGTACTGGCCCGTGATGCCATCGACAATGAAGGGGCTACCGTCATTGAAGCCGGCATCATGATCGACGAAAAACTGGTTGATCGCCTGGAAACAGCCGGCGTCGACGAAGTGATCGTGCGCTCACCGATTACCTGTGAAGCCGACTTCGGTATCTGTCGCAAATGTTATGGTCGTGACCTGGCCCGTGGCCATCTGGCCAACATCGGTGAGGCCGTGGGTGTTGTAGCTGCCCAGTCCATCGGTGAGCCGGGTACCCAGCTGACCATGCGTACCTTCCATATTGGTGGTGCCGCATCCCGTGCCACGGCCAGTGACAACGTGCAGGTGAAAACGGACGGTACCATCCATCTGTTCAACATGAAGACAGTAGAGCGTACCAATGGCGACCTGGTTGTGGTCAGCCGCTCCGGTGAGCTGATTGTCAACGACGTCAATGGTCGTGAAAAAGAACGTTATAAACTGCCGTATGGTGCCGTGGTACGTGGTTCCGACCGTTCCGAAGTCAAGGCTGGCGATATCATTGCCACCTGGGACCCGCATACGCACCCGATCGTGGTCGAGGTTGCCGGTAAGGTGAAGTTCGCTTCCATGGAAGAAGGCCTGAGCGTGAAGCGCCAGACCGACGAAATCACCGGTCTGACCAACATCACCGTGATGGATGTGTCCGAGCGTCCGTCCGGCGGCAAGGAACTGCGTCCTGCCATTACCCTGCTCGACAGCAAAGGCAAGGAAGAGTATCTGCCGGGTACCAATGTACCGGCGCATTACTTCCTCCCGGCCAAAGCTATCGTGGGTGTGGAAGACGGCAAGCAGGTGAATATCGGTGACGTTATCGCCCGTATCCCGCAGGAAGGTTCCAAGACCCGTGACATCACCGGTGGTCTGCCGCGTGTTGCCGACCTGTTCGAAGCCCGCAAACCGAAAGAGCCGGCCATCCTGGCGGAAATCTCCGGTACTGTCAGCTTCGGTAAGGAAACTAAGGGCAAGCGTCGCCTGGTCATCACCCCGGCTGACGGTGTGAACCCGATCGACGGCAGCAGCCACTACGAAGTGCTGATTCCGAAATGGCGCCAGATGACCGTGTTCGAAGGTGAATACATCGAGAAGGGTGAAGTTGTTTCCGACGGTCCGCCCAACCCGCATGACATTCTGCGCCTGAAAGGCGTTGAAGCCCTGGCCCATTACATTGTTAACGAGGTTCAGGACGTCTATCGTCTGCAGGGTGTACGCATCAATGACAAGCACATTGAAGTTATTGTGCGTCAGATGCTGCGCAAGGCAGAAATCATGGATATGGGGGATTCCAGCTTCATCAAGGGCGAGCAGGTGGAGTACATCCGCGTGCGTTCAGAGAACAGGCGTCTAGAGGAAGAAGGCAAGGAGCCGGCGAAATTCGAGCGCATCCTGCTCGGTATCACCAAGGCGTCCCTGGCCACGGAATCCTTCATTTCCGCAGCGTCCTTCCAGGAAACCACCCGCGTGCTCACCGAAGCAGCCGTCACCGGCAAGCGCGACTTCCTGCAGGGCCTGAAAGAAAACGTGGTTGTAGGTCGACTGATTCCGGCTGGTACCGGTTTGTCCTACCACGAAAATCGCAAGCGTGTGGCCGAAGCCCGTCATTCCGATGACGAAGGTCCTTCAGCCAGCGAAGTGGAATCCGCACTGATCGAGGCCCTGGCGGAATCCGCCGCGGAAGCCGAGAAGGGTGTGGAAGAGTAAGAACGGAGACAGGATACAAAAGGCAGGATGCAAGCTGGGCAGGTAAATCCAGCATCTTGCATCTTGCATCCTGAATCTTGCATCCATATTGACTCAGTGGGGTGTGATCATTACAATCGCGCCTCTTTTACATAAGCAAACGGCTATTTAGCTGTATTTAAACAAAAATATTGGAGCATTGAATGGCGACTGTTAACCAGCTGGTTCGCAAGCCACGGAAAAGCAAGGTAGAAAAGAGCGACGTGCCGGCCCTTCAGGGTTGTCCGCAGCGTCGTGGCGTTTGTACCCGTGTTTACACCACGACACCGAAAAAGCCGAACTCTGCCCTGCGTAAGGTCTGCCGTGTGCGCCTGACCAACGGCTATGAAGTGACTTCCTATATCGGTGGTGAAGGGCACAACCTGCAGGAGCACTCCGTGATCCTGATCAGGGGCGGCAGGGTCAAGGACCTGCCGGGTGTGCGTTACCACACTGTACGTGGCAGCCTGGATACCTCAGGTGTAGCCGACAGGAAGCAGGGCCGGTCCAAGTATGGTACCAAACGTCCCAAGTAACAGAGATTTAACTCACTGATTTAATTTAATTTTTCATCAATTCCAGTAAGGCCGACCGCTGACATCACGTCACTGTGCCGGACCAACCTGAAGCGAGGAAACCATGCCAAGAAGACGCGTTGTAGCAAAACGGGAAGTTCTGCCCGATCCCAAGTACGGAAACAAAACCCTGGCCAAGTTCATGAACCATGTGATGGTTGATGGCAAGAAGTCTGTCGCCGAAAAAATCGTTTACGGTGCCCTGGATGTCGTTGCCGAAAAATCCGGCAAAGACCCCCTGGAAACCTTTGAAGCTGCCCTGGAAAACATTGCCCCGCTGGTCGAGGTGAAATCCCGCCGTGTGGGTGGTGCCACCTACCAGGTGCCGGTTGAAGTGCGCCCTGATCGCCGCAACGCGCTGTCCATGCGCTGGCTGGTGGAGCACTCCCGTGCCCGTGGTGAGAAATCCATGGCCCTGCGTCTTGCGGGTGAAATCGTTGATGCAGCCGAAGGTCGTGGCAGTGCCGTGCGCAAGCGTGAAGACGTGCATCGTATGGCTGAAGCCAACCGTGCCTTCTCGCACTACCGTTTCTAATCATCGCTGATCATTTTCCGAACTCGCTGAGGCACATCTGTGGCCAGAAAGACCCCGATCAAACGCTACCGCAATATAGGCATTTGCGCGCATGTGGACGCGGGTAAAACCACGACCACGGAGCGTGTTCTGTTCTATACCGGTATCTCGCACAAGATCGGTGAAGTCCATGATGGCGCTGCAGTCATGGACTGGATGGAGCAGGAGCAGGAGCGTGGCATCACGATCACCTCTGCTGCGACCACCTGTTTCTGGGACGGCATGGATAAGCAGTTCGAGCAGCACCGCATCAACATCATCGACACGCCTGGCCACGTTGACTTTACCATCGAAGTAGAGCGCTCTCTGCGTGTGCTTGATGGTGCCGTCGTCGTGCTCTGCGCCAGTTCCGGTGTGCAGCCGCAGACTGAAACTGTCTGGCGCCAGGCCAACCGCTACGAAGTGCCACGCCTGGTGTTCGTCAACAAAATGGATCGTGCCGGTGCCGATTTCCTGAAAGTGGTTCAGCAGATGAAGGAGCGCCTGGGCGCCAAGCCCGTGCCGATCCAGCTGGCCATTGGTGCTGAAGATGAATTCAAGGGTGTTATCGACCTGGTCAAGATGAAGGAAATTCTCTGGAGCGAAGACGACCAGGGTACCACCTTTACCTATGAGCCGATTCCCGAAGAGATGCTGGCCGAGTGCCGTAAATGGCGCGATGAACTGGTCGAGGCTGCTGCTGAAGCCAACGAGGAACTGATGAACAAGTACCTTGAGGGTGGGGAGCTGACCGAAGAAGAGGTCAAGCAAGGCCTGCGCATCCTCACGCTGGCCAACGAAATTGTGCCAACCTTGTGTGGCTCTGCTTTCAAGAACAAGGGTGTTCAGGCTGTGCTTGATGCCGTCGTTGAATACCTGCCGTCACCCACCGAAGTAAAGGCCATTGAGGGCGTGCTGGAAGACGGCGAAACCGTGGAAACCCGTGAAGCCGACGACAACGCCCCGTTTGCGGCCCTGGCCTTCAAGATCGCCACCGACCCGTTTGTGGGCACGCTGACCTTCTTCCGGGTTTATTCAGGCAAATTGAATTCCGGTGACTCCGTCTACAACCCGGTCAAGCACAATAAAGAACGTGTTGGCCGTATGGTGCAGATGCACGCCAACTCCCGTGAGGAGATCAAGGAAGTACTGGCGGGTGACATCGCCGCCGCTATCGGCCTGAAAGACGTCACGACCGGGGAAACCCTGTGCTCAATCGATCACCAGATCACTCTCGAGAAAATGGATTTTCCGGATCCCGTGATTTCCGTCGCGGTCGAGCCGAAAACCAAGGCTGACCAGGAAAAAATGGGCATTGCCCTGGGCAAACTGGCCCAGGAAGACCCGTCTTTCCGCGTCGAGACCGATGAAGAATCCGGCCAGACCATCATTTCCGGCATGGGTGAGCTGCACCTGGACGTACTGGTTGACCGCATGCGCCGTGAGTTCAATGTCGAAGCCAATATCGGCAAGCCCCAGGTGGCTTACCGCGAAACCATCCGCAAAACTGTTGAAATCGAAGGCAAGCATGTCAAGCAGTCCGGCGGCCGTGGTCAGTACGGACATGTCTGGCTGCGTCTTGAACCGTTGCCGGCTGATTCTGAGTACCAATTCGTCAACGAGATTGTCGGTGGCGTGGTGCCCAAGGAATACATTCCTGCCGTGGACAAGGGTGTTCAGGAGCAGATGAAGAATGGCTGTCTGGCGGGTTATCCGCTGCTGGCCATGAAGGTCACCATTTTCGATGGCTCCTTCCATGACGTGGACTCCAGCGAAATGGCCTTCAAGATTGCCGGCTCCATGGCCCTTAAAAAGGGTGCCCTGCAAGCCGATGCTGCCTTGCTGGAACCGGTCATGAAAGTGGAAGTGGTCACGCCGGAAGACTATATGGGCGATGTCATGGGTGACCTGAATCGTCGTCGCGGCCTGGTCCAGGGCATGGAAGACAGTGCATCCGGCAAGGTCATCAATGCCGAGGTGCCGCTGAGCGAAATGTTCGGTTATTCCACGGATTTGCGCTCTGCCACCCAGGGTCGTGCCACGTATACCATGGAATTCCTGAAGTATGCGGAAGTGCCGCAGGCCATCGCTGACAGCATCATCGAAAAAGGCGGTTAGGGTTTGAGTTAAACTTTCCTGGCGCTCGTGCTTAGGTCGCCAGGCGTTGTTAAAAACCTGCTGAGTCGGTCACATACTGGATCGTATGCTTGCTCCCTGCGCGGGTTTTTGCCTAGCCTGACAACAAAAGCCCTGACCGCTGGAAGAGTTTGTTACATACGTTCATACACAGTCACAAACTGCAGTAGTAAGGGTTACTGACCAGGGGTAAGATGCCTGGCGGTATTTGTAGAAAAAAAGTGATGTAGCCCTTGACGATAGAGGGCTCCGCACGTAAAATTTGCGCTCTTTTTTCGCGGTGAAATTTGCAAAAGCAGGTTTCACCGCTTTTACAATGTCGAAGACAATTTCGCATTGTTTTAAACATTCGTTCTTTAACAACTTATTGAAGTGTGGGAGTAGTTGGTCACATGCAGAACCAGCGCATTAGAATTCGGCTGAAAGCCTTTGATCATCGGCTGATAGACCAGTCAACTCAGGAATTGGTGAATACCGCCAAGCGTACCGGTGCATTTGTCAGGGGTCCGATTCCTCTGCCAACCCGGAAAGAGCGGTACACCGTTCTGATTTCCCCGCACGTCAATAAGGATGCCCGTGACCAGTACGAAATTCGTACTCACAAGCGCCTGCTGGACATCGTCGAGCCTACCGAGAAATTCGTTGAGGCCCTGATGCAGTTGAACCTGGCGGCTGGTGTGGAAGTGCAAATCAGTCTGGGCAAGAGTCAGAAATAAGCTTTTAAACAAGGGCTTATAGCAAGAGTTTAGCAGTAAAGAAGTACGTGTCTGCAGCCTTTATCTGCTGGCACGCTAAATACATAAACAGCCCCCGGGGCGAATGGTGCCGGGCGGTATACATACATGGTGTAACGCGTAAGCGGCCATAGTGGGTTAAAGCCCCTTACACGATGAGGTTTTAAAATGTCGATTGGCTTAGTCGGTCGAAAAAGCGGTATGACCCGCATTTTCACCGAATCCGGGTCCTCTATACCCGTCACAGTGGTGGAAGTTCTGCCAAACAGGGTCACGCGCGTGAAAACTGTCGAATCTGACGGTTACAGTGCTGTGCAGGTTACTACTGGCTCTGTCAAAAACTCCAAGCTGACCAAGTCTGAAGCTGGCCATTTTGCCAAGGCGGGCATTGATGCCGGTCGTGGCCTGTGGGAATTCCGTGCCGACGCCACCGAGCTGGTTGGCGAGGAAGGCGCTGAAGTGGCACCGGGTTTCGAATACACCGTCACTACCTTTGCTGAAGGCCAGATCGTAGATGTCACCGGCACCTCCAAGGGTAAGGGTTACCAGGGCGTGATCAAGCGTTACAATTTCCGTACCCAGGATGCCACGCACGGTAACTCACTGTCTCACCGTGCCCCAGGTTCCATTGGTCAGTGTCAGACACCGGGCCGTGTGTGGAAAGGCAAAAAAATGTCCGGCCACATGGGTAGCGAGCGCGTTACCACCCAGGGTCTGGAAGTGGTCAGGGTTGATCTTGAGAACAACCTGATCCTCATCAAGGGTTCCGTTCCTGGAGCCACCGGTAGCGATGTCATCATTTCGCCAACCGTCAAAGCCAAAAAATCAACTTCGTCTTCTGAGGGGTAAGCAATGGATTTGAATATTGCAGTGCCTGGCAAGAAGGCAGCAAAAACAGTCTCCGTGACCGACGATATCTTCGGCAAGGATTACAACGAAAGCCTGGTTCATCAGGTGGTTGTGACCTACCTGGCCGGCGCGCGTCAGGGTTCCGTGAAACAGAAAACCCGTTCTGAAGTGTCCGGTGGCGGCAAGAAGCCCTGGCGTCAGAAAGGTACTGGACGTGCCCGTGCCGGTACTACCCGTGGTCCACTTTGGCGCACTGGTGGTGTGACTTTTGCTGCACGCCCGCAGGACCACTCCAAAAAAATCAACAAGAAAATGTACCGCGGAGCACTGCGCTGCATTTTGTCGGAACTGGTGCGCCAGGACCGTCTGCTTGTTGTCGACGAATTTACCGTTGAAAACCACAAGACCAAGGGTCTGGTTGAGAAGCTTACCGCCCTGGATCTGCAGAACGTGCTGATTATCAGTGATGAAATCGACCAGAACCTGGTCCTGGCTGCCCGCAACCTGCACAAGGTAGACGTGCTGGAAGCCACCGGTGTTGATCCGGTAAGCCTGATCGGTTTCGACAAGGTCCTGATGACCGTGCCTGCACTAAAGAAAGTAGAGGGGATGCTCGCATGAACCAGGAAAGAATGTTGACCATCGTGCTGGGCCCGCATATTTCTGAGAAGAGCTCCCTGATCTCCGAGCAGAACAACCAGGTTACTTTCAAAGTAGCCCTGGATGCGACCAAGCCGGAAATCAAGGCCGCCATCGAAGGCCTGTTTAATGTGTCAGTCAAGGACGTCCAGGTGCTGAACGTGAAGGGCAAGCGCAAGCGCACTGCTCGCGGCAAGTACCGTACCCGTTCGAACTGGAAAAAAGCCTACATCCGCCTGGAGCAGGGTCACGAAATCGACTTTGCCGAGCTGGGTTGATCAGGCAGATCTGACAGAAAAGTTTCAGAGAAAAAGCGAATTAAAGAGTAATAGAAATGGCCGTCGTAAAAGCTAAACCAACATCACCCGGACGCCGCTTTGTCGTCAAAGTTGTCAACCACGAGTTGCACAAAGGTGCGCCTTACGCACCCCTGACTGAGTCCCAGTCCAAAACTGGTGGCCGTAACAACTCTGGCCGAATTACGCGCAGGCACTCCGGTGGCGGTCACAAACAGAAATACCGCGTTATCGACTTCAGACGCAACAAGGACGATATTCCGGCGACTGTTGAGCGCCTGGAATACGATCCGAACCGCAGCGCCTATATTGCCCTGCTGAAATATGCCGACGGCGAGCGTCGTTACATCATTGCCCCGGCCAAGGTCAGTGCTGGTGACCAGCTGGTTTCCGGTGAAAGCGTACCGATGAAGCCGGGTAACTGTCTGCCACTGCGCAACATCCCGATGGGTAGCACTGTGCACTGTGTCGAGATGAAGCCAGGCAAGGGTGCCCAGTTGGCCCGCAGCGCCGGTACTTCCGTGCAGCTGGTGGCCCGTGAAGGCCAGTACGCCACCATTCGTCTGCGTTCAGGCGAGATGCGCAAGGTGTTGTCAGAATGTCGCGCTGTCCTGGGCGAAGTGTCCAACAGCGAACACAGTCTGCGCTCACTGGGTAAAGCCGGTGCCGTGCGCTGGCGTGGTGTGCGCCCGACCGTTCGTGGTGTTGCCATGAACCCGGTTGATCACCCGCATGGTGGTGGTGAAGGACGTACTTCCGGTGGTCGTCACCCGGTTTCACCCTGGGGTACTCCGACTAAGGGTTACAAGACGCGCACCAACAAGCGCACCAACAAGTTGATCGTACGTCGTCGCAAGGCATCACGTTAAGCGCTAGCGGCTAAAAGAGAATATTGAGGTATATACAGTGCCAAGATCATTAAAGAAAGGACCGTTTATTGACCTTCATCTGCTGAAGAAAGTGCAGGCTGCTCAGGAGAGCAATGACAGAAGGCCGATCAAGACATGGTCCCGTCGTTCCATGGTTTCTCCGGACATGCTGGGTCTGACAATTGCCGTGCATAACGGTCGTCAGCACGTGCCGGTCCTGATTTCAGAGGACATGGTCGGGCACAAGCTTGGTGAATTCGTTGTTACCCGTACCTACCGTGGTCACGTGGCCGACAAGAAAGCCAAGTAATCGGCAGGGCATTAAGACAGGTTTATTGAGGTAAGAATGATGGAAGTTTCAGCAAAATTAAGTACAGCCAGGCTGTCGGCTCAGAAAGCCAGGCTCGTTGCTGACCAGATTCGCGGTAAAGGCGTGGAAGAAGCGCTTGAGCTTCTGACCTACAGCCCGAAAAAAGGCGCTGCCATTATCAAGAAGCTGCTCAACTCAGCCATTGCCAATGCCGAGCACAACGAAGGTGTTGATATTGACGAGCTGAAAGTGTCCACCATTTATGTAGATGAAGCGATGACCATGAAGCGCATTCAACCGCGCGCTAAGGGCAGGGCAGATCGTATTTTGAAGCGCTCTTGTCACATCACAGTAAAAGTGGCAGACGGCAACTAAAACTAGTTTGCAACATTAACCCGGGGGCAGCAGGCTTTTGCTCCCGCAACGCCTGCAGGCTAACGGCAGGTAAATAAACTCAGAATACTGCAGCGTAAAGCTTAGGTAAGTAGAGAGAGGAAACATGGGTCAGAAAGTACACCCGAACGGCATTCGACTGGGTATCGTCAAAAAGCATACTTCAGTCTGGTATGCCGGTGGCAAAGACTACGCCAAATATTTGCTCGAGGACATGGAAGTGCGCGACCTGGTGAAGAAGAAGCTGGCGTCCGCGTCTGTTTCCCGGGTTGAAATCGAGCGCCCCGCCCAGACAGCCCGTGTGACTGTCTACACTGCCCGTCCCGGTATCGTAATCGGCAAGAAAGGCGAGGATGTCGAAAAGCTGCGTAGCGAGCTGTCCGCAAAAATGGGTGTGCCTGTCCACATCAACATTGAAGAGATCCGCAAGCCGGACCTGGATGCACAGCTGGTAGCCGACAGCGTCGCCCAGCAGCTGGAGCGTCGTGTGATGTTCCGCCGCGCCATGAAGCGCGCCATGCAGAACGCCATGCGCCAGGGTGCCGAAGGTGTAAAAGTGCAGGTCAGTGGTCGTCTGGGTGGTGCCGAGATTGCCCGTTCCGAGCGTTATCACGAAGGTCGTGTGCCCCTGCACACCCTGCGCGCTGATATCGATTACGCCACCAGCGAAGCGTTGACCACTTACGGCATCATCGGTGTCAAGGTCTGGATCTTCAAAGGTGAAGTCTTTAACACCGACGAAGTCATGGCTGCTGAGCCGAAAAAGAATTCTTAAGAGGTAGCTGAAGGATGTTACAACCGAAACGCACCAAATTCCGCAAGCAGATGAAGGGTCGCAACCGTGGCCTGGCGCATCGTGGTAGCAGCATCAGTTTCGGCGAATATGGCCTGAAGGCCCTGGGTCGTGGCCGCCTGACTGCACGCCAGATCGAGTCTGCACGTCGTGCACTGACCCGTCACGTAAAACGTGGTGGCAAGATCTGGATCCGTGTCTTCCCGGACAAGCCAATTACCCAGAAGCCGCTGGAAGTGCGCCAGGGTAAAGGTAAGGGTAGCGTGGAATACTGGGTAGCCCAGATCCAGCCGGGCAAGGTCCTGTTTGAAATTGAAGGTGTGAGCGAGCAACTGGCCCAGGAAGCATTCAGCCTGGCCGCCGCCAAGCTGCCGTTCCAGACCAAGTTTGAGAAAAGGGTAGTAATGTAATGGCGAAATTGGATACCACAGATCTGCGCAGCAAGAGTGTCGATGAGTTGAAAGAAATCCTCAACGGCCTGCTGAAAGACCAGTTTAACCATCGCATGCAGAAAGCCACCGGACAGCTGGGCCAGACTCATCTGCCCTCTGCCGTACGGAAGGATATTGCCCGGGTTAAAACCGTGATTAACGAGAAGGCCCAGTAAGCGACAGCGCCACTATTAGGTTTACAGGTTAAAAAAGATGACAGAAGCGATAGAAAATAACGAAGCCAAGGTTGCACGTACTGCAACCGGTAAAGTCGTCAGCAACAAGATGGAAAAGTCCATCACTGTGTTGGTCGAAAGGCGCGTCAAGCACCCTGTTTACGGCAAATACGTAACCAAGTCTTCCAAGCTGCACGCGCATGATGAAAACAATGAGTGCCAGGAAGGGGATACCGTGACCATTAAAGAGGTTCGGCCCATTTCCAAGACCAAGACCTGGGCACTGGTTTCCATCAACGAGAAGGCTACCCAGATTTAACGCCATTCAGGCAGGTTAACTCGGCAGCAGACGAAGAAGAAATTCGGATTTATTCGGGATAGTGATTAGGGCGTAATGCCCGGAGAAGCAAGATGATACAGGTTCAGTCCTATTTGGCGGTGGCAGACAACAGTGGTGCAAGGGAAGTTATGTGCATCAAAGTGCTTGGCGGTTCGCATCGCCGTTACGCCAGGATTGGTGACGTGATCAAGGTCACTGTCAAAGATGCCATTCCGCGTGGCAAGGTCAAAAAGGGCCAGGTGATGAATGCCCTGGTTGTTCGTACCAAGAGCGGTGTACGTCGCCCGGACGGTTCCCTGATCAAGTTTGATGACAATGCGGCCATCCTGCTGAATGCCCAGGATGCCCCGATCGGTACCCGTGTTTTCGGACCGGTCACTCGTGAGCTGCGTACTGAAAAATTCATGCGCATTATTTCCCTGGCACCCGAAGTACTGTAATCGGGTCGGTCAGGTAAGAGCCAGGAAAACAGATAGAGATTGCAACAATGCAGAAACTGAAACGTGACGATGAAGTGATTGTTATTGCCGGCAAGGACAAGGGCAAGCGCGGCAAGATTACCCGTGTAATGCACGACGGTCGCCTGATTGTGTCCGGTATCAACATGGTGAAACGCCATACCAAGCCGAATCCGAATATCGGACGCCAGGGCGGTATTGTTGAGAAGGAAGCCGGTATCCAGGCTTCCAATGTGGCCATTTTCAACCCGAAAACCGAAAAGGCTGATCGGGTTGGTATCCAGCTGGATGCCGATGGCAAGAAGGTCCGGGTTTTCAAGTCCGACAACTCGGCCATTGATTAAAAGCAGTAAGAGCAGATATTTACAGAACTATTGAAAAAGCCATTAACCAACAGGCTGATACAGGAAAGAACATGGCACGTTTAAAAGACGTTTACAAAAGTGAAGTGATTCCGGAACTGACCAAGCAGTTTTCCTATGCGAATCCCATGGAAGTGCCGAAGATCACCAAAGTGGTGCTGAATATCGGCAGCGGTGCTTTCAGCGACAAGAAGGTCCTTGAAAATGCCATGAACGACCTGGCCCAGATTACTGGCCAGAAGCCGGTTGTGTGCCTGTCCCGCAAGTCCATTGCTGGTTTCAAGATCCGTGATGGCTGGCCGGTGGGCTGCAAGGTCACCCTGCGCGGTGATCGCATGTATGAATTCCTGGATCGTCTGGTCTCCATTTCGATTCCGCGTATCCGTGACTTCCGGGGCCTGAGCCCGAAATCTTTCGATGGCCGTGGTAACTACGCTATGGGTGTCAGTGAACAGATCATTTTCCCAGAAATCGATTACGACAAGATTGATGCACTGCGTGGCATGGATATCACCATTACCACCACTGCCAAAACCAACGAGGAAGGACGTGCGCTGCTCAAGGCGATGAAGTTCCCGTTCCGTGAAACTGCGCAAAAAGCCGCATAAGTCACTGATAAATTTTAGATAGAGAGCAAAGTAACATGGCCAAGACCTCAATGATCGCAAGGGAAAACAAGCGCGCCAAGCTGATAGCCAAGTACGCCGTAAAGCGTGCCGAGCTGAAAGCTGTCATCGGTAGCGCTACCGCCTCTGACGAGGAAAAGTGGGATGCCCAGGTCAAGCTGCAAAAACTGCCGCGTGACGCCAGCCCGACTCGTCAACGCAATCGTTGCCAGGTAACCGGCCGTCCGCACGGTGTTTTCCGCAAGTTCGGACTGTGCCGTAATAAATTGCGTGAACACGCCATGAAAGGTGATGTTCCCGGCCTGACCAAAGCCAGTTGGTAAGCCTAAGCCGCTGTTGGTCAGTTAATCAGTATTTAAAGAGGCAAGAGACAACACTATGAGCATGTCAGACCCTATCGCAGATCTGTTGACACGTATCAGGAACGCCCAGATGGCCGGCCTGACCAGCGTGTCCTGCCCGTCTTCCAAGATCAAGCAGGCCATTCTGGAAGTACTGAAACAGGAAGGTTATATCACTGGTTTCAGCGTGAACGACGATCTGGTCAAGCCGGAACTGACTGTTGAGCTGAAATACTTCAACGGTAAGCCGGTTATCGAAGAGCTGCGTCGTGGCAGCCGTCCGGGTCTGCGCCAGTACAAGGGCAAGGAAGAAATTCCGCAGGTACGTGCTGGTCTTGGCATTTCTGTCGTCTCTACCAACAAGGGTGTGATGACTGACAAGGCTGCTAGGAAAGCCGGTGTAGGTGGCGAAGTCCTGTGCACGGTCTTTTAAGCAACCAGGCAAGTCGAACGAGAACATTTTCAGGTTTTTGAAACCACGATAGTCGAATTTTTTGGAAGAACAGGCTTATGTCCAGAATAGCAAATGCCCCAGTTGATCTGCCCAGCGGTGTTCAGGTGAACATCACTGACAGCAATATTTCCGTGAAAGGCGGCAATGGCTCTCTTGAGCTAGCGCTGCATGAACTGGTGAGCGTCGTCAACGAAGACAACCAGCTCAAGCTTTCCGCCAGGAAAGAAAGCAAGGAAGCTGTTGCCATGACCGGTACTTTCCGTTCTCTGGTCAGCAACATGGTGACAGGCGTGAGTGACGGTTTCGAAAGGAAACTGGAACTGGTCGGTGTTGGTTACAGGGCCAAGGCCCAGGGCAAGACCCTGAACCTGGTTGTAGGTTATTCGCATCCGATTGATTACACCCTGCCGGAAGGCATTACTGCTGAAACGCCGACGCAGACAGAAATCGTGATCAAGGGTGCTGACAAGCAGATGGTAGGTCAGGTTGCTGCCGAGATTCGCAAGTTCAGGCCACCAGAGCCCTACAAAGGCAAAGGTATCCGTTATGCGAACGAGCGTGTGTTCCGCAAAGAAGCGAAGAAAAAGTAAATAGGCGCTAAGCCCCAAACAGCATTTATTGAAAAGACCGGAAGTGGCAGGACTGTTTCCGGCGCTAACAGAGAAGAGGCAAGAGACAAGACTATGAACGAGAAGAAAAAATCTCGTCTGAGACGTGCCAAACGGACACGTGCCAAGATCAGCGAACTGCGTGTAAACCGTCTGTGTGTTTACCGGAGCCCGCGCCACATCTATGCGCAGGTGATTTCTCCTGACCATAAAGTGCTGGCGACCGCTTCTTCACTGGGCGAAAAGAAATCAGGCAATGTGGCTTCCGCCCAGGAAGTCGGCAAGGCCATCGCTGAAAAGGCCAAAGCCGCCGGTATCACCAGCGTTGCTTTCGACCGTAGTGGTTACATGTATCACGGCCGCGTGAAGGCGCTGGCTGAAGCTGCCCGTGAAAACGGTTTGGAATTCTAAGACAGACGGTTCAAAAAATGGCATTGAAAAACGAACAGAGCAAGAACGAAGAAGGCCTGCAGGAAAAGCTGATCCAGGTTAACCGTGTGGCCAAAGTGGTCAAGGGTGGCCGTATTTTCGGTTTTACCGCGCTGACAGCGGTTGGTGATGGCAATGGCCGTGTAGGTTTCGGTCGTGGTAAAGCACGTGAAGTGCCTCTGGCCATCCAGAAAGCTATGGAAGCTGCCCGTCGCAACATGATCAGCGTGCAGCTGGACGGCGATACATTGCAGTATCCGATCAAGGCTCGTCATGGTGCGTCCAAGATCTTCATGCAGCCTGCTTCTGAAGGTACTGGTGTCATTGCCGGTGGCGCCATGCGTGCCATCCTGGAACTGGCCGGTGTCCATAACGTTCTGGCCAAATGTTACGGTTCCACCAACCCGGTCAACGTGGTTCGCGCTACCTTCAAAGGTCTGCAGAACATGCGTGCCCCGGAAGATGTGGCAGCCAAGCGCGGCAAGACTGTCGAAGAGATCATCGAGTAATTATTAACAGGTTTTCAGCGTTATAACTGACCTGATAGCGAACAGAACACGGGTAGTCCCATGGCAGACAAAAAAGTAAAAGTAACCCAGATCAAGAGCACCATTGGTGCGCTGGAAAAACACCGTCAGTGCATGCGTGGCCTGGGCCTCAGACGCATCCGTCATACCGTGGAAGTGATCGATACGCCTGCGGTACGCGGCATGATCAACAAGGTGATTCACCTGGTTGAAGTCTCTGACGCCTGAGTAGGTTTCGAGACGGCATAACTGTAAGACAGTATTTAACTAAACCAATTTTTGACGAAAAGTGACTGACATGCGATTGAATACATTGGCACCTGTTCCTGGCTCCGTCCATGCAAAGAAACGCGTTGGCCGTGGTATTGGTAGCGGTCTGGGCAAAACTGCCGGCCGTGGCCACAAGGGTCAGAAATCCCGTTCCGGTGGCAAGGTCCGTCCGGGTTTCGAAGGCGGTCAGATGCCTTTGCAGAAGCGTGTGCCGAAATACGGTTTCTTCTCCCGTATCGGCAGCACCACTGCAGAAGTGCGCACATCCGAGCTGGCCAGGGTTGAAGGCGAAGTCGTCAACCTGGAGACGCTGGAAAAAGCCAACGTCATTGATCGCAAGACCAAGCGTGTGAAGATCATGCTGTCCGGTGATGTCACCAAGGCGGTCACTGTTGAAGGTATTCGTGTGACCAAGGGTGCCAAGGCTGCGATCGAAGCGGCAGGCGGCAAAGTGGTAGAACCCGCTGAAGAAGCCCCCAAAGGCAAGAAAACCAAGAAAGAAGCTAAATCAGCAGAGTAAGCCTCGGCAAACTCGGCAACAGTAAGAGAATCTAACCGGAATTATTATGGCAACTGCAGGTATGCGACCAGGTAAAGGTGACGGATTGGCTGAATTGAAAGCCAGACTGTTCTTTGTCGTGTTCGCCATCATCGTATACCGCATCGGTACCCATATTCCGGTACCGGGTATCAATCCGGATCAATTACAGGCGCTGTTCAATCAGAACCAGGGTACTTTCCTCGGCCTGTTCAACATGTTCTCCGGTGGTGCCATTGAGCGCATGAGTATCTTTGCGCTAGGCATCATGCCGTACATCACTGCCAGCATTATCATGCAGTTGCTGACTGCCACCACACCGCAGCTGGAGCAGCTGAAAAAGGAGGGTGAGTCGGGCCGTCGCAAGATCAGTCAGTACACCCGCTATGGCGCGTTGCTGTTTGCCTCTATCCAGGCTGTGGCCATCACCACGGGCCTGCTGGCGCAGCTGGCGTTTGAAGCCAACTTCAGCTTCTACTTCACCGCTTTCGTCTCACTGATCACTGGAGCGATGTTCCTGATGTGGCTGGGTGAGCAGATTACCGAGCGTGGCGTTGGCAACGGTATTTCACTGCTGATTTTCGCCGGTATCGTGGCCGGCCTGCCGGCAGCGATTGGTCAGTCCCTGGAGCAGGCCGCTGAAGGCCAGATTCAGCCACTGGCCCTGTTTGTGGTAGCCGTGATTGCCGCTGCCGTGATCGGTTGCGTGGTCTTTGTGGAAAGGGCACAGCGTCGCATCACCGTAAACTATGCCCCGCGTCAGCAGGGCCGCAAGATGTACCAGGGGCAATCCAGCCATCTGCCTCTGAAAGTGAATATGGCCGGCGTGATTCCGGCTATCTTTGCCAGTTCGTTCCTGCTGTTCCCGGCATCCCTGGGTCAGTGGTTTGGCCAGAACGAAGGCATGGAGTGGATGGCAGACCTGGCATTGATCCTTGGACCGGGTCAGCCGCTGTACATCCTGGTGTTTGCCACACTCATCGTGGCGTTTTGTTTCTTTTATACCTCGCTGGTGTTTAACCCGAAGGAAATTGCAGACAACCTGAGACGTTCCGGTGCTTTCATACCCGGTATCCGTCCTGGTGAGCAGACAGCTAACTACGTAGATAGCGTGATGACCCGCCTGACCATGTTTGGCGCCATCTACATTACGATGATCTGTCTGTTGCCGCAGTTTCTTCAGGTAGCGGCCAATGTGCCTTTCCAGCTGGGTGGTACGTCACTGCTGATTGTGGTGGTGGTCTGCATGGACTTCATGTCCCAGGTGCAGTCACATCTGATGTCACACCAGTATGAATCACTGATGAAGAAGTCGAATATCGGCTCCTTCAAACGCTAAGCGCCAGGTCGCACAAACCGGGCATAGGCCTGCATAGGTATGGGAAGGTTTTGGAGTAAGTTATGAAAGTCAGGGCATCAGTCAAGAAAATCTGCCGCAACTGCAAGATCATCAAGCGTAACGGCACAGTACGTGTGATCTGCAAAGAGCCTCGCCACAAGCAGCGGCAGGGTTAATGGCAGTCGCCTAAACGGTTGATTTTTAAAGGGTCAGGCGATAAGCTACGCGGCCTTTTTTCAGGGAGCCAGAAACGGTTTCTGCCATATCAATCAGCTCAGGCTTGAGCTTGGTAACTTACTGAAAAGTAACGGTTTAATAGAAATTTAACTGAACGGCTGAAAAGCACAGGAATATCGGAGACAAACTATGGCGCGTATCGCCGGTGTCAACATACCAGATAACAAGCATATCGGGATTTCCCTGCGATATGTCTACGGGATTGGACCCGCTACTGCCGCCTCACTGTGTGAGACGACCGGTATTGCCCCGACAACCAAGGTCAGTGACCTGAGTGAGGAGCAGCTGGATTCTATCCGTAATGAAATCAGCAAGCTGGTGGTTGAAGGTGACCTGCGTCGCGAAGTGTCCATGAACATCAAGCGCCTGATGGATCTGGGTACCTATCGTGGTATTCGTCATCGTCGCAGCCTGCCGGTTAACGGCCAGCGAACCAAGACCAATGCCCGCACCCGTAAAGGGCCGCGCAAACCGATTCGCAAGTAAGCGCAATTACACAGCTAAAAACGGCTAATAAAGTTTATATACAGGAAGACGATTAATGGCTAAACCCGGTACACAAGGTCGCAAGAAAGCACGCGTTGCCGTCAACGATGGCGTTGCGCACATCCACGCGTCCTTCAACAACACCATTATTACGATTACCGACCGCCAGGGTAATGCTCTGTCCTGGGCAACATCAGGTGGTTCCGGCTTCCGTGGTTCTAGGAAAAGCACGCCGTTCGCCGCACAGGTTGCTGCCGAGCGCGCTGGCAAAGCGGCCATCGAAATCTACAGCCTGAAAAACATCGATGTCAGGGTGAATGGACCTGGTCCGGGCCGTGAGTCCGCTGTCAGAGCACTGAATGCCTGTGGCCTGAAAATCAGCAACATTACTGACGTGACTCCGATCCCGCACAACGGCTGTCGTCCGCCGAAGCGCCGCAGGGTCTAAGCGTCTAAACAGATAATCAACAGTTTCGTTACAGAATACAGAGAAACCGGAAAAGCATATGGCACGTTATATTGGCCCCAAGTGTAAATTGTCCAGAAGGGAAGGTACCGACCTGTTCCTGAAGAGCGGTGTTCGCGCCCTGGATGATAAATGTAAAGCCGAAACCGTCCCCGGCCAGCATGGCAACCGCCGTGCCCGCCTGTCCGACTACGGTGTACAGCTGCGTGAAAAGCAGAAGGTACGTCGTATGTACGGTGTGCTGGAAAAACAGTTCCGCAACTACTACAAGGAAGCTGCCCGCCTGAAAGGCGCCACGGGTGAAAACCTGCTGCAGCTGCTCGAGTCCCGTCTGGACAACGTGGTTTACCGTATCGGTTTTGGCGCTACCCGTGCTGAAGCCCGTCAGCTGGTTTCCCACAAGGCTGTCCAGGTTAACGGCCGGACCGTCAATATTCCTTCTTTCCAGGTTGCCGAAGGTGATGTCATTACGATCCGTGAAAAAGCCAAGAACCAGCTGCGCATCAAGTCCGCACTGGATCAGGCCGCTGCACGTGCTCCTGTTGAGTGGATTGATGTAAATACCGACAAAATGGAAGGCGTGTTCAAGAGCAGGCCAGAGCGTACCGAGCTGTCATCTGAAATTAACGAAAGCTTGATTGTAGAGCTTTACTCCAAGTAATCGATAAAGTCATTACCAGGACCAAGAGGGAATCCATGCAAATTTCGTTAACGAATTTTCTGACACCGCAAGTTATCCAAGTTGATGAATTTGATAAGTGTCACTCAAAAGTAGTACTGGAGCCGCTGGAAAGGGGCTTTGGTCACACTCTGGGCAATGCCCTGCGCAGGATCCTGTTGTCTTCCATGCCCGGTTGCGCGGTAGAGGAAGTGGAAATTGACGGTGTTGTTCATGAATACAGCACCATTGAAGGTGTCCAGGAAGACGTCATCGAAATCATTCTGAACCTGAAAGGCCTGGCCGTTATTCTCAATGGTAAGGAAGAAGTGGTTCTGAACCTGAACAAGAGCGGCAAGGGTCCTGTCACGGCTGGCGACATCACGCTAGACCAGGACGTTGAAATCGTTAATCCGGATCACCTGATCTGTAACCTGAACGAGAATGGCGCCATCAACATGCACATCAAAATCGGTGTTGGCCGTGGTTACGTGCCTGCCGATGCGCGCATCAATGCTGATGATGATACCCGTGCCGTAGGCAAACTGATGCTGGATGCCTCCTACACACCGGTCAACCGTGTGACTTACTCGGTCGAAAATGCCCGTGTGGAGCAGCGCACCGACCTGGACAAGCTGATTCTGGAGCTGGAAACCAACGGTACCATCGATCCGGAAGAAGCCATTCGCCAGGCTGCCACCATCCTGCAGCACCAGCTGGGTGTATTCGTTGACCTGCAGAACGACGCCATCAAGGAGCCGGAAGAGCAGGAAGACAAGATCGACCCAATCCTGCTGCGTCCGGTTGATGACCTGGAACTGACTGTCCGTTCCGCCAACTGCCTGAAAGCAGAAAACATTTACTACATTGGTGACCTGATTCAGCGTACCGAAGTGGAACTGCTGAAAACCCCGAACCTGGGTAAAAAGTCACTGACTGAAATCAAGGACGTACTGGCATCCAAGGGCTTGTCCCTGGGCCTGCGTCTGGAAAACTGGCCGCCCTCGTCCTTGAAAGGCGACGATCGCGCGGCATAAGGAAAATTAGGGAGAATAACGAAACCCTTGAAGGAGCGGCTTTAGCCGCGAATCATTCGGGGCTAAAGCCCCTCCTACAAATAGTTCAGTTATCCTATCGATTCAAGTTAGACATAGAAGCATTTTAAGGTAATTCGTCATGCGTCACCGTCATTCCGGACGTCAGCTCAACAGGAACAGCAGTCATCGTAAAGCGATGTTTCGCAACATGACTACATCCCTGGTGGAGCACGAAATCATCAAGACCACCCTGGCCAAGGCCAAGGAACTGCGTGGTTATGCGGAGCCCCTGATTACGCTAGCCAAGAACGACAGCGTGGCCAACCGCCGCCTGGCATTCGACCGTGTCCGCAACAAGGCTACTGTTGGCAAACTGTTCAGCGAATTGGGTCCGCGTTACACCGAGCGCCCGGGCGGCTATATGCGCATCATCAAGTGCGGTCCGCGCCCTGGTGACAAGGCGCCAATGGCCTACGTGGAACTGGTTGATCGTCCTGAAGACGACTACGCTGACGAAGATTAATCAGCAACAGGATCCATCAATAAAAAAAGCCGTTCTTTCGGCTTTTTTTGTTTCCAGCATTTGGCTTTGCAGCCGGTAACAGCACTTTGATTGAGGAAGACCTATGAGCAAATCCTTTCATCCCCCGAAACGTACCCTGATGGGCCCTGGTCCTTCGGATGTGAGCCCACGCGTCACCGCCGCTATGGGGGCACCGACTATCGGACATCTCGACCCGGCATTTGTCGGCTTGATGGATGAAATCAAGGGCTTGCTGCAGTATGCCTTCCAGACCAGCAACCAATTGACCATTCCTGTGTCTGCGCCTGGATCTGCCGGCATGGAATCATGCTTCGTCAACCTGCTAGAGCCAGGTGACAAGGCTGTTGTTTGCCAGAACGGTGTCTTCGGTGGCCGCATGAAAGAGAACGTCGAGCGCTGCGGTGCACAGGCCATCATGGTCCAGGACGACTGGGGCAAACCGGTTGATCCACAGAAAGTGGAAGATGCCCTCAAGGCCAATCCGGATGCCAAGTTGCTGGCTTTTGTCCATGCCGAAACGTCGACTGGAGCCCGCAGCGATGCCAAAACTCTGACTGAACTGGCCCACAAGTATGACGCCCTGTCCCTGGTGGACAGCGTGACCGGTCTGGGCGGTGTGGAACTGGATGTGGATGGCTGGGGTATCGATGCCATCTATTCCGGTACCCAGAAATGCCTGTCGTGCCCGCCGGGTATTTCGCCGGTCAGTTTTGGCGATAGGGCCGTGGAAGTCATCAAGAACCGCAAGACGAAGGTGCAAAGCTGGTTCCTGGATATGAGCCTGGTGATGGGCTACTGGGATGGTGCTGGTGGTCGTACATATCACCATACCGCTCCGGTCAACAGCATGTATGGCCTGCACGAGTCGCTGGTGATCCTGAAAGAAGAAGGGCTGGAAAATGCCTGGGCCCGTCATGCCTTCCATCACAAGGCCCTTGCAGCAGGTATTGAGGCCATGGGCATGAGTTTTGTCGTGGATGCAGATTACCGTCTGCCGCAGCTGAATTCAGTTACCGTGCCGGAAGGTGTGGAAGAAGCCAAGGTGCGCGCTGCCTTGCTGAACGATTACAACCTGGAAATTGGTGCCGGTCTTGGCGCGCTGGCCGGCAAGGTCTGGCGCATCGGTCTCATGGGTGAAAGCTGCTGCAAGACCAATGTGCTGCTCTGCCTGGGTGCCCTGGATGCGGTGCTCAGCGACATGGGTGCGCCGATCAACAGTGGCAAAGCGGTTTCTGCTGCAATGGCTGTCTATAACAGCTGACAGAACTGAAGCGCATAAAAAAGGGATGCCTCGTGCATCCCTTTTTTTATACCTGCTTTTTATCAGGGCGTTTATCCCCGGGCTATGGTGGCCACATTAATTGTCGACGAGGAACGGGCCGTCCACACACAGCCGGCGACCGTCCGGTGAATTACAGGCGCCGCAGATACCGACACCACACTTGGTCATGTAGTCGATGGCACTGAAGATCTGGTGTGGCTGACAGAACTCATTCTCCACGGCCACGGCGGCATGCACCATGGGGCCCGGGCCGCAGTTATAGAACACGAGATTGTCGAGTTCGTCTTGCGACATGGCAGACAGGCGTTCACGTAACAGGTCAGGGATCAGCCCCTGGTAACCCACGCTGCCATCATTGGTCGCAACGTGGGTTGGGCATACGGCTTCACATTCATCAATGAAATACAGCCGCTCTTCGCTTCGGGCGCCAAAGAATATTTCCGTTTCGTGGCCTGCCTGGCTGAAATCGCGGGCAATCTGGTAAACCGCTGCCAGTCCGGTTCCGCCGGAAACCGCCATAATTTTGGATCCGGCAGGCGGGTTGGCGGCGATGCCATGCGGACCGCGGACGTAACATTCTGTGCCCGGCGCCAGGCTCATCATGGCTTCGGTAAACTGGCCCAGATTGATCACAACCAGGGAAAACGGATCGTCAGTGAGGGCCGAAAACGGTTTTTCTCCCAGGCCCGGCACCCACAGGAAAATGAATTCGCCAGCCTTGACCGGAACCTTGCGGTCAAAGGTGAGAATGCAGATGTCATCACACACACGCTTGTTTTCCACCAGCGTGACCGGGGCAAACTCCATGTCGACGTCATACCGCACCAGGGCTTCAGCATGGTTGGTGCCTTCTGCAAGGTCGGCAGTCAGAACCTTGAAGTAGTGGGCGATCTGGTCGGTGGTCATACCGATGAGGGCAGAGCCAACACCGAAGACATCCGCACCGGCACTCTGGAATGAGCGGATATTGTCTGCGCTGGACAGCCCGCCGCAGGCAATGAGCGGGACATCCAGATGTTTGATCTGGTTGACGCATTTCAGCGCAATGGGCAATACACCTTTGCCAGACATGCCGCCTTCGCCGTTACTGAGCACAGGGTGTCCGTGCCGGGTATGCTGGCCCGGGCCAACGGTGTTGATGGCACACAGAGCATCTGCGCCTCCAGCGACGGCGGCTTCGGCGATTTCGGCAAAATTCGGGACGTTGGGGGTCAGCTTGGGAATTACCGGCACATCTACTGCAGCTTTCACCGCGGCAGTGATTTCCCTGACCAGGGCGGGATCCTGGCCCATGGCCATGCCGTAGCCCTTGGCATGCGGGCAGGACAGGTTCAGCTCCAGTCCGTCAGCCACGGGAGCCAGAATCCTGGCGACTTCCATGTATTCCTCGACTGAACCGCCAAAGATCGACACCAGCAGAAAACGGTCTTCCGGTATCTTCAAGTCGCGCATCAGTTCGGCGGATTTGACAGCACCTGGATTGGTCAGGCCAACGGCATTGACGAAGCAGCCCGGGGCATACTGGCTCAGAATCGGTTCGCGATAACCGGCACGGGGCTCCAGGCAGATACTCTTGGTGGTGAGCACGCCGACTTCAGGAATCTGGTCAAAGAAGCGCTGGATGATCGGGGCGGCACAGGTGACGATGCCGGAAGGGACTGTAAAAGGGCCGGAAAGGGTTTTACCCAGGAATTCGGTTTTCAAAATCGCGTGCAGTCTGTTGGGTGGAAAAGGGCTGGGGATATTCTATCTTTCCTGCCAGTCTAATTCGAGCGTTATGCTGGTTCAGGTGTTCAATTCTGGGTTCAGGAAAGCAAGTTTCAGGCGCACCAGGCTTGTTGACATTGTGGCTGCTGTTTGCCTGCATCTTCGCTGTCCATGTGCCGCCAGAGCGGACCACAGTTGCACAAGGTCAGTGACGGACACAACAACGAGGACCTTACCCTCTTGTCGGCAGCAGCGGGGCGGCTTATTTCACCTCGGATTGAAGAGGCGAGACTGGTCTGCGGCATCTCCCTGAAACACGCTTGGACATGACGGTACCAGCTCAGGTCAGATTGAAATGCATAGAAGTGCAATGTATTGTGCTGCCATGTATTTGATACCTTGTCCTACCAATTTTCGCAAACAGTGCCGGGACGGTGAATCCGGGCATCAGGGGACCTGCCTGTTATGAAACTGAATAAAGACCTCATGGCCGCCTCGGCCACCCCACTGGTGCTGGCCATCCTTGCTGAAGGGGACAGTTACGGTTACGCCATTATCAAGCGCGTGAAGGAGTTGTCTGACGGCCAGCTGGAATGGACTGACGGCATGCTTTATCCGGTACTGCACCGGTTGGAACGCCAGGACTATATTAAGGCCCGCTGGGGCACCGCCGAAACCGGACGCAAGCGCAAGTACTACCAGCTGACCGACAACGGCAAAGCGCAGCTGGCAGAACACCGGCAGCAATGGCAAACGGTGGATCAGGCCCTGCGCCTGGTGTGGAGCCGGCTTGTGCAAGGGGCTACTGTGCCTGTGATATCAGGGGTGTACTGATCATGCATGACTCCTTGTTTGATGCTGAAGCCATGATTGCCGACTGGCGCCGTTACCTGGAACAACGCCGGGCACTGGCGGGTGAGGACATTGATGAGCTGGAAGACCACCTGCGTGGCCAGAGTGTCGAGTTGCAGGGAACAGGGCTGAGTGAGGAAGAGGCGCTCTTCGTGGCGATCAGGCGCCTGGGCAAACTGGATGCCATTTCCCATGAGTATGCCCTGGAACATACGGAACGGCTTTGGAAGCAGCTGGTCATGGGCTCTGGCAGTGCGACGCGGGGAACAACCGATCGCGAACTGTTGGTCGTACTGCTGCTTGCGGCAGCAGCGGCCTTTTCCTTCAAGATCTGGGACCTCAGTGGCTTGTTTGCCCTGCACCCGGACCAGGACCTGCCCCTGTTTTACCTGGTCCACGCGCCGTATTTTGTTGTGCCATGGTTGTGTGGCTATTTTTTTTGGAAGCGCAGTCTGCAGCGTGCCGACCGGGTGAAAATCGTGCCACCACTGGTGGCGGGGCTGGTGGTGATGAATGTTTATCCTTTCATACCACTGGGCGATACCCACCTCCTTGGCATCCTGCACTTGCCCATAGCGCTCTGGCTGGTGGTGGGTTTTGCCCATGCCGGTGACCGCTGGCAGGGTGACAGCGGCAGGATGGATTTCGTCCGCTTCACTGGAGAACTGATGATCTATTACAGCCTGATTGCGCTGGGTGGCGGTGTCTTCATGGCGCTTACCGTGATGCTGTTTTCCTCCATCGGCCTGAATCCTGCACAACTGGTATTCACCTGGATACTGCCCTGCGGGGCAACCGGCGCCGTACTCGTGGCGGCCTGGCTGGTCGAGTCAAAACAGGGTGTGATCGAAAACATCGCGCCGGTACTGACCCGGGTCTTCACACCATTGTTCACGCTGCTGCTGGCCGGCTTTCTGGTGACCAAGCTGTTCGCCGGGCAGGACATGGCCATGGAACGTGATGTGCTGATCATCTACGACATCGTGCTGGCCATGGTGCTGGGCCTGTTGCTGTATGCCTTGTCGGCCAGGGATCTGATGGCCCCACCGGGGTGGTTTGACCGTCTGCAACTGACCCTGGTGGTGTGTGCCTTGCTCGCCGATCTTATTGCGCTAGCTGCCATTGCCGGGCGCATCACGGAATTTGGATTTACGCCAAATCGCCTTGCCGTGCTGGGTGAGAACCTGATTCTCCTGGTCAACCTCGGCTGGTCTGCCGTGCTTTACAGACGTTTTATCCAGGGCCAGCAGCCGTTTGCGGCCTTGGTGCACTGGCAAATGGTCTACCTGCCAGTTTATGCGGTCTGGGCCGCAGCCGTGGTGATCCTGTTCCCGCCGCTGTTCGGGTTTGTCTGAAACTCTTTATGGCCGGTTAACAGAATCGTTGTAAGCTGTCTCCATGACAAGCCGCCTCATGACAGATATGCCCCTGCCGTTATCGCCGATTTTCCTGTTGGCGCTACTGGTGGCCATGGCGATGCCCGGCCAAACGTTTGCCCAGTCACCTGAGAAAGTTGTGGTTGCCCATCGCGGTGCCAGCGGCTACCTGCCTGAACACACCCTGGCGGCCAAGGTGCTGGCCCATGCCCAGGGTGCAGATTTCATTGAGCAGGATGTGGTGATGAGCCGGGATGACCAGCTGATCGTCATTCATGACCTTACGCTGGAACGGACAACGGATGTGGCCGACAGATTTCCGGAGCGGGCACGTGCCGATGGCAGCTTTTATGTCATCGATTTCACCCTGGCGGAACTGCGCCAGCTTCATGTCAGTGAGATGCCGAATAGCGGCCGGTTTCCCACCGGGCAGTCAGTATTCCGTTTACATACCCTGGCCGAGGAAATAGAACTTGTCCAGGGACTCAACCAGACTACCGGTCGGGATGCCGGGTTGTACGTGGAAGCCAAGTCGCCCTGGTTTCATCACCAGCACGGGAAGGACCTGTCCCGGGCTATCCTGGAAACACTGGCGGATTACGGCTATACCGCTCGTGAGGACAGGGTCTACCTGCAAACATTTGATTATCCGGAGCTGCTCAGGATTCATGACGAATTGCTCCCCACGCTGGAAATGGATATACAACTGGTCCAGCTGATTGCCTGGAACGACTGGCTGGAAACATACCAGCGGGATGGTGACAACTGGGTTCCCTATGACTACAGGTGGATGTTCGAGCGCGCAGGTATCCAGGAAATTGCGCGCTATGCGGATGGCATAGGTCCTAGCATGGACATGGTGGTGGAGCCCGGGTCGACGGCAGGGAACCTGCAGTTCACACCGCTGGTGGGTCAGGCCCACGCCGCCGGCCTGGTGGTACATCCGTATACGTTCCGGCGTGATCTCGGCCGGCTGCCTGCCTATGCCGAGGATTTTGACCGGCTGCTGGATATCTTTTTTCTGGATGCCGGCGTTGATGGGGTCTTTACCGACTTTCCCGACCTTGTAGTCGACTACCTGGACAATCTGCCCTGATCAGGGCGTTCAGCGCACCAGCAGCGGTTTGATTTCCCGCACCTTGGCCTGAATCCTGGCTGTGTTTTCAGGACCCATGCGAATAAACAGCTTTTCCAGGTCGCTACGAGCTTCCAGCCCGGGATCGGCAAAGCGATAGTGCACGGACGGCCGAGTCAGCAGGACTTCGCCCACGGGCAGTTGCACAGCCAGCACGCTGTCGATGGCCTGGGCCAGGACATTGCTGAACTGCCGGTCACGGTAACCCAGCTCCGCATAGGCGGTGTCAAACAGGGGCGACATGTCTCGGTACAACGCTGCCAGCTGGCGGGCATCCATGGCGGCAAACGTATTGGCCAGCAGGTTGAAACGCGTATAGGTAGCCGGATCCAGGCGATAGAATTCCTCATTAACCTCGTTGACCACAACATTCCCCTGGCCACGAATCACCGGCAGGTCACGATCCGGCACTTCACCGCGACTCATGCCATCCACCAGCACCACAAATTTGCGAAGGATCTGCATTGAGGTCAGCTGGCGTTGAACGGCATTACTATTTTGCAGTGTGCCAACCTGCTCCAGTACATAGGGATCGGATTCGTTCAGACCGGGCAGAGGGTCAGGTTCCGGCAGGGTCGGTGCGGTTTCTGTGACACCAGGCACCTCGGGTTCAGCTGTGACGATTTCGGGTTCCGGTATTTCAGTGACAGGCATTGTCAGGGTTACAGGCTCAGGCTGGGTGACCGCTACCGGTGGTGGTGGCAGTTCGGTGACAACCAGGGTATCCGGCGGGGTGACCTGTGCTTCTTCGCCACCCAGGAACAGTATCAGGAGGAAAAATAGGACAAGGCCGCCAAAAGCGCCGCCAATCAGAATGGTTTTGTTGCTCATAGATTTATTAACCGCAGGTTGCCAGGTCGTGAATGAAAATGGAATAAAACAGCCGGTTCACTAACCGCTGAATAGCCGGTAAGGCCTGTTACAAGCCTTCTGGTGCATTAGGCAATAACGCCATCAAATGGTTCCGAAAACCCATGTTCAGGCCGGCGTAGGGTTGGCATGTTCATCGGGGGTGGGCTGATCGAACCACATCAGTGTTGTGAACGTGGATAGAGCACATACCAACGACATCAGGTAAGCGTAATCGTAGACCACGACATAAGCCAGCACGCCGTAGCTGATTATACCGGCCAGCATCGAGGCAGTGGCTGTGCGCGGGCCGCCACGATGCTGGCTCAGTCCCATCAGGCAGCAGGTAAATACGCCGGCAGACCCGAACGCCGAGGACTCCTCCACGAGGCTGTAAACACTTTCGGCGCTGCGAGCCAGCAACCAGGCAATCATGCCGAAAAAGACAACCGCAATACGGGCATAAAGCACTTTTTGTTTTTCACCGGTCACACCGATCATCGGTAACAGGATGTTGTGAGAGACCTGGGCGCCGGCATTGAGCAGGGCGCTGTCCACCGTGGAAAGGATGGCAGAGAGCAGTGCGCCGATAAACACCACATACAACGTGGTTGGCAGCAAGGCTTCAGCCAGTTCTGGCAGCAGTTGTTCCCCGTCTTCCAGTCCCGGCACGAGTGCTGGGCCTATTAGGCCAATCGCTGCCGGCATCAGACCAACAACAATATATATGGAACCACCAACCAGTGCGCCGCGCCGGGCTACCTGCTCGGAGCGTGATGCCAGCATACGCGTTATCAGTTCCGCGGAAAAAAGTGAGCCAATGAACGGAATCGACCAGCTGTTGATAACGCCAAGCCAGTTTTCACCCGAGGCACGAAAACTGAGTCGCTCCGGTGTCAGGACGCTGCCCAGTGTTGCTGCGTCCGGCAGGTTGAGCAGCACTATGACAAAGATCACCATCAGGCCAATCACCAGTACACTGCCCTGGATGATGTCAGATACGGCATCGGCCAGCAGGCCACCCAGGGCGGTATAGGTCATGACAATGGTAGCGGCAAAGCCAATGGCAAGTTCCAGTGGCATGGTTGAAATGGAGGACAGCACATGGCCAAAAGCCAGGATCTGGGCAGCTGCCCAGAATACCGAGGTTGGAACCATGAGCAGCACGCCCAGTTTTTCAACCTGGGAACCATAACGCTGGCGATAGAAATCCGCGAGCGTGGTCAGGCCGCGGCACCAGAGTTTGCGCGCAAAGAAATAGCCCAGGATGAAAATACACAAGGCATAACCGAAGGGGTCGGCCCGGCTGCCCGACAGGCCTTCGTGGTAAATGATGCCGGCAGCGCCGATACAGGCTTCGGCGCCAAACCAGGTGGCAAATATGGACATGGCCACCATGGGCAGCCCTAGCCGGCGTCCGGCCAGCAGGTAATCCTGCTCGCTGGTCATGCGGTTCATGACCACCACGCAGACCAGCAGCTGCAGCAGGATGTAGCCGACTATACAAACGAAGACCCAGTTGATGGCAGGCTCCTCACACGCTCTCAAAGAGCGGCTAGCATAGCCATACCGGGGGTTGGAGGTCTATGGGAGAGGCGCGATCATGCGCTGAAAATATTGCCGGTTGTGAAATGGTGACCGCTGCCAGGGTTCGATAAAAAGATAAAAGGATAAAAGGATAAAAGGATAAAAAGATAAAGCGTTCCTCGGATGAATTTTTAGGTCGGCATAGGGCGCAGCCCGTTTGCTGACAATTAACGTGTTGTCACTATCAGTACTCGTCCGATCCTATCCCTGTTCCGTGCCTGCCCCTTGAGAATTCAGCCGCCACGGGGTTTAATTCGGGCTTTACTGTCCCTTTTCCGGGGATATAAAAATAATAATTTTCTGGGGAATTCTTCATGTGGGAACAAAACTACCTGCCGGTGGCTGACAGCCTGGCCATTTCCGCGCTTCTGGCCGCTGTGCCGATTTTTGTGCTGCTGGTGCTGATCGGTATTCTGCGCAAACCGGCCTGGGTCGCGGCCGTATCCGGCCTGGCCGCTGCCATCGTGGTCGCCATCGCGGTGTATGGCATGCCGATCGGACCGATGATCGGATCCATTACCATGGGTGCCGCGTTCGGCCTGTTCCCCATTGGCTGGATCGTATTCTGGGCGGTGGTGCTGTACCGCATCACCGTGGAAACCGGCAATTTCGAGGTCATCAAGGATTCCATCGGCGGGGTTACCGGTGACCGCCGGTTGCAGGCCATGCTGATAGCTTTCGCCCTGGGCGCCTTTATTGAAGGCGCTGCCGGCTTCGGTACCCCGGTTGCCGTGGCAGCTGCCATGCTGACCGGTCTGGGTTTCTCTCCCTTCTTTGCTGCCGGCATCTGCCTGCTGGCCAATACCGCGCCGGTAGCCTTTGGGTCGATCGGTGTCCCCGTGACTACCCTGGCTAGCGTGACCGGGTTGCCGGTGGAAGAGCTCAGCGCCTGGGTCGGCCGCCTGTGTGCGCCGATTTCCGTGTTCATTCCAGCCTACCTGGTGCTGGTCATGGGCGGCTGGAAGGGCCTGAAAGGGGTGCTGCCTGCGGCGGTGGTATGTGGCCTGTGCTTCTCCTCCATGCAGTTGCTCATTTCCAACAATGTCGGCCCTGAACTGGTCGACATCGTGGCCGCCATGACTGCCATCATCGGCATGGTCGTGCTGCTCAAGCTCTGGCATCCCAAGGACAACTTTGTCATGGCCGGAGAAACCGAGGGTGTGATGGAAGTGCAATCACACGGTTTTGGTCGCACCATCTATGCCTGGTCGCCCTATATCTTCCTGGTGATTTTCGTCCTGATCTGGGGCAGTGGCATCATCAGCGGGGCGCTGGAAAGCGTCACGGTGGCCATTGAATGGCCGGGCCTGCACAACGTCGTCCAGCGCATGGCACCAGTGGTGGAAAATCCCACTCCCTACGGTGCTGTCTATAACCTGAACTGGCTGTCTGCCGGTGGCTCCGCCTGTGCCCTGGCCACGGTTGCAGCAGCGTTTGTGTTCAGGGTCTCGCCGGTCAGGTATTTCAAACTGCTGTACGCGGTGTTGCAGCAGCTGGGTTTTTCCCTGTTTACCATTGCGTCAGTGCTGGGCCTGTCCTACCTAATGAACTACAGCGGCATGACCGTGACATTGGGCCTCGCCTTCGCCATTACCGGCGGTCTGTTCCCGTTCTTCAGCGCTATGCTGGGCTGGCTGGCCGTGTTTCTGACCGGTTCCGACACGTCGGCCAATGCCCTGTTTGGTAACCTGCAGGTAGTCACTGCCAACTCCCTTGGTCTGAGCCCGGTGCTGATGGCAGCAGCCAACTCCGCCGGTGGTGTTATGGGCAAGATGATCAGTTTGCAGAGCCTGGCAGTCGCCGTGGCGGCCACCGGCATGTCACGGGATGAAGAGGGCAGGCTGTTCCGCTTTACCTTCAAGCACAGTGTGTTCCTGGGCTGTGTGCTGGGCGTGCTGACCATGATCTATGCCTATGCTGGCTGAAAATAAAACGTGAAAAAAAACCGGGCCTGGCCCGGTTTTTTTATGGGTAACCCAAACGCAAGATAACCCCGTGGTGTGCTTGCACAGGCAAAAGTGGTACGCTTTGAATGTTTGAAAAAAACACGTTATACATGTCTAACGTATTGATAAATATTAATAAATGATCACCAAAAGACAGTTTCTGCAAAGTGGTGTCGTGGGCACGCTGGCCGCATCAGTGCCGGCGCTCGCGAATGGATTTGCCAATGGATTGGTAAGCGTACCAGGCGATGTCACACGCGTTCTCCATGACACGCGCTTCCCGGCCAGCCTGGCGCTGGCCGGCAGCGTGTTTATGGCTCGGAACGTCTCGCCGGTGACAGGCGACCTCACCAGTCTCTGGCGCGATACCTTGATGGGTAGCTGGCAGCAGCAGGCCATTACCGCCGGCATCACCGGTGACGATGTGCTGTTCTGCCTCACACAGTTCTCGCGCGATTACCGTCTGCGTGTGCATTGGCAGACCGAGGTCTCGCCGGCTCAGCCGGATCGTAATATCCCGGCGCTCGTAGCCTGGCTGATTGCGCCAGCTTCACAATCTACAAGTATCATGAATGAGGTGATTTCATGAGATATCCCCCCGGCGTCAGCCAGGCAGATTTTGACAGGGCCGTTGGTGAATTCGAAGCCGCCATTGGTGCAGACTGGGTCTTCACGGACGAAGCCGATGTTGATCTTTACCGCGATGCCTACTCACCCCTGTGGGGCGAGGAAGAGGAAAAGATTCCGTCCATCGCCCTGGCGCCGCAATCGGCCGAAGAAGTACAGGCGTTGATGCGCATCTGCAACGCCTACCGCATCCCGGTGTACCCGGTGTCCACCGGCAAGAACCTGGGCTATGGCGGGTCAGCGCCGGTCCTGAATGGCTCAGTCGTTCTGGACCTCAAACGCATGAATCGCATCATCGAGGTCAGTGAAGACAATGCCTTCGCGCTGGTGGAACCGGGCGTTTCCTATTTTGATCTGTATAACTACATCCAGGAACGCGGCTTGGATCTGTGGATCGACTGTCCTGATCCGGGCTGGGGCAGCCTGATCGGCAATGCTCTCGACCATGGCGTAGGGTATACCGTGAATCCCTACCGCGATCATTTCGAAGCCCACTGCGGCATGGAAGTGGTACTGGCCGATGGCGACATCGTGCGCACCGGCATGGGGGCCTTGCCGGGAGCCGAAACCTGGCAACAGTATCGCTGGGGCTATGGTCCCTGGCTGGACGGCCTCTTTGCCCAGTCAAATTTCGGCGTGGTGACCAAGATGGGCTTCTGGCTGTACCCGGCACCGGAGGCGTTTCGTTCCGGTACCGTGCAGGTCATGGGGTATAACGACGTGCACGAACTGGTGCGCGTCACCGCCCGCCTGATGTACAGCGGAGTCCTGAATACCAATGCCGGCGTGCAGTCTCCGATCCAGTTCGTTCTGGGACAGAACCCGGAAATGGCCGAACGGTATGATCGGGCCGGCGCGGAGGATATTCGGGTACTGGATGAGTTTGCCCGCAGCATCGACACCCCTTTTTGGGCGTCGCAGTTCAAGTTTTACGGCCCGCGCGAGATCGTCGACCAGAGCTGGGAGTATGTAAAGCGTCAGTTCGCCCATATTGAAGGTGTGCGTTTTCAGGATCAGGAGTCTTTCAATTTCCCGATGCCCTATGAAGAGCTGATGCAGACCCAGGATGAAAACCATCTCGGGGTGCCGTCCATGTCGGTGTTCCAGCTCGGCAATCGCTCCAATTTCAACCCGACCGGCAGTAACGGGCATCTCGGCTTTTCTCCCGTCGTGCCCATGACCGGTGAGGCCGTGATCGAATCAAACAAGGTGCTAGGGCGGGTATTACGCGAGATGGGCGGCAGTACAGTATTCAATGTGCCGCCGTATTCCTACCATCAGCGTACGTTCACCATCCTGGTCGGGTTTACCGTCACGCGCGATGCCGACACCAACCGCAAGACCCGGGAGATCTTTAGGGAGCTGGTCAAGGTGGCCGCCGAGCATGGCTGGGGTGAGTATCGCACCCACACCGCCTTCATGGACGACTGCGCCCAGGCTTACTCATTCAACAACCATGCCCTGCTCAGGTTGCAGCAACGTCTCAAGGATGCCATCGATCCCAACGGCATTATTTCAGCCGGACGCTACGGCATCTGGCCAAAGCACCTGAGGGAGAATGACGACAATGCGTAACATCCTCGTGCTTTTCCTGTTGTTTGCAGCACCCGTTATGGCGCAGGAAGGCGATACCGTGAACGGCAAAAAGGTTTACAACCACTGGTGTTCACCGTGTCATGCGCCAGGTGGGGTCAAACATCCGGGTACGTCTGCCCTTGAATTGCTCTATAAAGGTGAGAAACCTGCGGTGCTGGAAGAGCGCCTCGACCTGACGCCTGAACTGGTGGCGTTCTATGTCCGCAATGGCGTCAAGATCATGCCGCCGTTTCGCAAAACCGAAATCAGTGACAAGGAACTGGTTGATTTAGGCGCCTACCTGCAACCATAGCCATGATGCCGATTTTGCTGGCCAGCCTTATGCTATGTGCGGCGCTGGTCTAGGCACAAACCCGGGACGATATTGCCGATATCCGGCAACAGGTGCTGGCAGAGGTGGATTTTGCCGGTCTGGCGTCCGCCTATGCCGCCATGGGTAACTTTGCCGTTGTGCCGGATACCTCCACGGCCAATTATAAAATCAACTCGGACGGCTCCCAAGCGGCGCGGCTACGCGTCAACCGCTTTCCCTTCAAGTTTTACTTTCATCAAGATGGTCCGGGCCTGCCGACATTCGTCCAGTTGAACTGGGTAAACCAGTCCTTCAAATCAGGCTTTGAACTAACGCCAGATGATACCGTGGTGTCTTACTGGAAAACCCGTGGCGCCACTTTTACAGGCGGTGTTGAATATCCGTTGACTGAAGTCATCACACTGGTGCCGGCCATGGATGTGGGTGTGCTGAAAATCAACAAAAATGCGGATTATCTGAGCCCGGCCGGTATCAGCTATTTACAACCCATATTCGCCAATGCCGTGTTTGACTGGGACACTAAAGCCTGGGTCCTGGGTGGCAGTCTCGGGCTGGATTACCGGACAGACTTTGGTAGCCGGCCAGTAGCTGCACATTCTTCCCTGGCACATAACCACATACAGTCATTCAGTGAAGCAACGCGTTTCGTTGAATTTTCCGAGGGCACCACGACACTGGCGATAGCTGCAGAAATGACTTTTCCAACGCCATATAAATTCATGGGATTGCCTGTTGCTGTAATCTCACACCTAGAGAACACCTCGTTCTGGGGTGGCAACCGCGATGTTCTGGGCTTTGATCATTTCTATGAAGCCGGCTTGTCCGTAGAACTTGATGTCCGTGATCTGGGGATGACTGTTCGTGCCTGGCAATTGGGCTTCAAGGCCATTATTTCCGATGATGTTGATAGTTGGGTGCTGGACCTGGGTTACCGGTTCAGACTCTTGGCCGTATGCAGGTTCTCAAGAGTCGGCATAAATCGCAGTGAGTGGTGTTTTTGACCCACCCCGCCTCAGGGTTTGTCGCTCTATCGGCTTTTCTTTATTATTTCCGAAAGCACCTTTTTCGACACCCGGAGTTTCGCATCAACGACCTGGCCTGGAAATCCACTGCCGTTTTTATCTACTGCGGCATCCTGCTGCTGATCGGTTACCTGGCGTCACGGCGCATGTACAACATTCGCGATTACTACGCGGGTGGGAAACAACTGGGCTTCATCAATGTCGCTTTTTCGGCCCGCGCCACCGGGGAATCAGCCTGGCTGCTGCTCGGGGTCACCGGCACCGGTTTTGCCTTTGGCCTGCAGGGCCTGTGGATTGGTGTGGGCGAACTGATCGGTGTCGGCATCGCTTGGCTCTGGATGGCCAAACCCTTCAAACGGCGGACCGATCAGTATGACAGTGTGACGGTACCCGACTACCTTGAATCCCACTTCCATGATACCAGCCATGGCCTGCGCCTGATTGCCGCCGGGGCACTGGTGGTCTTTGTGCCAATCTATGCCGGCTCCCAGGTCTTTGCCACCGGCAAGGCTTTCAATGCGTTTCTCGATATTGATCATTACCTGGGCGCTACCATCGGCTTCCTGGTGGTGATGCTGTATATCACCAAAGGTGGATTCATCGCCGTGGTCTGGTCGGATGTTTTCCAGGGCCTGCTGATGGTTTGTGGGCTTGTGTTACTCCCGCTGGTGGGGTTGCTCGAACTGGGTGGACTAACCAATCTATTCGATACGCTTTCAGTCGATTATCCCGGTCACCTCACATTGACGGGCGGGCAGGGCTGGACCACGCTCGTGATTGTCCAGACCCTGGGCTTCCTGGCTATTGGTATCGGTTTTCTCGGCTCGCCCCAGGTTTTTGTGCGCTTCATTTCAATTCGCGATGAAGACCAGATCAACAAGGGCGCGCTGGTGGCCATGCTGTGGACATTTTGTGCTGACGTCGGTGCTGTCATGCTGGGGATGACGGGCAGGGCGCTCTTCACTGATGCCGAACTCGGATTCGATCCTGACAATGTCCTGCCGGTGATGTCGCAGGCGCTGCTGCTCCCTTTCTTTGCCGGTGTCTATATCGCCATGGTGCTGTCGGCCATCATGTCGACAATCGATTCTCTGCTGGTAGTGGCCTCCAGTTCCGCCGTGCGCGACTACTGGCAGAAGACCCGGCATCCGGACATGAGTGATGAGTTGCTCATGTCACTCAGCCACAAGGTGACGGTGGTGCTGGCCCTGCTGTCGTTTGGCATCGGCATCGGGATTCTGGCCTACGACATGGAGAACGGCATTTTCTGGGTCGTGATTTTTGGCTGGTCCGGCATCGCTGCCACGTTCTGCCCGGTGATTATCCTCAGCCTGTGCTGGCGCAAACTGACGGCATTGGGAGCCAAGTGCGCCATGGTCACGGGATTCCTGGCGACTATCGTCTTCAAGTTCGCGGTGCCGCCACTGTTTGTGGTAACGGGTTGGGACAATGGCGTGACCTACCTGAATGCCCTAGATGTGCTGCTGCCAGCGTTTGTAGTATCCGCCTTGGTGGGCACTGTTGTCAGTCTTTCGGACAAGGAAGGTCAACGAAGGCTTGAGCATCTGCCGTAAAAATCAGAGGTTCAGCAAGGCATTGATGTCCTGGCGTGGAGAGATCAGCGCTGCATGGCGTTCCACGATAGTGTCATGCGGTGGCATATTGACTGTCAGGGTGTAGCGGTCCGGATCAAGGCGTTCCAAAGTTACAAACGGTCTCAGGCCGACCACTGGCAGTTCATCAGGCAGTTCCCTAGTGGTCATGAAGTAATTGACGACACTGGCGTCGGCTTCCATGAACAGGTCAAGTGCTGAATCAGCCATGTCGTCGGCAAGCTCGCGTGAGGAACTGTCTGTCACAACCATCTTGAACAGTACGAGTGCCAGAGCCAGTGAGGCTAGGAACGCGAGAGTCTTCGATGAGGTGTATGCGCTACCACAGCGGTTTTCATAGCTCCTTTGCTTTATACCGCGCCAGATACGTTTTCGGTGGCGGTTGTGTTACATCAAGTGTCTCAATGTTGTCTATGCTGTCCACAATGGTGCGACATTGAGACATCCTTTTTCGCCCCTGCAGGACCTGCCACAGCCCTGCCAGTGTTCCCAGATTCTGCTATTGATCCCATTGCCCTGCCTTCTGCGTATAGTGGTTATGGAAGTAAGCGGGTATCTTACCTGTCTGTTTGACAGAAACAGGCTGATTTTATGGGAGTTTTTCGCACTATGCGGACACAGGTCATACAACGTACCTGTAGCAGAACACGGGTAAAGGCCGAGTTGGCGGCTGTGCTGCTTGTGGCTACCTGCCTGCCATGGGGCCTGGCCCTGGCGCAGCAGGGCGATCTGCTGAACATGGTGATCGAGCCCGTCCCGCTTGATGCCGATCTGTCTAATTCATCTCCAGTGAGCGCCTCCTATCCCGCCCTCACTCGGCCCGATGCCAGCCCAAGGGCAAACGCCTCTGACAGTGATGCGGTGCAGGCTTACCGGCAGGCCGTGGCTGAAATCGAGCGCCGGGAAGGGCAATTTGCTCCGGCCCTGATGGAAAGCCTGCTGGGGCTTGGGCAACAGTTACAGCAGCAGGGCGAGCATGTCGAGGCGATCGCGGTGCTGGAACGTGCCGAGCACATCAGTCGCATCAACAATGGCCTATACGATCGGGGGCTGATGCCGATCGTGGAGTCGCTGATAGTCAGTTATCTTGCTGTGAACGACTTTGCCTCGGTTAACGACCGTGAACAGTACCTGGCCTTCCTGAGCAGGAAACTGGCAGAGGAAACCCCTGCAAGTGTTGAGGCACCGCTGTTAGCGGGTCTGGCCAACAGCAACATGACCACGTTCGGCCTGGCACTGATCGAAACGCCTGAGGAAGCCGGGTTGCCGTTCGATTACAAAGCATTGCGGATGCGCAATACCGGTACCCCTTTTGCAGCCCGTTACTACGGCGTCAGCAGCCTGTCTCGGGCCAAGGGTAACTACGCCGCCGCCATTGTCGCCATGAGCAACACCGAGGACTACGATGCCGGGGCCTTGCTTGATCTTGAACGACGCCTGCTGGAAACCACTTTCTTGCTGGGTTTTCGCCGTGAGTTTGCCGAAAGTCCGCACTACTACATGACGGCAGCACGGGTGGCCGCCAACATGCCTAATCAGTGGAACTATCTGCGGCGCAATTCAGAAGGCTATAACACTGGTCTGGAAGCCTTCGCGCGCATGTATGCCCATCTGGACAACATGCCGGGATCGACACCGCAGCTGCGTATCGCCCTGCAGTTGGAAAATGCTGACTGGCATCTGCTCTTCGGGCGGCCCAATGCAGCGCGGGAAGCCTATCTTCAGGCCTGGCACAATGCCCAACAGTTGGGCCTGGATGATGTCGCACTGGCAGACCTGTTCCATACCGCAGCACTGGTGCAATTGCCGGTATTTACGGCCCGTCCGAACAGCCGCGAAAAATTCGGCATTGCTGCTGATGCCGAGCTGGCCCGAGACGGTTACGTGGATTTGGCGTTTTCCGTGAGTCGCAGCGGGTCTGTTCGAGGTATCCGTACGCTGGCAAAAAGCGTAAACACCTCATATGCCGTGGAGGAACAATTGCGGCGCTATCTCAAGAATGCCCCAATTCGTCCTCAGGTCAGGGACGGAGAAGTAGTCGTCCGGAACGATGTCCGCATGCGTTTTTACTATACCTTTCTGTAACGTATGTTCCCGATTGGCCTGGTCGTTACGGCGAATAAAATATCTCGTCAAAGAATGCCGTCATTTTTTCAATGTACGTTACACCGATATCCATGAAAACTCCGCGTGTCCTGGCATCCGGCTTCCAGTCGAAGAAGGCATGGCTGGCGTGGGGCACCTGGTCATAACGCACGAGTTGATGCCGTGCTGAAAGGGCTTTCACGTATTCAGTGACCATGGTGTCCGAAATCAACGGATCAGCGGTGCCTCGTGTCAGGTAGTGAGGTACAGCCCGTTCGGCTTCTTCCGGAATGAAGTTGATGGGTGAAATCGCGAATGCCTTGCTGGCCGTGTTGCTGTCATCAGGACTCCATGTCAGGCCAGGTCCACCGTTGTAGCTTTCACTGGAGAAAACACCATAGCTCGGGGCGGCCGCCTGCACCGCAGTCATGATGTCGTGGCGTACCTCGGCCACGCTCTTGCCTGCCGGCAGGTATGACGGCATGAACTCATACACGCCGGCCGTGGTGCCGAACCCGCCATCACCAATCAGTTGTCCCATGGTCGCTGCCACGGCAGACAGATGGCCGCCAGCACTGTCGCCGGTGACGCCGATATGGGTCGGGTCGCCACCGTAGTCTGCGGCATGGGCCTGGATATGGGCGATGGCGCCAAAGACATCGTTGATCAGGTCATCCATGGTATTGGGCTGTGCATCACCGTCCGCGGTGCCGATCCAGCGGTAATCAATACTGGCGACCACATAATGACCTGTGCGCACGATCTCCCGCGCCATGCCGCGCATGATGTCCTCGGTATTGGCGCGCCAGCCACCGCCGTGAATGATGACAATGATCGGCAGGTCGACGGCATTGTCCGGGCGCCAGATATCGTAGTCGAGGGCTTTGACACCGGGTTGTGCGTAGACGATGTCCTGCTGGACGGTAAAACCGGCAAAGGCTTCCTCTGGCAGGAACAGGGCGCTGATCGCCATATCCTGGTCGATGGAAATGACGGTCTCTCCTGTCATTGACTCCCTGTACATGGTGCCAAAAATTCCGGGGACTTCGTGATACAGCGAATCCAGGGTATAGCCCGGGTCCGGCGTGGCGCTTACTCGGAGTTGGCTACCGGCCGGTAACCGGCCATCAGCAGGAATGGTCTCACTGAAGGTCAGCCTGCCATGCTCGGGCTGACGCACGGTTACCGTGAAGGTGTTGTCCTGACCCTGCACGCTGACTGCTGCCAGCAAGGACAGGAGGAAAAGACGTTGGCAACGTGTTCCGATAATGACGCTGATGAATGACAAGGCAAGTCCCCCTTTATTTTTAATGTGTAATATGGGTATGAGTACTTTTCGCGAGTACTTCTTTTCTATACGGTTTATCCGTGCCATCTTCAGCCCTGCCCGGGCCAGAGACACGCTGTTATGCTGAATCATCAGTAAAAGCTAGCACATTCCCGGGGTTTTGCCGCGATTTCAGGCCAGGCTGTTGATGCCGGCCAGAACCTGTTCGGGTGTGATGCTTTTCATGCAGCGGTAGTCGTAATCGCAATGGCCCTTGTTGCAGGTTGTGGCGCAGGTGAAACGGCCGTTGACCAGTCGGCTTTGCTTGCCAAGGGGGCCCCAGATATCGCGATTGGTCGGTCCCCACAGGACAAAACCGGGAACACCCAGGGCGGAGCCCAGATGAAAGGGGCCGCTGTCATTGCCGACCATGGCCCGGCATTGCAACAGAAACTGTGCCAGTTCCGTCAGTGACAGGCAGTTGCACAGGTCCGTTGGTGCCGGTTGATGCTCTGCGGCAAGCAATTCTCTGATGGTCCTGTTCGCGGCCAGGTCGTTGTTACCCGCCCCGAAGAGCACAGGTTGCAGTCCCGCCGCCAGCAGTTTGCTGCACAGCGCGGCCATATGTGCCAGTGGCCACTTCTTGTAATCCTTGGTGGCCCCGGCATGAAGGGCAATGACCGGCTTGTCGAACCTCAAGCCCAGCGCGGCCAGTTTTTGCCTGAGCGGTGCTGAAGCCTTGTTGAAAGTCAGGTTCAGGTACCCCGGTGAGGGTTCCGGCATGCCCAGGGCGGCAAAGACATCGTAAAGGCTGTACCAGCGATGCTGGCGTTGTTCAGGGCGGTTTTCGAACTGTACGGGAATGACATGATCATAACCCCGGCCATGGCGGGCACGGCTGCAACCGAGTTTGAAGGCGGCTCCGGAAAAACGTGTCAGGTGCGAGGTGGCAGAGTCCTCCTCGATGTTGAAAGCCAGATCGGCCCTGAAGTCACGCAGGCAGCGCAGTTGGCGTAAATACAGGGCCGCTTTGTTCAGTGCGCCGGCCTGGTTGATGGCCCGGCGCGGGAAGGTGAGCAACATGCCCCGGGGAAAACTGTCCGCACACAGGTCAAGGAAGGCCTCATCGATCAGGATGCGCAGTTCAATCTGGTTGGCATGGCAATGGTCGGCATAGGCCTGCATCAGGCCGCCAGCGATCAACAGATTGCCCAGATACTTGGTGGGATTGACCAGCAGCACCCGCCGCGGGTGTTGGGGAATGGGTTTATTCGCCATCCTGGTACAGTGCCATCAGGGCACCGACATTGGCAACGGAAATATCCGGCCACTCAGTTTCGGGTTGCTCATCGAAAGCATGCGGACCACCGGTGCCGGTATGCACATAGATGGCCAGGGCGCCATTGTCCTTCGCCATGGGCACTTCCAGGTTGGCATCATCGCCGACCACGGCAATGTCAGTGACGGCCAGACCCAGATGGCGCGCCGCTGCCTCGATGGCATGCACTGACGGTTTGCCCAGGACAAGGGCATCCTTTCCGGTAAGGGGTTTCAGTGCCGCGGACAGGGCACACGAGGTGCCGATACCGGGGCCATTGGCGGTCGCAAAAAAGGGCACATCCGAAGCGGTGTACAAACCGGCTCCGTCGCGACAGGCCATCCAGGCATTCTCGATATCGCGGAAACCGAATTCCCGGTACCAGCCGATATATACCGCATCCACCGGGTCGGTGTAATCACCGCTGGACAGCACCACTTCCAGACCCAGGTCGGCCAGCGGTTCCCAGACACCCGGACAACCCAGCACCATGATGCGCTTGCAGCCCTGCTGCACGAAATAGTCAGCAGCCACACTGCTGGGTGTCATCATGGTGTTGCTGGTCATGGGAATGCCCGCCGCACTGAGCACATCGACATAAGCCGATGGTGATCGTGCAGTGCCATTGGTCATGACGACATAGGGGATGTCGCGGTCAATCAGGGCATTGATGAAGTCCGCGGCTCCGGGCAGCATGGCCATGTTGTTGTTTTTCTTGTCGCCCAGGATGAGCGTGCCATCCATGTCGAAGACAAAGCCCCGTGTGTTCAGAAATCTGTTGCGTATGCTGTTATCCATGAATAAATACCTGCGTGTTATTTTTTGGCGCGCTCAATGGCTTCATTGATCAGGGTCTTGGCCATCTCGGTATTGTGCCAGTCACCGATCTTGACCCACTTGCCTGGCTCGAGATCCTTGTAATGCTCGAAGAAATGCTCAATCTGGTTGAGCGTGATTTCGGGCAGGTCTGAAAAATTGTGAATCTTGTCGTAACGCTTGGTCAGGTGTGCGGACGGTACCGACAGTATTTTTTCATCCATCCCGGCATTGTCTTCCATGATTAATACGCCGATCGGCCGCACATTGATCACACAACCCGGCATGAGGGGGCGGGTGTTGCAGACCATGACATCGATGGGGTCGCCATCCTCTGACAGGGTGTGAGGCACGAAGCCGTAATTGCCCGGATACGTCATCGGTGTGTAAAGAAAGCGGTCGACGACCAGAGTGCCCCAGTCCTTGTTCAGTTCATACTTGATCGGCTGTCCGCCAATCGGAACTTCGATGATGACATTCAAATCTTCCGGGGGATTTTCACCAATGCTGATGGCATTGAGCTGCATAAATGTACTCCTGCGAGCCTACTGCAAATGACAGGGCGGCGGTAAAAAGTCAGGCTGATACCGGTTTTGTAAAATTTCGGTAAGGTTTGGCGCGCACTATCGGCGTTGCGGGTACCTGCATTTTAAAAGATTAGCGCAGGTAAATCAGCTTGCTGTCGGGCATAAAAATACTGCGATTCAGGCCCGGGAATTTGGCTCTGTAATCGCGCGCCCTCTTACGCGTGTGGCCGCAGCAGGTCACTATGGAAACGCTGATCTGGAACCATGAGATGCTGGTGTCCGGCATCATTCTCGTTGTGACGTTTGTTGGTATTTTTACCGAGGGCCTGCACGGTTTCCACCGCGCCAAGTTCGCCCTCGCCGGGGCCGGCGCCATGATTCTGGCCGGTCAGTACTTCGGCCATTACTCCCCTGAACTTGCCATTGAAGTCATCGACTGGAACGTCGTGTTTCTGCTCGGCTGCATGATGACCATTGTCTCCATCATGATCCCGACCAGCGGTTTCCAGGCATTGGCCTATACTATTGCCGATCTCAGCCTGGGCAGGTTGTTCCTGCTGCTGGTCATGATGGGCACCCTGGTCACTGTCCTGTCGCTGCTGCTGGACAAGGTCACCACGGTGGTGATTTTCGGACCGCTCATCATCCTGATCTGCCAGGCGCTGCGTGTCAGCCCCATTCCGTTCCTGCTGGCGGCCGCCTTGTTGTCAGACCCTGGTGGGGTGGCCACGCTGGTGGGTGACCCGCCGAACCTGATGATTGGCTCGGCTGCCGGTATCGACTTCAATACCTTCTTTGCCCACATGGGCTTCATCGTGCTCTGTGCCTGGGTTGGCACAGTTTTCTTCCTGAAATTCCTGTTCCGCAAGGAACTTGCCGTCAAGCCGGTGGCGCCGGCATTCCGGGACCGCGAAGCCATCAAGGACCCCGCCACCTGGAAGACCGCCCTGGGCGTGCTGGGTGCGATGGTGGTTGGTTTCATCCTGCATGACGACCTGGGCTGGGAGGCCTGGTTCGTGTCGGCACTGGGCCTGACTGCCCCTGATCTTCCTGGGTCGCAACACAGACCTGGACGAGAGTTTTGCCGAAGTGGAAATCACCCTGCTGGTGTTTTTCATGGCGCTGTTCATTCTCATCGGCGGTGTCGAACACAGCCAGTTCCTGATGTACATCGGCCAGTTCATCATTCCTTTTGTCCAGGATGACCTGCTGACGGCGACCATCCTGCTGATGTGGGTGGCGGCCATTTTGTCGGCCATGATCGACAACATCCCGTTCACTGCAGCGATGATCCCGATCGTCCTGGGGATGGAAGCACAAGGGGTGAATGTGACGCCGTTGTGGTGGTCACTGGCCGCCGGTGTCGGTATGGGCGACAACGGCACGCACTTGGGCTCCACAGCCAACGTGTTCATGGTCACGATCAGCGAAAAGCTGACCAGGGACACCGGTCACGAGGAGTACGCCATCACACCGTCGGTCTGGTTCCGCAAGGGCACGCCGGTGATGCTGCTCACCCTGGTGATCTGTTGCGTCATCATGACGCTGTTTTTCGACTTTTTCAGCACCCCGCACTGATTTCAGCGTTCGGACTTCAGGGTCAGGCGAAAGTCCGGCTGGCGCACATCAACATAGCGTGGCGGTGATTTTGCCTTCACGCCCTGCAGCAGTTTGAGCACCGGGGCAATCTCGGGATTGTAGTGCAGCTGGTGTGGTGCACGGCTCTGCATGCCGTCGATCAGGTCGGGCGGCATGACCGCTCGTAGCAGGAACTCTTCATCCGACATGCTTTTCGGAAACCGGCTGCGGCGTTCCTTCAGTGTCATCATGATCGGTTCGTTCTCGATTTCCTTGGTGCGCGGCAGTGCCATGATGCGATCCAGCACGTTTTCGTCCACCGGAGCAGTGGGGCGGCCAAAGCGGCCCAGCACGTATCGGATGGCCTGGTCGGGAATCTGGGCATAGCGTTCATCGCCCATGACATTGAACATCGCCTGCGTGGTGACGATCTGCGGAAACGGCGTCACCATGATGGGTGAACCGAGCTCGGTACGCACCCGCTCCACTTCAGCCATGACTTCATCAAACTTGTGCTCCAGCTTCAGTTCTGCCAGCTGGCGCCGGGTGGTGGTCAGCACGCCGCCGGCGATCTGGTGGCGCAGGTAACTGGCGTCATAGGCTTGCGGCCTTCCCACCGGCAGGCCTTCAGCCCGCGCCAGCGCAAAATAGAAATCTTCCATCTGCTTCAGGGCTTTCTCATCGGCATCCACCTCGTAGCCATGGGTTTTCAGGTTGGCGATGGTCTGCGAGGCACAGGGCAGGGATGAGCCGTGGGCGAGCGGCCCGACGGCCACATGCAGGGCGGAAATACCGAGTTCGGCGCCCACCATGTAATTGAACTGGGACAGGCCGATGGTGCAGTGGGAATGCAGTTCCAGGGGCAGGTTGCCGATTTCGGCTTTCACGGCCGGGATCAGGGTACGGGCCCGTTCCGGGGTAAGCAGGCCTGAAGGATCCTTGATATAGAGCAGATCGAAATCACCGGAGGCGGCGATCTGGCGCGCACAGTTGGCATAAAAGGCATCGTCGTGCACCGGGCTCAGGGTGTAGGTCAGTGCCGCCATGTTTTGGGCATCACCTTCCTCCTTTACGATGCGGGCTACCTGCATGAGCGCGTCCATGTCGTGCATGGGATCCAGCAGGACAAAACGACCAATGCCATTCTTCATCAGCGTGCGGTAGGCCAGGCGCATGAAGTCATGATCGGCGGTTTCCCAGGATATAAAACGGAAACCGGTGGAAATGAATTGCAGCGGCACGTTGGGCAGGGCGCGTTTCATCAGACGAATACGTTCCCACGGATCGTCGGCATGGGAGCGAATGGCCATGGACATGTGCGTTGAGGAGGTGAAATCGATGGCGCGGAAACCGACCCGTTCCATGAGCGGCGCGACCTGCATGATCTGGTTGGTGCCCAGGCCGGTCATGCTCCACAGGCTCTGGTTGCCGTCACGGATGGAGACGTCGACAAGTTTCAGTTCAGGCATGGTCATCAGTTCCAGGTTGCAAGTCGGCTGTTGCCAGCAGGGCAGGCAGGTAGGCGGTATCCACACCACCCGCGATAAAGCCGGCATCGTTCAGGATGGCCTGGTGCAGGATCACATTGCTGGCGATGCCTTCAATGGAAGTGAGCGCTAGGGCCTGTTGCAGACGCGTAACAGCTTCATCACGGTCCTTGCCCCACACGATCAGTTTGCCTAGCAGTGAATCGTAAAAAGGCGGAATGGTGATGCCGGTTTCCACGTGGCTGTCGATGCGAATACCGTCACCGGCCGGATAGCAGGCCCGGCTGACACGGCCCGGGCTGGGCATGAAATCGTTGCTGCAGTCTTCGGCGTTGAGCCGGCATTCGATGGCGTGGCCGGTAAAGGTGATGTCATCCTGGGTCATGCCCAGCGGGCGGCCTTCTGCAATGCGGATCTGCTGGGCGATAAGGTCGATGCCGGTGATCGATTCCGTCACCGGATGCTCCACCTGGATGCGCGCATTCATTTCCAGGAAATAGAACGCATCACGCTGCACATCCACCAGCAGTTCCACGGTGCCGGCACCGCGATACGCCAGGTGTGTGGCAAACGCCACGGCGGCCTCGTGCATGCTGTGGCGCAGGCTGTCACTGAGATGGGGGGCTGGCGCTTCCTCGACCAGTTTCTGGTAACGGCGCTGGATGGAACAGTCCCGGGTACCCAGGTGGACGACCTGGTCACCGTCTCCCAGCACCTGGACTTCCACGTGGCGACCGGAAGCGACATAGCATTCGAGGTAAACACGTTCATCACCAAAGGCGTTCTTGGCTTCGGCCTGCGCCAGGGTCATGGCGTTGGCCAGGGCATTCTGACTATCGACCACTTTCATGCCGCGACCGCCGCCGCCACTGACGGCCTTGATCAATACCGGGTAACCGATCTCCGCGGCCAGTGCTTCGGCTTCTTGCAGCGTGGTGACAGGGCCACCGGGGACTACCGGCAGGCCGGCCGCCAGGGCGTTGGTGCGGGCCTTGAGCTTGTCGCCGATGGCATCGAGCTGCGCGATGGTCGGACCAATGAAGATGATGCCGTTGTTTTCACAGGCGCTGGCCAGCGCGGCGTTTTCCGACAGAAAGCCATAACCGGGATGGATCGCGTCGGCATTGGTCTGCCTGGCGGCAGCAATGATGGCATCCACATTCAGGTAGCTGTTGACGGACGGTGGCGGACCAATGCAGATGACCTGGTCAGCCTGCCGGGCCGGCACACTGTCCAGGTCTGCTTCGGATGCCGCCAGGACGGTTTCGATGCCCAGGGCCCGGCAGGTGCGAATGATGCGGGCTGCAATTTCCCCGCGGTTGGCAATCAGCACACGATGGATAGGTTGGGGCATGGGTTATTTCGCTGGCCTGACCCGCATTAGCAGCTGGCCTTTCTCTACGAACTGGGCATCTTCGGCCACGATCTCGACCACTTCACCGGCAACTCGTGCGCTGATCGAGTTCATCAGCTTCATGACTTCGATGATGGCAATGACGGAATCTTCCCGCACAGTGGAGCCCATGTCGACGAACGGGTCGGCACCGGGTTTCGGTGACCGGTAAAACGTGCCCACCATCGGTGCGCGAATCTCCAGTAAACCGGTCTCAGTTGGCTCAGGCTCTTTCGCGGCTTCCCCGGAGTCAATCGAAGCAATACCTGCCTCCTGCCGCTGGCCTCTAGTCTCTGTGTCTTGCGTCCAGCCGCCATCCCCGCGCCGCAGGGTGAGCGTGTAGTGCTCGGTTTCCAGCGTCATCTCGTCATAGGGACAGTCGTCCAGCTGGCGCAGAATATCCTGGACATCCTGGTGACTCAGGCTCATCGGCGTTGTCCTCCCAGCACGTTGAAAATATGGCCGAAGGCCTTGTCGGTCGGTTTGGCTACCGGTGCTTTGTCTTTTGCAGCCCACACGGTTTCAGGACGGCTTTGCAGCAACAGGATATTGTCCTGGCCGTCGATCGCCCATTCGATGTCCTGGGGCAGGCCGTAATGTTTTTCCACGCGGCGGGCCACGGCAGCCAGGGCCTTCACTTCCTCGTCACTGACACAGGGGCGGCTCTGGTCTTCCGTTTTCACCGGCATCTCCACGACACCGCCGTTGTCATCGGGCAGGTGGGCGATGTGCTTGGTCGCCACATCCCGTCCAGAAATGTCACTGGTGACCTTGTTGATCACAAACTTGTCGGGCGTCACTTCACCGCTGACGATGCTGGAACCCAGGCCCCAGCTGGCTTCGAGGGTGATCACTGAGCGATCGCCGGTGGTGGGGCTGCGCGTAAACATGACGCCGGAACAGCGGGAATTGACCATGGTCTGGATAACAACGGCCATCGCCAGCTGTGCTTCCGGCAAGGCCAGTTTGAGCCGGTACGCCACGGATTCCGGGTTGTACAGGCTGGCCCAGCAGCGGCGCAGGGCATCCAGGATCTGCTCGGGTGTCTTCTGCCACAGGTAGGTATCCTGCAGGCCGGCAAAGCTGGCTTCTTCGCTGTCCTCACTGGTGGCACTGGAGCGGACTGCGACCGGCACGTTATCGCCCAGTGCCTGCCACTGGGTAATCAGCTCGGCGGCCAGCGCATCCGGCAGCGGCGCCTGCATCAACAGGGTACGCATATCGGCGGTCACCTGGTTGAGCGTGGTGACATCGGTAGGGTCGAGGGCGGCGATTTTCTGACGAATGCCGTGCCTGGCATCCAGTTCATCGAGAAACAGGGTGAAGGCATTGGTGGTCACCACGAACCCGTCCGGCACCGGAATGCGGGCACGTGCCAATTCCCCGAGACTGCCACCTTTACCGCCGACACGGGGGCGGTCGTCGAGAGAGATGTCCTTGAACCAGAGTATGTTGTCTGAAGTCATGTACAGCTTTTGTCTTTGTTGTAGGTCGGCATAGGCCTGAAAGGCCGTTTGCCGTCATAAAATTTTCACGTCAATGTCGGCAAACGCTTTGCTATGCCGACCTACGCCTTATTCGAGGATCGTGACAATCCCGCGATCCCCATCTACCCGCAAACGTTGTCCGTTGGTGATGCGTTTGGTGGCTTCACCGGTACCGACCACGGCAGGCATGCCATACTCGCGGGCCACGATAGCCATGTGTGACATGGTGCCGCCGATGTCGGACACGGCCGCGCTGATCTTGCTGAACAGCGGGCTCCAGCTGGGATGGGTAATCGGGGCCACGAGTATGTCGCCTTTCTTGATTTCTCCGAAATCGTTGATGGAACGCAGGACCTTCGCGGTGCCTTCCACCACGCCGGGTGAGGCTGCATAGCCTTTCAGTTCATTTTCATTGGCAACATCCGGAGCCGCCCAGCTGTGCAGGGTTTCCGTGGTGATACCCCACAGCATCTGCAGGGCGGGATCTTCGATGTTGTCGGGCATCGGACCGATGGCGGGCGGGGCCTGCCAGGTTTTCAGCACTTCGATCATTTCCCGGCGCTGCTTGATAATCGGTGGCCAGTAGTCCTTGTTGACCGGCTCGGAACCGGCGGCCCAGGCATTCATGATGTTGCCCAGGGTCATGTTCACTTCACTGTGGTGCATATGGAAGATGTCGTCGGCGTTCTCGATGACACCCTGGCTGGCCAGCAGGCCGCCGAATTCCCGGATCTTATTGAAGAAACAGGTGGTGAGCCAGTGTTCGCAGTAGAACTTATGATCCTCGACATACGGGAACACCAGGTGGCACACGGCGAGCATCTGGTCGAAGGCGGTTTTTTCCTCGTCACTGCCGAGCAGCTCGCGGTATTCATTTACGATGCGGTCGCGTTCAGCTTTCAGTGCTTCGGTCGGGCGTTCCAGGGAGGTGCCTTTCCTGATCAGTTCGATGTAATGGGGCAGGGCTGACAGCGGCACGGACAGGTCGTCATTCCAGCTGCGTTCGGAATGATAGAAGCCGTCGCCAATGGAAATGTTGAACCAGGGATCGCGGGATTCGGCCAGGGCATCCAGCCACTGCTTGCCGGCATCGCCCTTGCCTGCGACGGCCGGCAGGATCACGTCCGGATTGCCATCGTCGGTAAAGACATCATCGATGCCCAGTTCCACCGCCAGTTTTGCCAGTTTCTTCAGCTCGTCATCGGGGCGGAACATCAGCACATCAATGCCGGCCACCATGCGGGCCACGGTCTGGTCCGTGATTTCCGGAAAAGCCTGCTTGCAGAACTGGAAAAACACCACGTACGCGCCATAGCCCAGCATCAGCATTTCAAAGTGGTGATGCCACATGACCGAATAATTATCGATGACCTTGTGGTAGGCCGCCCGCACATAATGGTTCTGGGCGATACCGCGTGCCTCTTTCACCACGGCTTCATCTTCTATGGCATCCAGTTTGGGTATCTCGATACTGCTCATGTCGCGGATCAGCTCGCCCATGCGCGCTTCCCACTTGCCGTAGATATCGTTCCAGTTTTCGTAGTAATAACCGGCGCGGTCCTGGAACAGTGCCAGGCGCTCCTCGATTTCCTGCGGGTCGGTCACGGTATTCGCCGTGATATAGATGCGGCCATTGATGCAGCGGTAGTCGATGCCCTTGGCGGTGGGAAAGGCAAACACGCGGGTCACCGAAGCCCCCATCGCATGATAGGCCGCTTCGGCCGTAATCATGTCAAAGGCTGACATGGGCTCGGGGAAATGCATGGAGTTGTAGAACCAGAAGCGGCCGTCATCCTCCGGCTGCACCTGCGTGAAATAGGCATACATGTCAGCCCAGTTTTCCGCACCCGGCACGGGGCCGATTTCGGAAGGCAGCGGAAACGGATTTTTGCTGTCAGTCATGAGAAGTACCCCAGAAAAAAAGCCCAAATCTCTTATTCGTCTTTTAAAGAGACTTTGTTGATTTTATTGGTATTTTCGTGTCGGCGGGCAGGCCGACAGGCAGGTCAATAATCCCCTTTCTGGCCAGAAAAGGGAAGCCTTTGGGAGGCAAAAGGGTGGGGCGGGAACGAGGAAAAATCAGGCGCTGTCGCCGCCTTCCTGGTTCTTGCGGTAGATTGCCAGGATGCAGTCAAAGGCCTCTTTCATGGTGAGTTCGCGGAAGTCAGAAAACTCGCCGGCATCCATGCAAAAACCGTGGTCGGGACACACTTCGGAGTTGATGTGGCTTTGCGTGGGATCGGTGACCGCTTCCATCGGTTTGTGGCAGCGCGGACAGTCGATGTTGCGGATCTCGTTGTAGATCATCCCCAGGGTCTGGTCACCGTCATTCACGGAAACTGATGTCCAGTTGTCCTTGAGGAATTCGGCCGCGCCCTTGTCGAACCAGATTCCAGCGCAGCGTTTGCACTTGTCAATGACGACTTCACCCGACTGAGTGAGAAAGGTTTGTTCTTCAAATTCACCTTGGCACTTTGGGCATTTCATCAGATTGGACTCCAGCGGGTACTGACATGACTATGGATAACGGCCCAAGAATTCCATGCCCTTGCTAAATTGTAAAAGATGCAAGCGTTTCAGGGGTCAGTTTCGGCATCCTGCATGAGTAGGTAATTGCGGTTCACCGGAACGACACCGTGCGTCTTGGCCAGCTGGCACTGGATGACGATCAGGTTGGCAAATTCGAAACTCATGTCACAGACCGCCAGGTAGAATTCCCACATGCGGTAAAGCGCCTCATCCTTGATGGCCAGGATCTCCTCGCGATGGGCCTGGAAGCGCTCCAGCCACCGGCGCAGGGTCCAGGCATATTGCATGCGCCAGACTTCCAGGTCGGTGAGCATCAGGCGGCTCTTTTCAATTCCCGCAGCGGTTTCGGAAACAGCCGGAATGCGGCCGCCCGGAAAAATACACCGGGTGATCCAGGGGTTGGTCGGTTGCGGTACGCTCTTGTTGGCCATGGTATGCACAAGGGCGACCCCGTCTTCGGCCAGCATGGTGTTATTGCGGGAAAAATAGGTGTCGAAATTATCCACGCCGACATGCTCAAACATGCCGACGCTGACAATCCGGTCATAGCGGGCTTCATGTTCACGGTAGTCGGCCAGCAGAAACCGGCAGCGGTCGCTGATGCCGCGACGCCGGGCTTCTTCCTGAGCCACGCGCAACTGCTCATTGGACAGGGTGATGCCGGTGACGTTGACGTCATGGTGTGTCGCGAGATGAAAGGCCAGGCTGCCCCAGCCGCAACCGATGTCGAGCACGGTCATGCCAGGCTTGAGCAGCAGCTTGCGGGCAATGATCGCCGCTTTGTTCTGCTGGGCCTGCTCTATGGAATCCCCGGGAGTGTTGAAAAAGGCACAGGAGTAGTACATTTCGCTGTCAAGAAAGAGACGGAAGATGCTTTCGTCGGTATCGTAATGGTGAGCGATGTGACGGTTGCTGCGGCGGATACTGTTGACATGCTGCCAGGCTGACAACAAACGGTTTGCCCTTTTGCTGCTCGGGCGTGTGGCAAAGTTGGAGCGCAACAGTCTCAGCATATTGTGCAGTTCGCCAGGGTCGGCTTCCCACCCGTCTTCCATGTAGGTCCGGCCAAGCTCGAATTCCCAGTCACGGGCAACCCGGTTGATGGCCTGTTCTGAACGGATAGACCAGTTCACTGGCTTGGCGTTGTCACCAAAGGTGTGAACAGTGCCATCGGGCATCTGCAGGTTAAGGGTGCCGTGCTTGACGTGTTTTTACAGGAGCTTCAGGTACATCAGAGGCTCCCGGCGCGGGCAGTGAAGAAGTCCCGGCGCGCCAGGAACAGACCCGCAAGGGCCAGTACAGCCTGCACGACATGGCTGATTTCTGCCTGTAGGCTTGGCGCGGCCAGTTCCTGTTTAAACGGCATGCCTGCCCAGTAGGGCAGGTAGTAACCCAGCAACAGGATGAGGCAGATCCACCAGGTCAGCGGTTGCCTGGCGCTGTGCCGCGCGAAGAAGGCCACCAGTACAACAACCAGAGCAGCGATATCGCCAAAGGCTTCGCGCAAGGCGTGGTACCAGGAATGCGCCTGGCCGCCGTCAAAGGATGTCTGGACCAGGTAAGCGGGGTCGCCAATATGGTTGAAGGTCGCCAACAGGCTGCTTAGCCCGGTCAGGAATCCGCCCACCAGCAGGATGCGGGCGATATTGAGACGGGTGAGTACCCTGCCGGCAGAATTGCCACCATCTTGCATACTGATCCCCTTCGTGCAGTCTGGCCCCAGGCGACGTGTGTGGCTGAAGTCTTGCTAGCAGCCAACCGCTATGATTTGGTGCGCATTTTTCTTATATTGCGTATTCGTTTCGACACAGGGTAGCAAATGCCATGATGGCACACGCGATTGTCCCTGTTAACACCTGTTAATTTTCTGTCTGCCGAGTGCTATGCCCGCCATCCTGAAACAACCCCTGTTCCACTTCCTGCTCGCAGGTGTGCTGATATTCGTGTTTTATGCGGTCACGGCGCCCGAGATAGTCGAGTCAGAACAGCCGGATAATGTCATTATGGTGGACCGCAATACGCTGCTGAATTTCATGCAGTACCGCGCCCAGGCCTTCCGTCCGGACGTTTTCAGTGAACAGCTCGACAGCATGAGCGAGGCCGAAGTGGCGACACTGGTAGAGGCCTATGTTCGAGAAGAGGCGCTGCATCGTGAAGCCCTAGCCATGGGCATGGACCAGGGCGATTACATCATCCGCCAGCGCCTGGTGCAGAAGGTGGAGTTCCTGCTTGAAAACATGGTCAACCAGGCCCTGGTGCCGGAAGAGGAAGATGTGGTTGCCTACTATGAAGCCCATCGGGACGAATACCGTATCGATGCGGTGTACACCTTTACCCATATTTTCTTTGATGGCGAAGAACGCGGCTGGGACCAGGCCAGGGCCGATGCCCTGACCCTGGTGGGCAGTGCACAGATAAGCAGTGTCGCCTTTAATGATGCTTCACAGTTCGGTGACCGCTATCCTTTTCTGCAGAATTATGTGGACCGCACCCGCGACTTTGTCGTGAACAATTTCAACGAGGGCTTCACGGCTGCACTGGATGCCCTGGCGCCATCGGAATCGCGCTGGTATGGCCCCTTTGAATCCCGCTATGGCTGGCATCTGGTCATGTTGCGCGAGCGCCGCGAACCCAGCGTGCCACCAGTGGACAGTATTCGTGACCGGGTGCTGGATGACTGGCGCTATGACACCGTGCTGGCCAATCGCCGCGAGGCTGAAGCACAGGTCATCGACACCTACGACGTGCAGGTGAATTTGGGCGGTGATTAACAGCAATCCCCAGGTCGGCATAGGCCTGAAAGACCGTTTGCCGACAAATGCAGGGACCAGGAACAAGGCACAAGAGGCAAGGCACAAAGGCAATAGCTTGTCGGCAAACACTGCCCTT
>JBMTQX010000002.1:0-132389 GCA_049446715.1 Pseudohongiellaceae bacterium
CACCGACACCACCGAATGCACAACGAGCCTGGCCGGAAGGCTACATCACCGGGCAGGTGACCAGCATCAACGGGCCGGAAGCCGGGGTCTGGGTTATCGCCGAGACCAATGAACTTAACACGCCCTATATCAAGATTGTCGTCACCGATCACGACGGTCGCTACACACTGCCGCAATTGCCTGAAGCCACCTATAACGTATGGGTCCGTGGTTACGGCCTAGTGGATTCCGAATCTGTGGAAGGACGTCCTGGCGATCGCGATCTCGATTTAACGGCCATGGTGGCAGGCTCGCCCCAGGAAGCGGCCAAGGTGTATCCGCCCGATTACTGGTTTGCGCTGCTGAATATCCCGACAGTCGACATGTTCCCGGGCACTGGCCCGCAGGGCAACGGCTTTTCCCCGCAGATCGAAACCCAGAAAGAGTGGGTGCATGCCTACAAATCCCGCTGCCATTTCTGTCATCAACAGGGCAGTGAAATCACCCGTACCCTGGACCACATGGATCACCTGGGCTTTGATTCTCACGAAGAAGCCTGGGATTACCGTCTGCAGTTAGGCGTGCGCGGTGGCCAGATGTATGGCTCCTTTGTTGGCCTGGGCCGTGAAGGCATGCTGGCTATCCTAGCTGACTGGACCCGCAGCATCGAGGATGGCCTGGTACCCCCGGAAGCGCCGCCACGTCCGGCAGGCATTGAGCGTAATGTGGTTGTGACGTTGCGTGACATCGGCGGTGATCATGATTTCATGCATGACGAGATCACCACTGACAAGAACAATCCGACTGTGAACGCCTTTGGTCCCACCTATGCCGTATCTTCCGGACATGGCACCCTGGAAGTCGTTGATCCGATCACCAATGACAATTACAAGTTCAATATCCCCACTCGGGAAGATCCGCGTATCGTGCGTAACCGTTTTCCGGCACCCGGACTGCCTTCGAATTTCTGGGGAGACCAGCATATCTGGGGCGTGGAAAATCCTTCCGATCCCCACAATCCCATGATGGACAGTCTGGGTAGGGTCTGGATGACATCCAAGATCCGCAATGACCAGCCGGACTGGTGTAGCCGCGGCTCAGATAACAAGTTTGCGCAGTACTATCCGCTCAGTCGCAGTGGCCGGCAGGCATCTGTCTATGATCCATCCACCGGCAAATTCGAGCTGATCGACACCTGTTTCTCCACCCATCATCTGCAATTTGCCACCAACACTGACCGGACGCTTTATTTCAATGAACTCTCCGGTCCGATGTTCGGCTGGATAGACACCCTGACCTACGACATCACCCATGATGAACAGGCCTCCCAGGGCTGGTGTCCGCAGATTATCGACACCAATGGTGATGGCAAAATCACCAAGCCATGGAATGAAGCCGGCACTGAAAATCCCGATCCCGCGCTGGATACCGAAGTGCGTTACAACCTGTATGCCGTGATTCCCGATCCCAATGACGGTGATGTCGTCTGGGGTGCTGCGGAAACCTATCCCGGTTATATCGTGCGCCTGGATCGGGGTGATAATCCGCCGGAAACCTGTATCTCTGAAGTTTATGAGGTGGCTGATCCGGGCCTGGATCCGCGCGGTATCGACTTGGATTCCAACGGCGTCGTGTGGACTGCACTGGCCGCCTCCAGCCATTTTGCCCGCTTTGATCGCAGCAAGTGCGATGTTCTCAATGGTCCCGGTACGCACCTGGGCACCCATTGTGAGGAAGGCTGGACACTCTACAAAACCGACGGTCCTACGTACCCGGATACCGATATCCCGGCCGACTTCCATTACTTCGGCTGGGTTGACCAGCACAATGTCAGCGGCCTGGGCAAGGACACGCCGATCATGACCGGTTCCAATTCGGACTCCCTGATCGCCCTGGATCCGGAATCTGGTGAATGGACACGTATGCGTGTGCCGTACCCGATGGGTTTCTACCAACGTGGTCTGGACGGTCGCATCGATGATCCCGATGCCGGTTGGAAAGGGCGCAGTTTGTGGGCCAATTATGGCACCCACCTTATCTGGCACGTAGAAGGCGGCCAGGGCACTACCGGGAAAATGGTGCAATTCCAGATTCGTCCGAATCCGCAGGCCCACTGAGTCAGGGCGGTAGAAAAAAAAGAGGAGCATGCTCCTCTTTTTTTTATGTCTTGTTTGCCCGCTACCTATCGGCTAATTGCTAGCGTTTGACGGGCCGTTTTGAAAGCTTTCTTTGTAATGTGCGCCTGTGCATACCAAGACAACGTGCTGTCGCGGAAATGTTGCCAGCGTTTTCGTCGAGAACACGTTGTATGTGCTCCCACTCCAGGCGGTCGACAGAGATGGGTTCTGCCATGGGTTCATCAGTCTGTTCATGGCCTTCAATAATCAGGGCCAGCAGGTCTTCCACACCCAGTGGTTTGCAGGCGTAGTTCACGGCCCCCTGCTTTATGGCGTTTACTGCAGTGGCGATGCTGGAATAGCCTGTCAGTATCAATACGCGCATGCCATCATGAATACGTTTCAGGTTTTTCAGGCAATCAAGGCCTGATTCCCTGTCTATCTTGAGGTCGACAACGGCATAGTGTGGACTGCCTTCCCTGGCCAGGCGCTCAGCATCTGCGATACAGGTCGCCTTGAGAACACCGAAACCCTTTTTTTCCAGTGCCCTGCCAAGCGTGTCGATAAACACCTGGTCATCATCTACGAGCAGAAACACCTCGCGTTTCATTCGGACCGCTCCAGGGATTCAAACGGCAGGAATATTTCGATGACAGTTCCGCCGTGGTCGTGGGAAGTCATCAGAATGCGGCCGCCCATGCGATTGATGCTGGCCTGGCTCAGGATCATGCCAACGCCCATGCCTTTTTCCTTGTCGCTGAATATGCGTGATCCCAGCAAGGTAACCAGTTCTTCCTTGATACCATCACCATAATCCCGGATTTTCAGAAACCACTCCCTGTCATTCCACCCAGCTTCCAGGCTTACCTTGTCTGGACTGGCATCGGCAGCATTATTCAGAATATTCACAATGGCCTGCTGCAACGTGGCATCGATCATGATGGGCTGAGAGGCATCGGGGGAAAGGATGTGTATTTCCAGATTGGTTTCCGGGCGCAACAGTTGCCACTGGTCGGTAACCTGGTAAATAAACGTTTCCACGTCACTGGGTCTGGCCGTACCAGCTTCCTTCAGGTTGGCTCGGTTGACCAGTTCCCTGAGTGACAATTTGCAGGTATCAAGCTGCTGGTTCAGTACCGCGATATCCTTTTGCAGAGCTTCGTTGTCTGCATAGTCGTCGGTCATTTCATTGACCAAAATGGTCATCGTGTTAAGCGGTGTACCGAGTTCATGGGCTGTGCCGGCGGCCTGCGTGGCAACAGCGAGGATTTGTTCGTTGCGCAGGTTTTCCTCACGATAGTGATTCAATGATTTGTCCTGTGCCCGAATTTCAGTCGCCATCTTGACGACGAAATAAGTAATCAGTACGGCGCTGACGAGGAAATTGAACCACATGCCCAGGATATGCAGGCTGATGCCGCCGCTTGCGTCCATGTCCATGTGGGCATCCATGGGCAGCAGGGCGGAAAGCGGGAGGTACCAGAATAACAACAGCGTATAGGCACCCAGCGAAATACCGGCAACTGCCCAGGTAAAGGTCCAGGGCAGGATGGCAGCAGAAATGGTGATAGGCACCAGGAAAAACGACACGAAAGGATTGCTGGCACCACCACTGAGGTAGATCAGCAGGGACAGGGTGATGACATCAAACAGGAGATGGCCAAGAAATTCGGTGTCGCCGATGTTTGCGACATTTTTCAGACGCAGTACCACTAGGACGTTGACGATGGCAACCAGGCCCAGCACCAGCAGGATGGCCGTGTACTCAAGATCAAGCTCTAGTAAAAACCGGGCATAGAGAACGGCGGCAACCTGACAGGCAAAGACGATCAGCCTAATGATCAGCAGGCGTTTCAGATTAAGCTGCGATGCCGCTAGCGGGAAAAATCGGGAACCAAACAAAACAACTTCCTGGAATCTATCAACAGGCAGCCATTCTCTCAAAAACCACGGGAAAAATAACATAGCCTATGATCAGCCTGATCGCTGTCGAGCGACCGGTAAAGGTCATCATGGAGATAATGGTGCTTTTGCTATGCCGCCACGCTGTTCAACAGCCAGGCAAAGGCAACAACCTGGGGTACGGTTACCAGCGGCAGGAACAGGGACAGTTTAAGGCTGCCGGTAGTTTCCTTGAGTACCATGATCTCGGTGTAGTCGGTGGAGACCCCGGTCATCAGGAAAGCAAACCCGTTGCCCGGTGCACTGGCGCGTGTCAGCAAATCGGCGGCAATGGGTGTGGATCCTTCAGAGCACACCTCCATGATGGTAGCCACCAGTACGGTCAGGCCGAGTCCACCCAGGGTTGGTCCAAACCAGGTGCCGAAGGTTTCCGGGGAGAAGAAAGCGCGCACCAGGCCGGCCAGAAAGATGCCAAAAAATATCCAGCGCAGCACCATGCGTGATTCCTTGATGCCATCCAGCAACCTGTCCCTGAACAGCCGAAAATTCCAATCAGTATTCGCTAGGCCTTGTCTGGATTTCCCGCCAGAAACAAAAATCTTCGGGGAGGTCGGTCTGGTTCTGATTACCAGGCAACAGCCCCTGGGCTGACCAGTATGTTGAAGATATAACCGGCAATGAGGGCGATCACCATCGACAACACAATGGAGACCAGGGTCCACTTCAAGCCAGCCAGGGCGATCAGTACCACTGTTAGGGAAAAGGAATTCCAGGGGCTTGCGACAAGAAAGGCGATGACCTGGCCGATACCGGCACCACGCTCATACAGTTTGGCGCCAACCATCAGGATGCCGTGACTGCAAAGGTCGAGTAGTAAACCGGCGGCCGTGGCGCGCAGTAAACCGCCAAAACCGCCTTTTGTGCCCAGGATGGACATGACGAATTCACGCGGGACGCGGGTGAGTCCCGACAGCATCAGAATACCCAGTGTCACTCCCCACCACATCGTATTGACCAGGTCGAATACCGACGTGGCCAGGGTTCGGTACCAGGCAGGCATGATCGTGGCACTCGGGAACAACCATTGATGCACACACAGCAGGACAATGGCGGTTAGCGACCCCCACAACAGGTAATCGGTCTTGTTCTTGGGATGACAACAATGATTAGCCATAAGTCCTCAGTGCAGGTCAGTACCAGAGCCGCAAGCCGAGTACAAAGGCCGTTTCAGTGTCGTTATCGCCTGCCAGGGTGAGCCAGTCCGCCGTATCGCCCCAGGCTTTTTCCCAGGCCACACCGAAGTAGGGCGCTATTTCCCGCTTGAATTCGTAGCGCAGGCGCAAACCTAGATGGGTTTTGTGCATACCCTGGCCAACCCCGATCTCACGGTCTTCACTGAAGGCATAATTCAACTCCAGGCGTGGCTGAAGAACCAGGCGCTGGGTAAAACGCAGTTCATATTCAGCCTCCAAGCGGGCGCTGACATCGCCTTCATCGCTGACAAATGCCGCTGCATCCACTTCAAACCAGTACGGCGCAAGGCCCATCAGGCCGATCACAGCGTAATCGCGGTCAACCTGCTCAAAATCATGGCGCCAGCCGGCCTGAATATCCCATAAGGGGGCGATGGCATGGCTCCAGAGCGCCTGGAATTCAAATTCTTTGGTGTCAGTGGTGTCGCTGTTGTAACGCCCTTCGTTTTTCAGCCAGAGCTTGTTGCGGTCATAACCGATCCAGCCCTGGGCTTCCCAGACCAGGTTGCGATCGCCATCATGCACCTGGTTTTCCAGGCGCTCGGCGATGGCCAGGTAATTCAGGGAATCGCCATGCATCTGTTTGGCATGATGCCGGGCGGCTGCCATGGCGGCCGGGTCATAGAAGTCTTCAGCATGCTGGCCAAAAGCCGGGACTGTCATGAACATCAGGATGGCAATGATCCCTGTTTTCATGACAACTCTTCCTGAACGGAAACCACCTGCATCATGCCGGCATGCATGTGGTACAGCAGGTGGCAATGAAAGGCCCAGTCACCGGGTGCATCAGCCGTGATATCAATGGCCATTTTTTCCCCGGGCTTGACCACGATGGTGTGTTTGCGCGGTTTATGGTTTGCGCTGCCGGTGACGACATCGAAATACATGCCGTGCAGGTGTATAGGGTGGGGCATCATAGTGTCATTGACCAGGGTCAGGCGCAGGCGTTCGCCAAGGCGGAAACGTATCGGGCTTGTCACTTCGGAGTATTTCACCCCGTCGAATGACCACATGTAGCGTTCCATGTTGCTGGTCAGGTGGATTTCCATCTCGCGCTGCGGCGCACGAGTGTCCGGAGTTGGTGCCAGGCTTTCCAGGTCGGTATAGACCAGTACCCGATGCGGGACATCCTCAAGGCCCAATGGTCTTTCATGCAAGCGGTTCACCGGATTCATGGCCACGTTCATCACGCCAGGCCCCTGTGGGTGATGATGCGCCTGCATGTTGTCCATACCAGCCCCGGCCGGCATTGCGCCATGATCCATCATGCTGTGGCGCATGCCCATGTCCATCGCACCGTGGTTCATGCTGCCATGGTCCATCGTGCTGTGATCCATGCCCATGCTGTCGGCACCGTGGTTCATGCTGCCATGGTCCATTGTGCTGTGATCCATGCCCATGCTGTCGGCACCGTGGTTCATGCTGCCATGGTCCATTGTGCTGTGATCCATGCCCATGTTGCCGGCATCGTGCTCCATGCTGCCATGACCCATACCCTGGTCCATGCCACCGTGATCCATCCCCGACATGCCCATGTCTTTCATGGTCAGTGTCGGCCTGGGCCGCAGTGGCGGTACCAGGGCGCGCATACCTTCGCGTGTAGCCAGCGTTGCGGCGGCATAGCCGTATCGATCGTTGGTCTCGCACATGATGGTGTAGGCCTTTTCATCCGTTGGGGTGACAATGACATCGAAGGTTTCCGCCGTGCCGATCTGGAATTCATCAGTATCAACCGGTCTGACGTCAAGGCCATCGGCGGCCACCACTGACATGGGCAGTCCGGGAATACGAACATTGAAGATGCTCATGGCCGAGGCATTGATAAAACGCAGGCGCACACGTTCGCCAGGCCTAAATAGTCCGGTCCAGTTTTCTGCCGGGCTGTGGCCATTGACCAGGTATGTGTATGTGGCACCGGTTACATCGGACAGGTCTGTCGGATTCATGCGCATGTCGCCCCACATCAGGCGATTGGCCAAGGCAGGATCAAAGCCTTGCGTCTCGACGTCTGCAAAAAACTCCCGCAAGGTACGCTGCTGGAAATTGTAGTTGTCGCTCATTTTCTTCAGCTTGGAAAATACCCGCTTTGGATCTTCAAAGGTCCAGTCCGACAGCATGATGACGTGCTCACGGTCATAGACGACCGGATCTGTGCCGGCTGGATCAATGATGATCGGACCGTAGTGACCGAGTTGTTCCTGGAAACCGGAATGACTGTGATACCAGTAAGTGCCGGCCTGTTTTAGCGGAAAGCGATACGTGAATTCACTGTTGGCAGCGATGCCGGGATACGTCACACCGGGTACCCCGTCCATCTGGAAGGGCAACAACAGGCCATGCCAGTGAATGGAGGTGCTTTCTTTGAGGCGATTGATAACACGCAAAGTGAGCTCGTCACCTTCGCGCCAGCGCAGCAGCGGAGCAGGGAATTGTCCGTTCACGGTAATGTGCGCGGCAGTTTTGCCGGCCACGACACCTGTAGCCCGGTCAATGGTCAGGCTAAGATCATTTGCCGCCATCATGCCGGGCAGTGATGCATCAATGCGTGCAGACTGCGCCCAGGCAGGCAGCAGCGACTGGCCGGCGGCAAAGGCGCTGGCCATCAGGCTTTGGGACAGAAAACGGCGGCGGTTAAGTATCATGCAAGTATCTTGTGAATCAGAGGGTGATCAGCCTATCATATACCCCATGGGGGTATACAAGGACCCCAGGAATGAAATTATGTTGATTGATAAGAAGAGTACGCTCAGTCGCCTCTCCCGGATTGAAGGACAGGTGCGTGGTATCCGGAAAATGATCGAGGAAGAACGGTATTGCATCGATGTCCTGCAGCAAATCGGGGCCATCAAGGCCGCCCTGTCGAAAGTGGAGGACGCTGTTCTCAAGGACCACAGTAAAACCTGTGTGGCTGCGGCCATTGCCTCCGGCAACGAAGCGGAGCAGCAGGAAAAATTCAATGAACTGGTAGACCTGATCGCCCGTTACAAACGGGGGTGATGCCGCACTTCAAAGTGCTCCTGGCCTAGAGTGCATGCCAGCCTACAGGCCATTGCCTGACTGCGACAATATGCCGCATCCAGTTCACCAGCGGCAAAAACTATAATGACAACCTGACGTATTTCCCCAGCATCAGGATGTCATCATGCTCGGTCTTTCACTTAGCACCCCGCGCTCCCAGCGCTCCCAACACTCCCAACACTCCTTGCAACAGGCGATTCGCCTGGCCTGTTATTTCAGCGCTGTTTCCGCCATGGCGGTAGTCGCGCTACCGGCCGTCGCTGCCGATCACATGCACGTCGAGGAAATTGAGGTGGAGGGTATTGCCAGTGATACTCGCATGGCCCTCGACAGTATGCGTGACCGCATGGCAAAAGATGGCGTCAGTTTTTACCAGAGCGGGGGTATTGCCGCCCTGCCAGTGATCAACGGCATGAACGACGACCGTGTACGCGTGACCCTGGACGGTGCCTCGATCACGGCCGCGTGCGCCAATCACATGAACCCTGTGCTGTCCTATGTGGATTTCAGCGCCATTACCGACATCCAGGTGGTGGCGGGCATCACGCCAGTGAGTGTGGGCGGTGACAGCATTGCCGGGACCATTTCCCTGCAGTCCGAGCAGGGTCGTTTCGCCGAACGCGATGATCAGGTGGGTGCCTTCGGCAAAATGGGTTTTGACTACAACAGTAATGGCGACCGGCAGCGGGCTACCCTGCAGGCAGGTTACAGTGAGCGGACGTTCAGCCTGGTCTACAACGGTTTTATCGAAAAGTCCGAGAGTTACGAAGACGGCAACGGCGACAAGGTACTGGACACCCTGTATCGCGCCGAGAATCACAGCCTGACCGCGGCCTGGCGCGGTGACGACCAGGAACTGTCGGTAAAGCTCACCCGCCAGGAAGTGCCGTACCAGGGTTTTCCCAACCAGTACATGGACATGGTGGGTAATGACAGTAACGGCATCAATATCAATTACCAGCACGGTTTTGACTGGGGCACGTTATACACCCAGGCCGCCTGGCAGCAGGTTGATCATGCCATGGGCTTCTTCACGGCTGAAAAGCCCGGCATCATGCCGATGTTAACCGAAGGCATGGATGCCAATTACAGCATCAGGGCCGACATTGTCTTGCAGGACAACCATACCCTGACGTTGGGCCAGGAGTATTTCGTCTTCACTCTGGATGACTACTGGCCGGCGGTTCCCGGCAACATGATGATGGGACCGGATGCCTACGTGAACATCAAGGATGGTCAGCGTGAGCGCCTGGCGGTGTTTGCCGAATCCGATTACCGTATCAATACCACCTGGTCCATGCTGGCGGGTGTACGTGTCGAAGGCGTTGAGAGCGATGCCGGTGAGGTGAAGCCTTACAACAGCATGATGCCGGGAAGTGGAATGGGTATGGCCCCAGGCATGGGCGGCATGACCATGACTAATCTGGATGCACCGGCCGCCATGGCGTTCAACAGTCAGGACCATCGACGCGACGAGACCAATGTCGACCTGAGCCTGATGCTCAATTACACTCCGGGGGACAGTTTCCAGGCCGAATTCGGCTACGCCCGCAAGAACCGCTCGCCAAGTCTTTACGAACGCTACTCCTGGGGTCGAGGCACCATGGCCATGACCATGATTGGCTGGTATGGCGATGCTAATGGCTATGTCGGCGATACCGCCCTGAATCGGGAAACCGCACACACGCTCGGTGCCAAGCTGAGCTGGGCCGACCCGGTCAATGCCAGCTGGCATGTCGAGTTGTCGCCGTATTACACCAAAGTCGACGATTTCATTGATGCCAATGTCATCGGTACCTTCAACCCGCGCATGCAGATGCAGGTGACCAGGCCTTTGCTGCAGTTCACCAACCTCGATGCCACGCTGTACGGCGCCCGGCTCGATGCCCACAAACACCTGGGTGTTCTGGGGGATACCGGGGTATGGGATCTGTATGCCAGCCTGGATATCCAGCGCGGCTCCCGCGATGCGGACAACTCCGATCTGTACCAGATCATGCCTTTGCAGCTATCTCTTGGCGTTGAAAACCGCCTGGGTAACCTGCAGCAGCGTCTCGGTATTGACTGGGTGGACAACAAGTCCCGGGTCGATGATCGTCGCCTGGAACCGGAAACGGACAGTTATGCCCTGCTGAACTGGCAGGCCCAGTATCAGTGGCACAATGCCATGTTGTCACTGCAGGTCGCCAACCTGCTGGATGAGTACTACGACCTGCCGCTGGGCGGTGTGAGCTATGCCGCATGGCTCTCCGGTGGCATGCAGGGGCAGTATGAAGCCCTGGCCGGGCAGGGGCGTTCAATGAATATGGGCGTGCAGTTCAGCTTCTGACCAACGCTGGTCCTGGCCGAACGGACTCAAGGCCTTGAAGAAAAGAGTCAGCCCTTAACCGAAAAGATTCAGTAGCGGCACCTGGATGCCGAACTGGCTGTCCAGGCTTGTTGGTATGCCCGCTAGTGCCCGCAACGCGACATGAATGTGTTCCGGGGTCAGGATGATGCTGTTGTTGTCGACCTGCAGGGTCTGGGGGTTAACCGGAAGCGCTTCGACGTTACTGTCCGTGGCACTGATGACCGCTATGGCCCCAGACATGGCTGCCGCCAGGAATACAGCCACGGGCAAATGCAGTGCCATGGCCTCGAGATCTTCTGAATAGGGGGTGCTTGCCTTTGTTGCGGCAGAAGCTGGTGTGCTCTTGCCAGCCACTCGCTTGCGGGCAGTGCGCGGCACAATCCATGCCAGCAGGATGCCATTGGTCAGGGCATAGGGAAACAGTGTCATGACTATCGCAAAACCGGCATCAGTGAACAGCCAGCCAATCCAGAAGGGCATCAACACCGACAGCGACGCTGCTGAACAGGCCAGGTCCAAGGAGTAGTAAAGCACGACTCGGACCAGGGGGTGCCGGTCTTGCCACAACTGGGATGTAGCGAGGAAGTGGCCGCTGATCAAGCTGAGCGCCTTGGCAAAGGGGGCGCAGATGAGCAGGACGACGAGGACATACAGAACCGCCGGTTCCGGCATGGCAACACGAGGGGTGACATGAAAGCGCCAGGCCAGAAAGAAAATAGTGGCCCCAAGTCCTGTCAGTTGCAGGGGCCAGTACAGCAGTGCTGGTGAGCGGGCTCCTGTCAAAGCGGGCGTTTTATCCGGGATAAAGCCGGAGGATAACTCGAAACTGGCATGCCGCTAACCCAGCCGGGATCAGCTGCTGCGGCGTTTGTTCACCGATTCTGCCAATTCACCCAGCAGCACGTCGGTATCTTCCCAGGCCATGCAGGCATCAGTGATGCTTTGCCCATATATCAGCGCCTGGCCGGGCACGACTTTCTGGTTGCCGGCCACCAGGTGGCTTTCCAGCATGACACCCTTGATGTGCTTTTCCCCGGAGGCGAGCTGGTAAGCCACATCCCGGCACACGATCACCTGACGCTCGTGATTCTTGCCGGAGTTGGCATGGCTGCAGTCAATGACAATGTTGGCCGGTAGACCGGCTTTCTGGAGTTTTTCCGAAACATCACGGACATTCTCCGGATCGTAGTTGGTGTGCTTGTGACCGCCGCGCAGGATGATATGGCAGTCGGGATTACCGGCCGTCTGGAAAATGGCGGAATGGCCTTCCTTGGTGACGGAAAGAAAGTTGTGTGAGTGCGATGCTGAGCCAATGGCATCAATGGCAATCTGGACGTCTCCGGTAGTGCCGTTCTTGAACCCGACCGGGCATGACAGGCCGCTAGCGAGTTCACGATGACACTGGGATTCCGTGGTGCGGGCACCGATGGCGCCCCAGGCAATGAGGTCAGCCACATATTGCGGGCTGATCAGGTCCAGGTATTCCGTGCCAGCAGGCACTCCGCGGTTGGCCAGTTCCAGCAATAGGTTGCGTGCGGTGCGCAGGCCCTTGTTGATGTCGTAGCTGTCATTCAGGTCCGGATCATTGATCAGACCCTTCCAGCCGACAGTCGTACGCGGTTTTTCGAAATACACGCGCATGATAATGAGCAGATCATCCTGGTACTTTTCCATGGGCCCGGCCAGGCGTTCGGCGTATTCCAGGGCGGCCTGGGGGTCATGAATGGAACACGGCCCGGCGATGACGAACAGGCGGTCATCTTCCCCGTTGAGAATCTTCTGGAGGCCGTTGCGGGCATTGAATACCGTCTCGGATGCCGCTTCGGTCATTGGATACTCGGCCAGCAGCTGCTCAGGTGAGAGCAGTTCTTTCATGGCCTTGATTCTAAGGTCGTCGGTATGTTGCAGGGTCATGGTTGTTGTCCCGTTACATTAATTTCTGTGTGTAGGTCGGCATAGCGAAGCGTTTGCCGACAAATTTTTCCAACCTGATGTCAGCAAACGGCCAGTGGCCTATGCCGACATGCTATGCCTGTAAACTCAGGGTGCCTTGTCGATTTTCAAGGCCAAGGCATTACCGTCCACATCAAACGCATGGTCGCCGGCTTCACCGGCGACAAACGTGTTGCACAGGGTTTCGCCGGCAATGTAGTCACGGTGCTTTTCAATGGCAGCGGCCAGCTTGTTATCGGCATGGAACGTGACCGAAATTCTGTCAGTGACCTCCAGGCCGATATCCTTGCGGGTTTTCTGGATGCGGTTGACCACTTCGCGGGCCAGGCCTTCATCCATCAGATCGTCATTGAGTGTGCAATCGATGTCGATCGAGATAAAGCGGTTGGACAGCGCCTCGTTGCCTTCCTTCGCTTCCCGGAATACCAGGATGTCTTCTGTGCTGAAGGTTTCCCCGTCCAGCTCCAGGCTGCCATCTGCCTGCAGCTGATTCAAGGCTCTGGCATCCAGGTCCTGGATCAGCAGGCGGTACTGGTTGAAGGCCTTGCCGAAGCGTTTTCCCAGCACCGGGGAATTCGGCTTAGCATATAGGTTGATGTACTTGCCTTCGTCAGTCGTGTACTCGATGGATTTCACGTTGAGCTCGGAAGCGATATAACCTTCCAAGCGCGCGATCTCATCCAGCATGTCCTGGCTCTCATGAATAATGGTCAGGCGGCTGAGTGGAATCTTGGTCTTGATCTTGACCTGTTCGCGTTTCTGGCGGCCCAGCAGAATGATGTTCTGCATGCGGGAAACGGCAGCTTCCAGCACCGGCTGGATCAGGCTTTCCTCGGCTGCCGGGTACGCGCACAGGTGGACCGAGTTCGGCCGCTCGGCACCGCTGAAGGCAGTCAGTTCGCGATGAATATGTTCCGCCAGGAACGGGGCAAATGGTGCCATACAGATGGTCAGCTCACTGAGGGTGGTGTACAGCGTCTGGTAGGCAGCCTGCTTGTCGGCGGTCATGTCCTCGACCCAGAAGCGGGACCGGTTCAGGCGAATGTACCAGTTGGTCAGGTCCTCGATGAACTCAAACAGGGCCGGCACCACGTTATAGAGTTTGTATTCAGCCATCTCGCGCGCCACGTTGGCTTTCAGGGATTGCAGGCGGGACAGTATCCACTGGTCGGTGATGTTATCCGATGCCGCGGCGTCGGCAGTGGCCTGCCAGCTGTCGATGCCGGCATAGGTCTGGAAGAACTTGAAGGAGTTGTACCAGGGCAGCAGGGCGCGGCGCACCATGTCCTTCACTCCGGCATCGGTAAAGCGCTGTTCCTCGGCCTTGACCAGGCCGGAATTGATCAGGTACAGGCGCAGGGCATCGGCACCGTATTCTTCCATCAGTTCATCCGGCGGCGTGTAATTCTGCAGGCGCTTGGACATCTTCTTGCCGTCCTCAGCCATGACAATGCCGTTGACGATGACGTTGCGGAATGCCGGCTTGTCGAACAGCGCGGTGCTCAGTACCAGGAGGGTGTAGAACCAGCCGCGGGTCTGATCGAGGCCCTCGGCGATGTACTCGGCGGGGAACCCGGCTTCAAACAGCTCGGTATTTTCAAACGGGTAATGCAGTTGGGCATAGGGCATGGAGCCGGATTCGAACCAGCAATCCAGTACCTCGTCGATACGGCGATAAGTGCCGTCCTCGCCCTCGATGGTAAAGGTAAGTTCGTCGACGTATTCCCGATGCAGGTCATCCACGCGTACCCCGGAATACTGTTCCAGTTCGTCGATGGAACCGATGCAGACCATGTTATCCGTGGTGTCATTGATCCAGATTGGCAGCGGTGTGCCCCAGTAGCGGTTGCGGGAAATACACCAGTCGATGGCGTTGTCCAGCCAGTTGCCCATGCGGCCGTCGCGGATATGATCGGGTACCCAGTTCACCTGCTGGTTGCTGGCGGCGATGCGCTGCTTGATCTGCGCCACCTTCACATACCACGACGGGATGGTGCGGTAGATAATCGGGGTATCGGAGCGCGGACAGAACGGGTAGCTGTGCTGGTAGACTTCCTGAATATACAGTTTGTCCTCGTCCTTCAGGCGGCGAATGATGTCCTTGTCGGCATCTTTCACATAGACACCGGCATAGTCGGTGACTTCTTCCGTATATTTGCCCTCCAGGTCCACTGGACACACCAGCGCGGTGATGCCATTGGTTTTCAGGACGCGGAAGTCGTCTTCTCCAAAAGCGGGCGCCTGGTGAACGATGCCGGTACCGGCTTCGGTGGACACGTAATCATCGGCCACTACCTGGAAGGCGCCTTCCTCAACCTTGTCGGCAAAGTAGGGGAACAGCGGCTCGTAGGTCTTGCCCACCAGTTCGCTGCCGGAATGCTCACTGAGCACTTCCAGGTTTTTACCCTTGCCTACCGCCTCAAGGCGATCCTTGGCCAGGTAGATGATCTTGTCGATGTCAGTGTCGCGAACTTTGACGTAAGTGATATTCAGGTTTACACACAACGCCAGGTTGGACGGCAGTGTCCAGGGCGTGGTGGTCCAGGCGCTCATGTAGGCGTTTTCATCATGCAGCTTGAACAGCACGGTGATGGCGGGGTCCTGCACATCCTGGTAGTTGGAGCCGGCTTCGAAGTTGGACAGCACCGTGCCCAGGGCGGTGGAGAATGGCACCACTTTGACCCCGCGGTAGATCAGGTCCTTTTCCCACAGCTGTTTCATGACCCACCAGACAGATTCCATGAAAGAGGAATCCATGGTCTTGTAGTCATTGTCGAAGTCGACCCAGCGTCCTATCCGGGTAATGGTCTTGCGCCATTCGGCGGTGTAGCGCTGGACGATTTTGCGGCACTCATCGTTGTAGCCTTTGACGCCCATTTTCTCGACGGCTTCACTGGCAGACATGCCCAGGGCCTTGTCGATTTCATGTTCAATGGGTAAACCGTGGCAGTCCCAGCCAAAGCGGCGCTGCACGTAGTAGCCTTTCATGGTGTAGTAACGCGGAATGATGTCTTTCAGCGTGGAGCCGACCAGGTGGCCGTGATGGGGCAGGCCGGTGGCAAACGGCGGGCCGTCATAAAAGATATAGGGCGGTTTGTCCGCGCTGGCGGCCAGGGATTGTTCAAAGACCTTTTCTTTCTCCCAGTAAGACAGCACGGCGTGCTCAGCCTGGACGAAGGAAAAACTCTCTTGCTGTTGGTCGTTCTGTTCTGCCACGTTGATTACCTAGTCGATTGGTCGGTCTGTTTTATCGGTTATGTCACGGTGCCCGGAACAAAAAACCCGCCTGGTGGCGGGTTTTTAAACTGATTACATGCTCAGCTCTTCATCCGCCCGGTCAGCGCCGAATAATGTTAATAATAAAGAAAGAAAAGCGAGCTATGGTGTTCATGGCGGTGGATCATAACGGAAAACTCCAGTGTAGTAAATTCTAAAATATCGAAAAAACAAGACCTTGCGTGACATTTGCGGCAGGATTTTGAAAAGCGCACGGTTTTGGGGTTTACTCAGCCGTAAATGATTTAGGGGATCCATCAAGGGGAACACCATGAAGCACAAACTGTTACGTGAAATTGTCATTCTGGCTCTGCTCATGCCGGCACAATGGCTGCTGGCGCAGGATCTTCAGATTGCCGAGCCCTTCAAGGTCGGCACCTTCGGCATCGAGGGTCAGCCGGTGGTCGGGCTCGTGCTGCGGGACAGTCTCGTGGTGGAACTCGAGGCCGCCAATGCGGCGCTGGAACGAACCGGGATGGTACCCACACTGCCCATGCCGGCAGACATGCTCGGACTCATTGAGCGTTACGAGTACGGGCTGCAGCGCAGGACCTATGAAATCGTCAACCACCTGGTGGCCAATGATCTGCTGGCACCGGCTACCCGGCCTGACTGGATTCATGCCACCGATGCCGTCGATATCATGCCGCCCATCATGTATCCGGGCAAGGTGATGAACGCGGCGGTCAATTTCTATTCGCATGTCGGTGAAGGCGGAGATGCTGACGCCCAGGCAGAGGCCCTGCGTCAGCGCCAGGCCAACCGTGGCGTACCTTACCTGTTTTATAAACCAACCCGTGGCGCCATCATTGGGGATGGCGATACTGTCGTGATTCCCTATGGTCGCACGCAGACGGACTGGGAAGTGGAGCTGGGCACTGTGATCGGGCGCACGGCCAAATATGTCTCGGCCCGTAACGCCCAGGATTACATTTTCGGCTACATGGTGACCGTGGATATATCCGATCGCGGCGGCCGTCCGCCGGGGGGCTTCCAGGGCGTGGACTGGTTTGTCGGGAAGGGGCATGACACCTTTGCTCCACAGGGTCCCTGGATCGTGCCAAAGGAGTTCTATGGTGATCCGATGGCCAATCTGCGCCAGACCCTGTCCATCGATGGTGAGCAGATGCAGGAAGCCCGTGCCGGTGACATGATCCACTCGCTCTATGAACTGATGGAGTATGCCTCGTCCATCATCACCCTGTATCCCGGCGACGTGCTCAACAATGGCACCTCAGGCGGAGTAGGCATGGGCACCACGGTGCGCGGTGAGCAGCGCTTTCTGCAGGCAGGGGAAAGTATCGAGGCGTCCATCGACGGCATCGGCACGTTGCACCTGAATGTCCGCGAGGAAACCAGTGTCCCCGGCGGAACCGGCTCACAACTCCCGCCTGTCAGCAGTTACCAGTAGTGATAAAAGTGCTGAATGGCTGAATGCCATATCGGGTCGGCAACCGGCTGTGCGTTGCCGACCTGGTCTTGCCTGATCGTCCGTTCCTATACGTCCAGGTACCGTAGGTCCAGGGTGTAAGGACGTTCCGGATGCGGTTCTTCCTCTCGGATCTGCACTTCATCCTGCGTATGACCAAAGGTATTGAAGCGGGCCACGCGACGGGCTTCCGCTTCGTTGGCATTGACCGGGAAAGTGTCATAGTTGCGTCCGCCCGGGTGGGACACGTGATAGGTGCAGCCACCCAGTGAGCGGTTGTTCATAGTGTCGATGACATCGATGACCAGCGGGGTATGCACCTTGATAGTCGGATGCAGGGCAGAATAAGGATTCCAGGCCTTGTAGCGAATACCGGCCACAAACTGACCTTCCTGGCCAGTGGCCTGCAGCGGCAGTTTGCGGCCATTGCAACAAATGGCCAGCCGGTTGCCGGTCATGCCCTGGACCATCACCTGCAGTCTTTCGACGGACGAATCCACGTATCGGGCTGTGCCGCCCCCGCTCATTTCCTCGCCCAGTACATGCCAGGGTTCAATGGCACTGTGGATATCCAGTTGCAGGCCGGCGACATGGAAACGGCCGTAGTGCGGAAAGCGGAATTCCTGGAACGGTGCAAACCATTCCAGGTCGATGTGGAAGCCGGCATGATTCAGGTCCTGCGCAACCCAACTCAGGTCCTCCCACACGTAATGCGGCAACATGAAGCGGTCATGCAACTGGCTGCCCCAGCGAATGAACTTGTTGGTGTAGGGTTTTTTCCAGAACCAGGCCACCATGGCCCGAATCAACAGCATCTGCACCGCACTCATCTGCCAGTGCGGCGGCATTTCAAAATTGCGGAACTCCACCAGGCCCAGACGACCGGACGAGGAATCCGGTGAGTAAAGCTTGTCGATACAGAATTCCGACCGATGAGTGTTGCCGGTGAGGTCGATGAGGAAGTTGCGCAGGATGCGGTCAATCAGCCATGGTTTGTCAGCCCCGGCCTTGGGTAGCTGCTGCATGGCAATTTCCAGTTCGTACAGATTTTCATCACGGGCTTCATCCACACGCGGTGCCTGACTCGTCGGGCCAATGAACTGACCGGAAAACAGGAATGAGAGGCTGGGATGGTTCTGCCAGTAGCGCAGCATGCTGGCCAGCAGGTCGGGCCGGCGCAGAAAAGGGCTATCCTCGGCCTTGGCCGCGCCCAGGGTAACGTGGTTGCCGCCACCGGTGCCGGTATGTTTGCCGTCCAGCATGAACTTTTCGGTACCTAGGCGACATTCGCGCGCCATGTCATACAGGGTTGAGGTGGTTTTGACTATCTCGTTCCAGTTTTTGGCGGGGTGAATGTTCACCTCGATGACCCCCGGGTCTGGCGTGATCATGAGTTTTTTCAGGCGTGGATCCTTGGGGGGCTCGTAACCTTCAATGACCGGCGGCAGTTTTTCTTCCCGGGCCACGCTTTCGATATGGCCGAGCAGGGAAAGATAGGCTTCCAAGCGCTGCAGCGGTGGCATGAACAGGTAAAGCTTGTTGTTGCGCACTTCCACACACAGCGCGGTATGGATGACTTTCTGCTTCACCTTTTGCTTACCCTTCGGCATGGTTTTACCAGACTTGCCCTTGCCGGGGTTGATCGGATACTCGAGGGCGACCCAATCATCAAAGGGGTCCTTGGCAAAATCCACTTCGCGTTCGATGGTCCAGGGCAGGCTGTCCAGGGGCATGCGGTAACCCATGGGGGAATCACCCGGTACCAGAAACATCTTGCCGCGCGTGAATTTCCAGGGGCTTGATTGCCAGTGGCCGTCGCCATGAGCCAGGGGCAGGGCATAGCCCACCTTTTTGTCCAGGCCCTGGTCAAACACCTTGCGCAGGCGTGCCCTCTCCTGCGGGTCTTTCAGTTTGCTGTCCGCCACGCTGACATTCTTCGGCAGGTTGCCTTCCTTGTTCAGGTAATAGTCGCGGTCTTCATAGCCGGGCACCATGCAGCGCTCAGGGATATCGAGCTTGCCACAGAGTTTTTGCAGGAATTTGCGGGCGGCGGTTTCCGGAACAGTTTTATCATCTGCTGGGGTTGCAAGCAGCGACGCATCCTGCCAGATGGGTTTCTTGTCCGTGCGCCAGAAAATACCCAGTGCCCAGCGCGGCAATTGTTCGCCCGGATACCACTTGCCCTGGCCATGGTGGTAAAAGCCGTTGGGTGCGTATAGGTCCTTGAGTTTTTGCAGCAGTTTGCCGGACAGTTCGAGCTTTTTCTTGCCCAGTGCAGCGGTATTCCATTGCGCGCCGTCCATATCATCGATGGACACGAATGTCGGCTCTCCGCCCATGGTCAGTTTGACCTGCTCCTTGCTCAGGACCTGGTCGACCTGTTTGCCCAGCGCATTGATTTCGCGCCACTGGCGTTCGTTGTAGGGCTTGGTAACGCGCGGGTCTTCGTGAATGCGAGTCACATTGTTGAAGAAGTGAAAGTCCACTTCGCAGATACTGGTGGTGCCGGTGATCGGTGCCGCGCTGACCGGGTCAGGGGTGCAGGCCAGGGGAATGTGACCCTCGCCGGCAAACAGGCCGGAAGTGGAGTCCATGCCCAGCCAGCCGGCGCCGGGAATATAGACTTCGGTCCAGGCATGCAGGTCAGTGAAGTCGGCCTCGGGGCCGAATGGCCCGTCGAGGGACTTGATATCGGCGGTCAGCTGGACGAGATAGCCGGAGACAAAACGGGCAGCCAGGCCCAGGTGCCGCAGGATCTGGACCAGTAGCCAGGCATAGTCACGGCAGGAGCCCTGTTTCAGGGTCAGGGTTTCCTCGCAGCTCTGGACACCAGGGTCCATGCGAATGAGGTAACTGAGATCCTGCTGGACCCGGGCATTGAGTTCCACCAGGTAATTGATCGTCGGTTTCTTAGTGCGATCCACTTTCTCCAGCCATTGCATCAGCAAGGGACCTTTTTCCTTGATCTGCAGATAGGGCGCCAGATCTTTTTTCAGTTGCGGATCATATCGGAACGGAAACTTTTCAAATTTTTCATCCAGGAAAAAATCGAACGGATTGATTACCGTCATGTCGGCAATGACTTCGACATCAAAAATCAGTTCGCGGGTTTTTTCCGGAAAAACCAGGCGGGCATGGTGGTTGGAAAAGGGATCCTGTTGCCAGTTGATGAAGTGATTGTCAGGTGTGATCTTGAGGGAATAGGATTCGATGGGAGTGCGGCAGTGAGGCGCGGGTCGTAACCTGACAATGTGCGGGTTTACCTGCGTGAGTCTATCGAAGCGATACTCGGTGTGATGCTTGATAGCAATCTTAATTGCCATATGGTTATAATTCTCCCTGTGACTCTCATATGAAAATAGACTGGAAATCATACCATCCGGGCGACTTCTATGACGAATTAATAAGTTCGCCAGGAAAACCTCGTAAAGCTGCAAGAGCTCTTTGCCGCTACCTCGCCTCTTTAAGTCCGGAAGAACTCGACCTGCGTAAAGCGTCGGTCATCGACGCCATCAAGACGATGGGTATCTCTTTTACTGTCTACAGTGATGCCGGCAACATCGACCGCGAATGGCCGTTCGACATTATTCCGCGCATTATCACTGCCAGCGAATGGGAAAAGACCAGCGAGGGGCTGAAACAACGCCTGCAGGCTCTGAACTGCTTCATCAATGACGTCTACAACGACGGCAAGATCTTCAAGAACAAGGTGGTTCCCCGGGAACTGATTGCCGAATCCGGCAATTTCCGTAAGGAATGCCAGGGCATCAAACCGCTCCATGGTGTCTGGGCCCATGTCTGCGGTACCGACCTCATTCGTGGCGGGGACGGGCTGTTTTACGTGCTGGAGGATAACCTGCGAGTACCGTCCGGTGTGTCCTATATGCTGGAAAACCGCACAGTCACCAAGCGCGTGTTCCCGGAACTGTTTGAAAACTACGATATCCACCCGATTACCGAATACCCGAGTGAACTGTTCGATACCCTGGCCGATATCTCGCCGGTGCCCAGGGACTACCCGGAAGTGGTGGTGCTGACGCCCGGTATTTTCAACTCCGCCTATTTTGAACATTCTTTCCTGGCCCAGCGCATGGGCGCCGAGCTGGTGCAGGGCAGCGACCTGGTCGTTGAAGACGATCATGTGTTCATGAAAACCATTAACGGTCTGTCGCCGGTGGATGTCATATACCGGCGTATCGATGACCAGTTCCTGGACCCGGAAGTGTTCAACAAGGAGTCCGTGCTGGGAGTGAAAGGCCTCATGCGGGCCTGGCTGAAGGGTAATGTCGGGCTGGCCAATGCCCCGGGTGCTGGGGTGGCCGACGACAAGGTCGTGTATACCTACGTGCCGGAAATCATCAAATACTATCTGGATGAAGATCCAATCATTCCGAATGTGCCCAGTTTTGTCTGCAGCGACAAGGTACAGCTGCAGCATGTGCTCGCCAACCTGGACAAACTGGTTGTCAAACCGGCCAACGAATCCGGTGGCTACGGCATGCTCATGGGGCCCCAGGCCAGCAAGAGTGAACGTGAGGCCTTTGCCCGCAAGATTCGCGCGAACCCGCGCAACTACATGGCACAGCCGCTAATCTCGCTGTCGACAGCACCTATCCTCGGCGATCGTAATGCCGAACCGCGGCATATTGATTTGCGACCGTTCATCCTGCAGGGCAAGAAGCCCTATGTCACCGCCGGTGGTTTGACCCGTGTTGCGATGGTGAAGGGCTCCTATGTTGTCAACTCGTCACAGGGGGGCGGCAGCAAGGATACGTGGATTGTCGAGGATTAAATGTCGGTTTATGCAGGCTTTTTATACTGAAATATAACGTTATCGCGGGTTTTTAACTGAACTAGAAAACAATGTTATCGAGTGTCGCTGAAAGAGTTTACTGGCTTGGCCGCTACATGGAGCGGGTGGAGAATTCCGCGCGCCTCATGGATGTATACACGGCCATGCTGCTGGACATGCCCCGCGACTCCAGCATCAGCTGGGACATCCTGCTGGATATTACCGGCACCAAGGAAGCCTTCCAGGAAAAAAACAGCACCCAGACCGAAGCCACTATCGTGCGTTTCCTGCTTGCCGATGCCAGCAATTACTCTTCCATCATCAGCTGTCTGACCATGCTGCGGGAAAATGCCCGCACCACCCGGGAAGTGATTCCATCCGAAGCCTGGGAGCAGATCAACGAGATGCACCTGATGGCGAAAGCATCGATCGCCTCCGGTATCGGCCGCAAGAACCGGCGCGAGTTGTTCCAGGAAATGATTGCCGACTGCCAGCGTTTGGGTGGTTTGTTGTCCGGCTGCATGTCCCGCAATACGGCGCATACCTTCATCCAGCTGGGGCGCATGATCGAACGAGCCGACATGACCACCCGTATCGTGGACGTGGGCTCGATCTCCCTGCTGCCGGCGTTTGCCAAGTTCCGCCAGCAGCACGGTGAGCCGTTTGAAAATGTGGTGTGGATGAACATCCTGCGCAGTCTCAGTGGCTACCAGGCCTATCGCCAGAACGTGGCCAATCGTATCAACGGCGAAGGGGTGGTGCGCTTCATGCTGCAGGATGATGAATTTCCCCGCGCAGTGAATTACTGCCTCGATGCCATTAACCAGCAGCTCGAACACCTGCCCAAGCACGATGATGTGCAAATGGCTGTTGTGCGCGTCAAACGCATCACTTCAGAAGCGAATGTCTTCCATCTGCTCGAAAAAGGCCTGCTCGAGTTCATTGACGAACTGCAGATTTCCATTGGTGATATTCATGATGAACTGAGTCTGACCTGGTTTGGCCCGCCGCCCGAACCGGTTGCACCGCCGCCGAAACCGGCAGCCAAGGCCTCAGGTAAATCATCGCAGCGGCAAAACCAGAAAACGTCTGCCAAAAAGCCCGCCACTCCGGCCAAAAAACCGGTCCGCATAAAAGCTGCGCCCAAAAAATAAGGGCGCCGGAAAATCCCGGGCGGCAAGCCCGTTCCTGAAGACAGTCTTCAAGACAGATTGAAAAGGTAGAGTAAGGAAGAAAGAGAACGTTAAGAAGTCAGCTGGCGCGTGCAGCGCTTAGTAGACGCCGCTGTTGCTGTCGGCGATTTTCTTCCAGTTGGCAGCCCAGGCCAGCGGAGGCAGCTGGTGGAAAGCATCTTTCAGACGACTGTCCCAACTCTTCTTCAGTTCCCGCAGATACTCATCATCATCGTCAAAGCGATGGTAATTCTCCAGAGAGTAACTGTCAGTCTGGTAAATGATCATCTCGATGGGCGGACCCACTGTGAGATTACTTCGCATGGTGGAATCCATCGACACCAGCGCACACAGCGCAGCGGTCTCCAGCGGGGTGTCCAGCTCGATGATGCGGTCGAGAATTGGCTTGCCATATTTGCTCTCACCGATCTGCAGGTAAGGCGTGTCTTTCGAACTGGTGATGTGGTTACCTTCGGGATAAATCATCACAACCCGGTGGTGTGACCCCTTGATCTGACCGCCAAGGATGAAACTGGCTTCGTAGCTTGGACCGGAGGTGGCGTGTTTTTCCTGCATGGCCCTGCTCACATCACCAACGTAATCGGCTGCATCACCGATGGTGGCAACGGTGTTGAAGCTGAGCTCCGCATTCTGGCGAATGTCTTTCTTGAGTTGGGCCAGCGTGGCCTGGGTGGTGGCAAGGTTACCAGCCGCCATCACGACAAACTGACGTTCAGGTCCCAGGTTGAACGTGAACATCTTGCTGTATGTGCTGACCTGGTCAACGCCTGCGTTGGTCCGTGAATCGGAACAGAGAACAATGCCCGCGCGGACAGAAACGGCACAACAGTAGGTCATAACTAATTGATCTTTGGGGACATATTACGTTCTGCAGGTGAGGGCCAACGGGCCGCCAGGTAACTGCAGGGATCCGTATTCTACAGAATTGATGGAATTTAACCAGCACAATTTTGTGCGTTGCATCAGGCGGTTAGCGTTGGTTTGACAGTCGTCTCTGCAGGAACAACAGGCGCTGTTTCAGGTGGTCGGGCAGGGGTTTGTGTTCTATGATTTCGCGATCGGTCAGTCCCATCAATTCGTGCGGGAACACCAGCCACTTGTCAGTCTCGTAGAGGTAAAAATCCGGCACACGATCTGTTTGGTTATTGGCCGGCTTGAAATAGGGGGTGGCGATCCTGCATTCAGGTGGGCTGTTCTTGTAGAAAGTATTAAGTTCCCGCATCACGCTGTCGAGGCTCAGGCCCGTGTCAAAAACATCGTCCACCAGCAGCAGTTTGTCCTCCGATGTCAGGTGGCGCTCAAGATATTCGAGCCCATGAACTTTTACTGACGAGCGTTCACCGATGCTGGTATAGGAGGACGTGCGAATGGAAAAGTGGTCGCTGTTGATGCCAACAAACTCCATCACTTCCTGCACGGTGATTCCGACCGGCGTGCCGCCACGCCAGATCCCGATGATCAGATCGGGTTTGAAGCCGCTGTCGATAATCCTGAAAGCCAGTTCAATGGAGTCGTAGAGCAACTGGTTCGCGGTGATGTACTGCTTTTCCATGGTGTGGTTCTTATCAGCGTGAGCTTTTCCTGTATTATTGCCGCAACGCCGCAAAAAAGATAATAGAGGAGTGTTAGTGGACGCATTCAACACCTTTTTGCTGACCCTGGATGGGTTTCTGGGTTCGTCGGCCTGGTTCCCCTTTGTACTCCTCGGTGTCGGTGCCTTTTTTACCGTCTACCTGGGCTTTCCGCAACTCCGCTTTTTCTCGCATGCCTGGCAGGTGCTGCGCGGCAAATTCGAGCATGAAGATGATCCGGGTGATACCAGTCATTTCCAAGCACTGAGCACGGCGCTGTCCGGCACGGTTGGCACTGGCAATATCGGTGGTGTCGGCCTGGCGATCTACATTGGCGGCCCCGCGGCCCTGTTCTGGATGTGGATGACCGCCTTCCTGGGCATGGCGACCAAGTTTGTCGAAGTTACCCTGTCGCATGAATACCGGCAAAAAGCCGTCAACGGCACCATGGCCGGTGGACCCATGTATTATATGGAGCATGGCCTCAACATGAAGTGGCTGGCCATCTTTTTTGCCGTGGCCACGGTCATCTGTTCCTTTGGCACCGGCAACCTGCCGCAGATCAACAACATCGCCATCAGTGTGCAATCCAGTTTCGGCATCCAGCCCATTGTGACCGGCGCGGTCCTGTCCGTGCTGCTGTTTCTGGTTATTGTGGGTGGTATCAAGCGTATTGCCCGCGTGGCCGCGGCCATCGTGCCGACCATGGGGACCTTCTATATTCTCGGCGCCTTGTCGGTGATTGCCATGAATTACCAGAACATCGTGCCATCATTCCTGAGTATTTTCAGCGATGTGTTCACCGGCTCCTCCGCCTCGGGTGGCTTCCTGGGTGCCAGCTTTGCCTATGCCTTCAATCGTGGTGTCAATCGCGGCCTGTTTTCCAACGAAGCCGGGCAGGGCTCCGCTCCTATTGCCCACGCCTCGGCCAGGGCCGATGAGCATGTGTCCGAAGGCATGGTGTCCCTGCTGGAACCGTTCATCGATACGATCATCATCTGCACGATCACCGGCCTGGTGATCCTGTCTTCCGGGGTCTGGACACAGAAATTCGATAACGAGTTCCAGACCACCGATCTGGTCATACTTGAAGGGACTTACAGTGAGCAGGTTGAGGCTGATCGGGATAGTCTGTTTGATTACCTGGTCAACGGCAACGATGCGGCAGTATCGATGTTCAATGGCACACTGAATGTGACCAGCGGCCTGCCGGACCGCGCGGATTTTACGGTGATCCATGCCCGCTCCATTGCCGAGGGCGTGGCCTATTTCCAGAATGGCGAGCTCTATTCCGGGCCGGTATCCATTACCAACGGTCTGCCTGATGATCCCACCATCACCTTGCGCGGCAAATCACTGATCCATTCTGCGGCCCTGACCACGATGGCGTTTACCTACGGACTTGCCGGTCACTATGGGCAATACATCGTTTCGCTTTCCCTAGTGCTGTTTGCCTTTTCCACGGCCATCGCCTGGTCCTATTACGGCGACCGCGCCATTATTTATCTCGTGGGGTTCAGCGGGGTAAAGCCGTACCGGATTATCTACTGCCTCGGCTTTTTCATTGCTTCATTCGCCGACACCACCATTGTCTGGAATTTCTCTGCAGTGGCGATCGTGGTGATGACTCTGCCCAACCTGTTTGGCATTTTCATGATGCGCAAGAATATGAAGCAGCATGTCGACGCCTACTGGAAAGACTATTCCAGATAGGTCCTTTCGCTTACGCAGTAGCTGCTGCGCTCACTCATACGGCGTTAAACGATTTTTTGGGACACCGGCCCGTGCTACAGCACTGTGTCGGGCCTCCACAAAATCGGTTGCCTTGTCTGAGAATTGCTCGCGACGCTACCAAAATTGATGCTTTCTTGAGCTGACTCCGTCAGCCTGCTGCCGCGGTTAAGCCAGCTACTGATGCGGCGTGGTAGGTCGGCACAGGCACTGGTGCCGTTTGCCGACATGCTGGGGGGTGCTGGTGGGATGGTTGTTTTCGGAAAAGCGGTTGTCGGCAAACGGCCTGCGGCCTATGCCGACCCACGGCGTTGCCAATCTGCGACTTTGACGAAGTCGGTCGACCAAACGGATTAATTTTCTTCTTCAGTGTCCGTATCGGTACCGCGGTCACCCAGTACGCCGAGGGTCAGTACATTCAGAATGGAACGCGGGCGCTCGGTTTCAGGTACCGCGAAACCTTCCTGGTCGAGGGTGCGTTGAGGGCGGCGTGTTGGGGCCAGGGGAGTGTCTTTCTTGTTGGACCCCAGCAGACCGAAGCTGATGGAATACAGGAAGGACGGGTCAGTAATCTGAGTGTTGACGATGAAGTTGCCATCCGGGGTCAGCTGCGGGCTGTCCGGATAGTTCAGCTTGAGAATTTCCAGGGAAGCATCTGCGAGGTCGTTCAGGCCCAGGCGCAGGTACATTTCCACCATGATTTCCAGTGCTCTCGGGACAGCCGGGGTGCCCTGAAAGTTTTCCATGACAAAACGGGCCCGGTTCAGGGCAGACAGATAGGCCTGTCGTTCGATATAGAACTCGGCCACGTGGACTTCGTAGTCGGCCAGCAGGTTTTTCAGGTACACCATGCGCGCCCGCGCATCGGCTGCATAGAGGCTGTTGGGAAACAGGTTCAGCAACTGGGCAAAATCGGCAAAGGACTCCCTGGCCTTGCCGGGATCACGCTTGCTGGGGTCAGTTGGCAGGTAGCGCCCGAGAATGCGGTTGTCCTCGCTGTAGTAGGCCATGCCTTTCATGTAGTAGGCATAATCGAGGCTTTCGCTGTCGGGATACAGGCGAATGAAACGGTCAGCCGCCGCGCGCGCCGCTTCCGGTTCGCGGTTGCGGTAATAAGCATAGATCAGTTCGAGCTGCGATTGTTCGGCGTACTGGCCAAAGGGAAACTGGGCTTCCAGTTGCTGCCAGATGAGGATGGCGCGATTCCAGTTGCTGATTTCCATGGAGCGCAGCCCCTCGTTGAAGAGGAATTCCTCACCGGAATTGGCGAAGTTCTCTTGATTCGAGGAACAGCCTGCCAGCAGGGCAATCAGCAGGAGCAGATAAATTGGACGAAAAAGCGTATTCACAAGGGTTTTGAGCGGTCTTGGCTATATTCTGGGTAACTTTTCAGTGACTTCATTGTTAGCGACTTTACTTGGCAACTTTGTTAGCGACTTACTCAGCTGTCCTGGATCAGGACTGTCAGGACCCGGCAACATGCCGGTTACTGATTGGCCATGCGGCGCTGACTAAAACAGGCACGCAGTGTACTATGTTCCGGTTTGTGAACAAAGGCGCACGCGACGCCCTGAAAACCAGTCTCCTATAGACCCTTTTATGTCCCAAAAGTTTGCCGATACCACAGAGTCGGACGCCGAAAACACCCTGGAAGCCCTTGTCACGCCTGATCTGAGAGGCCAGCGTCTCGACCAGGCTTGCGCCCAGCTGTTTCCCGATTTTTCCCGCGCCCGCCTGCAGGGCTGGATTCGCGATGGCAGTCTCCTGCTCAACGGTGGGCAGGCGAAAGGCAAGGACAAGGTCCTGGGTGGTGAAACCCTGACCCTGAACGCCGAGGTTGAGGATGTCCATCACTGGGACGCCGAGGCCATTGCCCTGGATATCCTGTATGAAGATGAGGCATTGCTGGTCGTCAACAAGCCGGTCGGACTGGTGGTGCATCCGGCTGCCGGTAATCGCAGTGGGACCCTGCTCAACGGTCTGCTGCATCACTGCCCGGCGCTGCGCCAGGTGCCGCGGGCCGGCATCGTGCACCGGCTCGACAAGGACACCAGCGGCCTCATGGTGGTGGCAAAAACCCTGGACAGCCATCTCGACCTGGTCGAGCAGTTACGGCAAAAGACCGTCAGCCGCATTTACCAGGCGGTGGTGTATGGCGTGGTCACAGCAGGTGGTGCTGTCGATGAACCTCTGGGTCGCCATCCCGTCCACCGCACCCGGCGTGCCATATCGCATGCCGCTGATGCCCGTGATGCCGTGACTCATTACCGCGTACTGGCCAAGTTCCGCAGTCATACCCATGTGCAATGCCAGCTGGAAACCGGTCGCACCCACCAGATTCGCGTGCATATGGCGCATATCGGTTTTCCCCTGGTGGGTGACCCTGTTTATGGCGGGCGCCCACGCATCCCTAAGGGCGCGGCACCTGCGCTGATTCAGTACCTCAACGAATTCAAACGCCAGGCCCTGCACGCCTGGCAGCTGGGCCTGGTGCATCCCGTGACGGGGGAATACATGGCCTGGCAGGCTGAATTACCGGAAGACATTGTGCAGTTACTTAATTTGCTGGAGCAGGACAATGCAATCTGACGCGTTTTTTATTCCCGAATGGCCGGCGCCACCAAATGTGCGTGCCATGGTGACGACCCGGGTGGGTGGGATCAGCAAGCCACCCTATGACAGTTTCAACCTGGGTGGTCATGTCGGTGATGAAGAGCATGCCGTGCATCACAACCGTAAACTTCTGTCAGATGATATCGGCAGGAATGTTGACATCCAGTGGGTCCGGCAGGTCCACGGCAGCAATGTGCTGGTCCTTGACAATGGCCCGGTGGATGAAGCCCGCGAGGCTGATGCGTTCTATACCCGGGACGACAACCTGGCCTGTGGCGTGCTGACCGCGGATTGTCTGTCGGTACTGCTGTGTGACGAGGACGGGGATGAAATCGCCGTGGCCCATGCCGGCTGGCGCGGACTTGCTGATGGTGTGCTGCAGAACACCCTGGCCAGATTCACGGCCGAACCTGCCCACACCCTGGCGTGGCTGGGCCCGGTCATTGGTCCCTGTCATTTTGAAGTCGGTGCCGATGTGCGCGATGCCTTTCTCGGTCTGGATATCGATGAAATCAGCGACCAGGATTCCCTGTTGTTCCTGGAGGGTGATGAGGACGGCAAATGGATGGCCGACCTGTATGCCATGGCCCGCATCATCCTGGGGTCTCGCGGCGTCAAACAGGTATTCGGTGAGCCGTTGTGCACCTACTGCGAATTCGACCGTTTCTATTCCTTCCGCCGCGATGGCGACACCGGGCGTTTTGCCACCCTGATCTGGAAAGAATAGTTATTCGCGGCTGAAATCCAACCAAAAAAACCAAAGGGGCCAAGGCCGCTTGATCAGCAAAGCCTGCCAACCGGCGGCCTGATCAAGCCTGGATCAAGTGACTCTGGCCTCTTTGATATTGATCAATGAGCCGGGCCTCCGCGGTCCGGTTGACTTGAATCATCCTGGGTCAGCCCCACATTGGCTGTAATGCAATTATATTAGCCGTGGGAAAACACTCATGCGAATGGACAAACTGACCAGCAAGCTACAGGTGGCGTTATCGGATGCGCAGTCGCTTGCCGTAGGTAAAGATCACAACTATATCGAGCCGGTACACCTGGTGTCCGTGCTTGTGGACCAGAAGGGCGGTTCCATCCGCCCGCTGCTGATGCAGACCGGATTTGATATTCCGGCACTGCGCAATGGCCTGCAAAAAATCATCAATGAACTGCCCGTGGTCAAGGACACCGGCGGTGAAGTGCTGATGTCGCCTGACATGGGCAAGCTGCTCAATGTCGCTGACAAGATCAGCCAGAAGAGCAACGACCAGTACATTTCCAGTGAAAACGTGTTCCTGGCTGCCATGGACGATAAGGGCGCACTCGGCAAACTGCTGAACGCGTTTTCTGTTTCTAGGCAGGCCCTGGAAAATGCCATCAAGAACCTGCGTGGCGGGGCCAGCGTGGACAATCCGGAAGCCGAGGAAAACTACCAGGCGCTGGAGAAATTTACGGTGGATGTCACCCAGCGTGCTGAGCAGGGCGAGCTGGATCCGGTGATCGGTCGTGACGATGAAATCCGTCGCACCATACAGGTGCTGCAGCGACGTACCAAGAACAATCCCGTGTTGATCGGTGAACCCGGTGTCGGCAAAACCGCCATCGTGGATGGCCTCGCCCAGCGCATCGTCAATGGCGAGGTGCCTGAAGGTCTGAAAGACAAACGCATCCTCTCCCTGGACATGGGGGCGCTGATTGCGGGTGCCAAGTTCCGCGGCGAGTTCGAGGAACGCCTGAAGTCGGTCCTTAACGAGCTCTCCAAACAACAGGGTCAGGTGATCCTGTTCATCGATGAAATTCATACCATGGTTGGTGCCGGCAAGGCCGAAGGCGCCATGGATGCCGGCAACATGCTGAAGCCTGCCCTGGCCCGTGGTGAACTGCACTGCGTGGGTGCCACTACGCTCGACGAGTACCGCCAGTACATCGAAAAGGATGCGGCGCTTGAGCGTCGTTTCCAGAAAGTGCTGGTGGATGAGCCGACCGAGGAAGACACGGTTGCCATTCTGCGTGGTCTGAAAGAGCGCTACGAGGTGCATCACGGGGTCACGATAATCGATGCGGCCATCATTGCCGCCGCGCGGTTGTCCCAGCGTTACATCACGGATCGCCAGCTACCGGACAAGGCCATCGACCTGATCGATGAGGCCGCCAGCCTGATCCGCATGGAAATTGATTCCATGCCGGAAGAGATGGACCGCCTGGAACGCCGCCTCATCCAGCTGAAGATGGAGCGTGAGGCCGTCAAGAAAGAAACCGACGACGCCTCGAAGAAGCGTCTGGAAAAAATTGAAGAGGAAATTGCCGAGCTCGATCGCGAGTTCTCCGACCTGGAAGAAGTGCTGAAAGCGGAAAAAGCTGTCGTGCAGGGCGCCACCAGGATCAAGAGCGACCTGGAGCAGGCACGCATCGACCTGGAAGCTGCCCGTCGTGCTTCCGACCTGACCCGCATGAGTGAACTGCAGTACGGTGTAATTCCGGAACTGGAAAAGAAATTGCAGCAGGCCGAAGAAGCTGACACCACGGAAATGAAGCTGCTGCGCGACAAGGTCACGGAGGAAGAAATTGCCGAGGTCGTCAGTCGTGCCACCGGTATTCCGATCTCGAAAATGCTGGAAGGTGAAAAGCAGAAACTGTTGTGCATGGAAGACGAACTGCACAAGCGTGTCATCGGCCAGGAAGAAGCCGTCGATGCGGTGGCCAATGCGGTGCGCCGTTCTCGTTCCGGGCTGTCAGACCCGAACCGTCCCAATGGTTCCTTCCTGTTCCTAGGGCCAACGGGTGTGGGTAAAACCGAACTCTGCAAGGCCCTGGCGCAGTTCCTGTTTGATACCGAGGACGCCATGGTACGCATCGACATGAGTGAATTCATGGAGCAGCACAGTGTCGCCCGCCTGATCGGTGCGCCGCCGGGCTATGTCGGTTACGAAGAGGGCGGTTACCTGACCGAGGCCGTGCGCCGTCGTCCCTACGCCGTGCTCTTGCTCGACGAAGTGGAAAAAGCGCACCCGGATGTGTTCAACATTCTCTTGCAGGTGCTCGATGACGGCCGCCTGACCGATGGTCATGGCCGTACTGTCGATTTCCGCAACACCGTGGTGGTGATGACATCCAACCTGGGCTCAGACAAGATCCAGGACATGATGAGTGCGGATTCGGCCTATGACAAATCCTACCAGTCCGTGAAGAACGCGGTTATGGACGTGGTCAGCCGCCATTTCCGTCCCGAGTTCCTCAACCGCATCGATGAGACCGTGGTGTTCCATCCACTGGCGCAGGACCAGGTGCGCGGCATCGTCGAGATCCAGGTCCAGCTGCTGCAGAAGCGCCTGGACGACAACGATCTGCACCTGCACCTGGGCGAAGGCGTGCTCGACAAGATCGCCAACCTTGGTTTCGATCCGGTCTATGGAGCCCGTCCGCTGAAGCGGGCCATCCAGCAAAGGATTGAAAACCCGCTGGCGCAAAAGGTGCTCAGCGGTGCCTATGCGCCGGGTGATGCCATCAACATCGACATCGAGGATGGTGAGTTGGTGTTCTCCTGACAGGCGTTACAGAAACCCGCAAAAAAGCCGGCATGATGCCGGCTTTTTTGTGCCTGGCTTTTTCGCTTATTGAAACGGTTGCGGCGTCGGCGTCTCCGGAACTGACGGAGGCAGGATCGGCCGGATGAACAGGGGTTGCTGGCCGGTCAGGGTTTTTAGGAAGGCCACCAGCTGGTGAATGCCGGGCCCAGCTGAAACTCGTTCATAATGGCCACGGCCTCATGCAGTGAGTAGACCGAGCCGTCATGGAAGTACGGACAGGTGAGCTCGATATTGCGCAGGGTCGGCACCCTGAAACGGTTCAGGTCGACGTCTTCAGCCGTTACGGCAAACTGGCCGACAGCGGGGTTGCTGGTTTCATCGGGCTTGACGATGCCGAATTTTATGAACGACCTTCCACCCACGGCCGGGCCGTTGCGGCAACTGGCACATCCGGCGGACTTGAACAGCTCATAACTGGCAAGCTCCTGCTCACTCAGTGCGCCGAGGTTGCCTTTCAGCCACAAATCAAACCGCGAGTTGGGGGTCACCAGCGTGCGTTCGAATTCCGCAATGGCGGTGGTGACAAGCTCGATGCTGAGACTGTGCTGACCAAATACTGCCTGCGCCGCTTCCCGATACTCGGTAATGCTGTTGACCACATCAATGGCCAGGGTGTGGCTGGAGGCCATCTCGCCGGGGTTGGCGATGGGCCGGCCTGTGCTTTGAGGTCCTCGGCGCAACCGTCCCAGAACTGCGCCAGGTTGTAACCGGCATTGAGCACGATGGGGGCATTGATAGGACCTTCATGCCAGCCATGGCCGATGGAGGTCGGCAGGTTGTCAGTGCCCCCCAGGCTCAGGTTGTGGCAGGAGATGAATCCGGATTGGGACAGGCGCGGATCGAAATAGAGCATGCGTCCCAACTCGGCCAGCCCAATGTTGATGTCCGAAGGATAGGTAACGGGTTGGCTCGGTTCCTGGGCAACAACGACACAGGCAGCCAGCAGACCGGCAGCGAGCAGATTGGCGCAAGCAAAGGGTCGGCATCGAGCTTGTCGTCAACAGCATGCGGAAATTCCTGGATCAGGGAAAACATTGACACGCACAGCAAGCCGGGAAGGGTCATGAAGGGGCGTTTTCTGAGAAGGAGATTACCAGTTCCCTGCCAGTGCTGACTTCAACAAGCGAAAAAACGCGGGAGGGGAATAGCTCTCAAGTTACTGATTAAATGAATAAAAAATAATCGGGAAACCAATGTCTTGTTAGTGCCGGGCGATATTGCCGGGAGGTCTTGCTGAAGGCTCAGATGAGGTCTGCCAGAACGGTCACAGTCAGTGTCAGTTCTGGCAGGGCGTGTGTCATGGCTTAGCGCCGGTCAGCGGCCTGTTGCACCAACGCGCCGGCATGATTCATGACGTGGAAGATCACGTTCTGCTCAATCGTACCGCTGAGCAGGTGGGCGCCCGGGCCGATGGCATAGATACCGACATCCTCGCCGCCATGGGTCTCACTGCCCAGCGCGACCAGGCTCTCCTGGTGAAAGCCCGGTGCCGTGGTATCGATACCGGAAAGATTGTTGCGACCGGGAAGGGACAGGCCTGCACGGGTGTCGGCGTCGGTTTCATCGCCACTGTCGTTGAAACCCCGGCCGTTGTAATAGCCGACAGTTGTGTAGGGGTTGCCCAGGATGTCGTTGCCAGCGGTGCCCAGGATCGGGTTGCCGCGATCCGGGTAACCGGCAAAGGTGAAAACATGGCTGTGGTCTGCCGTGACGATGATCAGGGTCTCTTCCAGGTCCACCATGGCCAGTGCCGCTTCTACGGCGCGGGATAATTCCACCGCATCGCTAAGGGCGTTGTAGGCATTGTTGGCGTGGTGGGCATGATCCACCCGGCCGGCTTCCACCTGCAGGAAAAAACCGTCTGCATCCTGCTGCAGCAGGCTGATGGCTTTCGTGGTCATCTCGGTCAGTGAGGGTTCGCCGTTTTCATCTTCCGGGCGGTTGGCTTCGTAGCGCATGTGGGAGGATTCGAACAGGCCCATGATGTTGCGGGTTTCAAGATCGCTAATGGCTTCAAAGCCGGCCTGGTCCATGACATAAACACCGCCCATGTCCTGCCACTCCTGAATCAGGTTGCGTCCGTCCTCGCGGCGGCCGGCACCGGCTGTCTCAGCGAAACCGACCAGTGACGCCGGATCGGCGCTGTAGAAGGCGCGGCGACCGCCGCCAAACACCACATCGATACCATCAATGACAGCCAGTGGATTGCCATTATTGATCTTGGCTTCAAGGCGCGGCTTGAACGCCAGCAACTGGCTGGCGATATCCGTACACCCACGGGCGATGGCTTCCTGCGGCAGGTCGGCATCGGATTCCCAGTCGCGATCAGGTGAGTTGGCGTAGCTCGTTGCCGGTGTGGCATGGGTAATACGTGCGGTGGATACCACGCCGGTGGCCTTGCCGGCCAGTTCGGCAATTTCCAGGGCAGACAGCAGGACGGCATTGTCGGCGCTCATGAATTCCGCGCATGAGCCCCTGGCCGGTTCACTGCTGATGTTGATGACACCGGAGCGTGATTTCACGCCGGTCATGAAAGCAGTCGCGGTCCCGGCAGAATCGCCGACCTGGGCATCGGTGTTGTAGGTCTTGGACAAACCGGTCCAGGGAAACTTCTCGAAGCTCAGTTGGTATTCCTCACCAGTCATGCCAAGTTGCTGGCCGGCAAAAATACGGGCAGCAGAGACGGTTGAGACACCCATGCCGTCGCCGATGAACAGGATGATATTGCGAGCCGCTCCCGGGGTATTGTTGATGGTTTTGCCGGTTGCCATGGCAACCGCAGCAGCGCCGTCGTCATACCAGGTGTCATCCTGCGCCTGGGGCAGGAGGCTGTTCTGGGCACAGGCAATCTGTGTCAGCAGGCCGGCAAGGCATAGCGTGGACAGTGTGACGGGTTTCAGGCTGAGAGGAGGCATGGTCGGTTTCCGTTATTTGACTTGTTTGACGACGTTGCGCTCATTATAGGAACCGTGGCAGGTTTTTGTATTAAGAAAATGCCAGTGAAGCCTTTATACTGTGCGGATGGAAATCACAACGATGCCGGGCTGAAGCACTGCATGCCCGGCATTCACCGGCTGTGCCGGTACTGATATGACACAAACGCCTGCCTCACCCTATTTCGCCGCTGTGGACCTCGGGTCCAACAGTTTCCACATGATCATTGCCCGCATCCAGGACGGCAAGATCGAGATTGTCGACCGGGAAAAGGACATGGTGCAGCTGGCCCGCGGCATCATGGCAGACGGTCACCTCTCGGTAGCGGCCCAGACCCGGGCCCTGGACTGCCTGAAGCGCTTTGCCGAACGCCTGCGTGATATCCCGTCTGACCAGGTGCGTGCCGTGGGCACCAAGTCCCTGCGTACCGCACGCCAGTCCAGTGGTTTTCTGCGCGAAGCCGAGGCCATACTGGGGGCACCGATCCAGATTATTTCCGGTTACGAGGAAGCGCGCCTGGTGTATGTAGGGCTGTCGCATTCCGTGGCCAATGACCAGAATCACCGTCTGGTCGTGGACATTGGTGGTGGCAGTACCGAGTTCATCATCGGCCAGGACTATGAGCCCATCATCATGGAAAGCCTGAGCATGGGCTGTGTGACCTTCACCGAGAAGTACAACCGCAACGCGGAAAAGATCACCCGCAAATTCATGGAACGCGCCTACCTGGCGGCCTGCGCCGAAATCGAGGTGATTCGCCAGGTTTACCTGCGCATGGGTTGGCGCATCGTCTTCGGTACCTCGGGTACTGCCCGGGCCATTGCCGATTTGCTGGTGGACAAGGACGGCGGTGCAGTGATCAGCCGCAACTCCCTCAACTGGTTGCATGAGGAAATTTTCAACAACAAGGCACTGCTGGCCAGTGTGCCGGGACCGCGCGCGTCCGTCCTGCCAGCCGGTATAGCCATCCTGCGCGCTGTGTTTGAACAGCTCAAGATCGACACTCTGCATGTCAGTGATTACGCCCTGAAAGAAGGGCTGCTGTATGACACGGTCGGTCGCCTGTCTGACCAGGACTCACGCAATCGCACGGTGAAAAAACTGCAGGAGCAGTACAAGGTGGATATCGACCAGGCGAAGCGTGTGGCCGATACCGCCCAGTATCTCTGGAAGCAGATCGATGGTCCGGTACTGCCAGGTGTATCGCGCACCAAGGTGTTGCGCTGGTCGGCCCAACTGCATGAGATCGGCCTCAGCATTTCCCATTCCAGTCATCATCACCATGGCTACTACCTGCTGCGCAACGGCGATGTCGCCGGTTTTGGCCGCTATGAGCAGTACATCCTGGCCAACCTGGTGCGTTCACACCGCAAGGGCCTGTATCCCGAGAAGTTTGCCGACATGGATGAAAAAGCGGTGGCCGCATTCGCGCCGTTGCTGGTTTGTCTGCGGCTGGCCACCGTACTGCACCGCCGACGTGAAGACCTGGGCCAGGAAGAGTTGCCGAAACTGAGCGTGTCAGGGCATATCTATACCCTGAAGTTTCCCCGCGGCTGGCTCAGCAAGCACCCGCTGACCCTGGCCAGCCTGGAAGCCGAACGCGAGCAGTATGACCGGATCGGGGTGGGGCTGGAATTCAAGTAACAGAGGCAAGAGACAAGATCCAGGGACGCTCCGTCTGGGTACAGGTTTAACCCTTAGACCGGAAGAGGCTCGCAGGGCCTTCATCCGGCGTCAAAGTCAGGCATGAGTGACGGCGAGGAATATCGGTCGACCGATAGTCGTCTTGCCGGATGACGGCGCCAGCGCCTTTCCCGGCCTGCATCATTCCCGAATCCACGAATGTTTCGGCAAATCCCTGACAGGAATTTTTCAAAATTTAGCCTGTCCTTGCCTCTTTCATTCATTTTCATGCCGGACCACCAGGTTCACATCCGACTCAAAATCCACTGACGCTGTCATTTCGATCGGGCGGCAGCAGACCTGGCAGTCCTCGATGTATTCCTGGTAATCCACGGACGTATCCACCAGCACGGTGATGGGTTCGTTGCAGTAGGGGCAGAGAATGCGTTGTTCGATCAGTTCAGCCATTGTCGTTTGTCAGTTTGGCGTGCTGGAAATAAAAACGGATGTAATAGATGTGATGGCCGGTGCCATGCTGGGCGGTTTGCAGCAGCTCGTCCAGTGAGGCAAAACCGGATTCCCGGGCCATGCTTTCGGAGATGTCGTCGAAATTGATTTCGCGGACAGAAATGACGATCACTTCTCCGGGGTCCAGTCGGTATCGGCCGCCGACCATGACACATGGTGAGTGCCAGAAACGCACGGAGCAGGTGATTTCGCCATTGATGACGCGTTCGCGCAGATGTCTGGAAAATTGCATGGTGGAGTCTGTGAAACCGGTGTCTTGCCTGTGCCGTTGCAAGCGCCCAGTATACCCGACCCGCCGCCCGTAGGGGTTGTAAACTGCTGTTGGAAAAGTCATTTTCTTTGCCCATTCCGGGGCTGGCATGGTTTGGCAAAGACCCTATAATGCAGCGATAACGGCTTTTTTCAGTTGTGTGGGGGACTCATCATGAAAACCAGAATAACCTTTTTCCTGGGCTGTTCCAGCCTTCTGTTAACCTGCCTGGCCTTGCCCTGGCAGGCCAGTGCACATCACAGTTTCAGCGCTGAATTCACCGATGATCCGGGTGAGGTTCACGGTATTGTGACCAGTGCCAGTTACCGCAACCCGCACCCGCGCTATCGGGTAGAAGTGACCAATGCCGACGGTTCCAAGGAGTCCTGGGAACTGCAGGCTTCCGCCGTGACGGGCTTGCGTAATGCCGGTTGGGACAGGGATTTCGTGCAGGTCGGTGATGAAATCACCGTTCAGGGTTCCCTGGGCCGCAACGGCGCCAAAAAACTGTTTATTCGCGGCCTGACCAAAGCCAACGGTGACACGTATCCGAAACAGACTGCCGTGACAACCGATCGCAACGCCATCAATGCCACCTACGGCAAGAATTACGGCTATGCCAAGCTCAACGAGGATGCGCCCTTCGATATCAGTGGTCCCTGGCGCAACAGTTACAAATTTCGTGTAACCGTTGATGACCTGGAACCGAAACCGACCCCCTTTACCGACCAAGCGCGCGAGATGTACGCCAATACAGTGCACTACGATGATTATTCCCTGCGCTGTGTGGCGCCCGGTCTGCCACGTATCTTTGGTGCCCCCTATGACATGGATATCGTCGATGCCGGCAGCCATTACCAGATCGTGTATATCGAGCACAACACGCCACGCCGCGTTTACATGGATGGACGTGCGGTGCCGGAAAACTATCCCGACCGCCCCATGGGCTATTCCGTCGGACACTGGGAAGGCGAGGAACTGGTGATCGAGACCACGAAACTGGCACCGGGCTTCTGGCTTGACGGTTCCGGCCTGCCCATGAGCGGCGGTGACGGCACCCGCATCCTTGAGCGCTACACCTTTGCCGAGGATCGCCTGTCGATGCAGCGCACCATGACCATTTATGACGATTACTACACGCAGCCACTGGTCAGGACACGTTTCTCGGCCCGGGATGACAACCTCATGATTGTCGAACATGACAGTTGCGATCCCAGCAGCTACTACCATGACATTTTGGAAGACGGCACGCTGGAAAGACGTCTCGACCAGATTCTCTGATCACCTGACCTGTCACCGGGCCAACAAAAAACCGGGCTGCAGCAGCGCCCGGTTTTTTTATGCCCGGCTTCTGCAGTGGAATGTGCAAGCACTGAGGAAATTCCTGCCAGGTTCCGGTTTTTTCACCGATTTGGCGTCTGCTGCAGGCTGGCGCTGCCAGGCTCTGGACTATAATTTCCAGCTTCAAAGCATTATAAAAACCCAGTATTCCTATGCCGTCGATTTTTACATGGCGCCCAGCCTTCAAGGGCCTGCCTGTCGGTTGCCTGATTGCCGTTGCGGCTTGCCTGCTGCTCCCTGCTGCCGCCCATGCCCAACTGACGGCTGGCAATGATGGCGGCAAAACCATTGTCATCCCCAAACTCAGCGAAGGGGCCCGTATCGATGGCGAGCTGGATGATGCGGTCTGGTCACAGGCGCTGCTGATCAACGACTTCCACCAGTACGAACCGGTGGAATACGCCGAGCCCTCGCAGAAAACCGAAGTCTGGATTTATTACACCGAAGAAGCGCTCTATATCGCCCACCATTTCTGGGAAGACGATCCCGATCTCATCAGCGCCAACATCCTGCGGCAGGGGCAGGGCCTGAATGCTGACGACATCCTGGCCGTGGTGCTGGACCCTTACCTGGACCGTCGCAACGGCTACCGTTTCGAGGTCAATGCCAACGGTGTTCGGTGGGAAGGGCTGTTCCAGAACATCACGGATATCGAAAGCAGCTGGGACGGCATCTGGCAGGCCGACGCCAGTCGCGATGACACCGGCTGGTACGGTGAAATGCGCATTCCCTTCCAGACCATTTCTTTCAACCCGGACCTGGATTCCTGGGGCATCAATTTCCGCCGCGCCATTCGCCGCAACAATGAGAGCATTGCCTGGGTGTCGCGCAACCGGCAGGTCAATCCGAGTATTGCCGGCACCATTACCGGGCTCGATGGCATGCGCCAGGGCCGGGGGCTGGATATCGTGCCGTCCATGGTGCTGCGCCAGGACCGCGTCATCGCACCGAACGGAATGACGGAGGAAAGTTTCGAACCGCAGCTGGACGTGTTCTATAAGATCACCCCGCAGCTGAATGCGGCGCTGACCATCAACACGGACTTCTCGGCCACCGAGGTGGATTCACGCCAGGTCAACCTGACCCGGTTCAGCCTGTTTTTTCCGGAAAAGCGCGATTTTTTCATTCGTGATTCCGACATTTTCGAATTTGGCCAGATCGGCACGGGCGGCTTTGACCAGGGTGCCGGCAACGGCAATCCCGCCCAGCCGGACGCGGCTTCGCAGAATGCGCGCCCGTTTTTCTCGCGTCGCATCGGCCTGAGCACGAACGGCGCTCCTGTGGGTATCAACGCCGGGGTCAAGGTCAGCGGCCGGGTAGGGGATCGATGGAATGTCGGGTCGCTGGTCATCAGCCAGGACGAGGATGTGCTGACGGGTATCGATTCACAGGAAATTTTTGTTGGTCGCGCTGTGGTCAACGTGCTGGGTGAATCCCAGTTGGGCATGATAGCCACCAGCGGTGACCCGCAGTCAAACATCGACAACAACCTGGTCGGCATGGATTTCCGCTATCGCAATTCCCGCTTGCCTGGCGGGCGTACCCTTTCAGGCGTGGCCTTTTACCAGCAGACCGACACGGACGGCAAAAACGGCGATGATGCGTCCTACGGTTTCGGCATCGGTTATCCCAACAACCAGGGTTGGCGCGGCGGGTACAGTTTCAAACGCGTTGAAGCCAATTTTGATCCGGCGGTGGGTTTTGTCAGTCTGACCGACATGGAGGATCACGCGCTGGATTTCGGCTACCGGCACTTTTTCCGGCCGGGTGGATATGCCCGTTCTATTTATGTCGGCTATGACGGTTACCAGTCACACGACCTGGGAGATGGTGATGTGATTTCCTCGAACATGGGGCTGCGCATCACGGCGAACAACAATTCCGGCGATGGCGCGTTCACCCGCATCATGCGCAGCCGTGAAGTGCTGCGGACCAATTTCACCATCTACCGGGCCTCTGACGGCAGCCGTTCCGTGGTGATTCCGGCCGGCGATTACACGTATTACGAGAACCTGGTAGGCCTGCAGTTGGGCAACCAGCGCACCCTGTCGGGCCGCATCACGTCACGTTTCGGGGATTACTACAACGGCACGCGCTGGCAGCGCGGAGTTGGCATGAATTGGCGGCCCACAAGACAGTACGATGTCGGCGTCAACTTCACGGAAAACGAGATTGACCTGCCTGCCGGTAATTTCACGGTGCGGCTGATCACGCTGGATACCAAGATTGCCTTCAGCTCCACGCTGTCATGGAGCAACCTGCTGCAATACGACAATGTGTCGGAAGTCATGGGGTTCAATTCGCGGCTGCACTGGATTCCGGAAGCCGGCCGGCAGGCGTTCCTGGTATTCAACTATGGCCTGTCAGATCCCGACAAGGACAACGAGTTCCATTCCACCGGCGCCGACTTTTCCTTGAAGTTCAGCTACACGTTCCGCTTTTGAAAACAGGAACCAATTCAGGTTGTTGGGGGAAATGGGTGGGAAATGGGGGACAGTTTACTTAATTTATCTCCAGCACTTATCCTGAATTACACGCTGCAGTAATTAAGTAAACTGTCCCGGAATTATGGCCGTGAGCGTGGCCACCCTTTGCTAACCCTGGTGACTGGTTTATATTGGCCCCATCATGAATAAAGACCGCGCTTTACTGGTCTATGCAATAATGCCGGTTATGTTTTTTAATCCCCTCGTTGTGATTTCCCGACTCCTGCTGGCCCTGACTGGTGTGCTAATGACCGGTATGGTGCTGGCACAGGGCTCCATGACCGTGCGACCGGGCCTATCAGGCAATGTGCAGGCTGACCGTGACGGCTCGGAATTCCATTTTGCGCGTCTGCAGTACGGCGGTAACGGCATGGGCGGCCGCGGTGGCTGGGGCCGGGGTTCCTGGACCACAGACTGGCCGGAAGCCGAACACTTTCTCACCGAGGGCATCTCCCGCCTGACCAATGTCGATGTCACCGAGGTCGCTTTGTACAACGGCGAGGGCGGTGAACGCATCAATCTCGCCGAAGACACCATCTTTGATTATCCCTGGCTGTATGGCGTCGAAGTAGGGCGCTGGAGCCTGAGCCTGGAAGAGGCGGCCAAGCTGCGCGAATACCTGCTGCGTGGCGGTTTCCTCATGGTGGATGACTTTCACGGTTCCTACGAATGGAGCCAGTTCGAGATCGGCATGAAGCGCGTATTCCCAGACCGGCCGATCCTCGACATTCCCAATGATGACCCGGTCTTCCATGTGCTCTACGACCTGGATTCGAAGATCCAGATTCCCGGGCTTGGGGCGTTTTACCGCGGCGTGACCTATGAACAGGACGGCTATGACCCGCACTGGCGGGGCATCTACGATGATCATGGCCGCCTGGTGGTGGTGATCAACCACAACATGGACCTGGGTGATGCGTGGGAGCATGCGGATACACCCGGCTACCCCGAACCCATGACCGCTCTTGCCTATAGGTTCGCGGTTAATTACGTCATCTATTCGATGACGCATTAACGGCCTCGGGGCACTCGTTAAATTGTCCCATGCGGCGTTGAAAATATGCTCGGTCAGTCGTGTACTGGTTAGTACACTGCGTTCCCTGTGCGTATATTCGCCTTGCCTGCGAACAAATTACCTGAGTGCTGGTGGCATCAGGGCTGAATACACTTTCCCCCAAGTAAAATTTATAGCGTTTGCTATTTATGGGAATGAAGAATGCTTAATTCCAAGACTGAGCCTGTATCCATTCATTTTATAGAAGCCCTTTCAGGAGGCGCCATGTCCCGACGTCTTGCTTGTCTGCTTGCATATTGCATCTTTTATCTTGTTTCTGATCCCCTGTTCGCGGCCAGTGAGGACGAGATTGTCGCGCGGGCGCGTGCCATTCATGACAACGTCATGGCGCTGGATACGCATGTCGATATTCCGCTGAACTTTGCCACCAGTGAGCATGACCCAGCCACGGCCGAGGCGCAGGTGAATCTGGACAAGATGCGCGAGGGCGGCCTGGAGGCAGCCTTTTTCATTGTCTATGTCGGTCAGCAGCCGCGTACCGAGGTGAGCTACCGTCATGCCAAGGCGGATGCCGTGGCCAAGTTTGATGCCATTCATCGCATGACCGATTACCTGTATCCGGATCGCATTGGCCTGGCGGAGACTGCAGCGGAAGCGCGCGCGCTGTTTGCTGAAGGCAAGCTGGTGGCGCTGATCGGCATCGAAAACGGTTTTGCCATCGGCCAGGACCTGTCCCTGCTCGAGGATTATCGCCGCCGCGGTGCCCGTTACATGACCCTGGTGCATAACGGCCACAACGATATCGGTGACTCGGCCCAGCCGCGGCCGCAGTTTGGGGATGACCCGGAGAAAGCCGATGCCGGTCTGACCCGCTTCGGCCATGAGGTGGTGGATGAACTCAACCGCCTGGGCATCCTCGTGGATATCAGCCATGTGTCTCGCCAGACCATGCTTGATGCCACCCGGCATTCTTCGGCGCCGGTCATTGCCTCGCATTCCAGCGTGAAAGGCGTGGCCGACCACCCGCGTAACCTCGATGACACGCAGCTGATGGCGCTCAAGGACAACGGCGGTGTGGTGCAGATCGTGGCCTTCAATCCCTATGTGAAAGAGGGCGGCAATGCCACGGTGCAGGACATGGTTGACCATATCGATTATGCGGTAAACAAAATCGGTATCGATCATGTGGGGATCTCTTCCGACTTTGGCGGCGGTGGCGGCCTCAGTGGCTGGAACGATGCCCTGGAAACGTTCAACGTCACCCTGGAACTGGTGCGTCGCGGTTACAGTGAAGAAGACATTCACAAATTGTGGAGCGGCAATGTGCTGCGCATCATGGAAGCGGCTGAACAGGTCGCCGAGTACCGGTAAGGCGATACTGACTGAGGGGGCATCACGGCATGCTGTATATGGATAACCTGCTTCCAACCGTCACGGTGCCCTAGGCCATCGATGCCGGCCTGCGCAACCTGAAAAGCAATTTCTGGCTTTACATGCTGGCGATCGTGATCCTGGGCATTCTCGAGTCGATGAGCAATGGCGCCTCGGTCTGGGATGACGACGCCGTCTATGACTGGACCTTTTCCGGGCCTTTTTCCGGCGGGCTGTATACCGTGCTCATCGGATTTCTGGTCAAGCCGGTGTTCGAATACGGTGCCAGCCTGATCTTTCTGAAAGGGGAGCGCGCTGCAGACCTGAATGTTCGTGACCTGGTGCTGGGTTTCGACAGCCGGCCACTGTAGATCGATATCCGGCTAACCAACCTCATGGTGGTCATGAGCATTTTCTTCGCATTCCTGTGCCTGGTCCTGCCGGGCATCTTTCTCATGTGCCGGCTGTTCCTGGTGCCGTTCCTGGTCATGGACAGGGGACTTGCCCCCATGCAGGCTTACCAGGCCTGCTGGGCACTGAACCGCCCACACTGGGTCATCGCCCTGCAACTGGATTTGCTGTAAATGCTGATGCTGGTGGTCGGGCTGATGCTGTTTGTCATCGGCATAATCCCGGCCTTTGCCTGGGTGCGCGGCATATTTGCTTCCTTTTATGATCAGGTGCTGGATGCCACCGATCCGCAGGACCTGCTCAACCTTGACATCACCCCCTGACTTCCCCAAAATGCGCCCTCGCCTGTGTCACTGCATTGCAGTCATACAGAAGTGGTGGACGGACTGACAGGTGATCCCATGTTCAGTCGCCAGGACCAATCGATCCTAAATGGATGTTGGTTGACCCCCAGAGACCGGCTTTGTCTGCTCCACTGAACTTGGAACGGGTTCAGAACAAGGGAAAGCTTACCGGCACGTTATCACGCGCGGGTCCTCAACGGTTCAACCAGAACCCACTAAACAGATACATCAGAGACAAGAGGCAGGTGACAGGCCATCATGCACTGAATCGGCTTCTGTGAGTTTGGCGGTGGTAGTGTCATACCGCCAAAAACCATGAATTGAATACGCCCGGCACTGTCGGGACAGAATCGAGAGGACAAACCAGTGGAAATGCTTTCCGGCGGCGACATGCTCATCCGTGCCCTGCACGATGAGGGAGTTGACCTGATATTCGGCTACCCCGGTGGGGCTGCGCTGCACATTTACGATGCCATTTTTAACCAGGACAAGGTCGACCATGTCCTGGTACGTCACGAACAGGCCGCCACGCATGCCGCTGACGGTTATGCCCGTGCCACCGGCAGGCCCGGTGTCGTGCTGGTGACCTCCGGTCCCGGGGCTACCAATGCCATAACAGGCATCGCTACCGCCTTTATGGATTCCATTCCGATGGTTGTCATTTCCGGCCAGGTCACCCTGGATGCGATTGGCTCCGATGCTTTCCAGGAAACCGACATGATCGGCGTGTCACGTCCGATCGTGAAGCACAGCTTCATGGTACAGCGTGCCGAAGACATTCCGCGCATCGTCAAGGAAGCCTTCTACATTGCCACTACCGGGCGCCCGGGTCCGGTCGTCATCGATATTCCCAAGGATGTCACCGATCCCGGTGCCACGTTCCCGTATGAGTATCCGGATACGGTCAAGATCCGTTCCTACAATCCACCGACCAAGGGACACTCCGGCCAGATCAAGAAAGCTGTTGAGATCCTGATGGCCGCCAAGCGTCCGGTGATTTACTCCGGCGGCGGTGTGGTACTTGGCAACGGCGCCGAACTGCTGACCGAGCTGGCGCGTAAACTGGGTTATCCGGTCACCAACACCCTGATGGGCCTGGGCGCCTATCCGGCCACGGACAAACAGTTTCTCGGCATGCTTGGGATGCACGGCACCTATGAGGCCAACATGTCGATGCATGAAGCCGATGTTATCCTGGCCATTGGTGCGCGTTTCGACGACCGCGTCACCAACTCAGACGTCAGCAAATTCTGCCCGAACGCCACAATCCTGCATGTGGATATCGACCCGGCCTCGATTTCCAAAACCGTTACAGCACATGTGCCGATCGTGGGTCCAGTTGAGCCGGTACTGAAAGAAATGGTCGAACAGGTGTCTGCCGCCAAACAGAAAGTGGATGCCGAGGCGCTGGCCGCCTGGTGGGCACAGATCGACAAGTGGCGTGAGCGGCAATGCCTGGCGGTTGAAAATGCCGGCGGTGGCATCATCAAGCCGCAGCAGGTCATTCAGGCGCTGTACCGGGCCACCAACGGTGATGCCTACATCACCTCCGATGTTGGCCAGCACCAGATGTTTGCCGCCCAGCATTATCACTTCGATTTGCCGCGCCGCTGGATCAACTCCGGTGGTCTGGGCACCATGGGTTTCGGTTTGCCGTCTGCCATGGGTGTGCAACTGGCGTTTCCGGATGCGATCGTGGCCTGCGTTACCGGGGAGGGCAGTATCCAGATGAATATCCAGGAACTGGCCACCTGCAAGCAGTGTGCGTTGCCGATCAAGATCGTCAACCTGAACAACAAGGCGCTGGGTATGGTGAAACAGTGGCAGGACATGCAGTACGGCGGTCGCCATTCGGCCAGTACCTATGCCGATTCACTGCCTGATTTCATTGCCCTGTCAGAAGCCTACGGCCATGCCGGTGTGCGCATCGACAAGCTCAGTGAACTGGACGCCAAGATGGCGGAAGCGTTTGCCATGAAGGACAAGCTGGTCTTCATCGATGTTTCCGTAGACCCTGAAGAACATGTATACCCGATGGCCATTCGCGGCGGTTACATGAGTGAAATGTTCCTGAGCAAGACAGAGAGGACCTGAGATGAGACGCATCGTATCTGTATTGATGGAAAACCAGCCGGGTGCCCTGTCTCGCGTGGTCGGCCTGTTTTCACAACGCAACTACAACATCAACTCACTCACCGTGGCGCCCACGGAGGACCCGACCCTATCGCGTCTGACCCTGACCACCATCGGTGATGACCGCAAGATCGAGCAGATCATCAAGCACCTGAACAAGGTAGTCGATGTTGCCAAGCTGGTTGACCTGACCGAGGGAAGTCACATCGAGCGCGAGCTGATGCTGATCAAGGTCAAGGCCACCGGTGCCCAGCGCGCTGAAGTCAAACGTGTTGCGGATATCTTCCGTGGCGATGTCGTGGACGTGACCCCGACCATGTACACCATTCAGCTGGCCGGTACCAGCGAGAAGCTGGACGGCTTCATCCAGGCCTTGCAGGGCACATCGATTCTTGAAGTCGCCCGCACCGGGGTATCCGGCGTCGCACGCGGCGAAAAAGTGCTCTCGCTGTAAACATCACGGCTTGAAAAAAAACCGGGGCTTGCCCCGGTTTTTTTATGCGCGATTCCTGCAGGTCGGCATAGCGTAGCGTTGCCGACATGAGTGTTCACGTCCTTGTCGGCAAGCGGCCTTGCAGGCCTATGCCGACCTACGCTTCGGGCCCGGCATGTCGCCATAAAACGGTGCCTGTTTTTCTCAATTGCACCCTAATCGACCATGATCCTGTCTGCATGGCGAGTAATAACGGGCTGATTTTGCGGCACAGTATTTGCACATTTCCTGCAATTACAATAATTCATCCCGTATGTGCATGACCCGGTTCGTTCATAAAATCATTGCCCTGTTCCTCCTGTGCCCGCTGCTCCTCGGCCTGGGTCAGGGCGCGCATGCCCACATGCTGAACATGACCCGCATGGAAATCACTGTCGGGGAAGACCAAGTGGCGCGCATCACCCTCACAATTGACCTGGGCCAGTCCCTGATGACGCCACGGGATTACTGGGCCGCCACCCAGGTACCGGTGAGTGAACAGCAGGCGATGCTGGCTGGGCCACTGGCGCAGCTGGAAGCGCAGCTCGATTTTCTGCTGGACGATGAGCCCCGGGCAGCAGCGCTGACCGGGTTCGAGATAGGCGCGACCAGTCTCGAGGCCATCGAAAACCCCCTGAGCCCGCAAATGGCGAACCTGTATTACGAGCTGGATACTGCCGGCAGTGAGCGCATCAATGTCCAGCTGGCGCAAGGGCTGGAAGTGCCGTGGCCATTTCTTCTGGTAGTGGATGTCGCGGGCCAGCGTTTGCCCACATCACGCCTGCTTACCGATGTGGACAGGACATCCAGGAATGTCTCGCTGAATGGCGCCGACAGTTCCGGCAGCGACCTGACCGCAGGGTTTCTGGTGAACTGGGCCCGATTTGCCCCGGAATTCACCTGGATCGCTGTTGGCTTCCAGCACATCATTCCGGAAGGCCTTGATCATATCCTGTTCATCCTGGGCCTGTTCTTCCTGGCCGGCGGCTGGCGCATCCTGCTGCTGCAGGTCACCGGTTTTACGATCGCCCATTCGCTGACCCTGGGCCTGTCCATGTTTGGCATCATTGCCGTCCCGGCATCCGTGGTGGAACCCTTGATTGCCCTGTCCATTGTCTACGTGGCCGTGGATAACCTGTTCGCCAGCAAACTGGCGCGTTGGCGCCTTGTGGTGGTGTGCCTGTTTGGCTTATTGCACGGCATGGGTTTCGCTGCCGTTCTGGCCGATATCGGGTTGCCGCAGCACCAGTTTGTGCTGGGCCTGGTGTTGTTCAACCTTGGCGTCGAACTTGGCCAGCTTGCCGTGATTGGTGCCGCGCTGCTGGCGGTGGGCTGGTTCCGCCGCCAGGCCTGGTATGAAGCCTTTATTGCCCATCCCGCCACCATTGCCATAGCAGGCACCGGTGCGTACTGGTTCCTCAAGAGAATCCCGATATAAAAGTAACAGCGAGAAAGGAAAGTTATGACTATCCCTGAGCAAAAATCGCGACCCAAAGTCAGTCACACCGTGATTGCCATTGCGGGCGTCACGCTTGGCCTGTTTGGTGTAGAGCATGCCATATCGATGAACAACCCGGTCATCGCCTTTCCGGAAAGTGGCGCTGCCAGCGGCACCTTCCCGGAAGTGTGGATACACGGTTCCAAGTCCGCCATGGACAACGATGACCCGCCGGTACAGGTGCATGCCTATAACGAGCACACCTATATCCTGCGCGAGAACAAGGCGATCAATTATGAAGGTGCTTTCATGTACCTGTTGTTTGGCAATGGCCAGGCGCTGCTGATCGACCAGGGCTCCACGGCATCCCCGGCCCTGTTTCCCCTGCGCGAGGTGGTGGATGGCATCATTGCGGAATGGGAAGCTGAGCATGAACAGACTGTTACCCTGACCGTGGCCAACAGCCACCTGCATGGTGACCATTACGCCGCCTGGAACCAGTTCGTGGACAGACCGAATACCATCATGGTTGGTCTGACCCATGAAGAGGTGATGGATTACTGGGGCTTCTCCAGCTATCCCGAGGAGCGGCTGGAATATGACCTGGGCGGACGCAAGTTCATTGTCACCGGTTCGCCGGGGCATCAGGGTTCCGAACTGGCCCTGTACGACTACTGGACGGATCTGTTGTACACCGGCGACATGTTCTACCGCGGTCGCCTGTACGTGGAAGATTTTTCAGCCTGGGCAGCCAGCATCACGCGCCTGCGCCAGCTGGCCAGCGAATACCCGGTCACGCACCTGATCAACAACCACATCGAAATGACGGTGACACCCAAGGTCGATTATCCGGTAGGCACCACCTGGCAGCCGGATGAGCCGCCCATGCAGATGACCCTGCAGATGCTCGATACGGCGTATGAGGCCATCAAGGATGTGGACGGTCCCGGCATCTACAAATACGATGATTTCATGATCTACAACGAAATCCCCTGGACCTACACCACTGACCCCTGACAGGACAGACACCATGAACATACTGAGAAATATCATTTTAGGTTCACTGCTGCTGGTGCAGGCGGCCTCTGCCAGCCCGGATTTTGAACGGGAAGGAGCCGCCCCGGGGAACATGCGCTTTGCCTGGATCCACGGCAGCATTTCTGCCAAGGCCAACACGGATGTGCGCATCCAGGTGCACCAGTACAACGACCACACCTTCATCATGCGCCAGAATCCGGCTATTCACTGGGAAGCGCCGTTCATGTACCTGATTTTTGGCAGTGAAGGCGCAGTGCTGCTGGATACCGGCGCCACGGCCGAAGCGGAATACTTTCCGCTGCGTGAGACGGTGGATGCGGTCATGGCCCGCTGGCAGCAGGTCAACGGTATCAGAGAACTGCCGCTGACCGTGATTCCGCTGGGTGCGGAAATGTCCCAGACCGAAGGCCAGGGCCAGTTTGCCGACAGGCCTGATACGGAAATCCTTGAGGCTACATCAGCAGCGCGTGCCGAGCTCTTCGGCCAGGATATGCAGAGCACACTGGATTTGGGCGGCGGCCGGGAATTGAGCCTGATAGCCACGCCCGGTATCGATGCCACCGCTATCACCGTCTACGATCCCTACACGGACTTTCTTTTCACCGGCAACACCTTCTATGCCGGCCGCCTGGTGATTCGCGATTTTCCAGCCTACAAGGACACAATGGCACGCCTGCTGGCGTTTTCAGAAATGCATCCAGTGAAATGGGCCATGGGCGGACGTATCGAAATGAGTGACTATCCCGGACTGGATTACCGTCTGCGCAGCAACTACCGCCCGCGGGAGCATGCGCTGGAATTACCGGCTTCCCTGCTGCAGGACTGTTATCAGATTGTGCACCTGATCAACGGCGCCGAGGATATTCGCATCCACGACCATTTCATCGTCATGAACGGGGTCGGGCGGGGCGCACGTGATTATGGTTTCCCAACCTATACGCCAGCACAGTTCAGCGGTCCCTCACTGCGTTAGCCCTGCGCGAGTTTTCCGCACTTTGACAGGCATGCTTCAGGGAGGTGTGCCTGTTTTCGTTTCAGCTTAGAATGGCGCACTGTCATTCAATGCCGTTACGGCTGCGGGTAAACATGATGAACAAGATGTACACGAGGTCAGGGGGACTAACCTTGGTGTTTCCGGCACTGGCGTTGCCTCTGGCGAGCGTCGCATAAAGTGACGCTGAACTGATTGCGCAGGCCGTGCGGCCATTGCCTGCTGACCTGCAGGCTGGTGCCGCGGTGTTTCGCTATGACGAACAGACCGGTGAGCGCATTGTCCTGCGCACGGGCAGCAACCGTGTCGAATGTCACCCCAGGGATGACTTGCAGGCCGCCTAGGATGACGCCATTGCTAGTGGCAGCATCAAGCCGCGGGAATTCGGTTCCATCTCCCATCGGCTTTATGACAAGGATGATCGCATCCAGCTGTTGTGGATTGTTTACCTGCCCAATGCCACCTCTGATGTCATGGGTATGTCGACAGCCAGCCAGCGTGACAATGCCCTGGCCGGGCAGGGCATGCCCTGGATGATGCTGGAAGGGACGCCGGGTGCGCACCTGATGATTTCCATCAATGGGACCGCGTTGTCCAATCAGCCGAATTAAAGGCGAGCGTTTCAATGAACACAAAAAAGCCGGGCAAGGCCCGGCTTTTTTTGTTGTGTTGCGCTGACCAGCGTTTGACGGCTCAGACCACCTTTTTCATGGCCGTCATGTGACCGCGCAGGACACGACCGACAGCCTCAATCGGATGGTTGCGAATGGCAGCATTCACCTCGATCAGTTCGCGGTCATCCACGCCGTTGTCCTTCACATCCAGGCCTGCACCGATGATGTCGGTTTCCACTGACTTCATGAAGTCTTCCAGCATGGGTACGGCGGCATGGGAGAACAGGTAGCAACCATACTCGGCGGTGTCGGAAATGACCGCGTTCATTTCGTACAGCTTCTTGCGACCGATCAGGTTGGCAATCAGCGGCACTTCGTGCAGTGACTCGTAGTAGGCGGATTCGGCGATGACGCCGGCAGCCGTCAGGGTTTCGAAACACAGTTCCACACCGGCCTTGATCATAGCCACCATGAGGATGCCGTGGTCATAGTATTCCTGTTCGCTGATGGCGGGGGCACCGTCGGTGGAAGACTGCTCGAAGGCAGTCTTGCCGGTGTCTTCGCGCCAGCCCAGCAGCTTGGCGTCATCATTGGCCCAGTCTTCCATCATGCCGGATGAGAAGTTGCCTTCCATGATGTCGTCCATGTGCTTTTCAAACAGCGGGCGCAGAGTGTCTTTGAGGGTTTCACTGACCTGGTGAGCCTTGATCTTGGCCGGGTTGGACAGGCGATCCATCATGTTGGTGATGCCCCCCTGTTTCAGGCCTTCAGAGACAGTTTCCCAGCCGAACTGAATCAGCTTGGAGGCGTAGGCGGAATCGACACCTTTCTCGACCATTTTTTCATAGGCCAGGATGGAGCCGGTCTGCAGCATGCCGCAGAGAATGGTCTGCTCGCCCATGAGGTCGGACTTCACTTCCGCGATGAAAGAGGACTCGAGTACGCCGGCACGATGACCACCGGTGGCGGCAGCGTAGGCCTTGGCGATTTCCAGGCCATCGCCATTGGGATCGTTTTCACGATGTACGGCAATCAGGGTCGGCACACCGAAACCACGCTTGTATTCTTCACGCACTTCGGTGCCCGGACATTTCGGGGCCACCATGATGACGGTCAGGTCGTCACGGATCTGCATGCCTTCCTCAACGATGTTGAAACCGTGGGAGTAGGCCAGGCAGGCGCCTTTTTTCATCAACGGCATAACCTTGTTGATGACTGGTGTGTGCTGCTTGTCCGGGGTCAGGTTCAGGACCAGGTCGGCGGTCGGAACCAGTTCTTCAAAGGTACCGACGTTGAAGCTGTTGTCGGTGGCATTGACCCAGGACTGGCGCTTTTCGTTGATGGCGGCTTCACGCAGGGCATAGGAAACGTCCAGGCCGCTGTCGCGCATGTTTAGGCCCTGGTTCAGGCCCTGGGCGCCACAGCCCAGGATGACCACTTTCTTGCCTTTGAGTTTGTTGACGCCGTCGGCGAATTCCGAGGAATCCATAAAGCGGCATTTGCCGAGTTCCTCAAGCTGCAGACGCAGGGGGAGGGTATTGAAATAGTTCATGTCAGGCTCCGGTGGGGCGCTATGGTTAATAGGGGTGGCTGAAAAGGCGCTCATGGTAGTGCAAATGGGTAGTTGCGTAAAATGATATATATGCAACCATACGTTTCATATTCTGCAATGATGGCGAACACCCATGCACGAACGCGACCTTGAACTCTTTCTGCACCTGTCCCGTAGTCTCAACTTCAGCCGTACCAGCGAAGCCTGCCACATCACGGCCTCCAGCCTGAGCCGGGTGATCAAGCGCCTGGAGGAGCGGGTGGGGCATCAGTTGTTTGAGCGGGATAATCGCCGGGTCCGCATCACGCCGGCCGGGCAGCAGTTCCGGGAATATGCCGAGCAGTCCCTTAACCATTGGGATGCCCTGCAGGACCAGCTCGCCCAGGACAAGGGTATGCTGGCCGGTGAAATCAGTATTTTCTGTTCTGTGACAGCCAGTTACAGCTTTCTCTACGACCTGCTCAGCGAATTTCGCCGCGAATATGCTCAGGTCGAGATCAAGCTGCATACTGGCGATACCGCCACCACGATCGAGCGTATTCGCCAGGAACAGGAAGATGTGGGCATTGCCGCCATTCCGCCCCAGGTGCCAGCCAACCTGGCGGTACAGGAGATCACGCAGACCCCGCTGGTGTTCATCAAGCCGAAAAACGATCTGCATCTGCGTCATGCCATCAGCGACAGCGGCGATATCCTCTGGGACCGCATGCCGATGATCCTGTCTGAAACCGGCCTGGCGCGCCAGGAGGTAGACCAGTGGTTCCGGGCCCGTCAAGTGGCACCGGTCATCTACGCCCAGGTGGCGGGCAATGAAGCCATAGTCAGCATGGTCAGCCTGGGCTTTGGCGTGGGGCTGGTGCCGAAGCTGGTGGCGGAAAACAGCCCGCTGGCCGAGAAAATCGAGTTTGTGGCAGCGCGCCCGGCGTTGACGCCGTTTTCCGTGGGACTGTGCACCCTGAAACGCAAACTCTCCAGCCCGACCATTCGCGCCTTCTGGGAACTGGCCGCGCGATCCCTGCGGGACAAGGAAGACCTTGCACCGGGGGACAAAACCGGTGACATGACCCGGCCACCGGGGCAGGGGGCGCGAAAACGGGCCTGAACCCGTATAATCGGTTCTCCCTAAGGGAGGAAACCCATGTCTGACCAGGACAATGCCCACAACGGCGAGTACAACAGCAACGGCGAGGAAGAAGGCGAATCCATCCTGCTGATTGATGATCACGAAGAAGTGGTCTCGGAAGGCGGGCGCAAGGTCCGGCGTCGCGGCATATACCTGCTGCCCAACCTGTTGACGACGGGTGCGATGTTTGCCGGTTTCTATGCGGTGATTGCTGGCATGGGCGGCGATTTTCGCCAAGCCTGTGTCGCGATCATCGTGGCCATGTTCCTGGACGGCCTGGACGGGCGCGTGGCGCGCCTGACTAATACTCAGAGTGCCTTTGGCGCCCAGTACGACTCCCTTTCGGACCTGATTGCCTTCGGTGTGGCACCGGCCCTGATCTGTTTCAGCTGGGCGCTGTCCTCCCTGGGCAAGGCGGGCTGGACGGTCTGTTTCATCTATGTCGCCTGTGCGGCGTTGCGCCTGGCCCGGTTCAATGTGCAGCTGGGTACCCAGGACAAGCGTTTCTTTGTCGGCCTAGCCAGTCCCTCGGCAGCCGGCCTGGTCGTGTTTATGGTCTGGGCGCTGTATGAAAACCAGGTGGAGCCGACCGGCTTCATTGCCTTGCTGGCTGCGGTCATCACGTTCGCTGCCGGTGCGCTGATGGTGGTCAATATCCGTTACTACAGCTTCAAGGACCTCGACCTGAAAAACCGGGTGCCGTTCATTGCCATGATCCTGGTGATCCTGGTGTTCGTGATTGTGTCCTGGGATCCCCCCATTGTGTTGTTTTCCATGGCGATCATTTATGCCCTGTCAGGGCCGGCCCGCGCGCTCTACACGCGCCGGGAAACCCTGTTCAGCGCCTCACCCTTTGGCCGCCCAGGCAGCGAAGATATAGCGCTGGCTGGTGACGCGGATCAGGCTGACTCTCCCGTTGTTGCAGACTCTGACGATACCGTTACCGAGACCGATAAACAGAAAGAGCAGGAACTTTAGGGAAACTTTTTGCAAACGGCCGGTCAGGCTTTTATAAGGGCGCGATCGGGTTTATGGTAAGACGACACCTGCGATGTTGTAACAAATCCGGCGTGGCCGACTCCAAGACAGTCCATGCCGTGAAGACAGTGCCTGTGACCAGCAGGACGCCTGTCGGCGAAAACGAATAACAGCGACTACAAGCGACTACAAGCGACTACAGAGAGCAAAGCCATGATTATCAAGACGCGCAAGGAAATTCCTTCATCAGAAATCACACCGGAGTCCGTCTACCGTGAGCGCCGCAAGTTTCTGAAGAGCGGGGCTAACCTCGCCCTGGGGGTCGGTGCTGCCGGTACCGGCCTGATGTCGCCCACGGCCCGTGCCCAGGTCGGGGATGCCCTGTTCTCCCGGGCACCCGCCGATATCAACCTGGCCTCGCGTCCGGACTGGCTGGTGGAAAAAGTCGCCAATCGGACTGATGCCCCGGCGTCCGGTTCGTTCAACACGGATGAGGAAAAAACCCCGTTCGATGATGTCACGACCTACAACAATTTCTACGAGTTCGGCACCGGCAAGAGTGATCCGTCCAGCAATGCCCGCGACTTTCGCATTGACCCCTGGTCCATCGAGGTTGCCGGGGAATGTGCCAAGCCAGGGACCTACACCCTGGAAGATGTGCTCAAAGCGCATACCTTCGAAGAGCGTGTTTACCGCCTGCGCTGCGTGGAAGCCTGGTCCATGGTGATCCCCTGGATCGGCGTGCCCATGGCAGCCATCCTCAATCGCTTTGAGCCCAACGGCAATGCCAAGTACGTGAAGTTCACCACGCTGGTCGATGGCGACCAGTTCCCGGCGCAGCGCTCGCGCTTTGCCACCATCGACTGGCCTTACCAGGAAGGCCTGCGTATGGACGAAGCCATGCACCCGCTGACCCTGATGGCCACCGGTCTGTATGACGACGTGCTGCCGGCACAGAACGGTGCGCCGCTGCGCCTGGTGGTGCCCTGGAAGTACGGCTTCAAGAGCATCAAGTCGATCGTCAAGATCGAGTTTGTGCGCAACATGCCGAACAACACCTGGAATGACCTGCAGCCAAGGGAATACGGCTTTTATGCCAACGTGAACCCCAATGTCAGCCATCCGCGCTGGAGCCAGGCCAGTGAACGCCGTCTGCCCAGCAGCCTGTTCATGCCGCGCCGCATCGACACCTTGATGTTCAATGGTTACGAGGAAGTGGCGAGCCTGTATGCCGGTATGGACCTGCGGAAAAATTATTAGGGGACAAGGAAAGGTATAAGGGAGGAAAGGAGGAAGGGAGAAAACGAGGAAAGGGCGCCAGTGAAGAAGTCCAGCGTGTTGCCTTTTTTGTTTATGCCTTTGACCCCCAACTCACTGAATGGCTGTTGTCTTGTGATTTGCCTGGAAAGGCAGATTGACAGTGCGCCCCTTCCTCCTTTTCTCCCTTCCTCGATATGTTAAAACTGCTTATTAAACCCATCGTCTTCCTCCTCTGTCTGCTGCCGGCGGCGTACCTGGTGTATGGCGTTTACCTGGCCTTCACGGGCGGTGAAAACCTCTTGGGGCCGGATCCGGCTCAGTATCTGTCGCTGGAAACCGGTGAGTGGGCGATCAGGCTGCTTATTGCTTCCCTGGCCATTACACCATTGCGCTGGCTGCTGAATATGCCGTCGCTGTTCCGCTTTCGGCGTATGGTCGGTTTGTACGCCTACTTTTACATTTTCCTGCACTTGCTGGTTTTTGTGTGGTTCCTGCTGGGCTGGGACTTTTCCGCCATCGGCCGGGAGATCCGTGAGCGTCCCTATATCACGATCGGCTTTGCGGCCTTTGTCCTGCTCACGCCGCTGGCAGTCACCTCGTTCAATGTCGCCCAGCGTAAACTGGCCCGCAACTGGAAACGCCTGCACCGGCTGACCTATGCCTGTTCGATACTGGCCTGCCTGCACGTGATCTGGATTGTGCGCTCGAGTTATTTTGATGCCGTCCTGTACAGCGGCCTGGTGGTTTTGCTGCTGGCTTATCGCCTGCTGCGCAGCAAGAGCCGGGCGGTGCAGAAATTCACCTTATTACCGCCGAAGCCGGCCCGGGCTTAAGGACTTGTCTGACCAGGCTTAATCAGTATAATGCGCGTTTCCTGATTTTCGGGGCCTTTTCAATTTCCAGAAAAGCGCCGGTTTTCCGAAACCACTCGAATTGGGACTGTGGCTCAGGTGGTTAGAGCGCACCCCAACGTAGTGATAAAACGTAGTGAAAAAGAGCAGGGTGAGGTCGGAGGCGGCTTTACCTGCAAGTCGACCAGGCAAAAATTGGGACTGTAGCTCAGGTGGTTAGAGCGCACCCCTGATAAGGGTGAGGTCGGAGGTTCAAGTCCTCCCAGTCCCACCAATTTTTGTCGATACAATCCGATCCCGGTAATTCTTCCCGTCAGTCCCAGCTCGCCTTTCAGATGGCGTGCGCTTCCGATACGGCTTTTCCGAGTCAGTTACTCGACAGGTGAACTGTTCCCAAATTCCAGATAGGCAATTAAGTTAACTGTCCCCAATCTACCCTGCACCAAAGAAACAAAAAAACAGCCCGGCATGCGACATGACGGGCTGTTGGCAAACCGACCTTCAGAAAAGGTTATTCGACGTGAAAGGTGCCCAGTGTGGGTGGCTCAACCGCTTCTTCCTGCGGTGGCTGCAACTGGGGAATCCAGTCGTAGGGAATGCGATAGGCGCGATACACCGAATTGGAGCCGCGGCGGCTGTAGGGCGAGGGTGCGTTCATGTATTCCCAGACATTTTCCCCGTCGACCGTGACCTCAAATATTCTGCCGGGTGCGCCTTCCGTGATCAGGGTATTGCCGTTGGGCAGGCGCTGGGCGCCACTGATGTTGGTGCTGAAAAAGTTCGGGGCGCGATAGGACCAGACCACGTCCAGGGAGACCGGGTCAATTTCCAGAATACGCGAGGTTGAACGGGCATAGATGCCGGAGCCGCTGGCGGTGAGGGCGCCGGGCGCGCCATAGCCGCTGGAACCGCCGTTGTCGAAAATCATGACATTGCCGGCGCCGGGCAGGCCGGGCGGGATGAAGTGGGCATGATGCTGCCCGATGATCTGGCCTATGGCCTGTTCTTCCGGCGAATCACTGAAATCCGGGCCCAGTTGCCATACTACATCGCCATCGCGATTGATGATGGCAATGACACTGGTCTGGCGACTGCTGATGATGACGTTCTCCGGCGCAAAGCGTTCATCGCCGGCGTCATACCATTGGTTGGGGCCGACATACGTGGCGGAATTGATGTGAAGCCAGTCCATGCTGCCACGCCCCTGGCTGTACCCGACACCGCGCTGGATGGTATCGCGGGCCTCATCACTGAAACCGAACTGGTCGATATGATCGCCGGCACGCCATTCCCACAGGATGTCACCATCAGGACCAACCTCGATCAGGCGATCATCTTCCAGGGTGACCGTGCTGACGTTGGCATCGTCGTGGTTGGTATGGGCAAGAATGAGGGTGTTGGCGCCTTCGGTCAGCGGCGTAAAACCGGGCGAGTAATAGCCGGCCGGTAAATCGGTGCGCTGCCAGTCATGATGGATGCGTGCGCTGTTGACCGTCTCACCGTTTTCCAGGGTGACCTGTTCAGCACCGTCAAAGCGCCAGGTCTCACGGCCTTCAAAGTCCTGCTGGACCAGGGCCAGGGCTTCCTGGTGCGGCGGGAAGGCACCCGTGGTACCGATCACGTTGCCCCCCGGAATAACGCGCGCTGGTCCGCCGGGTGACAGGTTGAAACCATCCCACTCCTTGACGACGTTGCCGTTCATATCGATCACCAACACCTTCGGGGTATCGAGAATGGACAGGACGTTGTACCCGTTCCAGGTTTTATCCGGCTGGTAGATGGTGGTGCCGGTTGGATAGACCGTCGGTGCTGCCATGGCCGCATGCATTGCCGTCAGCCAGGCGCCTGCGGCCAGCAGGGCCGTGTGATGTTTTTTCATGTGAATCCCTAGATTACGTTTTAAACATGCTTAATTAATTTAAGTCTTTTTTTAAAACTGCAGTTATTAAAACGCTTTTTTTTAAAATATGCTAATGTCGGACACAACCGAAAACCCATGAAAAACCGGGATAAATCATGCAGAAAAAACCGCTGGGCAACTCTTCCCTGAATGTCGCGCCGCTGGCGTTTGGTGGCAATGTCTTTGGCTGGACCGCGGATGAACAACGATCCTTCGAACTGCTGGATACCTTTGTTGGTGCCGGTTTCAACCTGATTGATACTGCCAATGTCTATTCCGCCTGGATACCGGGACACCAGGGGGGTGAGTCGGAAACGGTGATTGGCCAATGGCTTAAGCGAGGCAGTGTTACCCGTGACAATGTGGTGATTGTGACCAAGGTCGGCATCAGCATGGAAGATTCCTTCAATATGGACAAATGCTCGCTCAGTCGTGACAGCATCATGAAGCATGTGGATGATTCACTGCGGCGCCTGCAGACCGACTACATCGATCTGTACTTATCCCATGTCGATGATGCCAACACGCCCCTGGAAGAAACGCTCGCCGCCCATGATGCCCTGGTGAGGGCAGGCAAGGTCCGTTATATCGGTGCTTCCAATTACAAAAAGGATCGTCTTGAAGAGGCGCTGAAAGTCAGCGCAGACAACAACCTGGCGTCCTATGTCGCCCTGCAGCCGCATTACAACCTGTACCATCGGGAGGACTATGAGGGTGAATTGCAGGATTTCTGTGTCAGCAACAATATCGGTGTGTTCACGTATTTTTCCCTGGCCAGTGGTTTCCTGACCGGCAAGTATCGCCAGGAAAGCGACCTAGCAGGATCCTCCCGTGGCGAACTGGTCAAAGGGATGCTGAATGCCAGGGGGTATCGCATTCTGGCGGCACTGGACCATGTTGCCGGTGAACTGAGCGCCAAACCCTCTCAGGTGGCACTGGCCTGGCTGCTCGCCCAGCCTGGGATTGTGGCGCCAATTGCCAGTGCGACCACCCTGGCGCAGCTGGAGGAGATCATGGGCTGTGCCAGCCTGGAACTCAGTGCTGCCCAACTCGACGTACTCAATGCCAGCGGCAAGTGAGCGCCCGAAAACATGCTGAAAGCATTGCTTGTTGCCACCGCGCTAATACCGTTTGCCGTGCAGGCGCATCATGGCAACTTCACCTACGATGGCACGACGGTAGTCATGGTGGAAGGCGAGGTGCTGGCGTTCCACTGGCGCAATCCGCACGGCTCGGTTCGGCTGCGAACCGATTCCGGCCGGGAGGTCGACATCGAAACGGATGGTCCGTCCCTGATCCAGCCCATGGGCACGACCCCGCAGTCCCTGCAGCCCGGTGACCGTGTGGTGGCCTACGCCAGTCCCAGCAACCGCGGCCGGGATCATGAATTCCTGGGGCGCGAATTCATCAAGGCTGATGGCACCCTGGTCCGTGTGTCAGTCGCCTATGCCCGGCAACAGGCCAGGGCTGACCAGCCCGTGGCAACCTCCGTGCTGGGCTCCTGGGTGCCGGATCGCACCAATCTGTTTGCCTGGGTGGCCAGCAGTGACAGCTGGGCACTGACCGCGGCGGGGCAGGCCTCCTTTGATGACTACGACCCCGATCGTCCTTTTGCCCAGGCCAGCTGCATTGCCGCCACGGCCCCGACCCTGATGATGTACCCGACTGCCAATGTGCTGGTTGAACAGCCGGACCACATCGCACTGGATGCCGACTGGATGGGTGCCACCCGTATTCTCTGGACCGACGGTCGTGACCACCCACCGGTTTCAGAGCGCTATTACCAGGGCCATTCAATTGCCCACTGGGAAGACGGCGAGCTGGTCATCGAGACCACGAACTTCGAGCCCAGTCCTATTGGCCATGTCTTCAGCGTTGCCTCGGGACCAGGCAAACGGGTGATCGAACGCCTGGCACTCAATGCCGAAGGTTCATCACTGATGTACCAGTTCACCCTGGAGGATCCGGATTACCTGGCAGCACCAGTCCATGGCGAATATCAATGGCATTACCGGCCCGATGTACGCGCCAGTAGTGAGCCATGCGATCTGGCAGCAGCGAGTCGCTTTCTGCAGGATTGAGACATCCCGGTGAATCCGGCCAAATTATACAATGTTCAATTTATGCCTGATCTGAATCCTTGATCCTGTTCAGCTCATTGACTAACGAGGTCACCATGTCTGCCCGATTACTTTTGACATTGCCGTTGTTGTTCCTGGCAGGGTGCGGCGGAGAGAGTTCGCCGACTGCCCCTGACATTACGCCTGTTGTGGAGGTCGCCGCAGCGATTTCCGAAACTGACCGCATCAATGCCTGGTTTGCGGAAAAAAATGAAGAGCGCCTGGCGTTCAGTCCCATGGAGCTGACCACGCTCAATCGCAAGGACCAGTATGGCGAACTGGACCAGTTCAGCCTAGCCGCTGCCGAGGAACAACTGGCTTGGCATGCCGCCACGATCGAGGAAATGCAGCAGATGTTTTCTTATGACGAACTGGATCTGGAAGCCAAAACCTCGTGGGATACCTGGATCTACATGTACGAGCGCAATCGCGGTATTCAGGATTTTGCCAGCCAGCTCTATATCTTCGAGCAGATGGACGGCACCCATTCGTTCTTTCCCACCTTTCTGATCAATTATCACAAGGTCGATACCCGCGCAGACATGGATGCCTACATCAGCCGGTTGCAACAGGTGGGCAGGGCCATGGGCCAAGAGCTGGAAAAAGCCAGGGCCAATGCCGAACGCCGTGTCAGGGCACCGCGTTTTGCCTATGAGATCGTGCTCGATGAAGCCAGGAAGATCATCAGCGGGGCACCGTTCGACGATACCGTGGCAGAAGACTCGGCTATCTGGACTGATGTCCAGGCCAAGGTCGCCGGCCTGGTGGAGGCCGGTGAAATAGGTGAGGCCCTTGCCGGGACCCTGCTCGAACAGGCCCGTACCGCGCTACTGGAACAGGTTGCCCCGGCTTACCAGGACCTGATCGATTGGATGAGCCAGGATATCGCCAATACCGACCCGCAACCGCGTGGTGTGTGGGCATTGCCGGAGGGCGAGGCTTACTACAACCAGCTGCTGTCCTACTACACCACGACCGACCTGACGGCCGCCGAGATTCACCAGATCGGTCTCGATGAAGTGGAGCGCCTGGTGGCCGAAATGGAAGCGATCAAGGCGGAAGTCGGTTTTGACGGCGAGTTCCTGGCATTCCTGGACGCTGTCAGCTCGGATCCGCAGTTCTATTACGCGAATGACCAGGCGGGGCGGCAGCGCTATATCGATGAAACCAATGCCTACTATGATTTTATTCGCAGCAAGCTCCCGGACTACTTCGGCACGCTACCCAAGGCCGACCTGGTGGTGAAGCGGGTGGAGTCGTTTCGTGAACAGGATGGTGCCCCGGCCCATTACAACCCGAGCAGCCCGGATGGTGAAACACCGGGCACTTACTATGTGCATATGTCGCAGATGGGCGCCAATCCGACTTACGAGATGGAGTCCACGGCCTATCATGAAGGTTTGCCTGGCCATCATATGCAGATTGCCATCTCCCTGGAATCTGAATCCATTCCCGAATTCCGTCGCCAGACCTGGTACAACGCCTATGGTGAAGGCTGGGCCCTGTATACAGAACAACTGGCCTGGGAGATGGGCGCCTATGAAGATCCGTATTCCAACCTAGGACGGCTGTCCAACGAGATCTGGCGTGCGGTACGTCTGGTCGTTGATACCGGTATGCACGCCATGGGCTGGACCAAGGAAGAGGCCGTGAACTATTTTGCCGCCCATACCCTGACAGCGATCGAGTCCGTGGTGGCAGAAATCAATCGCTACCTGGTCATCCCCGGCCAGGCCACCAGCTACAAGATCGGCATGCTCAAGATTCTCGAGCTGCGTGAGCGTACCCGGGAAGCGCTCGGCGATGATTTCGATATCCGTGAATTCCACGACGTGATCCTGACCGGCGGCGCCCTGCCGCTGGATATCCTGGATCGTCGGGTCAATAACTACATCGCTTCCAAGGGTTAGGCCTGTTTACAGGCTGTAACCGGCACCCGGGCAAATTTGCAGATTTCATGGATTTGCCCGGGTCTGCTTTACTCCCCGCGAAGGGCAGTGATATAACCACTTGTCATAACAAGTGCATAAAGGTGCTGCTGCAATAGCCATCAAGACACCTCAATCACTGACATTTACGGGGGAAGCAGGTTCATGTCCACTACACGCAACTGTCTGATTACTTCGGTCATGGGCTGTGCCGGTCTGTTGCTGGCGGGCGTCACCCTGGCCCAAGAGCTGCCTGACTGGAGTGGCGTCTGGCAGATGCAGGGTGGCACCATTTTCGATGCGGCCACCAAGACCGGTGAAGGCGGTACCACCGCGCCGGGAGTGCGCGAACATCCTCCCTACAATGCTGAATACGAGGCCCGCTACCAGGCCAACCTTGCGCTGCGCGATGCCGGCGCATTTCCCGATCCGAACACAACTTGCGGCCTGCCCTCGGGTTTTCCACGCATGATGAACCTGCCCAACGTGTATGAGTTTGCGGTCACAGACAAGCAGGTCTGGATCATCGCCGAGAACGGCCCCAACATCCTACGCATTTATACCGACCGGGAACATCCGGCACCGGGAGACATGTGGCCCACATTTACCGGCGATTCTGTCGGGCACTGGGAGGGCGAGACCCTGGTGTTTGATACCCTCAGCCTGCACAGTTCCGCTAGTGGCAACACCATCCTGGATCGCACCGGTCTGATCCACAGCGACGCGGTCCATATCACCTCGCGCCTGGGAATCAATGCCGATGGCCTGATGGAACTGGTGATGACCCTTGAGGACGACAAGGCCCTGACAGCGCCCTGGGTAGTCACCAAGCGCTACCGCCGGCTGGAAGAGGGTGCCCGTGCCTATGATTACGCCTGCAATGAAAACAATCGCAACCCGGTAGACCCGGTTACCGGTTGGACCTATACCACGGATACGGAAGGCAATATCATCGATAAAAATCCGGGACAATAACCCGGTTGGCCGGTAATGTGGCCATAACGAGTTCGCCGCGTAAGAGGATAAACATGAACAGACAGACTGTGATCATTGGAGCCGTATTGCTGTTGGCAGGACTGCCCGCCTTGGCGCATCATTCCAACGCCATGTTCGACCAGGACCAGGTGCTGGAAATGACTGGCACAGTGAAGGAATTTCAGTTCACGAATCCCCATTCCTGGATACAGGTCATGGTCGCCAATGGCAACGGTCATGAAATCGAGTGGAGCCTGGAGTGGGGTAGCCCGAATTCACTGGGCCGCGAAGGTATCCGGCCATCCACTTTTCCGCCCGGAAAAACCGTGATGGTGCGCACCTATCCCATGAAGGATGGTTCGCCCGGCGGCCTGTTCATTGGCGCACGATTTGATGACGGTCAGACCGTCGGCAACTGGGAATGACATGCGCGTGAGCGTACAGGACCAGTGAGATATACCCATTCATTTTTAGCGAGTTAGAGACCAGAGAGAACGGAGAAGTCATGACATACTTTATCAAACCACTGACCCTGGCCATCCTGGCCATAACGGCGATCGGTCTGCAGGCCCAGCCGGGCGGCGATGATGGCCCGCGTACCCCGACCCCGCGCCTGCCGGATGGCACTGTCGATCTCGGCGGCAACGGTGTCTGGAACCTGCCGTACACCACCAACTTTGCCGCCACCATGGAAGGCTACGAGGATGGCGTCAGGCCGCCGTTCCGGCCCTGGGCCAAAGCCATGTGGGAATACAACCGTTCCAACATGGTGAAGTATGATCCGGAAGGTTTCTGCCTGCCACCGGGTGGCCCGCGTTCGATGGGTACACCGTATCCAGCGGAAATCATCCAGGACAATGACCGCATCATCATCATTTTTGAAGGCGGTGGTCACGTCTGGCGGGAGATTCACATGGACGGCCGCGAACATCCGCCACTGGATGAGCTGAACCCGACCTACTTTGGTCATTCCGTCGGCCACTGGGAAGGCGACACGCTGGTGATCGACACCGTGGGTTACAACGAGAAAACCTGGATTGACTACAACGGCCACATGCACACCGACCAGCTGCATACCATCGAGTACATCACCCGTCCGTACAAGGAAATCATGCATTACGAGGCGGTCATCGACGATCCCGGTGCCTACACCGATACCTGGAAAGTGCAATGGGACATCCGCTGGACTGAAGGCCAGGAGCTGCAGGATTACGTGTGCCAGGAAAACAACAAGTTCCTGCTCGACCTGCATGATGATTACGGCGAGCCGTTCTTCGAAAAAACTGAGGGTCTCTGAGCGCCCCACAGCCAATAAAGTCAGATGTAAAAGTAAAAAAGGCCTGTGTTACAGGCCTTTTTTATGCTCGTCAGGTTTTCCGCAAGCATGAGACCTGCGCGGTCAGTCGGGCCCTGGACTGACCGGGTGTACCTGTTCATAAACCGCTGCTGGAACCGCCAGGTCATCAAACACCAATTCGCCACAGGCGGCAGGACCGTCGCTGATCACCTGGCCAAGCTTGCGGCCGATGAAGGTCACGGTCATGTCAGCATGCACAGCTGCTCCCAGGACCGCACCGGTATCACTGCAGAGGCCTGACGGGATATCCACCGCGCAGACCGACAGGGCGGCGGTATTGATGAGAGTGATGGCGGCCAGTGTGTCTCCCCGCACAGCACCGGTCAGGCCGGTACCGAGCATGGCGTCAACAATGACAGTCTCCATTGCAGGCTCTGCCCGCAACGTATCAGTATCAAAGGCGGTGAAAGGCGTTACTGTGATCTCTGCGGAGCGTGCCATCTCAAAAGCCAAGCGAGCATCGTCTGCCAGCTTGTCCGTACTGCCGACAGCAACGACGGTGGCCTGCAAACCCTGTTGCCGGGCCAGGGCGGCAATGACATAGCCATCGCCACCGTTGTTGCCGCTGCCGCAAAAACACAGGGCATGACCGGTGTTTGGCCATTTCCGGCACAGGGCATCGAATGTCGCCTGGCCAGCACGCTGCATCAGTGTGAAACCAGCAATGCCGTACTCCTCAATGGCCAGACGGTCCAGTTTATGGACCTGGGCAGCCAGGTAGTAGGGGGTGTCACCCGGCATGATTATTCCGAGACAAGCACGCGGGCACTGATGTTGACGTTGACCTGGGTTTCCCCGGGCACCGCCACGGGCACGGCCATTTCAGCCCTGAAGAAACCGGCATCCCCGGCGGCCACGGACATGTTGCGGCCAAAATTCTGGCTGACATTAACGTTGACCTCGACCAGTTCGGCTTCGCTTTTACCGAGTGCGGCAGCCACGGCTTCGGCCTGAGTCTGCAGGTTTTCCAGGGTGACTTTGAGCAGGGCTTCGGATTCGGCTTTGTGCTTTTCGTCCGAGAGGCTGTAAAACATGTTGTCCACGGTCAGGCCCAGTTGCTGCAGTCGTGCCGTGACGACCAGCAAGGACTCGCTGTTCAGGGTGTGCAGCTGAATATTCTGCTGGGCGCGCCAGACAGGATCATCGACATCCTTACGGGTGCCGCGTTCTGGCTGAATGGTATAGACACGGTAACCCTGGATGGTGAAATCGATGTTGTCGGTTTTTTGCAGCAGGTCCCGCGCTTCGCGGATAGCCTCATTGACTTCATCTTGCAGTGCGCTCGGATTGGGCCCCTGTGCCACGTAACTGATCATGACGTTCAGGGTATCCTGCGGCACGCTGGTCTCGGCATTGCTGTTCATATTCAGAATCAGCTGGCCCGGGGCGAGCTGGTTGAGGTCGAACTGGTTCTGCGCCTGCACCGGCAGCCAGGCGGTTGCTGCCAGGCAGGTCAGGGCAATGTAATGCAATGGCTTGATGTGTCTGGTCATGTCAGCTCCTCGTGATAATCACATGTCATGCTGAAGGCATGGCCATGAATGATAACTGAATTGAGCCGGGGAAATTGTAACGATTCGTTGCCGTGGTTGCCGATAGTTCCTGCCACCAAACCGCGCAGCGCAAGCGCTAAAAACAGGCAAAAAAAGAACCGGCAAGCCGGCTCTTTTCCAGGAACGGTGCAAGACTACTTCATGCGTAACACGAAAATGTCATCGTTGCGGGAGGGGTCGGTGGCAGCGCGGATCTCACTAACCATCCCGGTAGACACGGCAGGAGCGTCATGGCCCCAGGCTGAACGGATGTAGGTCACCACTTCAGCAATTTCATCATCGCTCAGCAGCTGTCGGAAATACGGCATGTCGTTGACGTCCGGGCCCTGGTCGGCGATGACACGCAAAGAGCCGTTCAGGGTCAGGTTGATCAGCGAACTGGGATCAGGGTCCATCAGGACCGGGTTGCCAGCCAGCGGTGGCTGGTAGGGGTAGTAACCCTGGCCATTGGTGCCGTGACAGTTGGAGCAGTATTCATAGTAAATCTGGGAACCCGGCTCGCTGAAATCCAGGGCCAGCAGTTCCTCGGTGTCGCTGTTGTCGTAGGACCAGGCTGTTGCCCCGACTTCCGCTACCGGCGGCAGGGATTTCAGGTATACGGCCATGGCGCGCAGGTCGGCATCGCTCATGTGCTGTGTGCTGTTGTTGACTACTTCCACCATGGTGCCGAAGGCGGTACCAAAGCGGTTGTGACCGCTACCCATGAATTCCGCGACATCGTCTTCATTCCAACTGCCGAGGCCGCTCTTGATGTCGCCATTGAGGCTGGATGCAGACCAGTGGTCCAGCGGGGCGCCGGCGAGGAATGCAGAATCGCCTTCATCAAGACCCTTTTCCTGCATCAGCAGACCACGGGGAGTATGGCAGGCACCACAGTGACCCAGGCCCTGGACCAGATAGGCGCCTCGGTTCCAGTCGTCACTTTGGTTGTCATTGGGCTCATACGGATCGTCGTCCATAGTCATTAGGTTCCACAGGCCCATGCCCTGGCGGGCCATGTCTTTCCAGCCCGGAATTTCAGACGGCTGGTTGGGCGCGTTAACCGGTTCCACTTCATTCATGATGAAGTCATACAGGGCGCGCATATCCTGTTCGGACATCTTGGCGTAGGACGGGTATGGCATGGCGGGATACATGCGAGTACCGTCGCGCTTCACGCCGAAACGCATGGCGCGATCGAATTCGTCAAAGGAGTAGCTGCCGATTCCGGTGGCAGGATCCGGCGTGATATTGGTGGTGTATAGGTTGCCGAGCATCGGCACGTTCATTCTCAGGCCGCCCGCGAGTGGTTCACCCTCGGGAATGCTGTGGCAGGCAACACAGTTGCCCAGCCTGGCGACATATTCACCGTGTGAGATGCCGGCGGCGGCTGCCTGGGCGGAACTGTCGGTAGCATAGGTGGAGTCAGTGGCCACGGCGCCTGAGTCGCAACCTGCCACCAAGGCAGAAAAGCAACCAATGACCAGTAACTTTCTGTAATGTCTGAAAGGCATAAATTTCCCCTGAGCGTCTTATTCTTGTGGTAGGACGGAATTACATCAGATTACCATCATCATTTGCAAAATAACATCTCTAAGCCGCCTCCAGCCGCGCAATCCGTGGCTTGCAGCCAGAATGGTTTTCCTTGTGGGCCAATTCTTCTATGCTTGGCTGGCCGTATTACCCCGTAGTGGCTGTAACCAAGGAGTATTCCGTTGAGCAAACCCAAGGTACTTATCACCCGGCGTTGGCCGGAAGCTGTTGAAAAGGCCATGGCGGCCATTTTTGACGTGACCCTCAATATCGACGACGAACCGATGTCCCGCGCTGCATTACAACAGGCCCTGCGGAATTATGATGCGGTTTGTCCCTGTGTGACTGACAGCATGCCCGAGGACCTGTTTGCGCTGGATGACTGCAAAACACGGATCATTGGCAATTACGGGGTCGGCTTCAACCATATCGCCGTCGATGCGGCCAAGGCGAAGGGCCTGGTCGTGACGAATACTCCGGATGTGCTCACAGATGCCACGGCAGACCTGGCCATGACTCTGATGCTGATGCTGGCACGACGTGCCGGCGAGGGCGAGCGCCAGTTGCGGGCCGGCAAGTGGCATGGCTGGTACCCGACCCACTTGATGGGTACCCAGGTTACCGGCAAGACCCTGGGCATTGTCGGCATGGGCCGTATTGGCCAGGCCATGGCGGAGAAAGCCCACTTTGGTTTTGGTATGCGCATTCTGTATCACAACCGCAAGCCGATCCCGCCGGCCGAGTCCCGCCGCCTGCAAGCCGAATACTGTGCCGAACTGACCTGGCTGATGAGCAAGTCGGATTTTGTCGCCATCCATTGTCCCAGCAGTCCGCTGACGCGGCACATGATCAACGAGAAAACCCTGGGCTACATGCGCCCGGAGGCTTTCCTGATCAACACCTCGCGTGGGGATGTGGTGGAAGAGCAGGCCCTAATCAAGTTCCTGGAGAAGGGACTCATCGCCGGGGCCGGCCTCGATGTCTACGAGCAGGAACCCCGGGTGCCTGAAGCCTTGCTGAAACTGGAAAATGCTGTGCTGCTGCCCCATCTGGGCAGTGCCACCGAGGAAATCCGCGTGGCCATGGGCATGCGGGTACTGGGGAATCTCAACGCCTTCTTCAACGGTGAGCCCCCCCCGGACCAGCTCTAGGCGCGTGCTGCTTCTATCACGCGAATATTTCCGCCAAGAAATTCTGCATCGCCTGCCATGAACGCTTGTCGACATTACTGCTGTACATCATGCCGTTCTCAGGCATGTTTGCCTGGGGATTGGTGAAGGCATGAGAGGTGTGGCCGTAGGTATGCACCTGCCAGTCGGCCCCGGCTTCGGTCATTTCTGTTTCCAGCGCCAGCACGCTTTCCGGCGGCACCATCGGGTCATCATGGCCATGTAATGCCAGGATCTTGGCCTTGATGGGTGCGTTGGGCAAGTTCTCTGCGGCCCCAAATAGGCCGTGAAAACTGACTACCCCCTTCACATCTGCCCCACTGCGGGCCAGGTCCAGCACGCACAGACCGCCAAAACAGAAGCCGATGGCCGCGATGCGATTGGTATCCACTTCTTCCTGCTGTCTCACGGTATCCAGCGCCGCCAGCAGACGCCGGCGCAGCACACTGCGATCTTCCAGGAACGGTGTCATCAGGGCGCTGTTTTCCTCCATGCTCGTGCCGAGCACGCCCTTGCCGTAATTGTCGAGGGCAAACCCGACATAACCGAGTTCGGCCAGCGCTTCCGCTTTCTGGCATTCAAAGCTGTCCCGGCCACCCCAGGCATGGGCGATCAGCACAGCGGGTTTCTTGCCGCCTTTGCCGTCATGGGCCAGGTAGCCTTCCAGCAGGGTGTCTCCATCGTGATATTCCACTGTGCGGGTTGCCATGGTGATGCTCCGTTCAATCGTGAAAAAGGTCAGCATTATAAACACGCAAGGGAAAGTGATTGAAACCACTCCTGGGGGCTGTTGAAAATCCGCAGGGGGTGGTTTACTTTGCAGCTACACTGCGCGCTTGTGCTGCGACAGATCACAACAAGAACAAGTCCGAAAAACCACAACAGCATTCGACAGAGGTAATCCCATGGCCCAGCAGGACAGCGTACCCCCCATCGTTCAGGAGTACGCCTTCACCATGCGCATCGAGAGTGAAGGCCTCATTGAATTCCGGGGGCCGATGCGCAGCCGCACCTTCGAGCCGACTAGTGGCGGTGAAATCTGGGGACCGAAACTGCAGGGCAGGGTGGTTCCGAAAAGCGGCGCTGATTATGCCAGCAACGAAATGATGGATGCCCATATGATGCTGCAGGCCACCGACGGCACCTGGATCTACATGAACCTGCTCGGTTATGAGCACAGTGAGACTGACGCCGGTGATACCTATTTTCGCGTGGCGCCGTATTTCGATGCCCCGACCGGCCCGCATGAATGGCTGTCCCGCACGGTGTTTGTCGGTATCGGGGAGCGTCATCACAATCCCGATCATATGATCATCCATTGCCACGCCATTCTGTAAACAGACCAGCGACGAGGAGCACACCATGGCAGACCTGCAAATCCCCGGACTGGAACTGGAATACGCGTTTTCTGTGACCATTTATTTTGCCGAGCGTATCGATTTCAAGGGACCGCGTGGCGGCAAGGGCTATGTGCCACCGGCACGAGGCGAGGTCTACGGCCCCCTGCTCAACGGCCGCGTTGTGCCCTATAGCGGTGCCGACTACGCGATCTTTGATGACATCGCCACCACTGGTATCAAGGTCAACACACACTACATGCTGGAAAGCGATGACGGTCACTGGATCTATATCAACAACCGCGGTTACCTGCATCGCACCCCGGATCACAATACCGGCGAGGTGAAGCTGTATTTCCGCATGACGCCGCTGTTTGAAGCGCCCTTTGGTCCTTACGAGTGGATGTCCCGCACCATGTTCGTCGGGACCGGAGAACGCCTGACCGATCCTGATCGTTCCCAGTTCACCTATTACCGGGTGCTGTGATGAATCCCGTTGCCAGCCGCCGCCAACTCCTGAAACTGGCCTCGGGCCTGCCGCTGTCACTGCCGGTCCTGGCTTTGGCTGATGTCCTGCCTGATACGTTGGCCCTGCACGCAGTGGCCTCGCAACCCACTGAAGCGGGAGCTGTCCGCGACACCCTGGTGCTGGTCGATACCGGTATCACGAACTTTGCCGGCGATGGCTATTATGTCTATCCCGACTGGGGCAATCCGGTCATCTATAATGTGAGGGCCCGGGCCGGGCGTCTGGCTTTCCATTATCCCGGCAGCAACTTAGACAGCAACAAACCGCTCTGGACCATGGCAGCCAACACGCCGTTACATTTCAGCGGTCGCGTCGAAGCGCTGGTTGATGCCCGCATGGCGACACCGGTCAGCCTGCCGGTGTTGTCGGTACCTGCCTTGCCGGTAAGGTAATACCTTTTCAGGCGGTACCCCTGCCGCCACAGTTATGTCCCAGCCCCCCGATTCCCGGTCACTGACCGACCTGCTGGCCCAGGTGTGCCAGTGCCGTCACTGTGAGGCTGATCTGCCTCTGTGTGCCAACCCGGTTCTCAGCGTGAGTGCCTCTGCCCGGGTATTGATCATCGGCCAGGCCGCGGGTACCCGGGTCCATGTCACCGCGGTACCCTGGAATGATCCTTCCGGTGACCGGCTGCGGCAGTGGCTGGCTATTGACCGCGAGACGTTTTACGACAATCGCCGCATCGCTATCATGCCCATGGGCTTTTGCTAACCGGGTAAAGGCAAGTCCGGCGACCTGCCGCCCCGTCCGGAATGCGCGCCGTTGTGGCATGAGCAGCTGCGGGCCTGCCTGCCCAACGTGCAGCTGACCCTGCTAATCGGGCACTGTGCCCAGCAGTACTGCCTCGACCGGCAGCACCGCACACTCACGGCACGGGTGGCAGCCTGGCGTGACTGCCTGCCGGATTATTGGCCCCTGGTGCATCCCTCGCCGCGCAATACCTACTGGCTACAGCAAAACCCCTGGTTAGAGACCGAACTGGTGCCTGGCCACCACCTCCTGTAAGGTGATGATCTGTATGGTAAAAAGTGATAAAAAAATTTCCTGAACACGGGCGCGGTTCTGTCAACGCAACTGTGATTGGTGCGTTAGAGATATACCAAGTAGCTGAATAATGTGGTGGCAAAGATACATGACAAGACCATTCTCAGGCTTGCTGGCAGGCGCCCCCGGTGTCAGTGACCCCCCCGTAATGCTGGGCTATGATAATTCCAGCGAAGAGAGTGAACGCGGGAGAAAAGCGCTGGTACAGAGCCGCGCCTTGGACAGGTTTCTGGGCTCCGTCGAGAAACGGGCATTTCGTATCGCCCAGATTGCCACGAGCAATTCCGATGAGGCCTTCGATATCGTGCAGGATGCCATGTTCAAGCTGGTGGAAAAGTACGCGAGCAAACCGGAGTCGGAATGGCCTGCCCTGTTTCACCGCATCTTGCAAAGCCGCATTCGCGACTGGTACCGGCGTAACAAAGTCAGAAACCGTTTCCGCTCCTGGCTCGGCAGCAGCCTGGAAGAAGACGAAGACCCCATGCAGACGGTTGTCGATGAAGGCGGCAGAAGCCCCGAGGAAATCCTGCAGCTGGGGCAGGGCATGGCGGCACTGGATGTTGCCTTAAACAAGCTGCCTTTGCGGCAACAGCAGGCTTTCATCCTTAGGGTGTGGGAAGGCCTGAATGTCCGTGATACGGCAAAGGCCATGAAATGCGCAGAGGGCAGCGTCAAAACCCATTATTCCAGAGCGGTTCACAGTTTGCGTGAGACCCTGGGCGAGCACTGGCATGACTGAACACAACAACACAGACAAAACCGAACTGCAGGGCACCGAAGAGGCCTTCCTGGGCCAGGTGCGGCAAGAGCTGGACCGCAGTTGCGACCGGCTGGATGGCCATACCCTGTCGCGGCTGAACTCGATCCGCCATGCTGCGGTTGAACACGGTAAACGCCAGCAGCGGTTTCCAGGCCGCGCCATGCTGGCCCCGTTCGGTGGCCTGGCCACAGCCTGTGTGCTGGTGGTCGTGGTATCCCTGTTTTACCAGCAGCCGGAGCCCTCGGGACAGGCGCTGCCGGACAATCGGACAGCCATCGAGGATCTGGACATTCTGACTTCCGCTGAAAGCCTGGAGTTCTTTGAAAATCTCGAGTTCTACCAGTGGCTGGAAGAGAATGAAGCTTCCGTTTAGCGGTATGGTCTGGATGCTCGCGATGGCCTCGGCAGCGCAGGCCCAGAAAGCGGTAGAGACCGGTACCGGCGTCGTGGAAGCGGAGTCCCGGTTCCTGTTCATCAACATGCTGGAATTTCTCGGCGAATTCGAGACCAGCACAGGAGAGTGGATCAGTCCCGATATCCTGGCCGACGAGGCGTTCACCGATCTCGACGGCGCCGGCACACAAACCGGCCACAATGGCAGTGTCCTGTCTGCCCCGCCGGAACAGGATGACCAGTGATGATGAACGGCACCGTAAAAGCGATACTTGAAGACACGAAAATGATACTGAAAAGACCTGTTGTAGCCTTGCTGCTTTGCCTGCTGTCCCTGACCGCGATGGCACAGGAGCGTGCTGGCGGTGTGGCCTGGGATGACCTGCCGCAGGATCTGCAGGGAATCCTAGGCCCCATGCAGTCGCAATGGGATAGCCTGCCGTCCCAGCGCCAGGAGCGCCTGCGCAACGGCGCGCGACGCTGGCAGTCACTGAGCCCGGACGAAAGGGGGCTGGTGCAGCAGCAGTTTCGCGGCTGGATGCAGCGTTCCCCCGAACAGCGCGAGAGGATCCGCAACCGCTTTGACCGTTTTCAGGGTATGAATCCCGATCGCCAGCGTGGCATCCGCAACCGCTTTGAGCGTTTCCGCGACCTGCCGCCGGAGCGCCAGGACGAATTGCGCCAGCGGTTTGAGGAAAATCGGGAGCGCCGGGATGCCCGCATCTCGAATCAGTCGCCGCGCCCCGGTGCCCGCCCCGGCAGCCGGCAGGCGCCTGCACGCACTTCCCAGTCGCGTCCGCAAACACCCGCCCCTAGCCGCTAAAACCCGCACAACAAACTGAAAATTCTGGTTTATCAGTTGCGTTACCAGGGCCGGATCGGTCTCCATATCGGCCCATCATTTCTCCCGGTTTCACCACCGCAGGATAGCCACGGTGCAACGCAAATTCACAATCACCGCAAGCTGCGCAGGACTGCTCAGACAATTGTTGCTCGGCTGTGTGCTGCCGTAGCCGGTCCTGGTGCTGGCACAGGCTGGCTCGGCACCGCCACTCACCTTTGCCGAGGCACCGCTAATGCAGGAAGGCTGTTCCATACCGGCGGCATCAGACCCCATGTTGCCGCGCGGCGTGCTGAAACTGGCCGAGCATGAAAAATCCTGTTGTGGGTGGAGTTGGTCAAGGGCCGGCTCAGTGTGCTGGAAAGTCAGCCCGAGGGCGGCATGGCCGTGCGCCAGGTGATTCCGGTGTCCATTGGTAAGAACGGGTTTGGCAAGGAGGTGGAAGGCGACCGCCGCACCCCGGTGGACGTATACCGCCCGACCTTGTTTCGCGAGGACGAACAGCTCATCGATTTTTATGGCCTGGGAGCCTACCCGCTGAACTATCCCAATGTGTATGACCGGCAACGCCACCGACCCGGGCTGGAAAACACAGTGGATTTCGAGCATCGGCACAAGGCGATCATGGACCGTTTCGGCCGCTACCCCCACCGCAATGCGGTGCTTGGCAGGTCCACCACGGCCGCAGAAGAGGCTTTTCTAAAGGAGCCGGGCTCCTCGTTTTAACGCGGCATCAGATACTGGCGGCCAGTGCTGCCCGGACGGTTTCGGGGACAGGGTACCCTGACTCTTTTAGCAACCCGACCAAGTGCACAAACATTGTGAATATTCTAAGGAGTCACAAGGGCTTGCGGGCGATTTACTTGCTATGTTGCGCTGCATCATTATACTGCGCGTCATACCAAATTCCTGCAGTGACACATGTCCTTTAAAAAAGCCCTCTCCAGACTCTTTTCCGCCGTCCTGCTGCTACCGGTGGTTGCCCTGGCGCAGCTGCCCGAAAGTGAATTCGTCACGGACAGCCGCAGCGAGTTTGCCGGCAACCTCGATACCGAAGCCAGTCGCAAAAAAATCCAGATCACCCGCTTTGTCGATGACATGGAGCCCGAGATTGACGGCGTCCTTGATGATGCCATCTGGCAGACAGCTACCGTCATTTCCGACCTGCACCAGTTTCAGCCGGTGGATCATGGCCAGCCGTCCGAACAATCCGAGTTTTACATTGCCTATACCGACCGCTTTTTCTATGTCGGTGCCCGTCTTTACGATAGCGAAGCCGATGGCATCATCGCGCGCCAGCTGGTACAGGGTGGTGGCCTGGGCAGTGACGATGCCTTCGAGTTCATCCTGGATACGTTCAACAACGGCCGTACCGGTTACCACTTCCAGGTCAACCCGAACGGCATCCGTCGCGAAGGCGTGTATGAGAACCCGAACAGCCTGAATCGGGACTGGACCGGTATCTGGCGAGTGGAATCACGTATCGATGAGAAGGGCTGGACGGCCGAGGTCGCCATCCCTTTCAACACCCTGAACTTCGACCCGGAAACCGACGAGTGGGGTTTCACCATCGCCCGTACCGTGGCACGCAAGAACGAAGAGATGGCCTGGTCCTCCTTCAATCGCAACATCAATCCGAGCACGACCGGCCTGATTGCCGGGATCTATGATATTCGCCAGGGCAAGGGCCTGGACATCATTCCGTCCATCACCACGGCGGCTACCAATGACTTCACGCCCGGCGGTACATCGGGAAATCGCATTGATCCGTCCCTGAATGTGTTTTACAAGATCACGCCTAACCTGACCGGTGCGGTGACGTTCAATACTGACTTCTCGGCAACCGAAGTGGACAACCGCCAGGTCAACCTGAGCCGGTTTTCCCTGTTTTTCCCAGAGAAGCGAGACTTCTTCCTGCAGGATGTCGATATTTTTACCTTCGGCGGTTTGGGCGGAAACGGCATTCCGTTCTATTCCCGCCGCATTGGTTTGAGTTCCAGAGGCCAGCCTGTCGACATTGATGCCGGGGTCAAGCTGACGGGCCGTGTCGGCCCCTGGAATGTCGGTGGCCTCGCGGTCGCCCAGGGCGAATCCGGCACCCTTGATGGACAGAACTTATTTGTCGGCCGTGCTTCGGCAAACATCCTGTCTGAGTCAAGTATTGGCGCCATCGTGACCCACGGTGATCCGACCAGTGAAACTGACAACACGCTTGCAGGTGTTGATTTCCGCTATCAGAACACCCGTTTCTCGGACAGCCACACCTTGCGCGGCAATGCCTGGTACCAGCAATCCGATACCAAGGGCCTGAATGGCAATGACAAGGCCTTTGGCCTGTCCGCCAACCTCGATACCTCCAACAACGGTTTTGGTATGTTCGCAAGCTACGACTTCCTGGGCGAAGACTTCAATCCTGCGCTGGGTTTTGCCAATAATACAGGCGTGGAAAGTTTTGGCGTGGGGGGCAGCGGCCGCTACTTCTTCCGCAATAACAAGTGGTTCCGTAATGTATTCTCCTTCATGCGTTTCGATCACACACGCTTCCTGGACACCAAGGAAATGCAGAGCGAAAACTGGTTCTGGCGCATGATCAACTTCAATACCCATCGTGGTGACCAGATCGGTGTCGGCATGTACCGCAACCGGGAAGGGTTGCGGCGTGATTTTGCCATTCGCCCCGGCGTGATCATTCCGGCCGGTGATTACACCTTCAGTGGCTTCAATGGCGAATTCCGCATTTCCAACCAGCGGGCATTTTCGCCCAGTCTTCGCCTCAACATCGGCGACTACTTCAACGGTGAACGCACTGAAATCCGCACTGGTTTCGACTGGCGTCCCAACGAGCACATCAACCTGGGCCTGAACTACAGTTACCAGGACATCAGCCTGCCGGTGCAGGGCGGTGATTTCGATGTGCGCCTGATCTCTGCCAATGCCAACTATGCGTTCAACTCCAAGTGGTCATGGATCAACCTGATTCAGTACGACAACTTTTCCAATGTTGCCGGCCTCAACAGCCGTCTGCGCTGGAACCCGCAAGCGGGCGAGGATCTCTTCCTGGTCATCAACTACAACTTTCAGTCGGAAGGTGCGTTTACCAACCTGAGCGCCAATAACGCCGAAGTAGTGCTCAAGTACACGAAAACCCTGCGTTTCTGACGTCAGGGCAGCGTGCAAGATTTTCACCTGATTGCCTGTCTGTAAAGGGATGAGCGTTGTGTGGTCAGGTGAATTGCCCTGGGACTGTGCACAGGCATATACTTTTAATACTTCTCTGGCCACCTCGGACCCGCCGCTTCATGCAAGGGCTTGTGACGTTCAACATCCCGACACAAGGTGTCAGACAGCCAGCTGGCAGGGATAAGGAAAAGCAAGGGGATCCTGTCAATGAAAAATTCAACATTTGTCCTGGTTGCAAGCCTGAGCCTGCTTGCAGCCATCTTCAGTCAGAGCCTGTCGGCGCAGCCAACCCGCACCGGCACGAACCTGAAGAACTCCAAGGCCATGCCGTCCCGAATACTGTCACTCGAGGAACCTGATGAGGTGGAACTTGTGCGGCAGTTGCTCGATGAAGGTCGCACCAACGAAGCACTAAAGGCAGCCGAGGCGTATCTTGAAGAAGTGGAACGCGTTGCACTCAGGCATGAAACCAAGCGCAAATATTACGCGTGGAATGCCTACTGTACGATATTGACCAGCATGAAGCGGTTTGATGATGCTATAGCAGCCTGCACCACGGCCATGGCTTTTGAGCCTGGCAAGTGGTCAGCGGTGAACAACCGGGGTACGGCCAAGTTTGTCGCAGGCAGACTGGATGAAGCGCTGACAGATTACGAGTTAGCCCTGAGCCTGATCAGTGAAACCAACGAGCCCGTGCGCAACACCATCGAGCACAACATCAGTCTGCTGGAAACCCGGCGCTGATATTTCATGACTCGGGCGGCTGATTTAGCCGTTCGTGCGTTCGAACTCCCGCATGAAGCCCGCCAGGGTTTCGCAACCGGCAACGGGCATCGCGTTGTAGATCGATGCCCTAATACCGCCTACCGCACGATGTCCTTTCAGGGCATACAAGCCATTCTCCAGTGCTTCTTTCAGAAATTGGGCCGTCAGCTCTTCATTGGGCAGGTTGAAGATCACGTTCATGAGAGAACGATCAGCGATGTGGGCTGAGCCGCTGTAGAAATCACTGGCATCGATGAGGTCATAAAGCAGGTTGGCCTTGTCCTCGTTGATCTTTGCCATGGCTTCGACCCCGCCCTGGTCTTTCAGCCACTCCATCACCAGGCACATGACGTAGATGGCAAAGGTGTTGTTGGTGTTCGAGAGGGAATGCGAATCGTTATACACCTTGAAGTCGAGCAGGGAGGGGGTGTTGGGCATGGCATGACCAATCAGATCTTCATGGATGAGCACCGCCGCCAGGCCGGAAGGTCCGAGATTTTTCTGGAGACTGGCGAACATCAGATCCACACGGGTAAAATCAATTGGGCGTGACAGCATGTCCGAGGTGGCATCTACCACTAGCGGAATGTCACCCATGTCTGGATATTCCTTGTACTGCGTGCCATAGATGGTGTTGTTGCTGGTGATGTAGGCATAGGATGCCTCATCCGGCACCATGTCGCGGGTGAACGGCGGCAGGCGGTCGTAGTTGTTGGCCTCGCCGCTGCTGGCTACCCGGATATCGCCATAGCGCCGAGCTTCCACGTTGGCCTGCCTGGAGAAATTGCCGGTCTCGCTGTATACCGCCATCTGCGCCGGTTTGAGCGGCAGCAGGTTCATCGGAATGGCCGAGAACAGCATGCGGGCACCGCCGTGGGTATACAGGATTCGGTAGTTGTCCGGCAGGTGAGCGATCTCGCGGACCAGCGTGTCGCAGCGGGCCAGGATGGCTTCGAACTGTTCCGAACGATGGCTGATTTCGATGACGGAAACGCCCATGCCGTTGTAGTCCAGCAGTTCGTCGCGGATTTTTTCCATGACCGGGATCGGCAGCATGGCCGGGCCGGCGCCAAAATTGTATACGGGTGTGCTCATGATGTTGTCAGATTACGCGTTAGAGGGGTTGTCGGATCAGACCTGCCAGACCTTGATCACATGTTCGATGTGTCGCAGTTCTTCCAAGGTGTCGGCGCTGGGCTCGGATTCAATATCGATCAGGTTGTAGGCAATATCGTCCCGGCTTTTGTTCAGCATGTCGATGACGTTGATGTCCTTGTCGGCAAGGATGGAGAGTATCTGTCCCAACATGCGCGGTACGTTCTGGTTGATGATGGCGAGTCGGTAGCCATCGGATTTTTCCAGTGACAGGTTGGGAAAGTTCACGGAATTGCGGATGTTGCCGTTTTCCAGGAAATCACGCAGCTGATCGACAGCCATAATGGCACAGTTTTCCTCAGCCTCGTCCGTGCTGGCACCAATGTGAGGCAGCAGGATGGCGCGCTTGTTGCCGAGCAGGCCGGGTGTGGGAAAGTCGGTGACATAACGGGAAATGCGGCCATGGTTCATGGCATCGAGCAGGGCTTCCTCGTCCACAAGGGCATCGCGGGAAAAGTTCAGCAGCACAGCGCCCGACTTGAAATAATTGATGATCTTGCGGTCGATCAGGTTGCGGGTCGATTCCAGTACCGGTAAATGCAGTGTGACAAAGTCCGAACGTGAAATCAGTGAGGTCAAGTTTTCCTGCTTTTCAATCTGGTTGGCCAGGCGCCAGGCGGCATCGACGGATATGGCGGGATCGTAACCCAGCACTTTCATGCCCAGCTCAATAGCGGCATCGGCCACCTGCGCGCCAATCGCACCCAGGCCGACGATACCCAGGGTCTTGCCTTTCAGTTCCATGCCCTTGAAGTGTTTCTTTTCCGACTCGACCAATTTCGACAGCTCTGCCGCATCCAGGTCGGCGGACTGGCTGTTGACCCAGTTGATGCCGGGCAGAATGCCGCGTGAGGCCAGCAGCAGGCTGCACAGGACCAGTTCCTTCACAGCATTGGCATTGGCACCGGGCGTGTTGAACACGACCACCCCTTCGCGGGTATATTCTTCAACCGGAATATTGTTGGTGCCGGCACCGGCGCGGGCAACGGCTTTCAGGTTTGAACCGAGATGGTCACGGGACATTTTGGCGCTGCGCACGAGGATGGCGTCGGCGTTCTCCTCATCCGGAGAAACCTGATACTCTTGTTTGGGAAGACGTGTGAGTCCCTTGTCAGAAATCTGATTAAAAATCTGTATCTTGAACATGACGAGGGGTTACCGTTTGGGAGTCTGTGAAAAGATAAAACTACAGGCAGCCGCGGTCGGAAAAATCAGCTGCCTGTCAGCAGGTGGGGCCGGGGGCCCGAAAATTCAGGGGCGCATTTATACCCGGAAACTCCCTGAATTGCCAGTCTCCGGCCCTTTGTTGGCCGCCAACACACCGGGGAATATGCGCACCGCTTCATGAAATCCGATTGGTTCGTCTACATCCTGCAAACCGCTGCCGGCCTTTACTATACCGGCATCACCACCGACCCCGAGCGCCGGCTTGCAGAACACGGTGGCGACCGTAAAGGCGCGAAAAGCCTGCGCGGAAAAGGCCCCCTGACCCTGGTTTATACCCGGCCAGCGCGTGACAGAAGCGAGGCCTCAATCCTGGAAGCGCGTATCAAGAAGTGCAGTCGTGCCGACAAGGCCAGATTGATCGCCGGGGACAAAGCGGTATTGATGAAACTGCTGGCCGTGAAACGATCCTAGGCCGGAGACTGTTTACCAGTATCCCGTCTGACTGATAACCCCTCATATGGGGTATACTGCCGCCCTTGCAAACTCACCTGAATCCCGAATTTCATGAGCGAAGCTGAAAACATCATCAAACAGCAGATGCAGGCGCTGGGCCAGCAAGCCCGTGCGGCCTCGCGTGTTATGGCCGCTGCCGACACCCATGCCAAGAATGCCGCGCTGATGGGCGCCCTGGCAGCCATCGACAGTACCCGCGATGAACTGGTCGCCGCCAATGCTCGCGATCTCAAGGCTGGCCAGGACAAGGGGCTGGAGCCGGCAATGCTGGATCGCCTGCAGCTGACCCCGGCACGCATAGATACTATGCTCGAGGGCCTGCGCCAGGTTGCCGCGCTTGCCGATCCCATCGGTGAGATCACTGACATGCGCTATAGGCCCAGTGGCATCCAGGTGGGTCGCATGCGGGTGCCGCTCGGTGTCATCGGCATCATCTATGAATCGCGTCCCAACGTTACCGTGGAAGCCGCCAGCCTGTGCCTGAAGTCTGGCAATGCCACCATTTTGCGTGGTGGCTCCGAAGCCATTCATTCCAACCAGGCCATTGCCGACTGCATTCGGCAGGGACTGGTAAGTGCCGGCCTGCCTGCAACAGCAGTCCAGCTGGTAGCGACCACGGACCGTGCCGCGGTCGGTGAAATGATCACTATGCCTGAGTATGTCGACGTCATCGTGCCTCGGGGTGGCAAGGGCCTGATCGAGCGTATCAGCCGCGATGCCCGCGTGCCGGTCATCAAGCATCTCGACGGAATCTGCCATGTCTACATCGATGACGGTGCCGACATGACCAAGGCCGTGAATATTGCCCTGAATGCCAAGACCCATCGTTACGGGGTCTGCAACGCCATGGAAACCCTGCTGGTGGCCGAGTCCATGGCTGAAACCGTGTTGCCGCAACTGGAACAGGTTTACAGCGACTACGATGTGGAATTGCGCGGCTGCGATAAAACCCGGGCCATCCTGCCGTCGGCAGAAGCGGCCAGCGAGGAAGACTGGCGCACGGAATACCTGGGTCCGATTCTCGCCATCAAGGTCGTAGCAGATATCGATGAAGCCATCGCCCACATCAATACCTACGGTTCGCAGCACACCGATACCATTGTCACCGAGGACTACAGTCGTGGCCGCCACTTCCTGCGTGAAGTGGATTCCAGCTCCGTGATGATCAATGCCTCACCGCGCTTTGCCGACGGCTTTGAATACGGTCTCGGTGCGGAGATCGGTATTTCCACCGACAAGATTCACGCCCGTGGCCCGGTCGGCCTGGAAGGCCTGACCTCGCAGAAGTACGTCGTGCTGGGTGACGGGCATATTCGCAAATAGGTGACAGATTCCTCCATCATGACGGATATCGGCCTGATGGGCGGGATGTTTGATCCTGTCCACCTTGGTCACCTTGCCATTGCCAACGCTTCCCTGGCCCTGCTGAAAATTGACCGCCTCGATCTGTTGCCCTGCGGACAACCAGTGCACGGCAAGTCCCTGTCAGCATCGGCGCAGGCGCGCAGTGACATGTTGTCCCTGGCCATCGCCGGTGTACCGGGGCTCGCAATCGATGACAGGGAGTGCCGCAGCAGGGAACCTTCATACACCTGCCTGACCCTGAAGGCGATCAGGGCGGAACGGCCCGGGGCGAGGTTGTATTACATCCTGGGCCAGGATGCATTCAACCAGTTCCACACTTGGTACCAGTGGCAGGACATACTAGACCTGGTCCATGTGGTCGTGGCGGCCCGCCCTGGTTATCAACCGGAGCTGGAATCGTCAGTCAGACAGGCCCTTGATGAGCGTGGCGTTGCCCACGCCGATGAACTGAAGCTGGCGCTGGCCGGCAACATCCTGGTGGCCGAACTGGCATTGCACGACATTTCGTCGTCGCAGGTCAGGGCGGAAATCGCATCGGGCAGAACAGTGGGTAAACTGGTGCCGGCACCGGTGGCCCGCTATATTGAAGAACATGCGTTATATCAGCAGGAGACTGAGCATTGAAGTCACAGGCACTGAAAGACCTGGTTGTTGCAGCACTGGATGACATGAAGGGACGGGATATCGCCTGTCTTGAAGTGGCCAACATCACGTCGATTACCGACTACATGGTGGTCGCGACCGGCACCTCCAGTCGTCATGTGAACTCCCTCGCTGACGAGGTTCAGAAAAAAGTGAAAGAGGCGGGTGGCCATGTCCTTGGTTCGGAAGGCAAGGGGCAGTCGGAGTGGGTGCTGATCGACCTGGGTGACGTCATCGTGCATGTCATGCAGGAAGAAAGTCGCAAGCTGTATGATCTGGAATCACTCTGGGGCATGACGCCGGGCAAGGCCGTGTAGGCGCCCCGTCAGTGTGCCTGTCATGACCTACCCGCTACGCTTGTCATGAAAATCCACCTCATTGCCGTTGGCAGCAAAATGCCAGCCTGGGTAGAGACCGGCGCCAGGGAATACCAGAAACGCCTGCCGAAGACCTTTGAGTTGGTGTTAACCGAAGTCCCGCTGGCCAAGCGCACCAAGGGTGGTCAGGATGCTGCGAGGCTCTGCGAGAAGGAAGGCAAGGCACTGCTGGCCGCCGTGCCTGCCGGGGCTTACCTGGTGGCGCTGGACGTCAAGGGCAAGGCCCATGCCACGGAAACGATGGCAGAACGCTTCAGGACCATCATGGAAAGCGGGTCTGACCTTGCCATGCTGGTCGGCGGACCCGATGGTTTGTCACCGGAATGCCTTGAATCTGTTAAAGAAATCTGGTCTTTGTCGGCTTTAACTATGCCGCACACTCTTGTTAGAATCGTTGTTGCGGAGCAGGTGTACCGGGTATGGAGTGTGCTTAACCGGCATCCATACCATCGAGAATAGGTTTTGCTAGGTTTTGCTCAGATGCCAGCCCGGGTTGGCCTGGTCAGTAAACACGTCCCAAACACGTGTGTTTGCGACAGGACAGCAGGATCTGGTAGGGTCATTTCTCCACCCGCCCGCGCCTGGTGACCCCTGAATGATATGTCGTCTTCAGAGGTCCAATACCCGTCAGACATTATTTTCAGGATGGTAACTGACGTGGTGGCAACAAGGCGCATAGGCGTTTATGGCTGAAAAAATAACGTTACAGGATCACCAGCAAGAGAGGCGGCTAGTTCTGTCCCGCATCCTTGTCGGTGGCACAATAGCGTTTCTCCTCATTCTAGTTCTCCTTGCCCGCCTGTTCTATCTCCAGATTAACCAGCACGAATACTATTCCACTAAGTCGGATAACTACCGCATTCATGTCCAGTCCGTGGTGCCCACACGTGGTCTGATCTATGACCGTAATGGTGTATTGCTGGCAGAAAATGTGCCCAGCTTCACGCTGTCACTGGTCAGGGAACATGCCGGCGATGTCGATCGCGCCATTGAAATTATCCAGTCGCTGATCTCCCTGACGGAAGAAGATGTGGAGAAATTCCGCAGCCGCCTGAAAAATCGTTCCGTGCCTTACTCCGCTGTTCCTGTTCGTTACAACCTCAACGAAGAGGAAATAGCCCGCATTTCCGTCAACCAGTTCCGCCTGCCCGGCGTCAGTGTTGAGGCCGAGTTGGTCAGGCATTACCCGCAGGGAGAAGCGGTTGCCCATGCCGTTGGCTACCTAGGCAGTATTACCGAAGATGAACTGAAAACCCTGGACCCGGTGAATTACAGCGGCACTCACCAGATGGGCAAGATGGGCGTGGAAAGTTTTTACGAGCCGTTGCTGCACGGGCAGGTCGGTTACGAAACCGTTGAGAAAAACGCGCGCGGTCAAGTCATGAAAGTGCTCGATCGTACCGACCCGGTACCGGGCCAGAACATCGTGCTGCACCTAGACAGTGAACTGCAGAAAGCTGCCATGGCAGCCCTGGGTGAATATCGCGGTGCGGTGGTTGCCATCGATCCGGAAAGCGGCGGCGTGCTGGCCCTGGTGAGCAAGCCGGCCTTTGATCCCAATTTGTTTGTGCAGGGTATGAGTCGCAAGCAATACGCGGCCCTCAATGACCCAGTCCAGTTACCGCTGTTCAATCGCTCCCTGGCCAAATACGCACCTGGTTCCACGGTGAAACCGTTCATCGGACTGGCGGCGCTCAACGAAGGTTTCCGCACGCCCGAAGACGTTGTTCACGATCCGGGGTATTACACCCTCGACCAACACCGCCATTACGACTGGACCTGGTGGTCCAACAAATCCGGCCATGGCTCTGTCGATCTGCAACGGGCCATTTACCAGTCCTGCAACGTTTACTTCTGGGACCTGGCTATGGACATGGGCATCGATCGCATCTACGACTTCCTGTTCCGTTTCGGTTTCGGTCGCAATGTCAGTCTCGATTTGCCCAGTGCCAGCAAGGGCACGCTGCCGTCCAGGGAATGGAAACGCAACACCATGGGCCAGCCGTGGTACCCGGGGGAGACCCTGAACTCTTTTATCGGTCAGGGCTACACCGAAGCCACCCCCTTGCAGATGGCCACCGCCGCCATGCTGATGTCCAATAAGGGCAAGTGGTATCGCCCGTCGATGCTTAAACAGATTGGTGTTGAAGGCGCACCGGTGGATAACCATGGTTTTGTGCCGGACGTGGAGCTCAATGATCCGTCTTACTGGGACTTCATCGCCGAAGCGATGGAAATGGTCGTCAACAGGGGTTATGGCCCCGAATACCGGACCTATGGCACCGCCTTTCCCTACATTGCCGATGGCAACCCGGTGAAATACCGCATGGCCGGCAAGTCCGGTACCGCGCAGGTCATTGCCATTCCCGACAGCTACGACCGTGCCGATGAGGTGCCGGAAAAATACCGTGAACACGCCTGGTTTATTTCCTTTGCTCCGATCGGCAATCCGAAGATCGCCCTGGCTGTGTTCGTCGAACATGGCGCCGGTGGCAGTGCCGTGGCAGGCCCGATTGCCCGTGAGATTCTTGATGCCTACCTGCTGGAAGATGGCGAGCTCAAACCCGAGTTCCGCTATCCCCAGATTTCCGAAGAAGCGCCGGCAGAGGACGCCCCCGAAATACCCACCGGTGATACGATCGCCGATCTGGTGCCATCCCGTCGCAATGACTTGCCGCTGGCAACCGTCACGCAATGAGTCGCGTTATAAGCCTTTTCGCCACTGACGACATGACATTGGGGGCCGCTTGAGCTCTCCGGATTTTGCCAGGCAGATGGGTTTCATCGGCCAGGGGCTGGGGCGGCGCAAAAGTCTCTGGGAATACCTGCACATCGATTTCCCCTTGCTGGTGGCGTTGCTGATACTCCTCGGTTTCGGTCTCATGGTGCTTTACAGTGCCACCGACGGCAGCGTCGGCCTGATGCGGCGTCAAGTCGCCTTCATTATCGTTTCTCTTGTTGCCATGGTTGGTATTGCGCAGATTGATATGCGCATGCTGCGGCGATGGTCACCCTGGTTGTACCTGGCCGGTCTTGGCCTGCTGATGGGTGTGATCTTCTTTGGCAGCACCGGTGGTGGTGCCAAGCGCTGGCTGGATCTGCCCTTGCTGCCGCGTTTCCAGCCCTCGGAAATCATGAAAGTGGCTCTGCCCATGACCATTGCGGCCTATTTCAGCAAGCGCGAGCTGCCGCCACGCTTCAAGCATGTGTTCTGGTCTTTTATTCTGGTGATGCTGCCCGCTGCCCTGATTGCCGTGCAGCCGGATCTGGGTACGGCACTGCTGATTGCCGTGTCCGGCATCTTCGTCCTGCTGCTGGCGGGTATTCGCTGGAAACTGGTGTTTTCCATAGTCGGGGTCGCCATTCTGTCGAGCCCCGCCTTGTGGATTTTCTACATGTCCGACTACCAGAAGCAGCGCATCAAGACCCTGCTCAATCCGCAAAGTGACCCACTCGGCGCCGGCTGGAATATCATCCAGTCGCAGACCGCCATCGGCTCCGGTGGCTTCTATGGCAAGGGTTGGCTGAATGGCGTGCAGTCACGCTTGGATTTTCTGCCGGAAGGGCACACCGACTTCATTGTGGCAGTACTGGCCGAGGAATTTGGCATGGTGGGGATGCTGTTTCTGCTGGCGCTGTACATGAGCATCATCGGTCGCGGCCTGTATATAACCGCCATGGCCCAGGATACCTTCAGCCGGTTGCTGGCAGGCAGCATCATTCTGACCTTTTTCGTGTATGTGTTCGTCAATATCGGCATGGTCAGCGGCATTCTGCCGGTGGTTGGTGTGCCGCTGCCCCTTGTCAGCCTGGGCGGTACGTCGATCCTGACCCTGATGATCGGTTTCGGCATCCTGATGTCGATACACACCCACAATAAAACCCTGATTCCCTGATGCTGGAGAAAAGTTTTACTGGCGGCCGGAACTGCAGGCACGGCAGGTAAAAAGTCAGGTATAATCAGACGCCTGTGAGATTGAGAGACGGAGGGTTAAGACCCCAGTGACATTCTGGTATCCACTCACCAGACCCGTATTGCTTCTCCTGGCTGTCACCCTGACAGCCTGCGTCAGTCCCACCTCCCCGCAAAAAACCGGTTCCGGCCGCTACGACATGGCCGATGACAGTCCGGTGCTTGAACCAATTGACCTGTCTGCAGTCAAACCGGTAGTGCCAGTGCCCGTGACACGGACCCTGGCCGGCAACAAGAGCCCTTACACGGTAAACGGCAAGACCTACACGGTCATGGCCAGTGAAGCGGGTTATCAGGAAACCGGAATGGCCTCGTGGTACGGGCGCAAGTTCCATGGACACCTGACCTCCAATGGCGAAATCTATGACATGTTCAGGCTGTCGGCTGCCCACAAGTCTTTGCCCATTCCCAGCTTCCTGGAAGTCACCAACCTCGATAACGGCAAGTCCGTCGTGGTGCGGGTCAATGACCGTGGTCCGTTTCATGACGGGCGCATTGTCGACCTGTCCTATGCGGCGGCCGCGTACCTGGATTATGCCGACAAGGGCACAGCGCGGGTGAGCGTCAGGGCATTAATGCCCGCCCTGGACACACCAGCGGACAGATCACCTGTGTTATTAACAGACAACACCCGTGCGGTGGAAACCGAGGCGGCGCTTCTGGACAATGTGCTGCAGGAACGGGATCTCATTGAACGCGACGCCGGGGAAGAATTTTTGCAGATTGCCGCCTTCAGTAATATCGACAGCGCGCGGCAGATTGTTGCCACGGTCAGTCGCCTGACCACGCTGCCCGTATTCATTCGTAGCGATGCCGATGTCAGCACCGGCAACCTGTTGCACCGAGTGCGCCTCGGGCCGGTAAGTGAGACAATGGACCTGCAGGGCCTGATCAGCATGATCATGGATGCGGGCCTGGGCAAACCGTTCCGCGTGCGGCAGTAACGCGGCAGCAGGGCAGCCATGGGTGACCATGGCTAACCGCAGAGCACACAGTAACCAGGTAGTTCTGGTGAGTTGTTAATTGACAGAATCAGACTGAACAGACTGAATAGACCGAATTAGACAGGGGAAACAGCAAACGCCATGCTTACACCATTGCCAATAGGACACTTCGAGCAGACCCGCCGCGCCAGATTCATCGCCGTCATCGCGGTGATGCTGACTTTCCTGGGATCACACGTGGCTGCCCAGCAGAATATCACTCCGCGACCGCCGCAGATCGCGGCGTCCAGTTATATCCTCATGGATGCCAAAACCGGTGAAATCCTGGTCGAGGAAAATGCCGATATTCCGCTGCCCCCGGCCAGCCTCACCAAAATCATGACGTCCTATGTAGCGGCCCACGAAATCGAACAGGGCACGGTATCGCCGAATGACATGGTGCATGTCAGCGTCAAGGCCTGGCAGATGGAAGGCTCCAAGATGTTCATCCAGGAGGGTACCGAAGTCCGCCTGGAAGACCTGCTGCGTGGCATGATCATCCAGTCCGGCAACGATGCCAGTGTTGCCATTGCCGAACATATTGCGGGCAGCGAAGACGCTTTCGCCGACATGATGAACCAGCATGCCGAACTGCTGGGCATGGATTCGAGCTTTTTCATGAACGCCTCGGGCCTGCCGGCACCGCAGCACACCATGTCGGCCCGTGATCTGGCCATATTGTCCAAGGCAATGATCGAGCGCTTTCCGTCCCATTACGCCATGTACGCCGAAAGGGAATTCACCTACAACGATATTCGCCAGCCTAACCGCAACAGCCTGCTGTTCCGTGATCGTAACGTCGACGGCATCAAGACCGGCCATACCGATGAAGCCGGTTACTGCCTGGTGGCTTCTGCCGTTCGTGATGACATGCGCCTGATCGCAGTAGTGATGGGGACAGACTCTACTGATGCCCGTGCTATCGAATCCCAGAAACTGCTTACCTATGGATTCCGTTTCTTTGCCACACACCAGTTGTTCAGCGACAACCATGTCCTGTCGACAGACCGCGTCTGGTCCGGTAAGGCCAATGCCGTGGATATTGGTGTGACTGACGAGGTTTACATCACCATGCCGCGAGGCCAAGAAAATGCCATGGAGACCGAATTGGTCATTGATGACACCCTGAAGGCACCGATTGCGGCCGGCCAGGTGCTCGGCAATGTCACGGTCAAACTCGGTGACATGGTCTACTACAACGGCCCGGTGGTGGCCATGGAAGCCGTGGAGCGTGGCAGCTTTATCAAACGCATCATGGACTTCCTGCACCTGTTCTTCCTAAGCCTGCTTTCCTGAGGTCGTCGGTGTTGAAAATTCAAGACCTGACAGGCGATGAAGACGCGCCGAAAATCGAGTATCCCTGCCGCTACCCCATCAAGGTGATGGGGCTGGATGAAAACGATTTCAGCAACGCCATCGTGGCGATCATTCGCCAGCACGCTCCCGACCTTGCGGATGCAGACATCAGTTTTCGTCCCAGCCGGCACGGCAAGTACCTGGCGGTGAATGTCATCATCACGGCCCAGAGCGAGCAGCAGATCGAGAACATCTTCAATGCCCTCAAAGCCAGTGGCCGCACGGCGATGATCATCTGATCGCGGTCTGCCGGTTTTGCCAAAGCCCCCCGTGACCACCCCGACACAGACTCTGCGCTTTCGCGACCTGGGAGTGGTGGATTACCAGGACACCTGGAACGCCATGAAGGACTTTACCGTCCATCGCGGCAAGGAGGCAGAGGACGAATGCTGGCTGCTCCAGCATGAACCTGTTTTCACCCTGGGACAGGCGGGACGTGAAGAGCATGTCTTGGATGCCCACGACATTCCCCTGGTGAAAACCGACCGGGGTGGGCAGGTCACTTATCACGGCCCCGGCCAGATCGTGGCCTATTTGTTGCTGGATATCCGTCGCCGCGGCATGGGTATACGCCACTTGGTGGATATCATTGAGAACAGCCTGATCGCCTTGCTGGCCGGTTATGGCATTGTGGCCGACACGCGTCAGGGTGCCCCCGGTGTCTATGTCGGCGATGCCAAGATTGCGGCCCTGGGCCTGCGCATCAAGAATGGCCGCTCGTACCATGGCCTGAGCCTGAACGTGGACATTGACCTGGCGCCATTCAGCTGGATCAATCCGTGTGGCTATGCGGGCCTGCAGACCACCCAGATGCGCGACTTGCTTGATGAGGCGCCAGCTGACCTGTTGCCCCGTGTGCAGCAGGATCTGCAACGAGCACTCGCCGAGTCTCTGCTATAATTGACAACTTAAATCCGAAGAGCATCTGCAACATGTCCGACACTGAATCACTGAAACCCGTTGTCCGCGGCGAAAAGTTGCGCGGCGCCGACAAGGTCGCCCGTATTCCGGTCAAGGTCATCCCTACCGTGGAAATGCCGCGCAAGCCGGACTGGATCCGGGTCACGCTGGGCAACAACGAGAAGGTGGAACGTATTCGCGCCATCCTGCGCAAGCACAAGCTCAGTTCCGTGTGTGAGGAAGCCTCTTGCCCCAACCTGGGGGAATGTTTCAGTGGCGGCACGGCCACCTTCATGATCATGGGCGATATCTGCACTCGGCGCTGTCCGTTCTGCGATGTGGCCCATGGTCGCCCGAATGCCCTGATGGAGAACGAACCGCAGGAGCTGGCCGAAGCCATCGCCGATATGGGACTGAAATACGTGGTCGTGACTTCGGTGGATCGTGATGACCTGCGCGATGGCGGTGCTGAGCACTTTGCCCGCTGCATCGCGGAGACCCGTCGGCTGAACCCCGGCATCAAGGTGGAAATCCTGGTCCCTGACTTCCGGGGCCGTGGTGATGTCGCCATCAATATCCTCAACAAGACCCGCCCCGATGTTTTCAACCACAACCTCGAGACAGTGCCCAGCCTGTACCGCAAGGTGCGCCCGGGTTCCGACTACCAGTGGTCTCTCAACCTGCTGAAGGATTACAAGGCCTCAGCGCAGGAAGTTCTGACCAAGTCCGGCATCATGGTGGGAATCGGCGAGACCCGCGAGGAAGTCATCCAGGTCATGGAAGACATGCGCGCCCACAATATCGACATGATCACCATTGGCCAGTATCTGCAGCCGTCGCGTGATCACCTGCCGGTTGAGCGGTTTGTGCACCCGGATGAATTTGATGAATACACGCGGATCGGGAATGACCTGGGGTTTCATCATGTGGCTAGCGGGCCATTGGTAAGATCGTCCTACCACGCCGACCAACAATCTAAGTTGGGGTAACTTTTCCCGGGAATGTTTTTTGACCGTCTGGCGGCGTTAAACCCGCCCGGCGCGATGTTCATTTATGCCTGAATAAAATCCGCTCGCTTCAAGCATGTTTGCCTTGCCACCCGGCCTGAAAATTCATTCCCTGCGAATTTCCGCATGGCGAAATATCGTCAGAGCTGCTTTTCCAGAATGTTTCTTTTTCGGGCTGGTGGAAAAATCAGGCGGAGTCGGCGAGTTTTATGTTGGGGTTGGCGAGGGCGATGATCATGCTGGTGAGATCGTCCCAGGGTTTGCGGTGCATCAGGCCTTTGACGGACTGGTCGACGAGGCGGGCCTGGAGGAGGATTTTTTCCAGGCTCTGGAGGTTGTGATTGCGCAATGCAGTGCCGACGGCGGCCATGCGGTTTTGCCAGACGCGCTCGGACTGCATGACGCCGTTGATGTTCTGGCCCTGGCTGATCTTTTCCTGCATGCGCAGCAAGCTGCGGATTTCGCGCGTGACGAAGAAAAGGATTTTCAGCGGATCGTCGCCTTCAGCACGCAGGTGACTGAGCATGTTCAGAGCCTTGCCGGTCTGGCCAGCGAGGCTGGTGTCAAGAAGGGCAAAGACACTGAAACGTGAACTGTCGGCAACCGCTCTGGCTACAATCTCGGGGGTCAGGTGGCGATCACCCGCCAGCACCGCCAGCTTGTCGATTTCCTGCGCGGCTGCCAGCAGGTTGCCCTCCACGCGATGGGCAATGATATCGACACAATCGGCATCCGCAGTCAGCCCGGCCTTCTTCATGCGCTGGGCAATCCAACCGGGCAACTGCTGGGCATTCACCGGCCATACCTGCACGACCAGCCCCTGTGACTCGATGGCCTTGAACCATTTCGTGGACAGTGTCGCTTTTTCCACCTTGCTGCTGGTGATCAGCAGCAGGTTGTCCTCACCCGGGTTACCCACATATTCCTGCAGCGCATTCTTGGCGTCGTTGTCGAGCTTGGGAGAGTGCAGGCGAAGATCAATGAGTTTGCGGTCGGCAAACAGGGACAGGCTGCTCGCGGCTTCAATGAGTATGTTCCAGTTGAACTGGGTCTTTACGTCATGCACTTCACGTTCGGTAAAACCCTGTTCACGGGCAAAGTGACGTACGGTATCGCAGGCTTCCTGAACGAGCAGGGTTTCATCACCGGTAATCCAGATCACCGGTGGCAGCTGTTTCCTGAGTTGGGCGAGGAGTTGTTCGGGTTTGATCAGCATGGCCCATCATTCTAGCGAAGCCCCTCGGGAGGGCAAAGGATTTATGCCGCTGGTGGCACGTTATCGGCTTCCGGGGAGTCCTGGGCGAGTTCCTGGGCGGCATCCTGGAGAATGGCAATATTCTCGGTATCGGTCGCTGTGGATTTTTCCACCTGGCCAGCGGGGTTGCGCTGCAGGGATTCACGCACGGTATTCAGGCGACGGGCGCCTTTCTGCAGATGCCTGGCAGCACGTTTGACCTGGTTGGTATATTGCAGAAGACCAGCCATTGCCGCCATTTGCAGATTGCCGAAGGAGGTCTGCATGAGAATGATCTGTTTCAGGCTGTTGTAGTGTTTTTCAACGGCTAGGTAGTTGCCAGGATTGTTGATCTGTTCAGTCGTATTGTCCGGCGTGAGGCTGTCCAGCATCTGGTCAGTGGCTGCTAGAAAGGCATGAACTCGGTTCTGCAGTTCACTGGTGTGTAGCCGTGCCTGCTGGCTCCACAGATGCGCTATGTCTTCAGTGATTTCCACCGTCGGTATTCCGCCCGGCGGCATTGCCTTGCTCATGAGCGTCGGTCGCATCCTCGACATGAGCTGCACCTCCTTGAACGTGGCGGGTGATGTGGTTGCCTGTTTGGGGATGGATAAGTGGATTGGCAGCCGCACCAGTGATGAGGAAGCACGGCAACAGTGTCGAGATCAGGTGGCCCATTTTACCTCGAATGAAAATGTGATCGTGAAGTAACGACCGATAGCTAAACGGCAAAATCCCGTCCAAAACCGGAATGACATCCCAACTTTATAACGGATCATAATCAGTGAAAAATGCTGTAAGCAGGTCTGCCGTTACCGGGGTTGATTGTCAGTCAGCACCCAGCAGGTTGTTCAGTGCCAGCAGGACTTCCCGCGAGGAATCACCGCTGTTGCCGCAGGCATCCGTTACCTCGATGACCAGATTGCCGGTCTCGGAATAGGTCGATACCGATACCGAGCGCAGAATGAGGCCGTCCTCCGTGGCATACACGGTATAGCGCAGGGTCGGGTCGATGGCGTAGTAGACGGATGAACCGTAGGTTGTGTCCACCAGCCAGCCATCGGTGGAGTCGCGGCCGTTTTCATCAAAAAAATCAAACAGCATGTCCGGAGCGAGATCATGCGCGATCGGGGCGTTACTGTTCTGCTTTTGCACGTCCCGGTAACGGCCGGTCAGGCGGTCGAGACGATAGCGTGGCCTGAAGCCCATCAGCACAGACGGTCCTTTCCATTTCACAAAGCCGGCATCGAGCTGGAACTGGTCGCCCTGGAGGGGATATATCTCCAGCGTGCAGAAGTCACCGCGGCTCAGCGTTGCCAGGTAGCTGTCGGGTCCCAGGCGCTGAAATTCGACCCGCGCAACAGGCAGTTCCTGGTTGAATACTTCATAGACATAGAAAGGCGTCAGCACCAGCATGCTGCCAATGACCAGGATGCCCAGCAGGGACAGGGCACCGGTCAGTCTGAAGAATCGTTTGAACAATCCCGCTCCAATGATGATCCGGTATCAGTCCCGCATTGTAACGCGTCGAATGGGAAAGCGGAGCCATGACCACTGCGAGGGCGGCCAGGATGTGACCCGGGTCGTGCCGATGGCTCAGGTAAAGGGCTTGTTGCGATAGAGGCTGGCGAGTTGGTCGATGGTGGCGATCACGAAGCGGTCGCTGTTGCAGACGTATTCCAGGATCTGTTCACCGACAGCCAAGCGTTCCCTGTCGATGCCCATGACGTGCGGATGCCAGATAAAGAGCATGTAGCGGTTGTTGTCGGCACAGTTGTCCAGGGTCTGGCGCCAGTCTTGCAAGACGACTTCGTTGGCCTTTTTCTGCCAAAGCCAGTGACTGGCATCCACGCCTACCCACTCATAGGGCACTGACCAGAGCGTTTTGCTTAGCCGGCTGACTTCACCGCCGTCCTGGCCGGAGGGGCATAGGCTGGCATCAATGGTGTAACCCAACTGGGTCAGGATTTCACTGGTAAAACGGGTGCGCTTGCCGCCGGGAGCACGAAAGGCATGGGGACGACTGCCATAGGCGGTGATGGCTTCGGTGGCACGGGTAGCGATTTCCAGGGCACGGTCGTAATCCAGGGCCGACCACAGTTCATGCTGCCAGCCATGCATGCCCAGGTTGTGACCATCAGCGAGGTCTTTCTCGATGTAGTCGGGGTAAGCCTCGGCGCTCCAGCCTTCAATGAAATGGGTGATGGTGATGCCGAAACGGCGGTAGAGGTCGAGCAGGGCAGGGAACCCCTGTTCCAGGGCAGGTCTTTCTCCCGGCTTGCGCGATACACTGATGACACCCCTGCCAAGATCGGCAGCGTCACCAAGATTGTCCATGGTGAAGCATACGTGTGCGGTCATACCTGGGAATCTTTTTTAGGCGTTTTGAAAAGGCGCGAAGAATACTTGAGCGCTGCTGAAAAAGCCATCAGTTTACTCGTTCAAAATCGCTGTGATAGCATCGTTCGCAGACCAACACGCCTGTTTTCGGGCGCTTGCGCGTGGTGCTGAAGATACGCGGAAAAAGCTTGTCCGGTTCGCCGGTCACGCCGCCTTACAGCAGGGCGAGGTCACAAGAGAATAATGTCACAACGACAGGGGACGCCTTCATGGGGGAAATACGCATGGTACGCATGGCAGGCATGTCAGGAATGGCCAGTATGACAAGTATGGTATGCAGGAAGAGCCTGCAATGGCTTGGCATGACTGTGCTGGCGGTAGTGCCGTTGGTCGCGGCGGCTCACCACAACACCCAGGCTGAATACGGCCCCTTTGGTGCCGATTTCATCACCGTGGATGGTGTCGTCACCGATATCCGCTGGGGCAACCCCCATATCCAGATTGAAATTGAAGTGATCGGGGGCAATCTGCCTGCCAGTGAAACCGGCAAGACCTGGGTGGTTAACAGCCATCCGGTGAATGTCATGGTGGCCTATGGCTTCAACAAGGAAGAATTCGCCGTAGGTGACCGGCTGCATTTGCTGACCTGGCGTCATGTGCGCGGCATCAACCACCTGTGGCCCCGCGCCATCCAGGTCAATGACGGCCCCCTGAAATCCAACCTGCGCTATACCGACATGATCGATATTGCCGACGGCACGTTCACGGCGCTGGGCATTACGCCCGCGGCCAACCTGAACGGGTCTTCACCGCAGCGCTCCGGTGCAGCCACTGTCCGCCGTTTGCGTGAACAGGGTTTTCTGGACAGCGACGGCAACATGATCTGGCCTCTGCCCGGGCAATAACAGATCCCGCCAGGGGCGGTTTTACCTGACAAAGTCCACTGAGAAGGAACATGGCCATGACTGCCAGGACCCGCACTTTTTTCCGTTATTTTTCGCCCTTATGGCTGGTGTTTACGACCGCGGTTGTCCAGGCGGCCGCATTCAGCGGCACAGTGGTGGACATCAATGGTAATCCGGTCAGTGGCGCCATGGTAACGCTGACCCCATCCTGGCCCGGGCCGACGGCTGTTACGGCCTTCAGTGACCGTAACGGCCAGTTCCAATTACCGGAACAGGCCAACTATCGCAGCGGCAGTCATTTTTCCGTCGCGATTCGCGCCTTGGGCTATGAGTTGCTGGATACCAGTGTCGAGAATGCCCGCAAAGGGGTGTCCCTAACGTTGATTGCCCGTGCCACCGCCAACCAGGCTGCCGCTGCACCGGCCTCGGCCTGGCTTCAGGGCAAGGCGGATCGCGCCACTACTTCCCAATTCGTGCTGGACTGCGTTGGCTGCCACCAAGTACCTGCCACGGAATTCCGGCAATATGCAGCTCTCATTGAGCAGGTGCCGGGTGAGGACCGGGATGCCATTCGGCATGCCAGTTACGACGCCCTGGTGAAATACATGAATTTCCTGTCCGCCGAGGAGTTTTCCCGCGGACCAGAAGCGGCTGAACTGGACGCCAACCGGGTCTATGAAGTTGGCAACGGCCCCCGTGTCATCGATTTTCTCAGTGCACATTTTACCGACAGCATGAATGAACTCAGTGGCTATGACTGGGGCGCACCGCTGGCGGTCACCCCGCAAACCACGATCATGGAATATGAGGTGTCCGGGCCGAATGCGATTCGCGAAGCCCTGCTGCTGGGTGAGCCAAAACAGCTGTGGGTAGCGGATGTCGCCTCCAATGCCATTATCAAAATCGATCCCGAATCCGGTTACACCACGGCTATGGATGTGCCATCTGACACGCCGGTAGGTCCGCATTCCCTGCATCGCGGCAGCGATGGCTCCCTGTGGATGGCACCGTTCATCACCAGTGTTGTGGGGCATCTTGATGTCGAGAGCGGCACCTGGGAAACCTGGAAAATGGAAACCGTCGATGGCACCCCGACCGGCATCCACGATCTCAGTTTCGGGGCCGATCATACGCTCCTGACCGACAACAACGGGCTGGTCTGGTTTTCCGATATCGTCAATAACGCCGTCGGCTACCTGGATCCGGCAACCGGCGATATCGATCACTACGTGGCCCCGGCTGTCGGTGATCGCGCGACCACCGGCACGGCGCTCTATGGTCTGGTCATGACATCGGACAGGAATGAGATCTGGTTCAGTCAGCTCAACATTGGCAGTGTCGGCAGTTTCAATGTGGAAACCCGGGAATTCGGGTCCTCATTCCAGTTGCCCCTGAACAGCGGCCCAAGACGCCTGTCCATCAGTGATGACGATATTCTGTATGTGCCTCTATATGGTACGGGCCAGCTCATTGAATACGACACCAGGACCAACACCCAGGTGGGTATCTACGATGTGCCGGATACGGCCAGTGCCCCTTATGCCGTGACCTGGGATCCGGTGCGCAAGGTGGTCTGGATTCCGACCTCCAATACCGATGTCATCTACAAGTTCGATCCGGCTGACAAGTCTTTCAGTGTCCTGCCTATGCCGCGCAAAGGGGCCTTTCTGCGCATGGTGGATATCGATCCGGAAAGCGGCAACCTCATTACCACGTACGGCAATATTGTCCAGAACGTCCACGGTCCGCGCATGGCCGTAATTATTGATCCGGGCGACGGCGCCTACCGCTGAGCAAGTCAGCCACCAGATACTGTCGAATTACAGGAACCTGCCATGAATTTTTTTGCCCGCAACCCGCATGTCGCGATCTTCTCGGTACTGCTGTTGATCACCTTGCTGGCCGCCACCGCGCTGTTCGCCCAGGACGGCAACGACGGCGAGCGCCTCGTGCGCGAGTATCGCTGCTACGCCTGCCATGACATGACAAGGACCCTCATTGGCCCGCCCTACCAGGCAATAGCCGCCCGCCATGGCAGCAAGAAAGCGGTGATGACCGCCGTGCTGGCGAGGAAAATCCTGCTTGGTGGTGGGGGTAACTGGGGCATGGTACCGATGGTACCCAATGAGCATGTGCCGGAAACCGATGCCACGCGTCTTGCCGCGTGGATTCTCAATCAGGCGCCCTGAGCAGCGCCTGTCTGCAACCTTGATTGACCCTAGTTAGGTCAGGCCGTATCGGATTGCGCCTGGACCGCTGTCTGCGCATGTCTGAAAATGCGGTCGATCCGACTGAGCAATTCCTGCGGGGTGAAGGGTTTGGCCAGAAATTCATGGATACCCTGGCGGACCCCATACCTGACAAGCTCATCGGCAGGGTAGCCCGAGGTAAACAGAATCGGGACATTCGGGTGATGTTGGCTGAACGTATCGGCCAGTTCGCTACCACTCATGCCTTCCATGACCACGCCAGTGAGCAACAGGTGAATCTTGTCCCTGCGATGCAGAAGCACGTCCATGGCTTCGTTGCCCGAGCTGGCCGTGATGACATCATAGCCGGCCCTCATGAGCACTGAAGACGCAAATTCACGCACATCATTTCGATCTTTCACAACGAGAATGCACCCGGCACCCTGCGCAATCACTATGGCAATCGGCTTCCGCTGATCCGGCCTGGCTTCTTCGTTTTCCTCGCATGGCGGCAATAGTATTTCAAACGTTTTGCCCTTGCCTTCCTGGCTGGTGACCTGGATGAGTCCGTGTGACTGTTTCACGATGCCGCATACAGACGACAGCCCGAGTCCGGTACCGGCATTTTCCTTGGTCGTGAAAAACGATTCAAAAATAGGCTGCCGGAATTTTGCGTTCATGCCGATACCGGTATCGGTGATCGTCATCTGGAAATAATTGCCCGGTTTCATTTCCAGGCCCTGGTCCAGCTCGGGCGTCAGGCAATGATCGCCGGTGGTGATGGTCAGTGTGCCGCCACCGGGCATCGCATCCTTGGCATTGACGACCAGGTTACCATGCGTTGCTACTAAGCCTACAAGTAAGGTCCCTCTTAACCACTGTCTGAGCCAGAGCGAGATGTGCTATGGTTGCCATCATGCCATATCACACGCGCCAGCCGGTCAGTCACGGGCGAATTCAGCGACTTGCAGGCAATACCGGTTTTGCCATTTTTCTTGCGCTTGCCGCCATCACCCTGGTACAGGCGCAGGAGTTCAAGCATTCCGTCAAACCACCGTTACACGGACAGGACTGGATTGCCATTGCTGGCAAACCGCTGACCGTTTCTGCCGGTGCGCAGTTGTTCAACCAGGGCGGCAATGCCGTCGATGCCGCTTGCGCCATCCTGGCCGCTTCCGCCACCATGTGGGATACCATGAGCTGGGGGGGTGAAACGCAGGCCCTGATCCATAACCCGCTGACCGGCGAAGTGGTTGCCATCAATGCCCTCGGCGCTGCGCCAAGCGGTGCCACGCCCGAGTATTATCGCAGCCTGGGCATGGCACATCCGCCGGATTACGGTCCACTGGCCGCGGTGACGCCGGGCACACCCGGTGGCCTGCTGGTCATGCTGGCAGAATTTGGCACACTGAGCCTCGAGCAGGTGCTGGCTCCCGCGATCCGGATGGCCGCCGGCTATCCCATAGAACGCACCAATGCCGAGATCATCCAGTTTTACAAGGACCAGATCCTGCAGTGGCCCGATTCCACCCGGGTGCTGCTACCCAACTACGACCCCCGCAATCCGCTGTCCTGGTCGGCACCACGTACCGGTGCCCTGTTCCCCCAGCCGGACCTGCATGCCACCCTGACCAAACTGGTGGCGGCCGAGCGGCAGGCCCTGTCTGCCGGCAAAAACCGTAAGGAAGCCATTTATGCTGCCTATGACCGCTTTTATCGTGGCGACATTGCCGAGGAACTGGTCAGGTCGACTCAAGCTGCAGGCGGCCTGATAACCTTGGCTGACCTGGACCAGTGGCAGGTGTATATCGAAGAACCGGTCATGACTACCTATAAGGGTATTGAGGTCTATAAGCTCGATACCTGGGTGCAGGGTCCGGTCATGCTGCAGATGTTGAACATGCTGGAAAATTTCGATCTGCGCCGTATGGGCTACAACAGTGCGGAATATATCCATACCCTCTACCAGGTCATGAACCTGGCCTATGCAGATCGGGATTTTTATTACGGCGATCCCTATTTCCCTCCGGAAGAGCCGGTTGAGGGTTTGCTGTCGAAGGACTATGCCAGGGAACGCATTCGGCTGATCGACAGCAAGGTCAACAACCCCCTGGTGTTACCCGGTGACCCCTATCCTTACCAGGGCGACAGCAACCCGTTTACGGACACCCTGGAGAACTGGCAGCCCGTGATGGCCCCACCTGAAGCCGTTGCTGAGAACAGCCTGATGGATCATGATGCCGGCTTCCTGGCCGGCACCACGTCCATCCAGACGGCCGACAAGGACGGCTGGGTGGTGTCCATTACCCCCAGCGGCGGTTGGGTTCCGGCATTCATCGCCGGCAACACCGGGATCGGATTGTCGCAGCGCCTGCAAAGTTTCAACATGTCGGCAGCGCAGAATCCCTACAACCTGATGGTGCCGGGCAAGCGCCCGCGTGCGACGCTGACACCCACCCTGGCAATGCGTGACGGCGAACCCTTCCTGGCCTTTGGCGTCCAAGGCGGAGATACCCAGGATCAGAATCTGGTCCAGTTTTTTCTCAATGTGGTTGAGTTCGGCATGGATGTGCAGCAGGCCAGCGAAGCGGCCAATATCAACAGCTATCAGGTGCAGTCCTCCTTCGGCAACCATGCCATGCAACCCGGCCGCTTGCTGCTGCGCGAAGACTTGCCGCTGGCTGTCAAGATCCGCCTCTCCACCATGGGTTATCAGGTGGAGACCCAGGAACTCACGTCCGGCCCGATTAACGGCATTTACTTCGATCAGCGCAACAACACTTTCATGGGCGGTTCGAGTGATTTCGGGGATGATTACGGCCTGGCGTGGTAAGAGCAGAGACAGGAGGTAAGGGCGACACGTCCGGCCAATTTAAGCTGTAGGTCGGATAAGGCCGCAGGCCGCCATCCGACATTTTGTTGGAAATCGGTGAGGGCGGAGATTGCAGGCGACCTCCGGTTGCCATGACGAATGGCGGCGCAAGCGCCTTAAACCGACCTACAAGAAACTTTCCGAAATCGGATAGTTTTCAACATCAAACATTGACAGGCAATGTGGAGAGCAAATCATACTCTTGCCTCTTGCCTCTTGCCTCTTGCCTCTTGCCTCTTGCCTCTTGCCTCTTGCCTCCGTCCGGCAGATCCTGTTGAATCGTGGTTATGCAACTCACGCCAATCGCTCACGTTCGTTCCCCCTACAAGCAGAAATTCGCGATTCCACGCCAGCCCGGGCTGGTGCGGGAAGCGCGTGGTGAGGTGGTGTTCGAGGACGAATATGCTGATCTGAACTGTCTGCGCGGCATCGAACAGTTTTCACATCTCTGGCTGCTGTTCCGGTTTCATGAAACCGCGGACAAGGGCTGGTCACCCACGGTACAGCCGCCTCGACTCGGGGGCCGGGAGCGGGTAGGAGTGTTTGCCAGTCGCTCCACCTTTCGTCCGAACAGTATCGGTATGTCCGTGGTGGAAAATCTAGGCTGGGCACAACAGGGCAGCGCGCTGGTATTGACCGTCGGTGGTATCGATTTGCTGGACGGCACGCCCATACTCGATATCAAGCCTTACCTGCCTTATGCCGATCATATTGAAGGCGCCACTGGCGGTTATGCCGAACAGGCCCCGGGCCATGCTTTTGGTGTCACTTTTTCAAATGAGGCCGAAGCCACGCTCGCGGCCTTGCCGGCAAACTACCCGGGTTTGCGCCAGCTGATTGAAAATGTCCTGGCGCAGGACCCGCGGCCGGCCTGGCGGCATCGGGAACTGGACGACAAGCAGTACGGCATGAGTCTGTATGATCTGAATATCAAATGGCGCATCCAGGAAACGGGGGCCGTGGTGGTCCGGATAGAACAGCAGACCTGAGGGCGTCAGTGGCCGGCACGATCAGTCCAAGTAAGCACACGACAGACCATAAAAAAAGGGGCACGTAGCCCCTTTTTTCATGTTGCTTTCATGCTGCTGACAAGGCCAGGTGCATTACTCGGCACCTTCTGTCTTGTCGAAGAAGGGTTGGCCGTAATCATCTTTCAGGTCCAGCATGAACTGGTTGTTTTCCTGGCAGATGTAATCCTGCATTTCCCGACCTTCGGCCCAGGGAATATCCCATTCGGCTTCCCAGGGCTCATAAAAGGCACCGGGATCATCGATCAGGATGCGGTAGTTCAGTTTTTCCTTGTAGGGGCGACTGATGTATTCGACCGTATGCAGCTGGTGGGTGTGATGCGTACCGCTGTAATCGAGCCAGGTTTTTTCGTTGTAGCCCAGGGTGTCGATCACCAGCGTGTCACCTTCCCAGTGGCCCACGGAGTGACCAAAGTAGGTGGGATTGATCTCTTCGAGCGGCAGTTGCTCGCGGCCGTCCATGTGAATCTCCCGCCAGACATGGCCACCACCCTCAAACACGACCATGATGCGGTCGCGATGCTGGATGATCTCGGCCGGGTAGGGGGTGGCAAACGCCCGCGGCCCGCCCGGTGGCAGGCAGAAGCCTTCCGGATCGTACTTGGAATCATTGCTGGTGTGGTATTCCCACATGGATTTGACCCAGGGCTGCCACGGGGCTTCCCGGGGCACATCGCGGGCATTGGCAAAATTGCTCACCCATGGCAGGTTCCAGTAGCCGTCACCGCTCAGATCGACCGTCCCGTCGGGCAGGCGCGGCGTTGGCGTGCGCGGTCCATCATCCTTAATCAGGTAGGTGTTTTCGGTGCCCTTGACGGCGGTGGTATTGACGATGGTGGGGTGGTCGGCGGTATTGCTGTCAGAAATCTGGGCAGTGACAGGCAGTCCGGCGTATGAGACGGTGGCCGCAAGTACGGCCAGGGTCAGTTTTTTCATGATAAATCCCAATGTTAAGAAAAAGCGTGGGCGAAACCTGCGGTCACCGGGGTTTAACTGTTTTTAACAGTCTTGATCCGACAGGGCTTTCGCTATGCGAAGAAAGTCTAACAATCGTCCGTATTTCATGTCCAGAAACAACCCCCTGGCTCTTCTTTAACAAAAACTGTTTTTTTCTTTAACCGCCGCTCACTGAAAATTGATGTGTTCTTCGACTGCCTTTTAAACAATTCTTGCGCTGTCTCCCTATAGTAGCCACACAGAAAAGCCCGCCTCCTGTGGCTTTTTTCTCTGTGACTAAATCGGGAAACCTAATATGAAATCCTCTACACACTATCCTTTCTGTAAGGCTGGTCTCACTTTACTCGTGGGCAGCTCTCTGACATTACCGGTTGCTGCCCAGACCGGCCAGATTGATGAAATCGCGGTGATCGGTACCCGCGGCGCCCTGCAAAACGCCATTGAAAAACAGCGTAACGCTGACAAAGTGGTGGGTGTTGTCGACTCCGATGCCCTGGGCAACTTTTCCGATATCAATGTCTCTGAATCGCTGCGTCGCATTGCCGGCATCATGGTGGAAAATGACCAGGGTGAAGGCCGTTACGTGTCAGTACGTGGCATGAACACCGACCTCAACGCCATGACCATCAATGGCGTCAGCACGGCGTCCCCGGAAGACCGTCGCGGCATCATGCTGGACGGTGTGCCTACTGACATCCTCAGCTCCATGACGGTCTACAAGACCCTGACCCCGAACCTGGATGCCGACACCATCGGAGGGGCTATTGATCTGGAAACCATTTCCGCGTTTTCCTATGACGAGCGCAACATCCGCATCAAGGCGGAGACTTCCTACAACGAGTTGACTGGGGACTCCAGTAACCCGGTGCTCTCTGCCACCTATACTGACCGTTTCGCCATGGCTGATGGCGAACTGGGCGTGGCCGTGGTCCTGAGTGACCAGACCCGCCATATCCTGGCCCAGAACAATGAAGCCGGCGGCTGGGGTGATGTCGCCCCTAATGACGATTATGAAATGCGCTATTACGACCTGGAGCGCGAGCGCGAAGGCCTGGTCCTGAACCTGGATTACCGCACCGCCGGCGGCCAGATGTTTTATGCCCACATGTTCCGCAACGAGTACCTCGACACAGAATACCGCGGCAAGTGGGAAACCCGTGACACCCTCGAAGACAACGAGCCGACCATCAATGGCAGCACGTTTACCTATGCCACTAGCCGTTTCGATACTGAAGCCCGCTGGCGCCCTGAAAAGCGCGAAATCAATGCTGCCCAGATCGGTACGGAGTGGCAGCTGGACAACGGCAGCAACATCACCTTTGAAATTTTCGGCTCCCGCGCCGAGCAGGATGATACCGAGAAGTATGCGGCCATCTATCGCAGTGACGAGCTGGATATTCCGCTGACCTATGACAACAGCAACCCCAGGCAACCGGTGTTGTCCTACCCGAACGAATTCCTGGACCCGGGTATTTTCGGCCTGAAAGTGTTCGAGCATGAAATTGCCCTGACCACCGACCGTGATGTGGGAGCCAAGTTTGACATGACCTGGGCCTTCAATGCCGACACGGAAATCCAGTACGGTGCCAAGTACCGGCAGCGTGAGAAGCGTAACAATTTCAATTTCTGTGGCTATGAACCGATTGACGATTACCCGCTGACGGATGCCAACAGCACCATCATTGGCCCCTACCTGGCCAGCGTTCACGGGCCGGCTCCGACCACGGCGCATGTGCGCTCACTGGTTGGCCAGCGCGGCACCGGTTTCACCTCTCTGAGTGACGGTACGACCTGTCCGTCTCCGGGCGCCCTGTTTGAGTTCAGTGGTGACGAGGAAGAAGAGTCGATTGCCGCCGACTGGGCCACCGATGAGGACATCCTGTCTCTCTATGCCATGGGGACCACCATCACCGGTAAGGCCACCTGGGTCTACGGTGTGCGTTATGAAGACACCAGCGCGACCTATGCCGGCAAGAACTGGAACGAAGACCTGCTCTATACCGGCGCTGTCTCCTATGACAATGACTACGACTTCTGGGCACCTTCACTGAACGTGAAGTTTGATATCAGTGACACCCAGGTAGCCCGATTTGGTGCCTTCCGCTCGCTGGTACGTCCCGGCTTCCAGCAGTCCGCTGCCGGCGCCATCATCAACCTGGATGACATGGAAATCGAAGGCGGTAACCCCGAGCTGAATCCGACCGTGGCGTGGAACTTCGACCTGACCTACGAGTTCTACCTGGGTAACGAAACCTTCCTGGGAGCCGGTGTGTTCTACAAGGATATTCAGGATTCGATTGTCGAGGTGGAGCGCCAGGACGCCGTGTTGCGCGGCCAGACCTGGACCCAAGCTGGCACCTTCGTGAATGCCGATGACAGCAGTATCATGGGTTTCGAGCTGTCGTTCCAGACGGCCTGGGAAAACGGCATGCTGTTCGTGGTCAACTACACCCACACCGATGGCGAAACCGATCTGCCGGCCGATGCCGCCAACGGCCAGCGTACGATCCCGTACTTCAAGCAGGCCGAAAACAGTGCCAACGTGGTACTGGGCTTTGACAAGAATGCCTGGGATATCCGCCTGGCCGCCAACTACCGTGATGATTACCTGGATGAGGTCGGTGATGACGCCCTGACCGATCGCTACACCGGCGATCACATGCAGGTCGATCTGACGGTGAAGTACCAGCTCAACGACAATCTGTTGATCAATGCCGCCGCATTGAACTTGAACGATCGTCCCGAGTATTACTACTTCGGCAACGGTGCCCGCCTGTCCCAGTACGATGAATATGGTTCCACGTTCATCTTGGGCATGCGCTACCAGTTCTGACCATTCCCCCTACAGTACTTTCCCGCCTATCACTGCCCCCCCCTTCTGGCAGTCGTTGGCGGGAGAGTCTGTTTCCGGAGTTTGAATGAAAGCGATTTGCCTGACCCTGCTGCTGGTGTTGCTGGCAGCCTGTGAAAATCCCTACTTCATCCGCCAGGATGCCGCCATCGTGTACCCGGTACTGGAAACCACCCCTGTGGCCAGCGCCGACGATGCCGCCGATGATCCGGCCATCTGGATCCACCCGGTGGATGTCTCCCGCAGCCTGATCCTGGGCACCGACAAGCAGCGTGGCCTGGCGGTCTACAACCTGCAGGGTGAGCAGGTGCAGTTCCTGGAGCGCGGCCGGCTCAACAATGTCGATCTGCGTCCGGGAGTCCGTACTGAAAACGGTTTGGTAACCCTGGCCGTAGCCACCAACCGCACTGACATCAGCCTGGATATTTTCCGTATCAGCGACACGGGCAGTGTCAGTTTCCTGATGGCGGTGCCTTTGTCGATGGTGGACCCTTACGGTGTGTGTATGGGACTGGATGGCAATGGTGGCGCCCATGTCTTTGCCAACAGCCGTGAGTTTGAATATGAACACTGGCACCTGAATCCCGGCAACCGGCTGGCGCCTGAGTTAGTGGCGTCCTGGCACCTGGCATCCGGGCCGGAAGGCTGCGCGGTGGATGACCTGACCCAGACCCTATACCTGGGGGAAGAGGAATACGGTGTCTGGATGATGCCGGCTGACGGGCGCCGGGCCGGCGAGATGACGGTGCTGGAAGAAAATGCCGCCGGTCACCTGGTCGCGGACGTGGAAGGCATGGATGTCTATCGCTCTGATCGCGGTGAGCTGTACCTCATTGTCTCCAGCCAGGGTGACAACAGTTATGCCGTGTACGACCTGAACGACAATCATGCCTACAAGGGCTCATTCCGCATTGCCGACACCCCTGACGGGCGTATCGACGGGGTGCAGGAAACCGACGGCCTGAGCGTAACCTCGCGCCCGCTGGGGACCGCGTTTCCCCGCGGCATGCTGGTGGTGCAGGACGGCTACAACGATCTGCCGTCAGAGCACCAGAATTTCAAGCTGGTGTCCTGGCAGGCTATTGCTGCTGCGCTGTCGTTATAAGGGGATGCTTGAGAACAGTTTTGCTGTAAACAGCTCTCCCCACAGGACGAGCACAAACAGGATACCGGCCCAGAAGGCCCGCATCCGGTGCAGGACATGGTTGTAGGTAAGATGAATCCAGGCGTGCACGACACGTGTGCCGACAAAAAGCCAGGCTGTCAGGATAGTCAGCCAGGTTTCCACGCTCATGGCGATGGCGCAAATTCCCGCCGCGTAAAACAGCACAGGAATCTCGAACTGGTTGTTGTAGCAACGCGAGGTGATCTGGACGCGCTCCGGCACAGCCTTGCCGATGCTAGCCTGCATGTCCCGGAAGTATCCAAGTTCGAGTTCCCGATTTTTGACACTGGCATAGCGGGCTTTCAACGCCAGGATGCCGACAGTCAATGTCAGCAGTACCATGGCAAACAGGGGATACAGCATAAGTGGTCTCCGGTATCGTCAGGTTGAAGGGCTATCCTGACCAGTCTATCCAGCGGCCATGATAGTCAGCGCGACCCAGGTAGCGCTGTGTGCCGTCGGGCCACAGGGTCAGCGTAATCGCCGCGCCGGGTGACTTGCCGTCCGGTTCCAGGTGCAGCCAGGCCAGCGGAGCTTTAGGGGTTGCCTTACTGCCGGCAGTTGCTATCAAAGCCCTGCTGCGTTTGTCCGAGTCCTCGGACAGATACTGCCAGGTGATGGTATGGCAGATCACATGCACCATCCCCGTGGTGTCGCGCGACAGCCGCTGCGGCAGCCAGTCATCGATAGTCGCTTTTTCCACGGTATAGTCTTTCGCCGCCAGGATGGCCAGCGCATTCTCTGTCCGTGTAAAACGGTCGGCCTGGTCTGCCCAGATATAAGACAACAGTCTCAGCCTGGCATTCGCCTTCCTGAAATCCACCGGCGCCATGTCGCAGGCGGCGCGTTCCGCGACGGTGATTGGTACAGCTGCCGGAGGCGGGTTGCCGCGCCAGTCCGGCGTCATCATCACGCCGCTGTTCGGGTCGCCCCAGGCATGATCGCCCAACTGATATCCGAAACAGTCCCAGCACAGGTTGATGCCGGCGCTGGCGCCCAGTTCCGAGACGGTGAAGGGCAGGCCGGTTTCCCGGGCAATGGTCAGAAAACCTGGCAGCAGGACACAGGAGCGGCGGACTTCGTTGGTCTGGGGCACGCTGTCCAAAAAGGCCATGAAGAAATCGGCATGCTTACGCATGGCATGACTGACAGCCGCCCACAAGGCCGCATCGCTGACCTCATCGTGGTGGGGCGGGTAAACCGCTTTCAGTTCAGGACACTGGTCGCTCAGCACCAGGGCATGCAGGGCGCCGGCAACGCGCAGGGGTAACGCCTGGTTCCAGAAGCTGGCCGGTTTGGGCAGGTCGATGAGGTAGCAGGCGGTGGCGTCATCGGCCTGCAGATGCCGTGCGAAAAGCCGGCACAGGCGCACCATGAAAGGAGAGTCCAGCTCCTCGCAATAGCGGGCCTGGGTCAGGAATATTTCACGCAGTTGTGCGAGATTGTCGGTGTCCATTTAGGACCTGTACCACACTGCATGGACGCAGGGCCAAGACAGCAGACTGACGGGTTGGTTGCGTGTTGCCATTAGCCTCTCCGGGCCCGGGATCGGTGCAGCCGGGCGTATGATTTTCATTCAGGCAAGCGATCTCTCAGGGTAACGTCACAGCTTCCATTGGTAAAGCACACTGCTCAGGGTAAAAGCCAGCAATGCCAGCAGGAAAACCAGTCCCCCCCAGTGAAAATCGGTGATGTTGAGAAAAAGATCTGCCGTAAAATCGGCCATGGCAGAACTCACGCCGTTACCAAGTTGCTGCAGAGAGCTGGCATTGCGTGAACGCAGGAAATCGGTCAAAGCCGGAAACAGCAGCACGCCCCATACGCCAATGACCGGCAACAGGCACAACCTCTGTTTGCCGCTGAGCATCAGGGCCGGGGCGCAAAGGGCAAAGATCACGACCAGGCAGGCTTCGACATTGGCGCCCCGGAAATAACTGACCTCGCCAATCAGCGGCATGGTCGTCAGGGGCAGAAACACCCCTAATGCCAGGAGCAGAGCGGAAAGGTAGATGATGATTTGCAGGCGGTATCGGGTCATGCGGAAAAGGCCGGGAAGGGACGGGGTCAGCGGGTCTCGACATAATGGGCATCACCACGGTGGATGGCGACAACGGTGAAGACATCGAGCTTCTCTTTCAGGGCTGCGTATATGGCATTGCGGTAGTCCGTTTCGCGGGTAAACAGCGTGTTGCGGTTATGGATAACCTGGTTATGGCACGCCAGGGAGTCACCGATAATGGTGCTGATGCTGCTCATGAGCTGGTTGATGGCGATGCCGTCATCAAGCAGGGCGACAGGCACCTTGCGACGGTTGGTTGAAATCCAGTCATCCTGGATAACGCCTTTGAGCCAGGCGATGCCCTTCATTACGGCAAGGACAATGCCCTCGTCCAGTGCCGTGCAGTCCAGGTCGAGCGTCTCGTCGGTAATACCGAATTTGTCCGGCGGACCACCTTCGATACGGATGGTGTTGTTGTCTTCCTGCAGCCGGAATTCCAGTGCCGAAGTCAGAGTGTGACTCACGGCGATGCTGTCAGTGCGGGTGATGGCAACGGAATAATTGTTGAGCCCTTCAAAAGAGGTTTTGGCAAGATTGACGCCAAAGACAAGGGTATACACCGTGTCGCCGAGATCCTGTGAACTCGTACCGAGCAAGGTCAGGTCTGACTTTCTGCGAGACGGTGTTGGCGTGTCTTCCCTGCTTGTGCTCATTAGGTCCCGGAATTTTTTGCTCGCTTGTAACGGGTACCGCATCCTAATGCAATTCAAGACAACACGCTATCTATGACGAAGTGTCACAATGACAGAAAAAGTCTCAAATGGGCCAACTAAATTGAATTTTTGCTCTGAAAAAACCGGGGGAAATCACTAGGGCATGAGCACGCTGGTCACCGGAAGTGTGCCGTTGTTCTGCTTTTCAGCCACCTTGAAATTGAACACATAACTGCCTTCCAGGCCCATGCGCAGGTCTGTCACCAGCACGGCATTGTTGAGCAGGCTGACCTTGTAGAAGCCATGGGTAAACTCCATCAGGCGCATCACCGGCCAATGGCTGTCCAGGTCGTCAAGCAAGCCGTCTTCACTGCTGAAGTGGTTGATACTGACTGAATCGCCGGTACCGAAGACAGGCAGGAAAAAATCAAAATAGCCGTTATCGACCCGGCCGATGAGTCGCCACTGCAGGGTGTTGAAGGGGGCAGGGGTAGACAGCAGGCGTTCATACCGAGTGCCGCGTTCTGTCAACAACGTAGCTGCTTTTTCATCAATGATGACCTTAGCGGCAACGGTCCAGGCCAGGTATACGGAGCTCATCACCAGCCCGGCCAGGTTCAGCCTGTGCCCCAACTGCTGCTGACGGTTCATCACCATGGCGGCAATAAAGCCGATCAGCAGCCACAGGGTATATGCCGGATCGACGATGAAAATGGTTGAGCCGCTGAACGGGTAGTCCGTCAGCGGCCAGAGCAGCTGCGTGCCATACACCGTAAAGGCATCCAGCAAAGGATGTGTGATGAGGGCCAGGAAAACCAGTAAAAAACTCTCGCGTTTCAAGGCCTGCAGTCGCGGCTGGAGTTTCAGCAGCAGCCAGGTCAGCACGGGCGAGACGACGGTCAACACCAGCAGGGAATGCGTGGCAGAGCGGTGATAGGTAAAAGAGGCCACGGCGTCCTGCCAGGGAATGAAGGAATCCAGGTCGGGCAGCGTGGCCACCATGCCGCCAATCAATGGCGCGCGATTGCCAACCCTGCGGCCGAGCACGGCTTCACCGATGGACGCCCCGAGGGCAAATTGTGTGACAGAATCCATGGCGCCATTTTTGTGTTAAAACAGAATCAAGGCAAGTCTCACGACTGGCAGACATTGGGCCAGCAAACCCGGTATGCTTGGATTTCGTAATAACAAACAGAACCACTAAAACACCATACTAAAACACCATATAGGGGAAACACTCATGGCCGCCTATGTCATCGCCAATTACACAGTCACCAACCCGGAAGCTTATGCACCTTATCCTGCGGCCGCTACTGAAACCCTCCAGGCGCATGGTGTCGAGATCATTGCTGTCGACATGAACAGCGAAGTGCTGGAGGGTGACGCCAAGGGCGTCACCGTGATCCTTAAATTTGACTCCAGGGATGCCGTGAAGCAATGGTACAACTCACCGGAATACCAGGCTGTCATTGGTTTGCGTACTGACAACTCGGAAGGCACCATGGTGGTAGCCGACTCCCTCTGAAGCCTGCGGCAGACTTTTTTATGCCCTGGTAAGACTGGCCCGGGAGGTGCTTACTCGCATTGCCGGATCATGGCTGCCCGGCCGGCATGATCCACTGCTCGGCCTGGTCGATGGATACCAACAGTTTGATCTTGTGACCAGGTTCGGTGCCCATGGCCTTGTAGATGGCGACCAGCTTCTGGGTTTCTTCATCGGTGACCACCACGGCACGCCTGGCACCTGATGGCCACGGGCTGCGACTGGCGATCTGGGAGACCTCCGCCTGCGTCAGCTCTTCAACACTGCTGACATCGGTAAGGTCGATAATCTGGCCCGAGGTGGCATCGATGAGGCCGCTTTCGAGCAGTTGTTTGGTCTTGCCCAGCCCTTCGACAAAATCCTCGAACGTGACCTGCCCGGAAACCAGGGTTCTTATGGGCAATACAGGCGGTGCATCAGCACGGCAGCGCGCTTGGCCTGTTGCGGCAGGGCAGACAGGATGCCGGTTTCCTCAACGGTATGACCAGCGGTACCGGACATGCCCAGGCCGTCAATGGCCATCTCTACATGGGCCGCCGTGAACGAGACATCGGCAGCACCGGCAAATAAGGGGTTCACGGCTGTCACCGCGCCATAGCCCAGGTCCTGGCTGGCGCGACTGGAGATGGCCAGCAACTCGCGGTTGCCTTCGGTCGATGCCAGTGGCGGATAGCCATCACCGAAACTGATGGAGGCCCTGGTGTGAGGCAGGTTTTCACGGGCCAGTGCCCGCAAGGTGTCCTGGACACGGGCCGGCTGCTCCGGTGATACCGCCCGAATATCGCCCGTCACAACAGCGGTTTCTGCCACCACGTTGTCCTTGCCGAATGCCGTGCCGCTGTTGGCTTCATCATCATGGATCTCACCTTGCCGGGCGGCATGGGTGGCAAGGAAGTGGTCGGCAAGGTGCTCGACATCCAGCCAGCGGCCCGGTTACTTGTCTCAAGCGGTTATGCCTTGGATCCGGTGATGGCGAACTCCAGCCGCTACGGATTCAGTGGCGTGATCACCAAGCCTTTCAGCATCTAGGAGCTGTGTCTGGAAGTGGCCCGGCACGTCAGCTGAGCCGGGCCAGGCAGAACCGGATTACAGGGGCGCTGACTGCAGGCGTCGCAGAATCAGGGTTACCAGTTCCAGACGCATTTCCTCTTCCATGAGTTCCCGTTCTTCCGCTTTGGCCACGGCATTGTTGGGATCGGCCAGGTAAACCTTTTCAATAGCCAGCTCTTCCGGGCCCACCACGGCAGCCCCGCCACGGCGCAGCTGGAACGGCAGGGTCATGGACAGCTCGAATTCCCCGGCCCGGGCATTGGAGTTCACGCTTAACACGCGCTCTGTCACCGTCTCTGCTCCCACCACCAGTTCAAAGCCGTTGGCGCCTGGCGCATCGAGCAGGGTGACATTGCCGGCCTCCAGCGTGCGTTGCAGCTGCGAGAGGATGTCCGTGTTGCCGTTGGTGCTGGATAGCGCGATGGACTGCAGCGCCGGCGGAATGGTGGTGGTGCCGCGCAGGTGAAAACCGCAGGCAGACAGCGTCAGCAGGCAGGCACCCAGGCAGGCAGTATGGAGGATTTTTTTCATGGTTCCGGATTATAGCTTCTGGTCTTTACGGCGTCCCCCCCCCCCGGGCAACGTGGTGGGGCCAAAGTGAATCAGCTGGTCTGGCTGCGCGCCTAGTCCGCCCGGGCCAGGAAATAGGCATGGCAGTCATCCGTGCCAAAGGTCTGCGCTGTTAGGAATTGAAAGTCCAGGCGGGCATAAAAACGATGCGCCCGTGTGTTACTGGCCATAAGGTCTACCGGGATACCGGTGACGGCTGGGTTGTCAAAACAGGGGGCAATGGCCTGTTGCATGATGGTGGTGCCAAGGCCCTGGTTCAGATAGCGGGCTTCGCCAATGAAGATATCGATAGCACGCTGGTTTGCCGGCACCTCACTCCCGTAATGTTCCGGTTCCAGGGCTGGGTCGATGATCTGAACGAAGCCGATCAGGGGAATGTTCCGTGTCGCGATCAGGCACTGCTGCCGGGGTCCGGCACTGCGGATGTCCTGAGCCCAGTCCCAGTCAGCGATACCGTCGGTCATGATATGCGGCTGCTGTTCCCAGTGCTGCAGTTAAGGCAGGTCATCCAGCGTGGCAGGGCGCAGCGCGATGACTGGCGGCATGCTGTCGCCCAGCGCCTCAGTTGGCGACGATATTGACCAGCTTGCCGGGTACCACGATCACCTTGCGCACGGTCAGGCCATCGGTGAACTTCTGCACGTTGGCATCGGCCATCGCAGCAGCCTCCATGTCCTCGCGGGAAATGTCGGCAGCCACGTCCAGCTTGGCGCGCAGTTTGCCATTGACCTGGACCACGATCTGGATGCTGTCCTGTACCAGGGCGCTGTCATCGCAGGCCGGCCAGGTGGCATCGATCATGGCGCCATCATGGCCCAGGTACTGCCACAGGGCGTGGCACATGTGCGGCACGATCGGGGCGAGCAGCAGGACGATGGTTTCCACGGCTTCATGGAACACGGCCTGGTTCTGGCCACCGTCCTGGATATCGTGGTCGTTGCTGAACTTGCTGACGTCGTTGTAGAGCTCCATGACGGCAGCAATCGCGGTGTTGAAGATCTGGCGGCGGTCGTAATCATCCGTGACCTTCTGGATGGTGCTGTGGGTTTTCAGGCGCACCGCTTTCTGGGCGTCATTCAGAGCGCCCGCATCAATGGCCACGGCCTGCGGCTGGTAGTCGCCCAGCAGTTTCCAGACGCGCTTGAGGAAGCGGTAGGCACCTTCAACACCCGAGTCTGACCATTCCAGGCTCTGGTCGGGCGGCGAGGTGAACATCATGTACATGCGTACGGTATCGGCACCGTATTTTTCGATCATGCTCTCAGGGTCAACGGTATTGCCGAGAGACTTCGACATCTTGGCGCCGTCCTTGAGCACCATGCCTTGGGTCAGCAGGCGCTTGAAGGGCTCATCGGTGGACACCAGTCCCTCGTCACGCATGAGCTTGTGGAAGAAGCGGGCATAGAGCAGGTGCAAAATGGCATGTTCGATGCCGCCGATGTACTGGTCCACGTCGAGCCAGTAGTCCGTGCAGGCGCGGTCGAGCATGACCCGGTCCTCACGGGGCGAGGCAAAGCGGGCGTAGTACCAGGAGCTTTCCATGAAGGTGTCGAAGGTATCGGTTTCACGTTCCGCCTTGCCGCCACACGTGGGGCAGGTGGTTTCATAGAACTCAGGCATTTTCTTGATGGGCGAACCGGAGCCATCGAATTCGACATCGGTGGGCAAAACCACGGGCAGCTCACTTTCGGGCACGGGAACACTGCCGCAGCTGTCGCAGTTGATCATCGGGATCGGCGCGCCCCAGTAACGCTGCCGGCTGACGCCCCAGTCACGCAGGCGGAAGTTGATGGTTTTGCGACCGGTGCCGCGGCTTTCAAAGATGGCCGCGATGTGGTCAAAGGCCTCCTGGAAGGTTTTGCCGTCCAGGTCGCCGGAATTGATGCAGACACCCTTGTCGGTGAAGGCGGCCTGTTCCAGGTCGCAGGATACGCTGGCATCCGCCGGTGCGATAACCTGCTTGATCTCCAGGCCGTACTTCTTCGCGAATTCCCAGTCGCGCTGGTCATGGCCAGGCACCGACATGACAGCGCCGGAGCCATAAGACATCAGGACGAAGTTGCCAACCCAGATGGGTACTTCAGCGCCCGTGAGCGGGTGGATGGCCTTGAAACCAGTGTCGACGCCGGCCTTTTCGATGGTGGCCATGTCGGCTTCCGAGACGCCGCCGACTTCCAGCGCGGCCATGGCCTTGGCAAGCGCCGGGTCAGCGGCTGCGGCTTTCTGCGACAGCGGATGTTCCGGAGCGACCGCGCAATAGGTCACCCCCATGATGGTGTCCGGACGCGTGGTGTAGACCTGCAGGTTTTCAGTTTCGCCTTTGACCTCGAAGGCAAACTCCAGACCTTCACTGCGGCCGATCCAGTTCTGCTGCATGACCCGGACACGCTCGGGCCAGCCTTCGAGCTTGTCGAGGTCGTCCAGCAGCTCCTGGGCATAGGCGGTGATCTTGATGAACCACTGCGGAATCTTGCGGCGCTCAACAGGGGCGCCCGAACGCCAGCCCTTGCCGTCAATGACCTGTTCGTTGGCCAGGACGGTCTGGTCGATCGGGTCCCAGTTCACTTCGGCTTCTTTCTTGTAGACCAGGCCCTTCTTGTAAAGCTGGATGAAGAACCATTGTTCCCAGCGGTAGTAATCGACATGACAGGTGGCAATTTCGCGTTCCCAGTCATAGGCATAGCCAAGCTGCTGCAGCTGGGCGCGCATGTCATCGATATTGCTATAGGTCCATTTGGCCGGGGCCACCTTGTTCTTCATGGCGGCGTTTTCCGCGGGCAGGCCGAAGGCATCCCAGCCCATGGGCTGGAGCACATTTTTCCCGCGCATGCGCTGGAAACGGCTGACGACATCACCAATGGTGTAGTTGCGCACGTGGCCCATGTGCAGCTTGCCACTGGGGTAGGGGAACATGCACAGACAGTAGAATTTTTCCCTGCCGGGGTCAGCTTTTACGCGAAAGCTGTCATGGTCCTGCCAGTACTGCTGAGCGTCGGCTTCAATGGCTATGTGATCGTAGTCTTTGTTCAAGGTCATTGGAAAATGTGATGCCTGTCGCGTTTTCGCTGTGTTTTCTTGGTTTGACTGAATGCCAGCTTACTGGCGTTTTCAGCTCTTGTAATCTCCGGGTGTCTGTGAAGGTCTAATGCAATACAGACCAGGGCTTTGAAACATGCTTTGCCGGCCCCGGGGCGTCATCGGGGGCGTCAATGTGAGGCCCCGAAAAAAGGCGCATAGGATACCAGAGAAGGGCTTAAAGAAGGAGTCTGAACGTCAGGAATTGCCCGGTTTGGGGCAATGCCGGCCTGCACAGGCACGCGCCGTAGGCGCGCCTGGTTCACGAGTAGTCAGTGAGAGAGAAGTAGACGTATATAGGGTATGTCACTGAGATCCTCTCCAATGACGTGGTGTGGTTAAGCAATGAGAATCGACGCCTGATTTCGATTCACAAAAGTCCAGAAGAGGCGAGTTGTTACTGCAAGAATCATTTCAAGGTAGCCCCGGAAATTGTCGACCGGCGCAAGGAGCACCTGATGGATGTCGGCTAGGCCTGTGCGATGCCACCCCCCGTTTTTACTCATGCGCCTTGGCTTCGGGCGCTTCTTGGCCCTCTTCCTGAAGAGGGTTTTTTTTTGCCATGCGATCGGAACTGCGGGTATGAATTGCCCGGTTGATTATGCTTTACTGATGCCCCGTTAGCCGTCGTCCAAAGCGGCACTTTTGATAGGTATTTACAGGGGGGAACGACATGAGCGGCAAAGTGGCATTGATCACCGGTGCAGGTAGCGGCATCGGACAGGCCGTGGCCCTGGCCCTTGCCGAACAGGGTTATCGCCTGGTCCTGGCTGGCCGGCGCCAGGCAGCACTGGATGAAACAGCGGCCCTGCAGAACCAGCCGGCAGATGATGTGCTGTGTGTGCCCGTGGATGTCACGGACAAGGCTGGCGTTGATGCGCTGTTTGCCCGCATTGCCGAGCATTTCGGACGCCTGGATCTGCTGTTCAATAATGCCGGCACGGGAGTGGGTGCGCCGCTGGAGGACTTGTCCGAGGCGGACTGGCTGAGCGTCATCAACACCAATCTCAACGGTGCCTTTTACTGCCTGCAGGGCGCCTTCCGCCTGATGAAGTCACAGTCTCCCCAGGGTGGGCGCATCATCAACAACGGTTCAATTTCAGCCGACCGGCCACGTCCCAATTCCATTGCCTACACCGCCTCCAAGCATGCCGTCACTGGCCTGACCAAGTCGGGTTCACTGGAAGGACGCCAATACAACATCGCCTGCGGTCAGATTGATATCGGTAATGCCGATTCCGGCATGGGGCACAAGGTGTCGAGCGGCGCACTCCAGGCGGATGGCTCAAGAAAGGACGAACCGCTGATGGCCATGGCGGATGTCGGCAGGGCGATTGTCTATATGGACAGCCTGCCCCTGGATACTAACGTCCAGTTCATGACGGTGATGGCCAGGGACATGCCTTATATCGGCAGGGGATAATTTTACTCAGGGTGACTGCAGCATGAAAAAAATGCCAAAACCCAGCACGAAAATCATGATCGCGATGCCCATGTAAATGACCTGTACCGCGCTCAGGTCGTCCTTGGGCTGATTCTTGTTTTGCTCTGGTCCGGTATTGCTCATGGTTCGGGCTCTCTTTGGATCAGTCTCTAAAGGTCAGTGTGTTACCGCTGGCGGCCTTCCTTGATATCCAGCAGTCGTTCCATTTCATCCATAGTGGCATTCATGCGGGCCACGATGGCCTGATAGGGTTCCGGGGTTGCCATGTCCACGCCGGCGGCCTTCAGCAGTTCATAGGGGTAGTCGGAGCCGCCTGCACGCAGCAGGTTCTTGTAGTTGTCCACCCCGTTCTGGCCGTTTTCCAGCATGTTCACGTAGAGCGCTGTACCGGCCGTGATGGAGGTGGCGTATTGGAACACGTACATGTTGTAGTAGAAGTGCGGTACAAACATCCACTCGTTGGTATACAGGTCGTCAATGACCACCACGCCTTCGTCGTGCCCGTGGTAGCGCTTGAGGATGTCGGTATAGATTTCCGTGATGCGAGCGCCGGTCAGGGCTTCACCGCGCTCAACCGCCTCATATAGGGCCAGCTCGAATTCAGCGAACATGGTCTGGCGGAAATAGGTGCCGCGCATGTTTTCCAGGCCCTGGCCGAGGTAGAACAGTTTCTCGTCAATATCATCGGTGTTCTGCACCATGAACTGCTCAAGAATGAGCTCCAGGGATGTGGAGGGGATCTCGGCGATGAAGGTGGAGTAGTCGGCGGTTTCAAACGGTTGTGCCTGCGCAGCATACAGGGTGTGCATGGCATGGCCCCATTCGTGGGCAAACGTGGACAGGGAATCGTAATCATCGTTGTGATTGAGCAGCAGATACGGGTGCAGGTCGTAGACCGAGCCATTCATGTAGGCGCCCGAGTCCTTGCCCTGCTGCGGGTACACGTGCATCCAGCGCTCCTGCATGGCATCGCGCTGCATGTCGACCCAGTCGTCGCCGAGCATGTCCATGGCTTCCAGCGTGATGACTTTCGATGTCTCGATATCGAACAGCTTGTCGAGTGAGACCAGCGGCGGGTAAATGTCGTAGTAGTGCATCTGTTCCACGCCCAGCATGCGGCCACGCAGTTTGAAGTAGCGGTGCAGGGTCGGCAGGGCCTTGTTCACTTCCTCGACCAACGTGTGATACACCGCCGGCGGCAGGTTGTCGCTGTCCAGTTCGCGTTCCAGCACGCTGTCGTAGTTACGGGCGCGGGCGGCCGCCACCTGCAACTGGACGTGGGCATTCAGTACCATACCGACGCTGGAATTGTATTCGGCCCATTTGCTCCAGTAGGCATCGAAGGCGCGCTTGCGCTGGTTACGATTCTGGCTGCCGCGCAGGGCACTGTAGCCCTGGGAATCGACGCGCACTTCCTCCCCGTTATCCAGGGTCAGTGTCGGCCAAGGAATGTCGGAGTTGGCGATCAGGGAATAGATGTTGGACGGCGCATCATAGGCCTGCGAAAAATAGGACAGCGCCTGCTCGGCTTCATCGCTGAGGGTGTGTTCGGCCATGCGCAGGGTGTTTTCCAGCATGAAGGCGAAGGGTTCCAGCTCCTCGTTGTCCTCAACAAAGCTGTTAATGCGTCCTTCACCGACCGTTATCAGCTCCGGGTCGATCCAGGCGGTGGCCTGGCTGAAACGGGCAAACAGGCCTTCGGCGAGCTGGCTGCGTTCCTGGGCATCGGTGACGCGCATGTCCTCATCCCGCTCCATGGACGCATAGGAATACACGCGCAGGATTTCCTTGTAGATGTCCGAGACATAGCGCATGGCGGCATACAGGGACTCGGCATCGGTCCCGAGCGTGCCGCGAAAACCCTCGATACTGTCTATCTGGCCCAGCAGGCGCTGGCGTTCAGCATCCCAGGCTTCCACGGAAGGATAAATTTCGGTGAGATCCCATTCGTAGGGATCGATCGTGTTGTCCTGGGCCAGCACTGGCGCGGAGCCAGCGCTGTACAGCGTGCACAGGCTCAATAAAAACAGGGCAATGCGGGGGAGACTACTGGGGCTCATGACTACTTTCCTCGAAATTGATCCGGCCATTTCCACTCACGAACCTGCAGTGTAATGGAGGGCCATGGACGCGCCAAGCCTGTTCTTACGGGCTGGACGGCAACCCGTAACCCGTTTACCCTCAGCGGCGGAGTTACAAAAACAACAACATCTCTAGATAATGGAGGGGATACTATGGAACGCAGGGATTTACTGGCACTGGCGGGCGTATTGACTGTCGCCGGCGCATCGTCATCAGCACTGGCCCAGCACGGCGAGGGCGAACTCAAGGCCAAACTGATTCATGTTTTCGCCACATCGGACGGGGGCTCCCGCGTTCAGGTGGTCGAGATTTCCAATAACGCCGGCAATATTCCGGTCACCGGCATGTCTGCCCGGGCCTATGCCCGCAACGCCAGCCGCGGTGAAGACTGGCACCAGGCCCCGGCCAAGCAGTTTGCCATCAACATGATGGGCGACCTGGAAGTGGAAGTTTCCGATGGCACCCGCATGCCCATCGGGCAGGGCGACCTGGTCTACCTGGAAGACATCACCGGCGTCGGCCATGTCACTAGGGTGAAAAGTGAAGTCACCAACCTGTTTATCCAGGTGGATCAATCCTGGGATATGCTGAAATGGGCCAGGGGCTGAAAAAAACAGCAGGTCGGCATAGGCCCGCCGGGCCGTTTGCCGACAGCCTGCGGCAACGGTAGAGCTTTCATCAGCGATGTTCTAATATCGGTTTCCCTGACACGTAAAATGTATGCACAACCTTCACACACTCAATCAAACGGAGAAAGACATGACGATTGCAGTAGGCGACAAAATTCCTTCAGTCACCTTGAAAACCATGGGCGCAGACGGCCCCCAGGACATCGCTACCGACGCCCTGTTCGGCGGCAAGAAAGTAGTCATGTTTGCCGTGCCGGGTGCGTTTACCCCGGGGTGCTCCATGACGCATCTGCCTGGCTATGTGGTCAATGCCGATGCCATCCTGGAAAAAGCCGACGAGATCGTGTGCCTGTCAGTCAACGATGCCTTTGTGATGGGTGCCTGGGGTGAAGCCCAGAATGCCGAGAAAATCACCATGCTGGCTGACGGCAATGCCGAACTCACCAAGGTCATGGGCACTGAACTGGACGGTTCCGGTTTTGGCCTGGGAACCCGCTGCAAGCGCCTGGCCATGATCGTGGATGACGGCACCGTGACCCACCTGGCCATTGAACCCCCGGGTGAAATGGGCGTATCCACCGCAGAGGCCATTCTCGAAGAACTCTGATAAACCGGTACTACCGGACTGGAAACGGGATGTGCAGCCCCCATATCAGGACTGACGTCCCGTTTTTTTATTGACTGCCGGAACCTCGGAACTGACAACCTATTGATGATGACAAGCCCATGACAGATTTTTCCTTTCTCAGCGCCTTCAGCGGCGGCATTCTCATCGGCCTGGCGACTGTGCTCATGATGCTGGGCAATGGCCGTATTACCGGTATCAGCGGCATTCTTGGCGGGCTGGTCAAACCGGAGCGCGGGCAGGTGTCCTGGCGCCTGGTGTTCGTGGTCAGCCTGGTGCTCGGTGGCACCCTGTATCCCTTGCTTTGGGGCAGTGAGCTGGCGGTTGAGTTGGGTTCGCCGTGGTGGGTTTATGTCATCGCCGGCCTGTTCGTCGGCGTGGGTACCCGTGCCGGTGGCGGGTGTACCAGTGGTCACGGCATCTGCGGCCTGGCCCGGTTTTCCCCGCGTTCAATGGTGGCCACAGTCACGTTTATTGCCACGGCCGCCATCACCCATACGGCTGTCCGGCTGATAGCAGGTTGAGGAGCTGAGGAGAAATCGCATGAATGATGATAAACAGGCACTCGGTTTCGGTAATCTCCTGGTCATTATTGCCAGCGGCATATTCTTCGGGCTCGGTCTGAGCGTATCGGAAATGGTGAACCCGGCCCGCGTACTGGGCTTTCTCAATGTGCTGGGGCCATGGGATCCCACGCTGGCCTTTGTCATGATGGGGGCACTGTCTGTGGCCGTGCCGGGTTTCCAGTATGCGCGCATCATGAACAAGCCGTTGCTGGCGCTCACCTTCAACCTGCCCACCAGGAAAGATCTCGACAAAAAGCTCATTACAGGCGCCGTTATTTTTGGCATGGGCTGGGGCCTGGCCGGCATCTGCCCGGGGCCGTCACTAGTCGCCCTCAATACGCTGGATGCGCGCATCCTGCTGTTCGTGGTCGCCATGCTGGGTGGCATCTTTCTGCACGACCAGGTGCTCAACCGCCAGCACTGATCTTCCCATTGACCGGACACCTGACCGAATATCGGTTTGCAGTGCTGTTGCGCATTGATCGTTTGGTCTTTCCTGCCCTTGAAATTTGCCCCTGGTGTTCTTAAATATGAATTGCACACTAAAAGTGCATTAATTTCCTAACCTGTTGTCTATCGGTTACCAAACCAGAACTTGGGAGCAATAGCATGACAATTGCAGCTCGTTATTTTCCTCGCGTACTGTTGGCCGGCTTCATAATTTTTGGCGCAATAGCTGGCAATAGTGCTCAGGAAACCCTACCCACGGCGCGCCCGGGCATTGCCCCGGTGCTTGAGAAAGTCACTCCGGCAGTGGTCAATATCGCGGTCACGGGACACACCGCACCACAGCAAAATCCCTTATTGAACGATCCTTCCCTGCGGCGTTTCTTCGATATACCGGACCAGCCGTCACGACCGACCCAGGGTGCCGGCTCCGGGGTCATCATCGATGCCGAGCAGGGCTATGTACTGACCAACCATCATGTGGTCAATAACGCCGACGCCATCGAAGTCACCCTGTCTGATAAGCGTACCTATCCGGCGACCTTGATCGGCAGCGATGCCGGTACCGATATCGCACTGCTGCAGATAGAGGCTGAAAACCTCAGTGAAGTGCCGCTGTCTGACTCCGAAACCCTACGAGTCGGAGACTATGTTGCGGCCATCGGTAACCCGTTCGGTATCGGCCAGACCGTCACGACCGGCATTGTCAGTGCGCTGAGTCGCCAGACCGGTATCAATGCCGACGGCTATGAAGACTTTATCCAGACTGATGCATCCATCAACCCCGGGAATTCCGGTGGCGCGCTGATCGACTTCCAGGGCCACCTGGTGGGCATCAACTCCGCGATCATTGCGCCTTCCGGCGGGAACGTGGGTATCGGTTTTGCCGTGCCGATAAATATGGCCATGGCGGTTGTTGATCAGCTGCTGGAGTTTGGTGAAATACGCCGCGGCATGCTCGGTGTGCGTATCACCGACCTGACCCCGGATGTCGTGGAAGCACTGAACCTGAAAGTCCGCACCGGCGCCGTGGTTTCCAGTGTGGAGCCCGGTTCCCCGGCGGAAGCCGCAGGCATTCAGGCCGGCGACATTATCGTGGCGGTCGGTGACGAGATCATTGAAGGCGCTTCTGACCTGCGCAACACCATCGGTTTGACCCGTGCCGGCAGTGAAGTGGCGATCGGCCTGATCCGAGACAACACACGCGTTGATTACGATGTCCGTATCGGCAATGCCTCGGACGTGGCTGACAGTGGCATGAAAGCCAGGTCTTCGTCTGTACTGGAAGGCGCCGAGCTCAGTGAAATTCCGGCCAACCATGAAGCCTTCGGTAAAGTCAGTGGTGTTCTGGTGACCAACGTGGTCCAGGGCAGCCGCGCTTTCCGCAGTGGCCTGGAAATAGGCGACATCATCACCGCCGTCAATCGCGCGCCGGTCACATCCCGCAGCGAACTGGCGGCAGCGCTTGATGCCAACGCCGGGACTGTGGCCATGAATGTCTTGCGCGGTAATCAGCAGTTGTTCCTGATCATGCGCTAAAAAGCATTTCCGGCATGGCCTGCATGGACCATGCCGGAATATTTTCACCTGTGAAACTTAAGGAGGTTACTCGAAATGAAGTGGTTCACCCATTCCCTGTCAACCCTCAAGGGTTTGGCAATATTCATGCTGTTATCCATCTTCACTGCTGCCACGGTTCAGGCTGCCGCCAGCCTGACCCTTACAGGCAAGTCGACGGACGTCAAGTACGAGTCCGACAAGGACATCCGTATTTCCCTGATCGACTGGTCTGTGCCTGTGCAGCAGGCCGCCGTGGAAAATGCCTGGCGCCAGTACCAGGATGACGGTGACCTGGAGACTTTCCTGGCCAGCGTTGAAGACCAGGATACCCGTGGTTATGTCTTCTCTGCAGCCGCCACCGGCTATCGCATCAAGTATGCCTGGCAGGAAGAGGCCGACAACGGCAGGCACATGCGTTTCCTGGTCACGCCGGGCCTGAAAACCCGCAATCCCTACCTGTGGAATACGCCCAACAACACCTCGCCGGCGTTTACTTTTGTGGAAGTGCGTCTCCACAACGAAACCGGTGAGGCCAAGACCTCGCTCGATGGTGCCATCGTCCTCAATGAGCAGGGCAAGCTGACCCTGGACCGCTTCGAGACCATGAAACTGTTCGCTACCATGGAAGACAGTACACCGTACTACCTGGAATAGTTCGCATCCTCTGCTCGTGGCCTGAATCACAGGGCACGGTGCGATTCCACAAACAAATGCCGGCATGCTTTAATGGCTGCCGGCATTTTTATTGCCGGTGGAACGTGCATGCATATCATTGAAACCCTTTTTCCGATTGTCGCCATCGCCTTCCTGGCCTGGCTGGCGGCACACAAACAGTTCCTGGCTGACAGCGAAGTGCGCGTGCTGGACCGGATAACCTTCACCTGCCTGGTGCCCAGCATGCTGTTTTATGGCACGGCCACGGCCAACCTGCCCGTGGTCATGGACTGGTCACTGCTGTGGGGATACTACCTGGCCATCTTCGCGGTTTACCTGGCCGGTATGGTGATTGCCCGTCTGCGTTATGGACCCGGGCAGGTGCGCATGGCGGTTATCGGCATGGGCTGCGCGTATCCCAATGTCACGGTGCTGGGTATACCCATCTGTCTGGAACTGCTTGGTGAGGCCGCCTTTGCGCCGATGTTCATGCTGATCGCCTTCAATAACCTGCTGATTTTTTCGTTTGGCACGTTCGTGGCGGAAATGCAGCGTGTGGAAGGCAGTACAATGCGCTCACATCTGTTCAATGTCGGCAAGGAACTGCTGAAAAATCCCATCAGCGGCAGTCTCATTATGGGTGCTGTCGTGAACCTGGCCGGTGTGCCGGTTTACACGCCAGTGCTTGATGCCCTGGAGCTGCTGAGCCGGGCCGCCATTCCGGCAGCGCTGATTGCGCTGGGCGCCGGCCTTAACCGCTACCGTATTCGTGGCGAGATACCCATGGCGCTGGTGCTGACAGGCATGAAACTGATGGTGCTGCCCGGGGTGGTGTGGCTGCTGACCTTCCAGGTGTTCAGTCTCGACACATTATGGGCACAGACCGCGGTGCTGCTGTCATGCATGCCAGTGGGTATTTCCGTCTATGTGTTTTCCATTCGCTACCGGTGCGCTGAAGACCTGGTCGCCACGGCGATTGTCCTCTCCTGCATGCTTAGTGTGGTCAGCATCAGTTTTTATGCCTGGATGATGGGCGTGAGCTGAGTGTGTACTTGCGTGTATCGGGGATTTTATTCAGGCAGGCAGTCGCCGCTGAGCATGCCGGTCATTGACAGCACAATGAAGTAAAACCCGAGCTGGTTGTTGACGACACAGGTCCCGGTGATCACCGGGTTTTCGAAGGTGTTTTCATCCGAACCGCTGTCGATAAAGACTGCCAGGCTGGGCGGGCCCTGGTTGGCGCGGGCGGGCATGTCATCGATGTAGGTATCCCTGCCCGCAAAGTCATGGAACAGGACGATGGAGCGATGCGCGGCAGCGCCGATGCTGAAGCCGCCCATGACATAGCGGTCGTCACCATCATGATCCTCGAACAACACCATGCTGCGATCCCAGGACAGGCCGGACGCCACAAATTGCCTTGTGCGGTAATCATCATTGCCACCTTCCTCCAGGAAATAACTGACCCCCATGTGCGCTCCCCAGCCGAAGTTGTAGCGCGAACCCAGGTAGCTGTCGTCGGCCTGGCCGCCGTCACGAAACAGGCCGAGCCCCAGGAAGTAACCACCACCTTGGGAGAAGGATCCGGCGGTGTAGTGATCCTGGCCGGCGATATCCTCGAGAATACCGATGCCGCCTGGTGTCATGAAACGCACGCCAACCCCGATGCCCTGGCTCCAGCTATCTGACAAACCAGGGGTCCCGTAACTGGTAGGGGACAGTCCTGTGGCCTCGTAGACATCATCACCCCCGGCATCGACCATGACACCCAGTGCAGAGGTCATGCCCACCCCCTGGCCCAGTCCCATGACCTGGTAGCGGTCATGCCCGGCTTCATCCAGCAGCATGCCCGCCCCGAAGAACGAAAATCCCTGCGCCATGGTGCGTGCATCATATTCATCATTACCGGCGAGGTCATGCAGGATGCCGACCCCGAATATACCAGTGCCCTGGGACTGGGAATTGGCATGGTAGGAATCGTCACCGGCCAGGTCCGTGAGCAGAGAAATGGTGCCAATGCCGGCGGCATAGCCTCCAGGCATCTGTGCGTCATAGATATCGTTGCCGGCGAAATCCAGGATCAGCTGCGGCAGGCCGCTCCAGGCATCCAGCGTGCGCAGTGCGTAAATGTCATCGCCGCCCAGGTCGGCAAGAAACAACAGGTTGCCGGTACGCAGCCGCAGTTCACCGGTGCCGCCAAAAATAATGCGGCCGTAAGCTGTGGAAAATTCGCGGATGATGCGGCTGTCGGCATTCTCGGCGTTTGCCATCAACTGGTAAACGTTGTTGCGCCAGGCAGGTTCCTGAAACTGGCTCCATTGTTCAGCCAGGCAGAAAATCGCCGGCAGGTCGGCACTGTTCAGTAGGTCGGTGTATTCGCCGAGGGTGAGCAGGTTGTCCTCGGAAAAGGCGCCGCCAAAAGGGTAAGCCTGGATCAGGCCCATCATCAGCGGATGATTGTTGCGCAAAAAGTCGTACTGCCCCTGGGTCAGCTGGGCGTGGTAGCCCGCCACAATGTCGCCCGCCAGTTGTTCGATCTGCCCGGCGGCAGCATCCAGTGATGCGGGCATGGGGAACGGGGTCCACTCACAGGTGAAATCGCTGTAGTTCACGGCATGCAGGCGGCCCAGCGTCTTGCTTAATGAGGCGCCGGCCTGCCAGTCGGGCAATGCGGCCATGCTGCTGTGCAGGGTCTGCTGCAGACGGGAAGGATCGTCCGCCAGTGTATGAAAGGGTGCGGCCATCTCGCCACGCGGCAGGCGTTCGTAGAACACGGTGCGCAGGGTGTCGTACACCTGGTCGATGGTGTTCTTGTAGGCGGGCTGTGCTGCCAGCCAGTCCTGGGTGTGCTGTAGCGTCAGGTCCTCGTCGGTGCGAGGTGTGTTGTTGATGGACTGGGCACTGGTGGCGCTGGTGGTGGCGGCCAGCAGCAGCGTGATCAGAATATGGTAATACCTGGACAAGCGAGGCTCCCTGAACTGGTGTGTCGCCGATGCATTAACACACAGGGCGTGAACGGGCCAAACGGAGTCAACGGTTTGGCAGGCGATTCACGAGTTGCAGCAATGCCGGCTGGAAACGATGGATGACAATCAATAGTGCTGCGCAGAACAGCAGCACAGGCCAGGAGCCCCAGACAGAAAAGGGGGTCTGGCCGCGAAAGACCTGAAGCTGTCCCTGCAACACCTCGGCCTGGAACTGTTCCGTGCGGGCGACAATGTGGCCTCTCTCATCAATGATGGCCGAGACACCGTTATTAGTGGCACGCAGCAGGTAGCGGCCGTTCTCCAGTGCGCGCATGGCGGCCATCTGCAGGTGCTGCAACGGACCCCAGGAGGCGCCGAACCAGGTGTCATTGCTGATGGTGACCAGGAAATCGGCTGATGCGGCCCGGTGTGCGACAAAATCGGGATACACCACTTCGTAGCAGATGTAGGGTGAATAACGGTAGCCGCCAGCAGTCAGCAAGGGCTGGTCGGCGGGGCCTTTTTCCAGTGAGGACATGGGCAGGGCAAACAGTTGCAGCAGGGTGGCAAAGACACTGCGCAGCGGCACGTACTCGCCAAAGGGCACCAGTTTCTGCTTGTGGTAGATGCCTTCCCCCACCCCAAGGCTGGTGATGCTGTTATGCAGGCCGGTGCCGGTTTCGCCAAAGATACCGGTAATTAGCGTGGTGTCCGACCGGCGGGCCTGGGCGGCAAAGGTATTAACCGCCGTGTTATTGCGGCCATAGACAAAAGGCAGGGCTGTTTCTGGCCAGACAATGACATCGGCGTTCCAGTACGGGGCAGTCAGCCTGTCATAGGTGGCCAGGTTGTCATCAATGAAGTCGCGATCGAATTTGCGACCCTGGTCGATATTACCCTGGACCAGGGCAACATCCAGCGTGGCATCGGCTACCGGCTCCACCCAGTTGAGGCTGGATGACAGGGAGGTCAGCACCCAGAGAAAGAACAGTACTGTCGGCAGATAGCTGCGGGCCACGGCATAACTGGAGCCAGTCCGGCGCCAGATCAGCACCATCTCGCCCAAGGCGGCGCCGGAAAGCACCACCACGAAACTGATGCCCATCACGCCGAATATCGGCGCGAGGCCGGCAAAGGCCGAATTCACGTGCGGGTAGCCCATGTAGAGCCAGGGAAAACCGGTCAGCAGCCAGCTGCGGCACCATTCCCCCAGCACCCAGATGGCACTGAAACTGAGCAGGTAAAAGGACTGGTTGTACCAGCGCTGGGTGACCCAGGCCTGCACCGCAAAGAGCAGGGCCAGGCCCATGACAAATAACGCGGTGAGGAAACCGGCAAAGGCGGGAGCGGTATTACCGTAGACATGGATGCTGACATAGACCCAGGACACGCCAACGCCAAAAAAGCCGGCGCCATAACACCAGCCGATGATGGCCCCGGTTCGTGGTGAGGTGTGTTTTAGTGCGGTGTAGAAACCGAGGACGGAAACCAATCCCAGCAGCCACATGTTGTGGGGACTGAAGGCCAGTGGCGCCATGGCACCGGCCACCAGAGCCAGCAGCGCACGACTCCATACAGAAGGGCCGGCAGTAGCGGAATCGGGCGTGGTTGGGGATTCCGCAACCATCAGGCTGGCTCGGGGTTTTCCTCGGTGAAGACAGTCGTCACCAGCAGCAGGCGAATCTGCCGGTTGTCGGCATTGAGCACCTTGAACACATATGGCCCGATGCCCACGGTTTCATCGCGTTCCGGAATGTGCCGGAACAGGTCGAGCACAAGACCGCCGATGGTGTCGAATTCATCGTCCGGCAGCTTGCTGTGGAAGAAGTTGTTGAAATCCTCAATGGGAGTCAGTGCCTTGACGGTGTAATTGTCGCTATCGACTTTCTTGATGTAGTCCTCTTCATCGACATCGTACTCGTCCTCGATCTCACCCACGATCTGTTCCAGCACATCCTCGATGGTGACCACGCCGCCCAGGCCGCCGTATTCGTCGATGACAATCGCCATGTGGTTCTTGTTCTCGCGAAATTCCTTGAGGAGCACGTTCAGCCGTTTCGATTCCGGCACAAAGATGGCCGGGCGCAGGGCATCTTTAAGGTTGAAGCGGGTTTCGGAATTCAGCACCAGCGGCAGCAGATCCTTGGCCAGCAGAATGCCAACCACATCATCCTTGCTTTCGCCGATGACCGGAAAGCGGGAATGGCCGGCTTCAATCACCTTGGGAATGATCTCTTCGGGTGAATCGGAAATATCAATGGTGGCGACCTGCGAGCGGGGAATCATGATTTCCCGCACCTGCATGTCATGCACCTGCAGGGCACCTTCGATGATGCTGAGACCATCGGCATCAATCACTTTGTTCTGCTCGGCCTGGCGCAGGATATTGACCAGGCTCTTGGTATCATCCACCGATTCGGTGAACAGGTTGGTCAGTTTACCGATCCAGGAAGCGTTTCCCGAATCGCTGTCAGGTTGGTCGTCACTCATTGCCTATATCGTCCAGCTGGTAAGGATTGGCGAATCCCAGTGTATCAAGAATGTGTATTTCCAGGCTTTCCATGGCCGCTGCGTCTTCCGCTTCCTCGTGGTCCATGCCGTTCAGGTGCAGGACACCGTGAACGGTCAAATGGGCCCAGTGTGCCTCGACGGTTTTTTGCTGCGCTTCGGCTTCCTGGCGCACCAGCGGGGCACAAATGGCCAGGTCACCCAGCAGGGGAATCTCGCTGTTGTCCATGCCGGCCATGGCGGCATACGGAAATGACAGGACATTGGTTGGCCCGGATTTATGCCGGTAGGTGCTGTTCAGTGTGGCGGATTCGGCCTCGTCGACCACGCGGATGCTGAGCTCCGCATCGGTGTCCCGGTGCAGCGCGTCGAGGGCGGCCCGGGTCCAGCGCGTAAACGCTTCGGTGGCGGGCAGTTGGGTATCTGTGCTGGCGTTCACGAGATCCACCGTCACATCAATGGTCGCGTTCATTGAAGCGATCGCTTTCCCGGTGCTGTTCGGTGTTCAGTTCCTTGATGTTCTGGCGGTCATGCCGGTCATAGGCATCCACCACCTGCTGCACGATCGGGTGACGCACGACATCACGCGACTTGAAGTAGGTGAAGCTCACGCCGTCGACATCCTGCAGAATCTTGCTGGCCTGCACGAGACCGCTGCTGACGCCTTTGGGCAGGTCGATCTGGGTCACGTCACCGGTGATGACAGCGGTGGAACCAAAACCGATACGGGTCAGGAACATTTTCATCTGGGAAGCCGTGGTGTTCTGGCTTTCATCGAGAATGATGAAGGCGTTGTTCAGAGTGCGACCACGCATGTAGGCCAGAGGCGCCACTTCAATCACGTTTTTTTCGATTAGCCTGCCGACACGTTCAAAGCCGAGCATTTCATACAGGGCATCGTATAGGGGGCGCAGGTACGGATCGACTTTCTGCGACAGGTCACCGGGCAGGAAGCCGAGTTTCTCGCCGGCTTCCACGGCAGGGCGAACCAGCAGGATGCGGCTGATCTGTTCTTTGACGAGGGCCTCAACGGCAGCGGCTACAGCCAGGTAGGTCTTGCCGGTACCGGCCGGACCAATGCCGAAGTTGATGTCATGACGCACGATGGCACGCACGTAATTGTTCTGGTTGCGCCCGCGGGGCTTGATGGAGGCCTTTGGGGTGCGCATCAGCACAAAGTCATCGGGGCGATCATCATCCGCGTCAGTCACCGGTGCGACTTCCGCCGCATCGGGAGTGTCGTGATCCTGCGCGTCATTGATCCCTTCCTGGATCGCCATGTGAATGGTGTCCGGCGCCAGGTCATGACTGGTACGGGTGAGGGCATACAGGGACCGGATGATTCCGGCAGTGTTTTTCACCGCCTCGGGAGCACCGGTCACCATGAACTCACTGCCCCGGTTCTGGATTTTCACCAGCAGGCGTTGTTCGATCTGTTTCAGGTGTTCGTTGAGGCGACCGCAGAGACTGGCGAGCCGTTGCGGGTTGTCAGGTTCCAGCACGAGACGCTGGGAGAGGGTTTGACTGGACATTTAGGGAAAAAACAGCCCTCCGGGGGCAATAAAGATGGGCGAAGTATACCAATTGAGGCATGAATTGGTATTAATTTTTCGTCGTCTAATTTTGTAACTCTATGAAAATATGAGGAATTATTGATAAAGAAAAATTGTAAAAAAGACCATGAGCAGGAAAATCAGGGCGAATCCCACAGACTTGGCAGAAAATTTCGTAAAAAACGTCCCGGCATTATTCCAATCGTCCCTGGACTTTTCATCCAGGAATCTTGTGATGAAGCCGGGCACTGTGCCTTTTATGCAACTCGTCATCACCACGGTTAAAAAGAAAACTGTGCAGATAGAGAAGTAAACCAGTTCTTCGTCTGCGAAAGTTTTTTCATGCAGGAATTGAGCGCCCATTGCGATCATGCCGAGCACAGACACCAGTATGCCCAGGACTCTATAGATTGGTCTGACTTTGATATCCATATCTCATCACGGATTACTAGGCAGAGTATCTGCCCAGTAACATTTCTCTGTGCATCCTTACTGGCTGAGGAAACTATCGTAAATAGCCGAGCCAACTCCCCAGCCAAAACCAGCGGCAAAACCAAT
>JBMTQX010000003.1:0-97755 GCA_049446715.1 Pseudohongiellaceae bacterium
GAATCAAAGAATCAAAGAATCAAAGGGGTCAGAGCCCTTTGATTTTTATCACACTGCCACCAGGATCAAATTACTCTGATCCTTTTGATTTTTAATTAATGGAACTCTGTCAAACATGAAATTTTCCAAGTGGCGTGAAACGGTTGAATTGATCACACTCTTGGCCGTTCTGGGCGGGCTGGTCAGTGTGGTCATCGAACTGCGACAAACGCAGGAAGCCATCAGTGCACAGGCTTATCAAACCCGGGCATTGGATGCTATGGATATCTCCTTCGCCATGATCCATGACTATGAATTTCGAGCGGTATTGCGTGGCTACGAGAGTGGTGATACCAGCTTGGAAAGCCTGGATGACAAGCAGCGAGGCATGCTAAACAGCTGGTACTTTCTGCTGCGAAATGACGCTGACTACGAATATTACCAATTTGAAAAAGGCTTCCGCGATCCGGATTTTTATGTCACCACGACTGTGCCTGATATCAAGAAGAATGCCCCGCATTGGCGTGCCTTCGGCATACGGGAGCCTAGACAGAGCTTCAGGGAAGAAGTGGAGCGGATTCTGGCTGACGAATCGATCCGGCCTGGATGATGAGCTGGTAGAATAGCCCCATGCAATTGATCCCCACACTCCATGCCGATCCTGCCGCGCTCGCAGAGTCTTACCAGGACGCCGCGCCGTTTCCCCATGTGGTGATCGATAACCTGTTTGACGACGCCGACCTGAAACGGGTGCTGGAGGTGTTTCCCGCGCCGGAGGACATGCCCTGGCGGCAGTTCGATTCCGGCCATGAAAAGAAGCTGGGCTACTGGCACACCAACACGGTGGCACCGGCGATCTGGGATTTCCTGCAGGCCATGAACGCACCGCCCATGCTGGCCTTCCTGGAAACCCTGACCGGTATCAATGGTCTCATCCCCGATCCCTACTTTGGCGGGGCGGGGCTGCATCAGATTCTGCCCGGCGGGTTTCTGAAAGTGCATGTGGATTTCAACCGCCATCCCAAGCTGAAGCTGGACCGGCGCCTGAACATGCTCATATACCTGAACGAGGACTGGCAGGATGCCTGGGGCGGACATCTGGAGTTGTGGGATGGCGGCATCACCCGCTGCCATGAAAAGATCGCGCCGGTGTTCAACCGCACGGTGATCTTCAGCACCACGGATCAGTCCTACCATGGCCATCCGCATGCGCTGCAGTGCCCGGAAGGGCATAGCCGCAAGTCATTGTCCTTTTATTACTACACCAACGGCCGGCCGGCCCATGAACAGTCACCGGACCACGATACCCTGTTCCGAACTACACCGGACGTCAGCTGACAAGATTTCCTTGTCGCCATCGTCCGCTTTCGATCACCTTGGGCGCCAAGAACTGGCCTGAAATCATATCCACTGCTGTGACCCTGTTCCTGGCCTGGCTGACCAGTACGATCCTGCTCATGCTGTCCCCGAGAGTGCTGTCCGTGATCGGGGAGCTTGGCTCGCGTGCCCTGGAACGCCTGATGGGTATGATCCTGGTCATCCTGGCGATCCAGATGCTACTCAATGGCATCCGGGAATCGTGCAGAGCTTCTGACTTTCAGGCCCGGTTTTGCTTGCACTGGGCGCTGAATTAGGCAATCTTCCCCTCTGGGAAATGATCACAACGCAGACATGCCCCAAGGCACGCAACGACAACACAGACCTCCGGCAGGAAGACTCAAGCGGTATTGCGATCTGCTTGCAACATGCTGATTTTATTTTGAAAAATACCGGAGGCCAGGTAAGAGCAACATGCAAAACATCGACAGACTGAGCCTTTTGTTTGCCTTTTTGCTGGCCGGTACGGCCGCCGCCTTTCTCTACTGGGGGCTGGATTACACGGCTTACAGCAACGTGCTGGTGTTTGTCATTGCTGCCTTCTTCGGCATGTTCATGGCCTTCAATATTGGCGGTAATGACGTGGCCAATTCCTTTGGCACCAGTGTCGGGGCCGGCACGCTTAGCATCAAGCAGGCGCTGCTCATTGCTGCCGTGTTTGAAGTCAGCGGGGCCATCATTGCCGGTGGTGAAGTCACCAATACCATTCGCGGCAACATTGTCGATCTGTCCGACATCGCACTAGATCCCATGGACTTTATCTACATCATGATGTCGGCGCTGCTGGCCGCCGCCCTGTGGCTGCTGTTTGCCAGCAAGCGCGGTTATCCGGTGTCCACCACGCATTCCATCATCGGCGGCATCATCGGCAGCTCAATTGTCACCGGCATTGTGCTCAACGGCAGCGACATGGCCTTCGCTCTGGTGCAGTGGGGCGAGGTTGTGAAGATTGCCATGTCCTGGGTGATTTCGCCGTTGCTGGGCGGACTGGTGTCCTGGGCGCTGTTTACGTTGATCCGCAACCACATCATCCTGCAGGATGAAGAATCCGAACGTCGCCTGCTGGAAGTGAAGGCGGAAATGCTCCAACAGAAGGCCGACTTTCGTCCCGCCTATGAGCGGCTTGAGGAAATCCAGCAGATTTCCTATGCCAGCGCCAACACCGAGGACAATCCGTTCGAGCGAGCCGAAGACATTGATCCCCGTCAGATGGAATTCGGTTCCTTCCACGAGCTGCACCTGCACGAGGAAAAACAACACGGTGAGGATGCCCGACGTGCGCTGGAAACCTGGGTGCCGCTGGTGGCGGCACTGGGCGCTGTCATCATCACGGCCATGCTGGTATTCAAAGGCCTGAAGAATCTCGATTTTGAACTGAGTGCACTGGGTAACCTGCTGGTCATGGCCATGGTAGGTTCGGCTGTGTGGATGGGAACCCTGATCTTTGCCCGCTCCCTGAAACATGAGCCGTTGAGTAAATCCACCTTTGTTCTGTTCAGCTGGATGCAGGTGTTCACGGCCTGCGGTTTTGCCTTCAGCCACGGCTCCAACGACATTGCCAACGCAATCGGTCCCTTTGCTGCCATTCTCGATGTTCTGCGCACCGGCGTAATCGGCAGTGCCGCCTCGATTCCCACGTTCACCATGATAACTTTTGGCATCGCATTGGTGGCAGGCCTTTGGTTCATTGGCCGCGAGGTCATCCTGACGGTCGGGCATCACCTGACCGCCATGCATCCGGCGTCCGGCTTTGCGGCAGAATTATCGGCAGCCACCGTGGTGCTCTTGGCATCCCTTCTGGGTATCCCGGTTTCGAGCACACATATCCTGATCGGCTCAGTGCTTGGTATTGGCATTGTGAACCGCCAGACCAACTGGGGGCTCATGAAGCCCATCGGCCTGGCCTGGGTCATTACCCTGCCGGCTGCCGGGCTGCTGAGCGGTGCCCTGTTCCTGCTGCTGCGTGCGGTATTTTAAAGAGATTGCAAGTAGACCCGAATCGTAATCGGGTATGCTGTGAACCATGTCGAAAACTGCCCAACCCGATTTGCAACAGGCTAATGCCCGTATTCTCTTCGTACCCCATGGCGGTGGACCCATGCCGTTGCTGGGGGATCCCGAGCAGGCTAGTCTGACCCGGTTCCTGCAAACCGTTCCTGCCCGGCTAGGTCAGCCTGAGGCCATTATCATGATCAGTGCGCACTGGGAAATGCCGGTGCCACACGTGACTGCCGGAGCCAGCCCGGAACTGATTTACGACTATGGCGGCTTTCCGCCCGAAGCTTATGCGATTCAATATCCGGCTCCTGGCGCACCGGCGCTCGCAGCTGACATTGCCAGTCTGCTGGAAGCGCAGGGCGTGCCCTGTATGCAGGATGCACAACGTGGTTTTGATCACGGTATGTTCGTACCGCTGAAGCTGATGTATCCCGAGGCCGCTATTCCGGTTATCCAGTTATCCCTGCTGGTGAACTTGGATGCCGGCGCCCATGTCGCCCTGGGCCAGGCCCTGGCCCCGCTGCGGGACAGGAACCTGTTGATTGTGGGATCGGGCATGACGTTTCATAACCTGCGCGCTTTTTTCATGCCCGGACTCGCCAGGGATACCGATAACGAGGGCTTTGAAACCTGGTTGCGGAACGTCTGTACCAGCGATATGCCGGAAAACGAGCGCACGCACAAACTGACGCACTGGATGGAAGCGCCGGGTGGTTTGCAATGTCATCCACGCCCGGAACATCTTTTACCCCTGCAGGTGTGTTACGGTATGGCAGGCAAAAAAGCAGAGGTAGTGTTTGACGATAAGGTCATCGGAAAACGCGTCAGCGGCTATCTCTGGACCTGACGAAAGGATTCATCATGTCGGTCAATTACCGTATCAACAGCGAAGAAAACATGGCTGAAATCACCGCTTCCGGCAAAATCACCTTGCTGGAAATCGTCAAGGAAGTCGGGCGCATCATGGCCAGTGGTGAATACAAGGCGGGCATGGATGGCATCATTGATGCCAGGCTGTGTGATGTCGAAGCCACTGCCGATCAGGTGCAGAACCTGGTCAGCCTGATAGCCAAAGACAAGTCACTGACGCGAAACGCCCGCCGGGCCATTGTGGCTTAGGAAGACCTGATGATCGGCATTTCCGACATGTACAGCAGTTTTACCAGTGACATTTATGCTGATCTAAGACTTTTCCGCAATATTGGCGAGGCGCGCGAGTGGCTCGGTTTGGAAGCGCACACTAGTAGCGGGCATAACGGTTCATTGCAGATACAGCCATAGTCGCCAATCTTTCTGGTTGGGTGGGTCGAACCTATCCTTCTGCCGATTGCACCGTGACTGGCGTATCGGTGACACCCCTTTCCTTGTCCATCAACTTCATCAATGTCATGCGTGCACGCACCGAATTCTGGTCGCTGAATTTCATCACTTCACGGGATGGCGCGCTGCCGCTTTGCAAGATGTGTTCGATCGCCTGGGATGCATCGATGTCTTCCTGGACCACGTGCTGCAGGTAGCCGCGCATGTTTTCAATCTGCTGCACATCCTTTGAGGCCAGACCGAAATGGTAGTAGCAGGAGTGCCGGGTGGCCGGGGTGATGGCGTGGAAGATATACATGGCACGCATGGCTTCTCCGGCGCGTTCATGATCGTCTGGAAACGTCATTTCCACCGAGCCGGCATGCAGTCCCGGGTAATAAAAATTCATGGCGCTGACCTGGTTGATGTTGCCTTCGTAGTGATGGAATTCCTTGACCACTGGCGGGGCTTCGCAGTCGCGGATGGTGCGCGAGCTGTAAAGAACACCCGGTGCCTCGGACAAATCTTCCGGTACCTCGGCGTTGCCACTGGAACCGATGCTGCTGCCGTGCAGGTACGCCAGATGTGACAGGTCGGTGAGGTTGTCGGTCAGCAGCTGGTAGCGGGCCTGGACCTCATAAAAATACAGCGGGCTGGCGGTGATGCCTTCGCCATCGTGGCCGATGTCGGCCAGGTCCGGCAACAGACTGATGTCAGCTTTTGTGGGATCACCAGGCCATACCCAGACCCACATACCGTGCTCCACCACGGGGTATTTTTTCAGCTGGCAGCTGGACGGAATATTGTCCTGCCCCGGAATATTAGTGCACTGACCCTCGGCATCAAAGGCGATGCCGTGGTAGGCGCAGGTGATGGTGTCGTCTTTCAGGTGGCTGTCAGCAAGTGGGAAGAAGCGGTGCGGGCAGAGACCGCTCAAACAGGTCACGTCACCGTCCTGCTTGCGAAAGAGTACGACCGGCTGATTCAGGATCCAGCGCGAGACAAGCTGGTCGGAAACATCCTGGCGAAAGGCGGCGACATACCAGCCATTATGCACGGCGTAGTAGCCTTTTTTGAATGGATACATGACGCAATCCTCCTTGGGTGAGCAGGGGAAAAGCATACCAGAAACGACAGAGGGGAAAGAGGCAAGAGGCATTCGTAGGTCGGCATAGACGTAGGTCGGCATAGGCCCGAAGGGCCGTTTGCCGACATGGGTATTTGTGTGAATTCTTATGTCGGCAGACGCCGCATTGCGGTTATGCCGACCTAAGATTGTCTCTTTTCGCGGCCATAAAAAAGGGCGCCATTGGCGCCCTTTGAAGCTTCGTTTCGTTCTTATTATTAGTATTTGTAGTGTTCCGGCTTGAACGGGCCTTCGACTTTCACGCCGATGTACTTGGCCTGGTCCGGGGTCATACGGGTGATGACACCGTCGAAGCCCTTGACCATACAGGCAGCCACTTCTTCGTCCAGTTTCTTTGGCAGTACTTCAACCTTGATGTTGGCTTCCTTGACTTCCGGATCTAGGTCAGCGAACTTGCGTTCCCACAGGTACATCTGTGCGAGAACCTGGTTGGAGAAGGAGCCGTCCATGATGCGTGACGGGTGACCGGTCGCGTTGCCCAGGTTGATCAGGCGGCCTTCGGACAACAGTACCAGGAAGTCTTCCTTGCCGTCGGGCAGTTTGCCGCGCACGATCTTGTGCACCTGCGGCTTGACCTCTTCCCACTTCCATTCCTTGCGCATGAAGGCGGTATCGATCTCGTTGTCGAAGTGGCCAATGTTACAGACCACGGCAGATGGCTTCAGGGCCTGCAGCATGAACTTGTCGCAGACATTGATGTTGCCGGTAGTGGTGACGATCAGGTCTGTGCTTCCCAGCAGCTGCTTGTTGATGCCTTCCATGGTGCCGGTGTTAATGCCGTCCACGTACGGAGAGACCACTTCAAAGCCGTCCATGCAGGCCTGCATGGCGCAGATCGGGTCGATCTCGGAAATCTTCACGATCATGCCTTCCTGGGCCAGGCTGGCGGCAGAACCTTTACCAACGTCACCGTAGCCGATGACCAGTGCCTTGCGGCCGGACAACAGCATGTCGGTACCACGCTTGATACCGTCGTTCAGTGAGTGGCGGCAGCCGTACTTGTTGTCGTTCTTGGACTTGGTGACCGAGTCGTTGACGTTGACAGCCGGTACTTTCAGGGTGCCTTCGGCCATCATTTCATACAGGCGGTGAACACCGGTGGTTGTTTCTTCGGTGATACCGTTGATGTTGTCCAGCATTTCGGGATACTTCTGATGCACCATGGCAGTCAGGTCGCCGCCGTCGTCCAGCAGCATGTTGGCATCCCAGGGCTTGCCATCTTTGAGGATGGTCTGCTCGATACACCACTCGGCTTCTTCCTCGGTCTGCCCTTTCCAGGCGTAAACCGCAACGCCGGAGGCAGCCATCGCGGCAGCCGCATGGTCCTGGGTGGAGAAGATGTTACAGGAGGACCAGCGCACTTCGGCACCCAGGGCTTTCAGGGTTTCGATCAGTACCGCGGTCTGGATGGTCATGTGGATACAGCCGATGATCTTGGCGCCTTTAAGTGGCTTTTCTTCGCCATACTTTTCGCGCAGTACCATCAGGGACGGCATTTCGGATTCGGCCAGCATGATTTCCTTGCGGCCAAAATCTGCCAGTCCGATATCCGCGACTTTGTAATCTTCTTTGCTCATTAATAGTTCCTATTGCTTGAATTTATGAATCATGTGAATCGGTAGAGACAGGGACGGAGCAGGCTTTGCGCAGTCCGTCCCTGACCGACTTTGTCGGCCTGCCTGCTGGTTTAGATGCCAGCGTCTGCCTTCAAGGCTTCGGCCTTGTCGGTTTTCTCCCAAGAGAATTCCTCGCGGCCGAAATGACCGTAGGCAGCGGTAGGCTGGTAGATCGGCCGCAGCAGGTCTAGCATGGCGATCAGGCCGGCGGGGCGGCAATCGAAATGCTCGCGTACCAGACTGGTGATCTTGCTGTCCTCGATTTTGCCGGTGCCAAAAGTGTCGACCAGGATGGAGGTCGGCTCGGCCACGCCGATGGCGTAGGAGAGCTGGACTTCGCAACGGGTCGCCAGGCCTGCAGCGACAATATTCTTGGCAATGTAGCGGGCCAGGTAGGCTGCGGAACGGTCCACCTTGGACGGGTCCTTGCCGGAGAAGGCGCCGCCACCATGACGGGCCATGCCGCCGTAGGTGTCCACGATGATCTTGCGGCCGGTCAGACCACAGTCACCGTGCGGGCCACCGATGATGAACTGGCCGGTCGGGTTGATGTGGTACTTGGTGTCTGCATCCAGCCACTCGGCAGGCAGCACAGGCTTGATAATTTCTTCCATCACGGCTTCGTGCAGCTGCTCCTGGGTGACGTCCTTGGTGTGCTGGCTTGACAGCACCACGGCGTCGATGGAGGTCGGCTTGCCGTCGACATAACGGAAGGTCAGCTGGCTCTTGGCGTCCGGCAGCAGGAAGGGCAGGGAGCCGTTCTTGCGGACTTCAGCCTGTTTCTTCACTAGCAGATGGGCATACGTGATCGGGGCGGGCATGAGGACATCGGTTTCGTCACAGGCGTAACCGAACATCAGGCCTTGATCGCCTGCACCCTGTTCCTTGTGAAGGCCTTCACCTTCGGAAACGCCCATGGAAATGTCGGGGGACTGCTTGCCTATGCCGTTCAGTACGGCACAGGTGTTGCCATCGTAGCCCATGGAGGAATCGGTATAACCGATATCGCAAATGACTTTACGGACGATTTCTTCAACTTCAATGTGAGCAGTGGTGGTCACCTCGCCGGCAACGAGGGCGAGGCCGGTTTTGGTCAGGGTTTCAACTGCGACACGAGATTTGGGATCCTGCTCCAGCAATGCATCTAGAATGGCGTCTGAGATCTGGTCGGAAATTTTATCGGGATGGCCTTCAGATACAGATTCCGATGTAAACAATACTGCTTCAGTCATACTGTTTTCCTTCTTATATGTTTTAGCAAAAACCAGGCCCGATGTTTGTCATGGCCTGTTTGCATGTTGTCTTGACTCGGTACAGTCTCGAAACACCGTGTAGGAAAAAGTGTAGTGAGTTGTTTCCCAAGTCTCTTCTTATAAATGGTCCTGGCAGAATCAAGAATGCGAATGCAGTTGAAGAGCACTGCCCCAAAATGGGCCAGTAAGCAGAATCAATGCAGTACCTTGCTACCGTAAACCAAGGCTACCCCCTGAACTGATTTCTTCCCCCGGGATGTTCCCCTAAGTAAACGCATCAAGCTTTTTGATTTCAGAGATGCCCCGATCATGAATCCGGTTGGCGCGATTCCTAGCGGGGGCTGTGTAGAGTCTCTGACTCGGGAAGTCTTGAAATACTTATAATTTTTATAATCAGTCAGGTATTGCAGGGCACCGAATGTACCACCCCGCAAGGCTTTTCGCAAATGCCTGCAGTTGCCTGAATACGGCTCTTTCAGGGCGCCAAGGCCGGCAATTTTCCCCCTTTGCGTGTGGCAAAATCGGACTGGCTAGGAGACAATAACGACCCCCCGCGAACAACAACAGCAAAAAGCCAGTCGGGGAGCAGGATGTGACGGTCATTTCCGCCTTGCCATTCTGAAAATAAAACCAGGGTGACACCTTAATTCCCCCGTTTGGGACAGGAGAAGCAGTATGCCGGCTGAGAACTCCAGCACTTCCGGTATCAATGAGTCAGGTGCCGCTGACAGCAACACACAAGCCCCGCGCCAAGCCTCACGTAAAGACTGCGCCAATGCCATTCGGGCGTTGAGCATGGATGCCGTGCAGAAAGCCAACTCGGGTCACCCGGGTGCGCCGATGGGCATGGCGGATATTGCCGAGGTGCTCTGGCACGATTTCCTGAGCCACAATCCGACCAACCCGAACTGGATCAACCGCGACCGCTTCGTGCTGTCCAACGGTCATGGCTCCATGCTGATCTATTCCCTGCTGCATCTCACAGGCTACGACCTGCCCATCGAGGAGTTGGCCAATTTCCGACAGTTGCATTCGAAGACGCCAGGGCATCCCGAATACGGTTACACCCCGGGCGTGGAAACCACCACCGGCCCCCTGGGTCAGGGCCTGGCCAATGCCGTGGGCATGGCCATTGCCGAACGCACCCTGGCGGCACAGTTCAACCGCGATGGTTTTGCGGTGATCGACCATTACACCTACGTGTTTGCCGGTGACGGCTGCCTGATGGAAGGGGTTTCACATGAAGTGTGTTCCCTGGCCGGCACCCTGAACCTGGGCAAACTCATCGTGTTCTATGATGACAACGGTATTTCCATCGACGGTGAAGTCGATGAGTGGTTCGGTGACGATACCAGCAAGCGCTTTGAAGCCTATGGCTGGCAGACCCTGTCCTGCGATGGCCACAACCCGGACGAGATTGCTGCAGCCATTCGTGCAGCGCAGGCCAATACGCAGCAGCCGACGCTGATCAGTTGCAAAACCACGATCGGATTCGGTTCCCCGAACAAGGCCGGTACGTCCGCCACGCATGGTGCGCCGCTGGGTGAAGAGGAAATCCAGGCTACCCGCGAGGCTCTGGGCTGGCATCATCCACCGTTTGAAATTCCAGAAGAGGTCTACCAGACCTGGGAAGCGAGAGAAAAAGGCTTTGCCGCGGAAACCCGCTGGAAAGAACTGTTTACCCGCTACGAGGAAGAATATCCCGTGCACGCCATGGAGCTGATCCGGCGTTATCGGGGCGAGCTGTTCGGGGATTTCGAGCAGATTGCCAACGAGTTCATCCAGGAAACCAACGCTGCCGCTGCAGCCATGGCCACACGACAGGCCTCGCAAAAATGCATTGCCGCGTTTGGCAAGGTGCTGCCGGAACTGATCGGTGGCTCGGCCGACCTCACCGGCTCCAACCTGACCGCCTGGGACGGCAGCCTGCCGATCAGCCAGGAGGCCAAGGGCAACTACATCTATTACGGCGTGCGTGAATTCGGCATGGCGGCGATCAACAACGGCATCGCGCTGCATGGCGGCTTCATTCCCTACGGCGGCACCTTCCTGATCTTCATGGAATATGCCCGCAATGCGGTCCGCATGGCGGCACTGATGAGGCAGCAGAATATTTTTGTCTTTACCCATGACTCCATCGGTCAGGGTGAGGACGGCCCCACGCATCAGGCGGTTGAACAGACCTGTGCCTTGCGTGTGACCCCGAACATGTCTGTCTGGCGACCGGCTGATGCCGTGGAAACTGCTGTGTCTTGGAAAGCGGCCCTGCTGCGCACGGATGGACCGACCTCGCTGGTTCTGACCCGCCAGGGTGTGCCCCACCTTGACCGGACACCGGAACAGCTCGAAGGCATCGCCCGCGGCGCTTACATCCTGGCCGATTGCGAAGGCACGCCGGATGTTGTGGTCATAGCCACCGGTTCTGAAGTATCTGTCACCCTGGAGGCCGTCAAATCCCTGCAGGGTCAGGGCAAGGCCGTACGACTGGTTTCCATGCCCTCGACCGATGTCTTTGATGCCCAGGACGTCGACTACCGTGAAGCCGTGCTGCCATCAGCAGTGCGCAAGCGTGTAGCAGTCGAGGCCGCCCAGGTGGATTACTGGTACAAGTACGTGGGTCTTGATGGCAAGGTCATTGGCATGACTACCTTCGGCGAGTCTGCCCCGGGCAAGGCCGTGATGGCCCATTTCGGGTTTACAGCTGAAAACATCGAAAAGCAGATTGCGAAGTTGCTGTAGTCCCGCTCTGAATGTCCGCAGGCTCCGTTCGCGGCTGAAGCCGCTTCTACCGTTTGTTTCAATGCGTAGGAGCGATTTTAGCCGCGGAAAATCCTCACTAGTGTGGTAGGTCGGCATAGGGCGCAGCCCGTTTGCTGGTATTCATCGGTTTCAGATTGAACCTGCAAGTTTGACCATGTCGGCAAAGGGTCCTTTGGGCCTATGCCGACCTACATGTTCTCCGTCTTGTTCAGGCGTATCCCGGTCGTATCCCCCAGCACTGTTCGTCCCACGCTTTCCATGAACACCTTCACCATATCCCCGGCGTCGTAGTCGAGCAGGCGCACTTCGTCAAACACCGCGTTGAGCAGGGTTTTCTTGCGCTCGTAATCCAGCAGCCAGGAATCCGGGGCCAGGTATCGGTAGGAAGTTGGGTCGTCACTGAGCGGCAGGTCCAGTGAGGCCAGTTGCCGGGTATAGGACTGGAGGAACGAGTCCTTGTCCCGAAAACAGCAGATGCACACAACCTCATCGCTGTATAGCGCAAACAGCTGCTTCAGGCGTGCATATTCAGCTTCGGAGTTGAGCAGGAACAGGCCTTCGTTAGTCCACAGAATCTCCTCGCAGCCGGCGTTCATGGCGCGCTCATAATGCTGGGCCACAGCGGTGGCCAGGCGGTGGTCGAGCGTGGCAAAGAAGTTGTCATCCAGAAATTCACGCAGGCGGATCTTGGCCGTGGAATCGCGGTCTGCATCGAGCGCATAGGCGTTCAGGAGAAAGTGGGACGGGTTGTCGAAGCCGAGCAGGGTATCCGGCACGTAGAGGCCGTCACTGATCAGGCTGTCCCGGTGCTGCTGCAGAAAATGCTGGATCGAGGTGGTGCCGGTTTTGTGCTGGCCGATGTGGATGTAGGTTTTCATGAAAATCTGGATGCTGTTGTGCGCTGATGGTGTCCGGCAAGTTTAGGGTTTGCACATCCGCGGTTAAGGCCGCTGCTGCCTGGTTCTGTCGTGGCATGTAGGAGCGGCTTTAGCCGCGAACAATGCGCTAGAAGGCGGAAATCCCTGCCGCAATCGGGTATGATTTATGGCTTTATCCATCCCGACAATTTCTTCGACAGTGCAGTGACGATGACCATTCGCAGTATTCATGATTACCCCCTCAAAGACCAGCGTGTATTGATTCGCGAGGATCTCAATGTCCCGGTGAAAGACGGCAAGGTCGTCAACGACACCCGTATCATGGCTGCGCTGCCGACCATCAAGCTGGCCATGGCGGCTGGCGCCAGGGTGATTGTCATGTCGCATCTGGGCCGGCCGGAAGAGGGCAAGCCGATTAGCAAACAGATGGAATTTTCCATGGCGCCGGTAGCGGCATACCTGGGCAACCTGCTGGGCGCTGAAGTCGCCATCATGACACCCGATTTTTCCGCTGAGGATGCCAGGGCACTGGCGCCAGGCAGCTGCGTGTTGCTGGAAAACGTGCGCACGAACGTCGGCGAAAACAGCGATGCCGATGACCTGGCCCAGTACTATGCCAGCTTGTGCGACCTGTTCGTGATGGACGCCTTCGGCACCGCGCACCGGGCCCAGGCCAGCACTCATGGTGTGGCCAAATACGCCCCTGCGGCCTGCGCCGGGCCACTGCTGAAAGCAGAACTGGATGCCCTGGAAAAAGCACTGTCCAAACCCGAGCGTCCGATGCTGGCGGTGGTCGGCGGCGCCAAGGTCTCCAGCAAGCTGAGCGTGCTCGAAGCCCTGGCCGGTAAAGTGGACCAGCTCATTGTCGGCGGCGGTATTGCCAACACCTTCCTGGCGGCGGCCGGCAAGCCCGTCGGCAAGTCCCTGGTGGAAGCCGACATGATTCCGGTAGCGCAGAAGCTGATGGAAAATACCGACATTCCGTTGCCGGTGGATGTGATGGTGGCCACCGAGTTTTCCGACACCGCGCCGGCCACGCTCAAATCCGTGGATGACGTGGCCGAGGATGACATGATTCTCGATGTCGGCCCTGAGACGAGCAAACAGTTTGCTGACATCATCAACGGTATGAAAACCATTCTCTGGAACGGTCCGGTCGGAGTGTTTGAATTCGAGGCTTTTGCCGCCGGCACGGAATCACTGGCCAGGGCGATAGCCGACAATGACGGATTTTCCATTGCCGGTGGCGGGGAAACCATCACCGCCATCGACAAGCACGGCATCAGCGACGCGATTTCCTATATTTCCACCGGCGGTGGCGCGTTCCTGGAATTCGTCGAGGGCAAAACATTGCCGGCTGTGGCGATCCTGGCAGAGAAGGGATGAAGCACCGGTAGCCTGAATACATTGCAGGCCGGCATGACCCTCTGAGGCATAAAAGACCCGCAGGGTCGTTTGCCGACAAATAAACCGGGATCGGTTGAAACCTTGCATCTGACCTGGGACAGTAAAATTTTCATTCACACCATTTCGACAATAGGTACATGACATGGCATTAATGAGCTTGAGACAGTTACTGGACCACGCCGCCGAAAACAACTACGGCGTGCCGGCGTTCAACGTCAACAACCTGGAACAGGTACGCGCAATCATGATGGGCGCGGATGAAGTGAACAGTCCCGTCATCCTGCAGGCCTCTGCCGGTGCCCGTAAATACGCCGGCTCCAATTTTCTCCGGCACATGATCCAGGCCGCCATTGAAGAGTTTCCGCATATCCCCATCGTCATGCACCAGGACCATGGTGTGTCACCGGCCGTGTGCCAGCGTTCCATCCAGCTCGGTTTTTCCTCCGTGATGATGGACGGCTCCCTCGGTGAGGACGGCAAGACGCCGATGGATTTCGAATACAACGTGAAGGTCACCAAACTGGCCGTGGACATGGCCCATGCCTGTGGCGTGTCCGTGGAAGGCGAACTGGGTTGCCTGGGTTCCCTGGAATCCGGCATGGCCGGTGAGGAAGACGGCCACGGTGCCGAAGGCAAGCTCAGCAAGGAACAGCTGCTGACCGACCCGGATGAAGCGGCACAGTTTGTTGAAGCCACCGGTATCGATGCACTGGCCATCGCCTGTGGCACCAGTCATGGCGCCTACAAGTTTAGCCGGCCGCCGACAGGTGACATCCTGGCCATCGGCCGCATCAAGGAAATCCACCAACGCATTCCGAACACCCACCTGGTGATGCACGGCTCCTCATCGGTGCCGCAGGAGTGGCTAGCCGTGATCAATGAGTTCGGCGGTGAGATTCCGGAAACCTACGGGGTGCCGGTCGAGGAAATCCAGGAAGGTATCAAGAACGGTGTGCGCAAGGTCAATATCGATACCGACCTGCGCCTGGCCTCTACCGGCGCGGTGCGCAAATTCCTGGCTGAAAACACATCCGAATTCGATCCGCGCAAATTCCTGACGCCGACCATCACCGCCATGAAGGATATCGTCAAGGCCCGACTTGAAGCCTTTGGTACCGCTGGGCAGGCTTCCAATCTCGGCAAGATCTACAACCTGGAAGAGATGTCTGCCAGGTACAGTGCCGGGGAATACAAGGCCACGGTGCGTTGATTCAACGGTTCGCGCGCGCCATCACCCGTTAGGGATCATATATGGACGCCTGGCGGCGCAAAATCATGTTCGCCTGGGTGGCTTTCCTGAACGGACTGCTGCCCTATGGCGCGGGCAATCGCCTCGCTGCCAGGACCATCCGTCATCTTCATCCGGCCCTGTCAAAACAGCAGGCCAGGTGGCTGTCCGGCCTGTCGCGTGCTGTTCGCGATCCCCAGGCACAGGCAAGCGCCTGGCGTGATTTTGGCAAACTGTTCGGCGTTGCCCGCCTGCATGCCGGACTTTATGCCTGGAACGACCGGGCCTGGGGCGAACGGTGTGAGCTGACCATTTCCGGGTTCGAAAACATCGAACAGGCCAGGGCGCTGGGTCGCGGCGCGCTGGTCATGACCTTTCATCACCACCTCAACATGATGTTCTGCACCTTGCTGGCCGGTCAGGGAGTGCCGCTGAATGCCGTGGCGTTTGATAACCGGCAGGCGGCCCGTTACCAGCAGGTACGTGCGCGCACAGACAGCATTTACCTGAACGCCGAGCAGATGCTGCATGGCGGCGAGCTCATTCTCGTGAAACCCCAGGGCAATGCCCGCGCCATTCTGCGGGCTTTCCAGAAAAACCAGCTGGTGTCGTCCTCGTTTGATTTTCCGGACTTTTTTCAGGACAGGAACCGCCTTGAGTACCCGTTCCTGGATGCCTCGCTGTCCTGTCCTACCGGTGTCGTGAAGATGGCGATTACCAAGCAGGTGCCGATCCTGAGCGGCTATCTCGACTGGCGTGGCGGCAACCGCTTTGCCATGGTGTTACGTCCCATCAGTGATGGCGTGAGCGACACCACTGTCGATGATGCGATGACGCAATACCTGGCCCATCTGGAAGACATGGTCGGGCACAAACCGGGCTTATGGGAAGGGTGGAAGTGGGTCGAGCCGAAAAGCTGATGTCATGAATTTCCCGTGCCGGTATCCCTGTCGCAGGTCGGCATAGGCCCGAAGGGGCCGTTTGCCGACATCATGACGGCTGACATATACCCTGACGCGGACCTATATATGACAGGGGCCAATGTCGGCAAACGGCCTGCGGCCTATGCCGACCTAGAGCGGCTTCGCGTTCACGAATAGCTGCAGCAGTAATCGGTGACTGTGGCAATTTTCAGCTTGAATTTGGCGTTTGCCGGTACCTCAAAAGATTGACCGCCGGTCACTTTTTTCCAGTCCTCTCCCGGGAGTTGTACCTCCAAGTCGCCGGACAAAATTTCCATCAGTTCATGGCAGTCAGTGCCAAATTCGTAGTCGCCGGGCATCATGATGCCAAGGGTTTTGCGCGTACCGTCGGAAAAATGCACGGTGCGGCTGGTGACCTTGCCGTCGAAATAGATGTTGGCGTTCTTGGTCACAGAGACATTATTGAAAGCGGACATGTTCAAAACTCCAAAAAAGGTTAACTGGCGGTAATGGTTTCAACACCCGATTCGCGACCGAGCAGCAGAATGTCGGCAGGGCGGTGGGCAAACAGGCCGTTTGTTACGACGCCTACGATTTCATTGAGCTGGGTTTCCAGTTTGCGCGGATCGCTGATCGACATGTTGTGCACATCAATGATGATGTTGCCGTTATCGGTGAGAACGCCTTCGCGGTAAACCGGCTCACCGCCGAGCAGCACGATCTGGCGACCGACATGGCTGCGGGCCATGGGAATGACTTCTACCGGGAGCGGAAAGGCACCCAGGACATCCACCCACTTGCTGCCATCGGCTATGCAGACAAACTCCCTGGCCACGGCGGCAATGATCTTTTCGCGGGTCAGGGCAGCGCCACCCCCCTTGATCAACTGCAGGTACTCGTTGGTTTCATCAGCCCCGTCCACGTACACCGTCACCTCGTTGACGCTGTTCAGGTCATACACGGGAATGCCATGGCTTTGCAGGCGTCTGGCGGTTTCTTCGGAGCTGGCCACGGTGGCCTTGATATCGCCCTTGATCCTGGCGAGCTCCTCAATGAACAGATTGGCCGTGGAGCCGGTGCCGACACCGATCACGGCGTCGTCGGTGATGAGTTTTTCAATATGGTCAAAGGCGGCTTTGGCGACAGCCTGTTTGAGTTCGTCCTGGGTCATGGGGTTACTGCTCGTCCGGTTGGCGGGAGGAAATTAAGGGGCATAAGTCTAAACGAGCGGGTGGATTGAGGCGAGATGTGAGGAATCTTTAAAAAGTCTTCAAAGAAGTGTTGCATGCAGCGCACAAAATCCCTATAGTTCAGCAGCTTAAACAGTATAGCTAGCAAGCTATATGAGTTTTCGGCTCTAACTAACATCACTATTCCAGCGTGTCACATTGCCGCTAAACACGTGATACGTCTTACCACGGGGTGAACATGAAAAAGAGTCCTGATCTGATGATGGTGCTGTTGATTGTATTCGGTGCCGGCATCCTGATTAGCAGTGTCGCGCAAAGCAGCAACTTTTTCTAGTTTTTACAAGCGCTTAAGGCGTTTCGTGACACATCCGAACCACTCTCACCGGACCCGGTAAAACGCGTCTCCGGTCAGAATCCCGCCCAGAGGCACATCCCAGTCTGCTGCCTCAAGATGCTCTACCCGCTGACATTCATGCGCCAGGCCGATCAAGGCCGGGCCGGTTGACCTGTCCGCACTCACAAACGCAAACGTGCGATCGTAGTACCCCTTGCCCATCCCCAGTCTGTTGCCTGCCAGGTCAAAGCCCACCAGGGGCATGAATACCGTGTTCAGGTCTTCTGGGGCAATGCTATCGGCGTCTTCATCCGGCTCCTGCAGACCCAAAAAGTTGGTGACCAGCGGTCTGTCCGGCCGGTAGCGCCGGAACTGCAGGGTCACGGTATCCTGCGCCAGGACGGGCAGATAGCAGGCCTTGCCGAGGGCCAGCAAACCCTCGAGCAACGGGGCCGTATCAATTTCACCATCCGCTGACATAAACAGGGCAATGTGGCCGCCCAGGGGCATGAAATCCGCGGCCAGGACCCGGTCGGCGACCGCCTGTGCCGCGCGGGCCTGGCTGACGGGCGTCAGGGCGCGACGGTTGGACCGGAGCGCCTTGCGCAGGGCTTTTCGTTGTTCAAGCAAGCTATTTTGAGTCATATATCGTTAGTAAGCACCGACTTATGGAAAGTGTCTGCTGGTATAAAGCTGCGGCCGGCTGGCGAAAACGCCGCAGGCCAGCGGATTATCGTTATTGTAAAAGAATTGGCCAAAAGAAGGCTGGGACAATGTCAGCGGGTGGGGCGGGGGAGCGGGGTAAGGCGAGGCCCAACGCTAACGGAATAAATAATCACTCCCCAGGATACCGCTATCGAATGCGTCCTGAACCGTACGGTTCAGGTGGTGGCTCGTCCGACGTATCAGGCTTTCCGTCTTGCGGACATGCACACAACGCCATTGGGCAAAGCCTCCGGGTTACTATTATCGGCTCAAGAACTAATTCAACTGGCCAATATCCCAGGGAGATCGAAAACGATTATATGCCAAATCCGGAAGTGGAAGACAGGGGGAGTTTTACCACGGTGGCCGGCAACATTTGCGTGCCAGCGGCAATGCCGGTCAGATTTCGATCTGGCGACTGGACTGCAGGGCGTCTTCGATCTTGTCCTGCAGGGCCTTGATCCTGTCGAGGGAGTCAGATTCGGAAACCACCACCTGCTGGGATTTCTGCAGCAGTTCGTGGCAGATATTGAGCGCCGCCATCACGGCCACCTTTTCAAAGGCCAGCGTGGAACCACGGGTTTTCACGCTTTCCATCTGCTTGTCGAGGTATTTGGCGGACTTGCGCAGGGCTTCTTCTTCGTCGGGTGGACAGCTGATCTGGTATTCGCGACCTAGAATGCTGATGCTGACGGTATCGACTTCTTGTGACATCTGGATACGGTTCCCGAAAGTTATCCGCAGTGTTTGTGCCTGAAAGGCCCTGTTTGGTTGTAGTCCGCTGTTATAGCGGATTGGACGTTACATCTGTTCCAGAGTCTTCAGACGCTGCAGGACTTTTTCCAGCCTGGTACGAGCCAGCTGGTTTCTTTCAACGAGCGATTTACGTTCGTTTTCCCAGTTATGCTTGTCGTCCCTGAGCATCTGGTTCTCTTTTTTCATCGCCGTACAAAGTTGAATGAGTTCATCAACTTTGTCTTCTAACGTATTGAAACTAGTGTCACTCATCGTCCTGATTTTTCCTGCAAAAAGACGGCAGGTAACTATAAAGCCAGTGCTGTACAGGGTCAACTCATGATTTGGACAGGGCTGTGAAGGGTCTGAACCGACGCCACGTCATGGCGACAAATGCTATCATGTCGCGGTTTCTCACACGTTGTCAGACTGATCGGAGGACCCATTGGCGGCTGATTACAATATGACCCGCGAACTGCTGGAGGCGCATCAGGTGCCATGCTCGGTGGCGGAAGTGCACGGCGTCATCTGTGGCCAGCTGTGTGCCGATGAGGCCGGTTTTGACCTGAATCTGGCCACCAACATCCTGGCAATCCCCGAGGCGGCCAGCGATGTCATCAACAGTCTGCTGAAAATGCTGGCGGAAGATGCTGAACAGCAACTGGCTGCCGGGGATTTTGGGTTCCAGCCTTTGTTGCCGGAAGATGACGAGGATATTGGTACACGGTTGTCCGCGCTCTCAGACTGGTGTGACGGCTTCACCACCGGTTTTGCCGGCGCCTGGATCCGGGAAGACGGGGATATGACGGAAGAGACCCGCGAAGTCCTCAGTGACTTTGCCCGCATAGCCCAGGTGGAAGCAGAGGACGACGCTTCCGATCGGGAAAACGAAGTCAACCTGATGGAAATCACGGAATACGTGAGAATGGCTGCCATCACGCTTTTCCTGCACAATGGCGCGAAACGCCGTCGGCCGGCATCCGGTGAAGACCCGGGCCCTGATGCCGAATTGCACTGATCGCAGCAAACAGCCGTATTAACGCCACCAACCACGTTTGACGAGAAGTTAACCACCCCATGCCGAAACCCAGTATCAAGATCTCGGAATACAAGAAACGCCGTAAGGAACTCATGGTCCACATGGAGCCCAACTCCATCGCCATTTTGTCTTCTGCCGAAGAACGCCTGCGCAATGGTGACTCGCACTACGCCTTTCGGCAGAACAGTGATCTCTACTACCTGACCGGTTTTACCGAAGCAGAATGCTGCCTGGTGCTGATTCCCGGGCGCAAGCAGGGCGAGTGCCTGTTGTTCTGCCAGGAAAAAGATCCGGTGAAGGAATTATGGACCGGCCGTCTCATGGGGCCGGAAAATGCCGGCGAGGTGCTGGGCGTGGATGATGCCTTTCCGATTGCCGACATCGATGACATCCTGCCCGGCCTGATTGAAGGCCGTGAGCGTGTCTATTACGCCATGGGCCGGGACGAGCAGTTTGATCACAAGGTGATGGAATGGGTGAAGGTGATCCGTTCCAAAGTGCGCAGCGGGGTGCATTCCCCGGGTGAATTCCTGGTGCTTGATCACCTGCTGCATGAAATGCGCCTGATCAAGTCCAAGAACGAGCTCAAAGTCATGAAGGAATCCGGGCAGATTGCCGTACGTGCCCATAAGCGCGCCATGCAGGTATGCCAGCCCGGCATGTACGAATACGAACTGGAAGCGGAATACCTGCATGAGTTTGCCCGCTCCGGCTGCCGTGAGCCTGCCTACAACTCCATTGTGGCCAGTGGCGAAAATGCCTGCATCCTGCATTACAACGAAAACAACATGCAGATGAAAAAGGGAGACCTGGTACTGATAGATGCAGGTTGCGAATACCAGTATTACGCATCGGACATTACCCGGACGTTCCCGGTCAGCGGCAAGTTCAGCGAGGAACAGAAGGCGATCTATGAGCTGGTCCTGAAAGCCCAGCTGGAAGCGATCAAGGCGGTCAAGCCGGGTAATCACTGGGACGATCCACACACTGTCACCGTCAAGGTCATCACCGAAGGCCTGGTAAAACTGGGCATCCTCAAGGGCAAGGTTGACGCCCTGATCAAGAAGGGCGCCTATCGTGACTTTTACATGCACCGGGCCGGCCACTGGATCGGTATGGACGTACATGATGTCGGCGATTACAAGATTGACGGCAAATGGCGACTGCTGGAGCCGGGCATGGTACTGACAGTCGAGCCCGGCATTTACATTGCCTCAGGCAACAAGAAAGTCGACAAGCGCTGGTGGGGTATTGGCGTGCGTATCGAAGACGATGTCGCGGTCACGGAAACCGGCCATGATGTCCTAACTGATGGCCTGCCGAAAACCGTGGCCGATATCGAGGCCTTCATGGTAGCCGCCTGATGCCGGTTTGCCAGGCAGCACATTACGACCTCGTCATCGTCGGCGCCGGTATGGTGGGGGCCAGCCTGGCCTGCATTCTCGAACGCGCACCACAAACCGCTGATCTCAACATCCTGCTGGTGGAATCAGCCCCCATCGATCTCGCCGCGCCCCCGGCACAACCCTCATTTGATGCCCGCAGCACCGTGCTTTCCCATGGCACGGTGTCCTACCTGACGCAGTTGGGTTTGTGGCAATCCCTTGCTGACAGTGCCGCGCCCATCAAGCGTATCCATGTTTCCGACCAGGGCAACTTTGGCGCTGTCCGCATGGACAGCCGTGAACAGGGTGTTGATGCCCTAGGGCATGTCATTGAGAATCGCCTCCTGGGCGCCGTCTTCAACCAGGCCCTGGCCGATGCCGGCAATCTGGAAGTCTGCTGTGGCGTCATGGTCACTGCCGTGACACCAATACCCGATGGCATGCAGGTGCAGCTCGATAGCGGTGATGAACAGCAGGTCATCAGGACAGCACTGGTCGTGCTGGCCGAAGGCGGGCGTTCCGGATTGTGTGAAAAACTCGGTATTCATCGCGCTGTACACCCCTATGACCAGGAGGCCGTCATCGCCAATGTGGCGTTCAACAAGCCCCATGACAATGTTGCTTTCGAGCGTTTTACACCGAACGGACCGCTGGCATTTCTGCCCTTGCCGGACATGGATGGCCAGCATCGTGCCGCACTGGTCTGGACCCGCAAGGCCGGTGCGGCACAGGAACTCCTGGCACTTTCCCAGGCCGATTTCCTGGCAACGCTGCAGGCTGAATTTGGCAGCCGCCTGGGCAAGCTGGTGCGCGTGGGTGAGCGCCACAGTTATCCGTTGAGCCTTGTCGAGGCTGAAGAGCAGGTGCGGCCGGGATTGGTGCTGCTCGGCAATGTTGCCCATTCCCTGCACCCGGTGGCGGGCCAAGGTTTCAATCTTGCTTTCCGGGACACCATGCGCCTGGCGGACCTGCTTATCAAGAGCCGGACCGAGGGCAGGGCGCTCGGAGATATTGAGCTGTTGCAGAGGTATCTGGCGGTCACTGGCAATGACCAGGACAGAACCGCCGTGTTCAGTGACTACATGACGCGGCTGTTCTCCACCGACAATCCGGCTGCCGTTTGGGCGCGCAAGTTTGGTCTGTTCAGCATCGACCTGGTACTGCCGCTGAGAAGAGCTTTCGCTGCCCGCGCCATGGGCATGGCTGACCCCCGCGTAGAAATCGCCAGTCCTCTAGGCCGGGCGTAGCAGGCATGGACATCCTTAACCTCGGAGAACACATCGGGATTCTTGAAGAGTTGCTGCTGCACCAGGATTTTCGGCACAGCCAGGAACAGCTTGAGGCGCTGCTGGCGCCTGAGTTCAGGGAAGTGGACCCCCGGGGCAATAATGTTTCCCGGGAAAATGTTATTCGCTGGTTGCTGGCCAAGGATCCCGGTTCGCGGTGGGAATATGCTGATTTTGAAGTCCGTGAACTGGGGGACAACCTGGTCCTGGCGACCTATTTTGCCCGCCAGATTTTACCGGAAGCACAATCCAGTGGTGGTGCCCGCCACTGTTCCCTCTGGCGGCAACAACCGGGGACAACTTCATGGCAACTGTTTTTTCACCAATCCACAAAAGTCGCCTAGTGGTTTGACTCCCTGTGCACGCTGGGGCGAACTGCGCCGCAATGAGCATCCAATTCGTCAATAATTATTGGTGGTGGTCCGACACAGAGGGCTGCCGGCAGTAAGCAATTAAGCAGCCGGCAGGGGCAACCACGCGTTATCATCCTGCTGAGCCATGCCACAAAAACTGACAACTGAAAAGGCCGCCCGGTAATCCGAGCGGCCTTTTTTCTTGCCCAGCATTTGTCAAAAGCCCTCTTTTGAACTTACCGGCCGGCCTTAACAAACAGGACTGAGAGGAAAAGGCCATGACCAATACCCGATCCGCACGTTACCCCACCGAGGGTGGCATCACGGTTTACCGTGCCAGTATTGTCGCTGACTATGAACATGCTGCTGACGAACTGAAAGCGGCACTGGATGACCAGCGCGGCGTGCTGTTCAGTTCCGGCGTTGAATTTCCCGGGCGTTACTCACGCTGGTATATCGGTTGTGTGAAGCCGCCGCTGGCCCTGTGTTTGGCAAGGCCGTTGCCGGTATTTGGTGTCTGCCTCGGCCTGCAGGGCATCGTCGAGTACTTTGGCGGATCACTGGCGACGCTGGCGATGCCGGTACACGGTAAAAGCTCGCAGATTATCGAGGCTGCAGGAGCCATGTTTGCCGGCATTGAGCTGCCCCTGACCCTCGGCCGCCACCACACCCTGGTCACCGATCAGGTGTCGGATTGCGTGCAGATAACCGCGCGCACAGAAGATGGCAGTGTCATGGCGATTGAGCATGTGTACCTGCCGGTGAGTGCGGTGCAGTTTCATCTGGAGTCGATTTTGAGTCTAGCCGGCGAAAAGGGTGCAAAAATCATCGGTAATGTCATGCGACACGTTACAATGCGCCGTGCTGCCTGAACCTGGCAGCCCCATCATGGATAAAAGGAAGATCACGTTGTTCGCTGAACTGGGCCTGGCGCCCCCCTTACTGAAAGCACTGGACACCCTCGCCCTGAAAACACCGACCCCGGTGCAACAGGCGCTGCTGCCCGCAGTACTGGCAGGGCAGGATGTGCAGGCCAGTGCGCGCACTGGCAGCGGCAAGAGTGCCGCTTTCCTGTTGCCGGTGCTGCAAAGGATGCTCGACGTACCATCGCCGCGCACCGCCACTCGCTGCCTGATCATCAGTCCAACCCGGGAGCTGGCGTTGCAACTGGACAGCCATGGCCGAGACCTGGCGCAGTACACGGACATCACGTCCCTGGTGATTGTTGGGGGTGAAGGCTTCAGGGCGCAGCAAGCCAAAATTCGCAAGAATCCGGAAATCATCATCGGTACACCGGGGCGCCTTCTGGAACACGTGGAGAAGCATTCCCTGGAACTGGGTGATCTTGAATTTCTGGTACTGGATGAAGCCGACCGCATCCTGGACATGGGCTTTCGCGAAGAGGTCATGGCCATTGTGGCGGCCTGTAACAAGCAGCGGCAGACGTTGCTGCTGTCCGCCACGCTCGACCACACCGAAATGAAACCGTTTACTGCGGCGCTCCAGCACATGCCCACCGTGATTCGTGTGGATGATCATCGCCGGATGGAATCCGATATCCGGCATGAAGTCATCCTGGCCGATGATCCCGGCCACAAGCAGCAGTTATGCACATGGCTGCTGGCCAATGAAACTTACGAGCAGGCGCTGGTATTTACCAACACGCGGGAACATGCCGAGCAGCTGGCGATGTTTCTCATCAATCAGGGCCTGCGTACCGTATGCCTGCATGGGGAAATGCAGCAGTCCGAGCGCAAGCAGGTCATGCAGCAGTACCGCGAAGGGCGCTTTGCCGTCATGGTGGCTACTGACCTGGCTGCACGTGGACTGGATATTGCGGCTATCGACCTGGTGATCAACTTTGCCATGGCCAGATCCGGTGACGATTACGTGCACCGCACCGGACGCACCGGACGTGCTGGTGCCAGTGGTCTGGCGATATCGCTGATTGCGCCACAGGAATGGAACCAGATGGAAAGCATTGCACGGTACCTGGGACTGTCTTTTGAAAGGCGGGAGGTCGAGGCATTATCTGCCCGCTTCAAGGGTCCATTAAAAAAGAAAAAGCCGAAAAAGGCCGAAAAGAAGACCGGGGGTACCAAGCCGCGTGCCAAGGCCAGGGAACGTCACCGCAACCGCAAGAATATCGGTAACCGTCGCAAACCCTCAGGTAGCAAGACCCAGGATAAAGCCGATGAGGCGCCGGATCATGGTGATGGCCTGAAACCGCTGGGCCGGAAGTAGTCTGTGATGATTACACGGCAGGCCGGGCAGCCTGCCGTATCTGGTGCATTACCAGTTGATGTTGGCCGCGAGGACGTTGCTAAACTGCATAATGGACTCTTCCTTTTCGCCCACTACCACCAGGTTTCCGCCACGGGTCGGATGGATGATGCCTTCAAAACGCCCATCCGAGATGGGCACGTCTTCAGCCAGTGGTGAGTTCGGGATCACCATGACAGTCACGGGACCGACATCACCTTTCATGATCAGGTGAAAACCCTGGATGCCATTGGCAAAGTCGACCCAGCAGTCCTTGCCCAGGTTGATCTTCAGGCGCTCCATCTCGTCGGATGCGGCAAAATCGGTACCCACCCAGCTGACCATCATGGAATTCACATCCTGCAGGCTGATGGAAGATTCGTCTCCCAGGAAATCGATTTCGCTGTACAGGTGTGAGAACACCATGTCTTCCATGGGGTTGGCAGGTTGTTCAAAGACCAGCGCGGCCACGCCAATGAAAAAGGCCAGGGTCGCGGCGATAGCCGAGTTGCGGCGCCAGGAAGAATCATTGGCGGCAGCAATTTGCGTGTCTGGATGCAGTGTGCCCTCCGGGATAGCCAGCAAAGCCTGGTGCAGGGAGGCCGGGGCTGTCACCGAAGACAGGCTGGCGCTGAGGGCGTCATCAAACCTTTTCAGGTCGTTAACCAGGTGCTGGCGCTGGGGGTTGCCAGCCAGTGCCTGCCGGAATTCCGCGGAGTCATCATGCGGATTGGCATGGGCTCTCTCGAGAAATTGTTGCTCGTTCATCACTATTTCGGGTCTCTTTCCAAAGTCTCTCGTAATTCTGTCGTTTCCGTCAGGGCCATGGGCTACGGTTTGTCCATGGCTGGCAGGGCATAAACGGTTACATATCTGAAAAACGCTTATCAGACCCGATCGTCTGAAGATTTCTTTTATGCCCGCCAAGCGTCTGTCCCGACCAGACAGAATGGTTGTTCTTCTTATTTTGGTCCTGCTACTGCTTCTTATTATGGGTACTTCTTATGGGTACTTATGGGTACTTTTGGTTTCTACGGCTTCTAACTACTGCAACTCATAAAGACGGAATCATTGGCCAAAGTCTCGTTGTCGCGATTTTTGCACAATGACGTACGGTGGCGGTGGTCAGTCCCCGCTGGTGTCTTCCAGGCGTTCCTTTAATTTGTTGCGTGCCCGGAACAACCGGGTCATGACCGTGTTGTTGTTCAAATCCAGCATCTGGCCGATTTCCTCGCCACTGAATCCACCTACAACCTGCAGCAGCAGGGGGTCTCGATATTCAGGCTCCAGTTCGGCCATGGCCTTGTAGAGCAGTTCCCGGTCGAGCAACTGGTCCGGTTCCAGCTTGTCGTTCTCCGGCAGCGAGTAATCATCCAGATCATCGGTTTCCGGGCGGTACTTTTCATACAGCCGGGCATTTTCCCGTCTCAGTATGGTAAACAGCCAGGCTTTTGCCGCCCCCGGATTTTCCAGACTGTCCAGTGCCCGCCAGGCCCTCAGGAAGGTCTCCTGGGTAAGATCCTCTGCCACTTGCCGGCTTTTACTGAGCCAGAAAGCGTAGCGGAAGATATCGTTGTAGTACTCACCCACCAGTGCTTCGTAGCGGCCTTTTTTGCTGGTCTTGCCAGCTGCGCCACTGTCACTATCGTTTATGACCGGTGAGCCATCTTTTTCTTTCGCAGGCATCTTTATAAAAATAGCTTTAAAAAACAGGGATTTTTCCGGGGGAAAACAGCGGAGCATTATGGCTGATGCCTGACTCACTTAGCAAGAAAACCCCCGGCAATCGCTGGCTTCAGGCTTCGTTAAAATCGCGTTAAATTAAATGTTATCCTTCAAATGTCTTTACCCAATCTTAATCGATTGGTGCTACTCTTTTTGGCCATGTTAATGCCTGTCCCACCACTTTGCGGAAGTTCATGAGCAAGAAAAAAATCATTATTATCGAGGATGAGCCCGATATTCTCGAGGTTCTGAGTTACAACCTTAAACGCGAAGGCTTTGAGGTATTTTCTGCCACCAATGGCACCCTGGGATTGTCGCTGGCCGAAAAGGAACTGCCCGATTTGATCCTGCTGGACCTTATGCTCCCCGGAATGGATGGCATCGAAATCTGCAGCAGCATAAAGAACAATCCGGTTACCCAGAATGCCCTCATCATCATGGTCACTGCCAAGGGTGAAGAAAGCGATATCGTGCTCGGATTGGGTGTCGGCGCCGACGACTATATCACCAAGCCATTCAGTCCCAAGGAACTGGTGGCACGGGTCAAGGCAGTTCTGCGTCGGGGTAATCTGGTTGAAACTGCACCGGCAACAGAGAAAGTGGCCGTTGGCGGGCTCTCTATTGATACCAGCAAATACGAAGTCACTATCGATGGTCGTGAGATTCGTTTGACCGCGACCGAGTTTCGCCTGCTGCATTATCTGGCCAGCAACCCGGGTCGCGTGTTTTCACGTGAACAGCTCCTGAGTCGTGCCATGGGTGATGATGTGGTCGTGGTGGACCGCAATATCGATGTGCACATTCGCGGCATTCGCAAAAAAATGGACATTGACCCACCTGTTATCGAAACGATTCGGGGAGTCGGTTACCGGCTAAGGGAACTGGCCTGAGCCGAAGGCAGCCACCAGGGTTGCCTCTTGCTCTATAATTACCTTTTTTCGGCTTTCTTTCTGCTTGCTGTAGGCAGCAAGCCGATTCCCGCAGAGTTTTGCTAACGGCATGATTTTCAAATCACATTACTTCTGGCGCACCTACCTGGGCTATGTGAGCGTGGCGTTACTGGGCACCTTCCTGTATGCGGCTTCCCTCCTGCCGCGGGCCGGAGAACAGGTGGTCGCCAATCTGCAACAAACCATGTCAGCGGTATCGGAAGCTTTACTGGTGGCTATGGGGCCTGCTGTCCAGAATCTGGATTATGAGGGCGTTCGCCGGACGGCTGGCACCATCGCAGAAAGCAGCGGCCTGCGCATCACTATCATTGACCACAATGGTGTCGTTCTGGCGGATTCCCATGAGGATCCCTTTGCCATGGACAACCATCTCCGACGTCCTGAAATCCAGGCAGCCTATACGTCGGGCACCGGCATGGCGCAGCGTTACAGCTTTACGCTGGAAGAGGGCTTCAGGTATATGGCTCGCAGCCTGGTCTACAGGGATAATTTCCTGGGCTTTGTCCGCGTAGCCAAGCCAGAAAGCGTGCTGACCAGCGAAATCAGGAGGATGCAAACCCTGATTCTGCGCAATGCAGCTGTCATGGCATTTTTTATCCTCTTGCTGGCTTTCTATCTGGCCTCGCGCCAGGCAGCTAAAGTCGAAGAACTGTCCAAGGTCGCCCAGGAGATTGCCCAGGGTAATTTTTCCCGGCGCATCCCGGAAGGTAATGCCCTCGGCTTGAAGAAGCTGGCCGAAACGATCAACCACATGGCGCGCAGCTCGGCCCGACGTGTTACCGATGTCACGGCTGACCGCAACCGCCTCTCTACTGTTTTCACTTGCATGGTAGAAGGTGTCATCGACGTCGACATGAGCCAGAATATCCTGCATATCAATGAAGCGGCGGCACGACTGCTGCAGGTCAATGAAAAGGGATGTATTGGCAAGCCGTTGTGGCAAGAGGTGCGCAACCAGACCATTACCAGCGCTCTGGACCAGGCCATCAGCACGCAGTCGGTGATCAAGACCCAGATGCGGCTGAACCGCGAATCCGATCAGCTAGTGGTGGATATTTACGCTGCGTCACTCAGCAATGATGAAGGCGAGCCCATTGGTGCCGTACTCGTGCTCAATGATATATCCGAGCTGAAAAACCTGGAGCGGGTTCGCACGGATTTTGTTGCCAATGCGTCACATGAGTTGAAAACACCGATCACGGCGATTCGCGGTCTTACCGAAACCATACTCGGCGACGATGACGTGGATCGCGAAACCATGATGCACTTCATCGAACGTGTTCATGCCCAAAGCCTCAGGCTGTCGCAGCTGGTAGGTGACCTGATGACTTTATCGCGCCTTGAAAGTAGTCAGACGGATGATGACTTCACACGGATGAATATCGTTGATCTCGCCCGCCAGGCTGCTCGTGCCGGACAAGCCGCTGCAGAAGAGAAAGGTCACGAACTGGATGCTGAGTTGCCGGATACTGAACTTATGATTTACGGTGACCGGCAGAATCTAAGCCAGTTGCTCGACAACCTTATCGATAACGCCATCAAGTACACGACAAATCCGGGAATTATCACGGTTCGGGTATTCCAGGATGATGGTTTTGCCGTTCTGCAGGTCAGCGATACCGGAATCGGTATCAGTCCCCAGTACCAGCAACGTGTGTTCGAGCGTTTTTACCGCGTAGACAAAGCGCGCTCACAAAGTCTTGGCGGCACCGGTCTGGGCCTGTCCATCGTCAAGAATATTGCCGAGAAGCATGGAGCTACCCTGGAGGTTGAAAGCCAGCTGGGTAGCGGCTCGACATTTACATTCAGAATGCCTCTGGAACCCTAGGCATCAACTGAAGCCTGAAAAAAACGGGACCTGGTAAACCAGATCCCGTTCTCGCATGCCGACGGACCGGCAATTCAGACTGTTAATTAAAACGATACATCCCACTGGAAGCGCAGACGATTGTCGGTTTCGTCCTGGCTCAGGAATGAATCGTCCAGGGTAAGTCGTGAAACATCCAAAGTCAGCTTGTTGTTATGCCCATTGAAGAACCAGTTGGCACCAAGTGTTGTTTCTCTGCGCTCGTTATCCAGGCCAAGATCGACCCTGTTGGGTTCATCCACAAAGGCGTGACGGATGGCCAGCTCAAGTTCTTCCGGAAACGATGGGAAAATATTGTGGAAGAAGTAACCGGCCTGGACATAACCGCCTGTCAGTTCATGCTCGCCGCCATTCACATTGTCGTTTATCACTTTGCGATGGTATTCCTGCTGAGCTGAGAAGCCCCTGTACTTGAAGGCAAATTCCTGCACCATCTGGTCAATATCGTACTGATCCGAGGCCGCGTTGGCAGGGTTTTCGAAGCCGTCGAGATTGCCGCAACCTGAAGATGACCAGCGAGTACAGCTGCCCGTTGTGGTCATGCCGGCAATGGCAAAGCTGCCTGTAGGAAGGTCTGTATATTCAACATCTGTTTGTCGCCAGGCCAGGTCCCGACCCGTGAAATTCCACTGCAGCCTGCCCATGTACATCATGTTGTTGTCCGTGTTGTTGACACCACGGCCTTCGCCATTGAACACGCCGGCATAAAAACGCATGTCCGCCGGTGTTTCCTTGAAGATATGCCCCCTGACCTGCATACCAACCTGACGGTCAATGGTGAAAACACGGTTGGCAATGGAGCGTTCAACAAATTGCTGTCTACCAGAGGAATCGACACGTTCACGGTTGAGGTCAATTTTCCACTGACCTACCCGAATGCCACCCCAGTCCCATTTGGCGATATCCATACGCCAGTCGATTACCCTGGCACTGGCATTGGCGCTGCTGTCATCGGTGTCCCGTGAAGGCTGCAGATCCACTTCAAAATAGTATTCCAGCCAGGGCTTGAAGCCATGACCGCCTATTTTCATCCGCAACCGGCGCGCTTCGAAATTATTCTGGTTCTCGGCGTTGAACTGGGAAATCTGTCTTGGATCGGACCGGTAGGGGGTTGTAAAACGTGTCTGCGCCCGCCATTGCAGGCTGGTCTCGAAATTGCCATCCCGTGTTGCCAGGCGGAAGCCGCTGCCAGTCTGGCTGGCCAAGACAGGGAAGTCTGCCTCGATCTGCTCGTTGACCTGCGCTGCGATACGTTGGTCCAGGTCAACGACTTCGACATTTGAAGACGCCGAAACTGGACGCGAAACAACAAGGTCATCGCTGCTGAGGGAGTCCCTCGCGATCAGCAGATCATACTGTTCCTGGGTGATTGCTCCATTACCCAGAAGAATATCCAGCAATTCAGCGTCGGCGGCATAAGCGGCTGATGCGTAATGGCATAAAGTGGCCGCTAGCAGGGCCTGATTTAAGCGTAAAAGGGACTTTTTCTTCATTTAATTGACTCCGTGCCGAGGCAGGCCGATGTAATTGGCGCGGATTGTCACAGAGAATTATTAAGATTAAATGAAGAGAGTGTTAAGTTTTAAATTTTAAGTAAAGCGGAGGTTAAGGATATGTGAATCAGCCCAGGATATACGCGGGTTTGGGCTGGATATGTCGGTATCGTGGTTAACCGCATGAAAATAAGTTACGGGATTCTCCTAAAGATATGAGTTTCTTTATGAAATCTTAATAGAGTAATGACAGAATGCCCGCCATTAAAATACGTCCGTCTCTGCCATAGGGAACCTGCCATTAATGAACACCTTTAAAATGCCTCAAACACTGAACATGCTTGCATTGATTGCCGCAGGAATACTGATCTCGGCCTGCTCACAGGATGATGGTGCGGGCTCAGGTCAGGAGTCTGACGGGGAACTGCGTGGCGTCGTCAGTCTCGACGGTTCCAGCACCGTATTCCCGATCAGTGAAGCCGTGGCGGAAGAGTTCCTGACTGTGGCGCCGCGTGTACGGGTAACAGTTGGTGTGTCTGGCACTGGCGGAGGATTCAAGAAATTCCTGGCGTCCGAAACTGATATCAACGATGCCTCCCGAACAATCAAGGAGTCCGAGCGGATGGAGGCCGAGGCCAAAGGTATCGACTACCTGGAAATCCCGGTTGCCTTTGACGGGCTTTCAGTGGTCGTGAACAAGAACAATGACTGGGTCGATTTCCTGACCGTACAGGAACTGCAGATGATCTGGCAGCCCGGCAGTATGGTCGACAGCTGGGACGATATTCGTCCGAACTGGCCGGCTGAACCAATTCGCCTATATGGGCCAGGCACCGACTCCGGTACTTTCGACTATTTCACCGAAGCCGTGAACGGCGAATCCGGCGCCTCACGTCCAGACTATACAGCCAGTGAAGACGACAATGTTCTGGTGCAGGGTATTGCCGGCGACGAGAACGCCATGGGCTTCTTTGGTTATGCCTACTACATCGAAAATAATGACAAGCTGAAGGTGGTGCCGATTGATGGCGGCAATGGCCCGGTTACACCGACTCCGACCACCATCAATGATGGTACCTATAGCCCCCTGTCACGCCCGATTTTCATTTACCTGAACACTGCCAGCCTGGCGCGGCAGGAAGTGAAAGCCTTTGTGGAGTTCTACCTGGAAAGTGCCGGGCAACTGGCCAGCGAAGTGGGCTATATCGCTCTGCCTGAGGATATGTACCAGGCATCACGGGACCAGGTTGCGGCTTATTAATCCCTTAATAATCTCTTGCTAAAGTTTGCTGGTTTATTCGTCTACAATGCGTAGACTGCCCAAACAGGTACCGGCAAAAGAATTTCCATGACTGAAAAGCAATTAGCGACTGCCTCCGCAGCCGATCTGGCGGCCGAGCCTGGTAAACGTGTGACTATCAACAAATCGGGCATACGTTGGGGGGAAGCCCTCATCAAGAGCTGGCTGGGGCTGTGTGCTTTCATTTCCATTGTCACTACTGCCGCGATTGTGTTTCTGCTGCTGTCCGAAACGCTGAAATTTTTCGAGAGCGTTTCCCCGGCTGAATTCTTTCTCGGCACTACCTGGACGCCGCTGTTTGAACCGAGCTCGTTCGGTGTGCTGCCGCTGGTCTGGGGCACCATGATTGTCACCGTCGGTGCCGCTATCATTGCCATTCCGACCGGTCTGGCCAGTGCCATCTACCTGAGTGAATATGCTTCCGACCGGGTTCGACGCATCATCAAGCCGGTGCTGGAACTGCTGGCGGGTATTCCTACCGTGGTCTATGGCTATTTCGCCCTGACCTTTGTCACCCCCAGCCTGCGCAATATCTTTCCGGATATCCAGGTGTTCAATGCGCTCAGTGCGGCCATCGTGGTCGGCATCATGATTCTGCCGATGGTTGCCACGCTGAGTGACAACGCCTTGCGTGCGGTACCAGTCAGCCTGCGTCAGGGGGCCTATGCCCTGGGCGCCACTTCCTACGAGGTAACTACCCGTGTAGTCGTCCCCGCCGGGTTGTCCGGAGTCATGGCGTCCTTCCTGCTGGCCATATCCCGCGCGATCGGCGAGACCATGGCGGTGACCCTTGCGGCAGGACAGACGCCGAACATGTCACTGAGTATGTTTGAAAGTATCCAGACCATGACTGCCTACATCGTACAGGTATCACTGGGTGATACGCCCAGCGGTGGTATTGCCTACCAGACGCTGTTTGCCGTGGCGACGCTGCTGTTCGCGATCACCCTGGTGATCAATATCGTGTCGCAGTTGATCCTGAACCGTTTCCGCGAAGTCTATGACTGAGGCTGCCATCGTGTCTTTTTCATCCGAACAAGAAAGCATCTACCTGGCCAGACGCCATCGCAAGGCGAAGCTGTTTGCCCTGTTCTGCGCGGCCATTACCTGGTCCGGTGTGCTGCTGCTGGGCATTCTGCTGTATCAGGTTTCCATCGATGGCTTCCGTTGGCTGGACTGGCAGTTCATTGACAGTTTTCCGTCCCGTTTTCCGGAGCGAGCCGGTATCAAATCGGCCCTGGTCGGTACCGTCTGGCTGATCTGCCTGGTGGCACTGATCTCGATTCCTGTCGGGGTATCCACCGCCCTGTACCTGGAAGAGTTTGCCGGCAAAGGGCGCCTGGCCAAGATCATTGAGGTCAATATCGCCAACCTGGCCGGTGTGCCTTCCATTGTCTACGGTATTCTGGGCCTGGCCATCTTCGTACGCTACCTGTCACTGGAGCGCAGCCTCATATCCGGTGCCCTGACCATGAGCCTGTTGATCCTGCCGGTCATCATCATCGCCAGCCGCGAAGCCATCAAGACCGTGCCGCAAAGTATCCGTTATGCCGCCTATTCACTGGGCGCCACCAAGTGGCAGACGACCTGGGCGCATGTCCTGCCGGCGTCTTTCCCCGGCATCATGACCGGTGTCATCCTGGCGCTGTCGCGTGCCATTGGTGAAACTGCGCCGCTGATCATGATCGGTGCGCTGACTTTCGTGGCTTTTCTGCCAGAAGGGCCCATGGATTCGTTTACCGCACTGCCCATCCAGATTTACAACTGGGTATCGCGTCCCCAGGAAGAGTTTCATGAACTGGCGGCCGCGGGTATCATCATTCTTCTTGCCGTCCTGCTTATCATGAATGCCACAGCTATCTTTATCCGCAACAAGACTGAACGGAGATTGAAATAATGAGCCAATTTCCGGATCCGGCTGCCGCGGACCAGGTACAGATCATGCACAAGAAGTCCGTGCTTGAACTGCGCAACGTCGATATTTTTTATGGTGACAACCGGGCGGTGAAAGACGTGTCTTTCAATATCCGCCGCAACCGCATTACCGCTATCATCGGTCCTTCGGGCTGCGGCAAGAGTACGCTGCTGCGTTCCCTGAACCGCATGAATGATTTTGTGGAAGGCGCGCGAGTGGAAGGTGAGCTGATCTTTGCCAACGAAAATCTCTATGGCAAGGATGTCGATCCGGTGTCGGTCCGACGTCGAATTGGTATGGTGTTCCAGAAGCCGAACCCGTTTCCGAAGTCGATCTACAACAACATCGCCTGGGGCCCGCTGATCAATGGCTACAACGATTCCACCGATGAACTGGTGGAACGCTCCCTGAAACAGGCTGCCCTGTGGGAAGAAGTGAAGGATCGTCTGCACGATTCTGCCCTGAACCTGTCCGGTGGCCAGCAGCAGCGTCTGTGCATCGCCCGCGCCCTGGCCATGGAGCCTGAAGTGCTGCTGATGGACGAGCCCTGTTCGGCTCTCGACCCGATCTCGACTGCGCACATCGAAGACCTGATGTTCGAGCTGAAGGAAAAGTACACCATTGTGATCGTGACCCATAACATGCAGCAAGCAGCGCGTATTTCCGATTACACGGCCTTTATGGAAATGGGCGACCTGATAGAATTCAACGTCACCAAGCGCATCTTCACGCGCCCGGCCGTCAAGCGTACGGAAGAGTACGTGACTGGCCGCTTTGGCTAACCACTTCGTGCTCGGATAAGAGACCTCTATGTCATTACATCTGCAACGTGACCTCGACAAACTGAAAAAGGAAGTCCTGAAACTGGGCAACCTGGTCGAGACGGCGATCAACAACGGCATCCTGGCCCTGCATAACCGGGAATCCTCCTATGTGGATGAAGTCTTCAAGCATGAAGCGATCATCAATGACATGGAGGTGAAGATCGAGGAAGACTGCCTGAAAATTCTCGCCCTGCATCAGCCGGTGGCGGTGGACCTGCGTTTCATCGTGGTCGTGCTGAAGGTGAACAACGACCTCGAGCGCATGGGTGATTTTGCCACCAATATTGCCAAGCGCGCCCGTGAGCTCATGCAGGTCGATCCGCTGCAAACACTGCCAGAGTTTGTCAATGAACTGCCTGACCTGGTGCGTACCATGGTACGCAAGTCACTGGATGCCCTGGTCAAGCTGGATCTGGAACTGGCCAATGAAGTCATCGAGATGGATGACAGCGTCGACCAGATCAACCGCGACATGTATGCGGTGATGAAGCAGGAGATATCCAGAAACCCGCAGAATGCCGAAACCGCCGTCAATCTGTTGTCCTGTTCCCGCTACATGGAACGTATCGCCGATCTCAGCACCAACATCGCTGAAGACGTGATCTTTATGGTAGAAGGCCGGGTAATCAGGCATACTGACTAACCCGATGCGTACTCTCAGTTTATTTCTAGCCGCCAGCCTGCTGGCCTCCTGCAGTTCTATTCCCGAATCACCGGAACCGGTCGATCCGGCCGCCATTATTGATACCTATGTGGCCATCGCCCGGGCTTCCTATGAAGACTCCCTCATTGCTGCCCAAGATCTGCAGCGCGCGGTGAACCGTTTACTCGATAGCCCTTCCGAAAACGGCCTGCAGGCTGCCCGTGCTGCCTGGCTGGCCGCGCGGGTGCCGTACCAGCAGACCGAAGCCTACCGTTTCGGCAACGCCGTGGTGGATGAGTGGGAAGGCCGGGTCAATGCCTGGCCGCTGGACGAAGGCCTGATTGACTACACCGCCACTTCCTATGGCACCGAGTCCGACTTCAACTATTTCTACAGCGCCAACGTCATTGCCAACGAGATTCTCGATGCCGGTGGCGTGGTCGTGGATGCCGCCGTCATCACCCCGCAATTGCTGGCCGAAGAACTGCATCAGCTGGACGGCGTCGAAGCGAACGTGGCCACCGGTTACCATGCCATTGAATTCCTGCTCTGGGGTCAGGACCTGAACGGTACCTCGTCCGGTGCCGGGGTACGGCCCTGGACGGATTATTCCCTGACAGCTTGTACCAACGGGCATTGTGACCGGCGCCGTGATTACCTCAGTGCTGCCGTGACGCTTCTGGTCAATGACCTGGAAGAGATGGTGCAGAACTGGCAGGCGGGTGGGGCTGCTTACGAAGACCTCATGAGTAAAGGCGTCGAAGGCGGCCTGGCGACCATGCTGACCGGTATGGGCAGCCTGGCCTATGGTGAGCTGGCCGGTGAACGTATCCGCCTGGGCCTGTTGCTGAATGACCCGGAGGAAGAGCACGACTGTTTTTCCGACAATACCCACAATTCGCATTTCTATGATGCCCGCGGCATTCGCAATGTTTTCCTGGGCGAGTATCGCCGTGTCTCCGGCGAGGATGTTACCGGCCCGTCCCTGGAAGACCTGGTGCGCCAGCAGGCCCCTGGCGTGCATGCGGAAATGATGGCACGCCTGGAAGAAACCGAGTTCGCCATGACCGCCATGGTGGCAGAAGCAGCCCGCGGTAATACCTTCGATGTCCTGATCGGGCGCGACAACACCCAGGGCGAAGCCATTGTCACCCGCATCGTCGATGCCCTGATGGAAGAAACCCGCACCATCGAGAAAATCATCAACGCCCTGGCCCTGACCAATGTCAGTATTGAAGGGTCTGATTCCCTTGATAACCCGGAAGCTGTTTTTTAAGGCGGCACTGTTCCTGTCGCTGGCAGCATCCGCCTGCCTGAATGCCGCGATTCCCTCACTGGACTTCATTACCGGCAAGGCCCTATTTGAAAAACTGTGGGTGTTTGCACCGTCGTCTACCGGGGCCAGCGATGGGCTGGGCCCTTACTTCAATGCGCGTTCCTGCCATACCTGTCATGCCGATGGCGGCCGCGGCTCACTTCAGCATCGCACGGTCCAACTCAATGACTCGGTGTATGGGCAGCAACTGCAGGCGTTTACCCGTCCCGGGGTAACTGCCGAAGCCGAGTTTGCACTGGTGGCGGAATCCGTCGCCCCCAATCTGTCCCGTCCCCGTGTTGATGTCAGCACCTGGCATGCCGGTGTGCCGGACAGCATGGCCATGTCGGTGAGGCTGCCGCCGACGCTGGCGGGACTGGGATTGTTGGCTGCGATTCCGGATGCGGCTGTGCTGGCCCTGGCCGATCCGGATGATGCTGATGGCGATGGCATTTCCGGTCGGGTGAACCGATTGGCAGATAACCGCGTAGGCAGGTTTGGCTGGAAAGCATCGCAACCTGACCTGCGCACCCAGACGGGCAGGGCGCTGAGCCTGGACCTTGGTCTGGGCAACCCGGTATTTCCTTCTGCAGCCGGTGACTGCCGTCCCGCCCAGACAGACTGTGCCAACGCTGCGATGGCTGGTGACTCCCTGGAAGTGGATGACACGGGGATGAGCTTGATCTTGAGCTATGTCAGTGCCGTGCCGGTGCTGGATCCGGTTAAATCGCCAGCCATGGCGCATGGCAAAACCCTGTTCAACCAGGTTGGCTGCCAGGCATGTCACGGTGGTCTGTCTGTTGCCGGCGGGCCGGAGCCCTACACGGATCTGCTCCTGCATGACATGGGGCCCGGGTTGGCGGATAGCCTGTCAGAAGGCAGCGCAAACGGTAGCGAGTGGCGCACCGCCCCGTTGTGGGGGCTGGGCAGGCGACCTGCTGACAGCGGTTATCTCCATGACGGCCGCGCGGCGACACTGGCCGAAGCCATTGCCTGGCATGACGGTGAGGCAGCCCCGGCCCGGGCGGCTTACCGCCAGCTTAACGAAGCAGACAAGCGTGATGTCATCACGTTCCTGAATGGTTTATAATGAGAACCGTTCTCAGTTAGAAAAGTTGATCATGAATTATAAACATACCCTGCTGGCCGGCATGATGGCCCTAGTCCCACTGACTTTAGCCCAGGCTGGCGATGCTCCCGCTGACAATTACACAGAGATCAATCTGGCTGTCACCGATGACCAGGTCATTCCGCGATACGCCGCCTTTGCGACAGCCTCTGCGACCCTAGAGCAAGTCGCAGAAAATTTCTGCGCAACACCGGGTGCGGGTTCCCTAGAGGCACTGCGTGTCGGATTCCATGACAGCATGGATGCCTGGCAGCTGATCCAGCATGTCCAGTTCGGTCCCATCACTTATTTCAACTGGAACTTCCGCCTGCAGTACTGGCCGGATGAAAACGGCACCGGTGCTCGCCAGCTGGATGCCCTGATTGCCGGTAAGAATACCAATGCCCTGGATAGCGAAAGCTTTGCCCGGGAAAGCGTCGGGGTGCAGGGTTTTCCGGCCCTGGAAAGGCTGCTGTTCGCGGATGACACACTTGCCGCCATGCAGGCCGACCCGTTCCGCTGCGATGTGGCCATGACCATCGCCCGCAACATTAGCCAGATTGCCACCGGTGTATACCAGCGCTGGACTGATGAATTTCGCACCACCATCGCCAGTGCCGATGAGCGCGGTTTCTTCGAAAGCGCTGAAGATGCCACCATCGATTTCATGAAGTCCCAGATCGAACCGGTGCGTCGTATCCAGCAGCAGAAACTCGAAGACGTGATCGGTGAATCGGCCAGTGCCGTGCGGGTGCGCCGCGCCGAGTCCTGGCGCTCTGCACGTTCCTTGAAAAACCTGAAACTGAACGTGCAGGCGCTCGATACCCTGTTCAACGGGTCGGGTGATGTGCTGGCGCTGAACACCTTGTTGCTGGACGCTGATCTGGCCACCATCAACGAAAACTTTGCCGACCTGCACACCATCCTGGACGCCTTGCCTGACGGGCTGGAAGCCGCACTCGAGGCGCCGGATGGCTATGCCCGTCTGCAGCAGGTGGTGGCCGGCCTGGATGCCGTATTTGAAGCACTGGAAGCCGCGCTGAAGAACACCGACCTGTATCTCGGGTTCAATTCGCTGGACGGAGACTGATTCTTGCTGCTGACCCGTCGCCAGTTTGCTGCCTGCATGCCGGCCCTGTTGGGGGCGCCGGCGTTCACGTTTGCCCACTCTGCCTCCCCGTTATTTCTCAGTGCTGCCTCGGACAGTGCTGATACACACTGGGTGATTGGCTTCGAGGAAAACGGCGACCAGGTTGCCGAAAAATTCCGGCATGCCCTGCCTGGCAGGGCCCATCACATTGCGGTCAATACCGTGCTAGGTATCTATATCGTGGTCGCGCGCCGTCCCGGCAAATATCTCTGGATCGGCGACCTGGCCACGGGCAACCCGCTGGGCCAGATCGAGGTGCCAGGTGACCGCCACCTTTACGGCCATGGCATATTCGAAACCGACGGCAGCAGGTTCTATACCACCGAAAATGCCTGGCAACTGGTCAATGGTGACAGCGGCCGCATCGTGACCTGGCAAGTCAGCAGGCACGGTGACACCGTGACCCTGGACAGGGGCGCTGAGTTTCCCAGCTACGGTGTGGGGCCGCATGAGCTGTTGCTGGCATCGTCCCGGGATGTCCTGGTTGTGGCCAATGGCGGCATCCGCACGCATCCGGAGCAGCCCCGGGAAAAACTCAACCTGAATTCCATGCAGCCTTCGCTGGTGTACATTGATGCGCGTGACGGCATGTTGCTGGAACAGCATTTCCTGGACGCCGACTGGCACCAGGCCAGCATCCGCCACATGGATATCAACGCGAGCGGCGAGATCGTCACAGGCCTGCAATATGAAGGTGAACCTTTTGATCGTGTGCCCCTGGTGGCTTTGCATCGCCGCGGTGAAGCCGTGCGCACACTGTGGGCGCCGGAGCCGCAACAGGGGCAAATGAAACAGTATGTGGGTTCGGTGCGTTTCGATGCCAGCGGTGACTTTTTTGCGGCCACCTGTCCACGCGGCAATATGATCACGATTTGGGCGACTGCCAGCGGGGAGATGATTACGTCATTGCGTTCCCGCGACGGCTGCGGCATCTGTGCCAGCCCGAACGGCTTCCTGTATACCGCCGGTACCGGCCGTATCAGTCATTACGACCCGGCGGCCGACAGCATCACCGAATTCGATACCACGGCCAGCGGCAAGGTGTTCTGGGACAACCACCTGAGTGCATGGGGGGTGTCATGAAACGCTTACTCGCCATAGTCATTTCACTGTCGGCGATGGTCGTCATGGCCGCAGACAATGACGATGCCCTGTATCAGCAGAAGCTGGTCGATCTCGGCACGGCCCTGTTTTTTGATGTCACTCTCTCTCGCGATAAGACCCAGAGTTGCGCGAGTTGCCATGATCCTGCCCAGGCTTTCATTGACTGGCGTGGCAGCCCCGTAGGGCGGGTTGCTTCAGTGGGCAACGATGGCAGGTCACTGGGTAACCGCAATGCACCCACCCTGTCTTACGCTGCACTCATTCCCGAGTTCTACCGGAACAGCAGCGGCGACTATGTCGGCGGCCTGTTCTGGGACGGTCGTGAGTCGGACCTGGAAGGGCAGGCGGGCGAACCGTTCCTGAACGCCCTGGAAATGCAGATGGCCAGCAAGGCCGATGTGGTTGCCCGCCTGCAGGAACACTCCATGTTTCCCCGGGCCTTTAAGGAGTTGTTTGGTGAAGATGTGTTTGAGGACGTGGACGGGGCTTACCGGCACATGACCGAAGCCATCGCCGCGCTTGAACGCACCGAGTTCTTTTCACCCTTCGATTCCAAGTATGACCGCTACCTGAGAGGGGAGTACGAGCCCACCGAGGAGGAAGAACTGGGCATGACCCTGTTTTTCTCGGATCAATTCACCAACTGCAACCAGTGTCACCAGCTCAAACCCTTTGCGGAAAGTGAAGGTGAAACATTCACCAATTACCAGTATTTCAATGTCGGCACGCCGGTAAACAAGGCGTTGCGTCAGGCCAACGGGCTGGGGCCGGATTTTGTCGACCGGGGGCTGCAGGACAATCCGCATGTGGATGACCCGACACAGGCCGGCAAGTTCAAGACGCCGACCCTGCGCAATGTCGCCATGACCGCGCCGTACATGCACAACGGTGTTTTCAATGACCTGGAAACCGTGGTGCGCTTCTACAACAAGTACAACGTGCGTGGTCCGGCCCGCGACAGAAATCCCGATACCGGTGAACCCTGGGGTGAACCGGAAGTGGCCGAGAACATCGATATTGAGAAACTCGAATCCACCCCCGCCCTCGACGAGCGCCGCATCCAGGCGCTGGTCGCCTTCATGAAAATGCTCACCGACAAGCGTTACGAACACCTGGTCCAGTAAGTCCTCTCTGGAGCGCGTGCCAGCATTCCATCATACGTCCCGATCTCATACATTGCCTGCAAGGGGAGCCGGGCCTGTGGCTGATCAGTCAGGCATCAACATCAAACCGCATAAGATCAGAGGGGACTGCGCACATCCGATTCGCAAGCACGTTATCCCTGCTGCTGGCCCTGAGCCAGAGTGCCAGTGCCCAGTCTATTACCGACCGCCTCGAAGTCATTGAGGACTCCATCAAGATTGAACAGTTACTGATGCGCAATGCCATCGCCTTCAATACCGAGGATGCCAAAGGCTGCGTGGCCACCTTCGCCCCTGATGGTGAACTGCGCCTGATTCGGCAGGAAGGTGAGGAGCCGTTTGCCGGTCCGTTCAAGGGCCATGATGCGCTGCCTGCACAATGGTTTCCTGACCCTCCCAGCGCCGGTACCCCGTTGCCGGAATTTCGCCGCATTGGCGCCATGCGTCATGTCACCATCAATCCGCTGATCCAGGTAGATGGCGATACCGCCACTGTGGAACTGATCTTCACTGAGTTGGTCTCCAATGGCGAAAACATTCCGCCGGGCAGCAATCCGCCCACTAAAGGGGCCATGGGCCGCTACATGGATGATCTGGTAAAGATTGACGGGGAGTGGTATTTCCAGCGGCGTACGATCATCACTGATCTGAACGAGGCGTTCGTGCCCGACTAGACGGTTAGCCAGATATTACGGGCGATCTTTGGGCCTTTGTCAGGGTCGCTTTCCTCAAATGCCCTGGCAGCGGGAAGCCATTCCTCAAAGCGGACTTCCGGCAGCTCGGTGCTGATGACACCGGTCAGGAAATCCCGGCCCAGGAACGGACTGTTCAGTACTGCGATGATCGAAGCGCCGGGATGGCATAGTTTTGGTATTCGTCTCACGACAGTCTTCTAGTCATGCTCGGCATCAAAACTGCGTTTTTGCCGCGACGGCGGGTCGATGATGATCAGGTCCTAGCGGTCATGTTGTTTCACCTTGCCCCAGGATTTAAACAGGTTGTGCGGTACGTTTTGGATACGCGCCGTGTCCTGCCCGTTGAGTTGGTGATTGCGCACACCGCTCGGCCTGGCCATGTCGACGTTGGTCACACTGGCAGCGCCATCGGCCAGGGCAGCCACTGAAGGGCGCAGGTCTCGGCGAACAGGTTTAGCACGACTTTGTCTTCGCTGTGGGCCAGCAACCATTGCCGCAGTGGCCCCATATCGAGAAACAGGCCGGTATTCTGGCGCCGCACTGGATTCACTTCAAAACGCAGACCATTGGCCTGCACAATGACCCGGCCTGGTTCGGCACCGTCCAGGGTTTCGGCCGGAGACTGGTCCAGGTAGCGGTGCTGTAGCACGACCGACTGCGCCTGCTTGTGGACATCGGCAGCCAGAATGTCGGCGAGAAGGGCTTCGGGATTGTCCGGCGCCAGTCAGGCCGACACGAGTACAACCGGGCCGAACCAGTCCACGCACAGGTGTTCGTAACCTGGGTAGTAATGACCACGGCCATGAAAAACACGGCAGGCATCCGTCTGGATGTTCGCGAAAAAGTCTGTGAGCTTGCCGGAGAGCGGGTTAGGCGTTGTCATCCGCGCTGTAGTATTGCACGCCGATGCGAATGCGGTCGCGTCCCTGGGCGAGACGGTGGGCGTTGGTGTCACGCAGGGAATACACGCAGCCGCAGTATTCCTGCTGGTAGAAGCCCTCGCGCTTGCTGATCTCGATCATGCGCTGGGAACCGCCGCCCTTGCGCCAGTTGTAGTCCCAGTACTGCATCCCCTCGTAGCGGGAGGCGGCGCGTATGCCGCAGTCATTGATCTGCGCCATGTTCTTCCAGCGCGAAATCCCCAGTGACGAGGAAATCACCGGAAAGCCGTGCTCCTGGGCATACAGGGCAGTGCGTTCAAAACGCATGTCGAAACACTTCGTGCAGCGTTCGCCGCGTTCGGGTTCATTTTCAAACCCCTTGATGCGTTCGAACCAATTGTCGGTGTCGTAGTCGGCATCGATGAACTCGATGCCGTGCTTTTCCGCAAAGGCGATGTTTTCCTGCTTGCGCAGTTCGTATTCGCGCTTGGGATGGATGTTCGGGTTGTAGAAGAAGATGCTGTAGTTGATGCCTGAGGCATGAATCGCTTCCATGACTTCCCCGGAACAGGGCGCGCAACAGGAATGCAGCAGCAGCTTGTCAGCGCCGTCGGGCAGTTCGAGTTTGGGGCGGTCCTGTGGGGTCATGGTTTTCCTGTCTCAGCGGGTGGCTACACTACCATAATCCCGGCAGGTATTCAGCCGGTGCTGGAAGGAGCATGATTGTACGTGAGACCGCCTGGTGGCCAGCATACTGCGTGCCAAGCCATATATTCTGGCGAGCAGCGGCGGGCCATTGTTGAGCTGCCGTGCCAGGGACAGGGCATAGAACTGTTCGCGAACCTTGTCGGTTCTGCCGACCCCGTCAACGCCATATTGCTGGCAAACCTCCTTCTCAATTTGGCATTGCCGAATTCATGTTCTTGCCGGACGACAACAGTGACATGGCCGGCGCCCGCATCACGTTTGAACCGGGTTCACGCACTTCCTGGCATAGTCACCTGGCCGAGCAGTACCTGATCATCACCTCCGGCATGGGCTGAAGCCAAAAGGTTGGTGAAGGCCGGTGATGCGGTCTGGACACCGCCCGGTGTTTTCCACTGGCACGGCGCCACGACCGAGCAGACCATGACGCATATTGCCGTCTGGCAGTTCGTTGATGGCAGTGGTGGGGAGTTTGGCCCGCTGGTGACGGACGCAGAATACCTCGGCGATTGATGCCTTGGCAGCAGGCCGACTTAAGCGCGAGTCGGCCTGCCAGGGACACATTACCAGCCTTCGTCCATTGGCTGGTTCGGGTCGGCGGTGATGTTCAGAACCGCGCAGTGATGGTAGGTAAAGCCGCCTTCACGAAAACCCGGATGCTCTTCCATGAACTGCACGACCTGTAGGAAACAGCCTTCACAGTCGATATTGGGGATTCGTACTTCCGTTTGCCGGGGGCCGGTGCGGCGTTCCTGGTTTTCCCAGAGGCCATCGATAAGCACCGGCGGCTGCGGATTTTCGTCGATCACGAAATAATCGGAACGCGGACCGTTTTCGGTATCTTTCATTACGGGTGTGGCATCGGCCGGCAGCCAGTTGATGCGGCGCGCCAGGGAGACCCGCCAGTGACCCGGGTGGAAAATGGTTTCCTCGATGGCCACCCGCAGCATGCTACCGCCGGTAACATCCGTCACGGCACCGGTACGGGTGCCGCCATCCGCCAGCGTACCGCCGCATGGCGCCATTTTCTGCGGATCGCCGCGGTCATCTTCCTCGATCCAGGAAGCGGGGCTGACCAGCTTGAAGTGAGCCTGGGCGCTGACAGCTACGAGGGCACAGGCTGCGGCCAGTAAATGAAGGGCGGGTTTGTTGGGTCTGCGTGGCATAGGATTCCCCTGACAAGGATGCTGGCTACTGGTCTTAACGACGGTTGTTGAATGCCTGCACCAGGCACTGGTGTTTGGCTTCCGGGCTTGATCGGGTGAAACAGGGACTGCCGGCAAACGCCGGTTTGCCCTGTAACTGTCCCATCATGTTGGTAATCGTAGCATTGATGGCATCGTATTCCGCCAGTTCAGTTTCGGCAGCGGCCGCACGGGCTTTCTCGCGGCTGTTGTATTCAGCCATGCGCTGCGAGACGGCCTGCCTGGTTTCTTCCAGCTCGGCGCGACGTTCGTTCAGTGCCGCCTGGGTAGTTTTGAGTTCAGCCTCCTGGCGCTCACAGTGCCGCAACTGCTGCTCGGTGTAGGAACCGCCCTTGCAAGCGTCGTTGAAGGCATCAACGGCCTCGTTGTGCTTGTCTAGATCACTCTGGTAGCGGCGGTTATCGCGCTCCCGGTTGATATCCTGCAACTCCCGCGCAAACTGATCCCGGCCGGCAAGACTGCGCTTGACGCGGGATTCCGCGGCGCGGGCCTGGCCCATCACTTCGCCGAGTTCCACGAGCAGTCTTGACGTGGGATAGCCCTCGTATTGCGCACTGGCGAGGATCGGCACGGCAGTCGCCATACAGAGCACGATCCGTTTTTTGAGCCGTGCTGGCAATTTGTTGAGCAGGGCAGGTTTTATCACGCTTTCATCACATGCTTATTCGTATTTGCGGCGCTCCCAGACATCCCGCAGGTAAACGCCACCGTCGGGCTGGCGAAAAAGCAGGCTGTTTTCCCGGTTGCGGGCCGAGATTTCCTCGGTCGACAGGGAGGCATCATATTCCGATTCCCAGTGTTCACGGCGAAACGGTAGGATCTGTGCATAAGGGGTGCCTGCCGGCAGGATACCTGTAATACCCTTGAGAAAAAAGAAAGGCATGGTGCCAGGCAGCTTGTCCTTGTCGTTGTCTACGATGCCGGAAGTGGTGATGAAGGGCAATTCGAAACGGTTGATCGGATGCATGTAGAGCGCGCTGTAGCCTTTCGGTAATTCCACGGCCCAATCAGCCCACCAGGCAAAGTGGTTTTCATGATAGCCCGGTGGAGCGACAAATTGCGGCAATGGTTCACGTTCCAGCAGAAAGTTGGGATGGCCCTCGTCCAGTACACGCGCCCTGATCCTGCCTGCCTCCTCGAAAAACTCGATGTCGCATGGTGTCTTGTAGGTATAGCCGCTGCCCATGACATCGAACACGGCCGGGCAGGCTTTCCAGGTGGGAATCTTGCCGCCGATATCGGGCATTTCCGCATGCTGGCCTGTGGCGGGGTCCCGGGCAAAACGATCGGCCTGCCGGTACCACTCGGGGATGGTCTTGCGGATCGGTTCCGGTCGCGATGCACTGTTCTCATCGAGCCAGGGGCGGTTGGCGACAAAGCGTATTTTTTTCGTGTCCATGTGGCTGCCTACTGGTACTTCCGCCGTTCCCAGACATCCCTGACATACACGCCGCCATCGGGCTGACGGTACCTGGCGCTGTTGGCCCGATTCTTGGCGCTCATGGCCGGCTGGTCCAGTGAGACATCCACTTCCGACTGCCAGTGTTCCCGCACAAACGGAAAAATCTGCGCATAAGGGGTGCCGGCAGGCAATACGCCCGTGACGTCCTGGCGAAAGAAGAACGGCATCGTGCCGGGCAGCTTGACGTGGTCGTTATCGACAATACCGCCCATGGTGAGAAAGGGCAGGTCAAACCGGTTCATGGGCTGGGTGTAGAGTGCGCTGTAGCCTTCGGGCAATTCCACGGTCCAGTCGGGCCACCAGGCAAAGTGCTTGGCGTGATAACCCTGCGGCACAGCGAATCGGTCCAGTGGCATGCGGTCGAAAAGAAAATTCTGGTGTTGGGCGTCCAGCACTTTGGCCTGGATAGTGCCGTCCTTGTCGAGAAAAAACTCGATGTCACAGGGCGTGCGGTAGGTATAACCGCTGCCCATGACATCGTAGAGTGCCGGGCAGGCTTTCCAGGTCGGCATCTTGCCGCCATTGTCCGGCAATTGCAGGTGCTCCCCGGTTGCCGGGTCCCTGGCATAGCGGTCAGCCTTGCGGTACCAGTCCGGAATGGTTTTCAGGATGGGGGCCGGACGTGATGCGCTGTCTTCCTCCAGCCAGGGCCGGTTGGCCACAAATCTGATTTTTTTGGTGTCCACGCCTGTTCCGTATCGTGCCTGTTTTTCAATAGCAGCCAGCAAGAATAAACGTCGTGAACCTGAGCGTCCAGTCAGGACTGCCACAGTACTCTCAGGCACAACAGGAGCCTCAGGCCAGGCGGCGGGAAAGTCCGGAAAAAAGCATGCCAAAGCCCTTTAAAAAGCACTGCTGCAACAGGGAAAAAATTGTTTCGCGAGTCGCTGAAACCGCTCTCTATTCGGAGGCATGCGGCCCTATAATCCGCGCCGCCCGGATATTCCGGTCCCAGGGTGGCAGCCCCGTATTCGTCTCTGATGTTGTGCCAGCTAGCGCACACAGGAGCGTAGGAGAAACTGCGGTTTTTTCGGGTCTTATCCAAGGCCATGCGCCCCGTAACAGTTAACTTACTATAGGTAACAACATGACCATCTTAGATTTATACAGGAAGGGCAGCCTGGCTATTTCTGCCTTGACGTTGGTTTTACTGGCCGGTTGCAGCTCCAGCGATACCGATATGGCCCAGAGCCTGACAGACACAAGCAGCACTGCGCCGGTTGAACAGGGTCCAAGCCCCCAGGCACTGGCCGAACAGCGTCGCCGTGAGCAGATGCTGACGATGACGGTGTATTACTTTGACTTCGACAAGTCCGAGCTGAAACAGGAAGCCTTCGAATCACTGCGGTATCACGCCCAGCAGTTGAAGGAAAACAGCGCCATGACAGTACGGCTGGAAGGCCATGCTGATGAACGGGGCACGCCGGAATACAACCTGGCCCTGGGTGAGCGTCGTGCCATTGCTGTTCAGCGCTTCCTGCAGGTGCAGGGTGTGGCGTCCAGCCAGCTGGAAGTGATCAGTTACGGTGAGGAACGCCCAGTAGCCCCTGGCACCAGCGAAGCCAACTGGCGTCAGAACCGCCGTGTTGAACTGAAATACTGATACCTCGCCTGCAAGACAAAGGCCTGAATCACAAAAGGCCACTCCCGCGAGGGAGTGGCCTTTTTTTTGCCGGGTTAAATCTGTTGTGCGGCATCGGCCCCGGTATAGGATGCCGACATTGAGTCGGGGCGGTTATGCCGAATGTCGGCAAACGGACCTGCGGTCCTGTGCCGACCTGCAACGCTAATAACCCTAGCGGCCCTGTCTTGCCTGCAGCGTGATATTGGCGCGTTCGATGAGATAGGCCCGCAGGTCTTCAGCGCCTTCGGCATCCACCACGTTGGCAAAAGACACCATGCCGTTCTGGCGGCGTATACCGTCGATGACGATGGCGCTGAACAGTTCCGGACTGGCCAGGGCTGGTGACAGCACCAGTTCCGGGAACAGGCCACGCCGGCCGACGCCCCCGGCATTGCCAGGCGTTTCATGACAGATCCAGCAGTTGGCCTGGTACAGCTGTTCACCACGGGTAATTTGTTCTGCTGAAGCCACAGACGGCGGCGGATCGAGTTCCGGCGGCGTATAGGTCAAGGCAGCCGGCAGCATGGTGTCACCACCAACCTTGAAGACCAGCAGGCGCGAATAGTCCGGGGCATAGTAGTTGCTGCTGGACCGACCCGCCACTACCGCCAGGTACTGTTCGCCATCGACGGCATAGGTGATCGGTGCTGCTACTACACCGGTATGCGTATCCTGGGACGTCCACAGTTCGCTGCCGTCTTCGGCATCGTAGGCAGCAATGCCGTTCTGGTTGCCCTTGAACACCAGGCCGCCAGCGGTGGCCAGCATACCGGCCGAGTTGCTGGGAATGCGCCAGCCTTCTTCCTGTGTCACCGGGTTCCAGGCCACCATGAACGTGCCGCGCGGCAGGTCGGACATGGCATTGGGTCCGAGTTCCGCCATGCCGGCCGCGGTATCCACACCCAGGTTGGAGGTCAGCGGATCGGGATCGAAGTTGCGGTCCTGGGCATAGGCAAAGGCACTGTTGGTGGAAGGGAGGTAAACCATGCCGGTACCGGGATGGAAGGCCATGGGCTGCCAGTTGTGCGCGCCGCCAGGCCCGGGCTGGGTGGCAAAGGCACGACCAGTCTGGTCAAAGCGCGCTGCAGGATTCTCGATCGGTCTTCCGGTCTCCGGGTCGATGCCTTCTGCCCAGTTCACGGCAGCGAAGGGTTTGGCAGAAATGAATTCTCCGGTTGCCGCATCCAGCACATAGAAGAAGCCGTTCTTGGGTGCCTGCATCAGTACCTTGCGGTCGGTGCCATCGATGGGCAGGGTGGCGACGATGATGGGCTGGGTAGCAGTGTAATCCCAGGTTTCACCAGGTGTGGTCTGGTAATGCCAGACGTAGGAACCGTCATCCGGGTCCAGGGCCACGATGGAGGACAGGAACAGGTTGTCGCCGCCACCGGGGCTGCGAATGGCCTGGTTCCAGGGCGAGCCGTTGCCGGTGCCGATGTACAGCAGGTCCAGTTCGGGGTCGTAGGCCATGGAATCCCAGACAGTACCGCCGCCACCCAGTGTCCACCACTCCCCGTTCCAGGTGTCTGCGGCCATGCGCATGATTTCGTTTTCAAAGCCGTCGGCCGGATTGCCCGGGACGGTGTAGAAGCGCCACAGGATCTCGCCGGTTTCGGTGTCCATGGCGGTGATGTAGCCACGCACGCCATATTCCGCACCGCCGTTGCCGATGATGACCTTGCCTTTGACGATGCGTGGTGCCCCGGTGATGGTATAGGACAGTTCCCGGGTGATCAGCGTATCGGTTTCCCAGACCTTGGTGCCGGTGGCAGCATCGATGGCAATCATGCGGCCGTCGATGGTGCCAACGTAAATCTTGCCATTCCAGGCGGCGGCGCCGCGATTGACGACGTCGCAGCAGGCACGCACGCCCCAGTCCCGCGGCACTTCGCTGTCGAACCGCCACAGCGGTTCGCCGGTAGCGGCCTCAAAGGCCAGCACGTTGCTCCAGGCGGTGGTAACGTAGATAACGCCGTCGATGACCAGCGGTGTGCTTTCCTGGCCACGGGGAATGTTGAAATCGGCAAACCAGGACAGCCCCAGTTGTCCCACATTGTCGCGGTTGATGGCAGCCAGCGGACTGTAGTGCTGTTCGTCATAGGTGCGTCCGGTAGCCATCCACTGCCCGGGTTCCTCGTCAGCAGCGACCAGGCGCGCAAAGTTGACAGCAGCAGGGCCCGTACCGGAGGCGGAATCTGGTCCCACCGCGTCAGTTGGGGTGCTGGCCACACTGGCAGGTTCTTCCGCGGGTGAGCAGGCTGTCAGCAGACAGGCTGCGGCGATCAGTATGAGTGGTGTTTTCAAAAGCGTTTCCCCAGGTTTGTGCGGGCCGAGAATACCGCATGGTGGCAAGGCCATATACTCTGCCGGAACCGGTATACTCCTATTATCCACACTATTTTCATAATTCAACGGCATGCATCGATACACATCATTGCCAGCGGCGCTGGCCATTTTCCTGGCAACCCCCAGTTTGCTGGCACAACCCGGCATACCGGGTGAGCGGTCGGCCTTTTTTGGCGACCTGCATCTGCACACCAGTTTGTCCTTCGATGCCGCAGCGTCCGGGGTAACCACCACGCCTGAAGATGCTTACCGCTTTGCGAAAGGGCAGCCTGTGCAGTATCTCGGACGTACCGTGAAACGCAACCGGCCACTGGACTTTCTCGCCGTCACCGATCACGGGGAGTATCTGGGCATCGCCCTGGAAGCGGCTGATCCCGATGGCCTCTTTGCCGATACCGACTGGCCTGCCACACTGCGGCAGGCCAACGGTAACGTGCTGCAGTTCATGAGCCGGTTTTCGGCCAGCGGTTTTCGCGGCACAGCGCCGGCCATTGCCGAGTTCGTCACGGAACCGCTGATCACCAGCCACTGGCAGCGTGTAAAGGCAGTGGCACAGCGGCATTACCAGCCAGGCACGTTTACCTCGTTTATTGCCTACGAATGGTCACCGATGCCGGGTGGCGCGCATTTGCATCGCAACGTGATTTTTCGAGGCCCCGACTATCCCCAGCGGCCCTTTAGCGCCCTGGATTCACCAAACCCGGAAGACCTCTGGACCTATGTTGAGGCGCTACGTGAGCAGGACATTGCGTCAGTACTGATTCCGCATAATGCCAACATGAGCCAGGGGATGATGTTTGCCGACTCGGATGCCTATGGCGATCCGATAACGCAGGACTATGCCCGACGGCGTGTCACAAATGAGCGCCTCGTGGAAATTGCACAGAATAAAGGGACCAGTGAAACACGTCCCGAGTTCGGTGCACCTGATGAGTTCGCCGGGTTTGAACTGCTCTCGCTGGCCAATGAAAACGGTGCTGACCCGGCAGGGGGATATGTCCGTCCGGCCCTGGGGCGGGGGCTGGCAATTGAGGACAGGATCGGTATCAATCCATTTCGCTTCGGATTCATTGGCAGCTCCGATTTCCATTCCGGCATCCCTGCCACCGAAGAAGACAATTTTCCCGGCGCCCTGGGCGTGTCGGATGACATGAGTCAGCCGGCCACTGTCCTCAATGAAATCAATCCCGTGGCCAACGCACCTTCGGCCGTGTTCAGTGCCGGTGCACTGACCGGGCTCTGGGCAGAAGAGAATACGCGTGAATCTCTGTTCTCGGCTTTGCAGCGACGGGAAGCCTTTGCCACATCGGGCACCCGCATTCGCGTACGCCTGTTTGCCGGCCAGGATTTTGATGCCGACCTGCTGGACAATCCTGACTGGGTCAGCCGCGCCTATGCGCAGGGGGTGCCAATGGGGGCCGATATTCCGCCACTTGATCGCAACAAACCGCTGCAGCTGGTGATGCATGCCGTCAAGGATCCGGAGGGTGCCAACCTGGATCGCATCCAGGTCATCAAGATCTGGCGGGAGGGGGATGTCGTACAGGAACAGGTAATCGATGTGGCCTGGTCGGGCCGGCGCGAACCCGACACTCAGGGGCGCTTGCCAGTGGTCGGGAATACGGTCGACCTGAATACCGCGGCCTATACCAACTCGATCGGAGCCAGCCAGCTGGCCGCGGTCTGGACAGACCCGGATCATGATCCGGATCAGTCCGCGATCTATTACGCCCGGGTACTGGAGATTCCAACGCCGCGCTGGTCGACCTACCTAGCGGTCCGCCATGACCTGCCGTTGTCCACCGCGGTCCCGGCAACCATTCAGGAGCGGGCCTGGACGTCACCGGTATTTTATACGCCCTGAAGTCTGCGCATCAGGAAATACAGCTTTATTTGGGGGCGATCCGCAACACCGCAAACTCATCGCCATCAGTGAGCACATACAGGTTGCCATCGGGGCCCTGTTTTACATCACGAATGCGCTGATGCAGCTGGGTCAGCAGTTTTTCCCGGCGCAGTTCCTCGAAGTTCTCGTTCAGGACTACGCGCTCCAGTGAGCCGGTGCGGTCGATCTGGCCGTAACGCACGCTGCCGACAAACAGGTTGCCTTTCCAAGCCGGGAAGGCATCGCCGTCATAGAACATGATGCCGCTGGGACCGATGGAGGGAATCCAGACCACCGCCGGTTGCTGGGTGCCGCGTTCCACCGGTAGTTCGGAAATTCTGGAGCCATCATAGTTGCGGCCATAGGAGGTTGCAGGCCAGCCATAGTCAGCACCGGGGACCAGTAGATTGACTTCGTCACCGCCGTTCGGACCGTGTTCAGCAGAAAACACCTTGCCGCTGGCACGATGCACGGTCAGCCCCAGTTGGTCGCGATGACCAGATGTATAAATGGCGGGATGCATATCGTCGCGGCCAAGAAAAGGATTGTCAGCCGGAATGCTGCCGTCATCGTTCAGGCGCAGGACCTTGCCAAAGACATTGTCGAGCTCCTGGGCTTCCGGGCCAAACGGTGCGCCTGTGGTCATGTACAGCGTGCCGTCATTACCGAAGACAATTCGCATGCCGCTGGTGCCGCCCGGTTCCCCGCTGAACAGTTCTTCCACGTTCGAGAGGCGACCATTGTCATAGCGGCCCCGCATGATGGCCGGAATGCTGGTCTGGCGGTCGCCGTCTTTCGGACCGGCCCTGTTGTAACTGAAATAGAGCCAGTGGTTGTCGTCAAAGTCCGGGTGCAGAGCCAGGTCATTCAGGCCGCCATTGCGATAGGGCTCTGCCAGTGCCGGCATGCCCGGTACCGGGTTTGGGTCAAGGCGTGGATTCGCCCCGGTGGCGTCATGAATGATGCGCAGGTCGCCGCCACGCTCGGATACCAGCAAGTCACCGTCCGGCAGGAAAGCCAGGGAGAACGCGCGCGGTAAGCCCTTGGCCAGCAGGGTGACTTCGATGTCATGCTGTTCGGCGGTATCGAATACATAGGGACTGTCATCGATCGTGTACGGCGCAATGCCGATTGGGGGTGCATCGGCGGCCAGGGTCAGTCCTGACACGGTCGAGGTCAACAGGAAAGTGATGGACGTAAGCGACTTGCGCATGGTGGCGGCCCCCGGCATGTTTTTATTCTGACAAAAACGCCAGGCATGGCCTGGCGTGTGGGTACGGATTCTTGCGTATTCGCTGCGTTATGGCAAATCGCTCAGCAGCGCCACCACCGCCATGCGGCCTTCCTGGGATGGCCGGCGGCCCGGGCGGGTGTTTTCCTCGACCGGCGCCATGGCCAGATCCAGGGGTGTATTGCCTTCGGCATCACGCAGGGTCGGATCGGCCCCGCGCTCCACCAGGTGGCGGGCGACCTTGTCCCAGCCCAGCTCGGCGGCGGAATGCAGCGGCGAGCGGCCTTCATTGTCTTTCCCGGCAATATAGGTATCGAGCTTGGCGGTCAGTGTATGGCTGTCGTTGACCTGCGCGTTGATGTCGGCACCGGCGTCCAGCAGCATATCAATCGTCTTGATGGCGCGTTCCTGGATGTCCTCACCGTTGGCACCTGTCGGACCACGGCCGTTGCCGCTCATGCCGGCGGCATACATCAGGGGAGTCAGGCGGAACACATTGCGCAGATCGACTTCGGCGCCGTTGGCCAGCAGGAATTCGATGGCTTCGTAATCATTGGAAAAAACCGCCACGTGCAGGGCAGCCGTGCCGCCACGCATGTCGTAATCGGCAAAGCGACCACGACCGGGGCCGTTGGGACGCATGCGGGTAAGCTGGTGATTGACGTCCACGCCCATGCTCACCAGGCGGCGGGCAATGTCCATGGCGGTGGTGTTGAGGTCGGCGTTGGCCAGCGGGTTAAAGGAGTCGCCAAAACCGCCAAAGGAGCGCGGTGTGAAGGAGTTCATGTCGATGGCCATGTACAGCGGGGTGCGACCGGTCATGTCCCAGACATCGACCTTGGCACCCTGGTCGATCAGGTACATGGCGATGTCAAAGCTCTTGTTATCGATGGCATTCAGCAGCGGAGTGACAGCATCCGGATTGGGCTGGTTGATGTCGGCACCGGCCTCGACGATGGCGACAGCGCAGCGGTAACAGCCGGAGCGGGTGGCATACAGCAGGGCGGTCAGGCCACCGGTGGGACGGAACTGCGCGCGCGGTTCGGACGTCATCTGGCGCGGCCAGTCATCGGCGACAGCCTTGACGGACACATCGGCCCCGTTCGCCACCAGCAGTTCGGCGACGTCAGGGTGATTTTCGGCGGCGGCCCACATCAGGGCAGTCTGGCCCCGGAAGGTTTCGATGGCATTCACATCGGCCTCTGCCTCGATCAGCATGTGGGCGATGTCGAGATTGCCGATGTAGGCCGCCAGCATCAGGGCGGTCTGGTTGTCCAGGTTGGGGGAATCAGGATCTGCGCCGGCTTCCAGCAGCATGCGCACCAGTGTGATGTCGTCCAGCTTGACGGCTTCGGCCAGGGCTGATGACCCATACTGGTTGGTGACGTTCACATCGGCACCGGCGTCCAGCAGGGCAGCTACCAGGTCATGGCGTACCTTGTAAGTGGCCCACATCAGGGGGGTGGCCCCGTCCGGTGCGGATTCATTCACATCCGCACCAGGGATGGCAGACAGGGCTGTTTCATAGCGCCCGTCACGAATCAGGTCGATGAGCGTGCTCTGGGCGAATACCACTGGCGCAAATGCTGCCACCAAAATAAGGGCTGTGCCCTGCAGGAGGAGCTTTAGTCCCGAACCGGTATGCAGTGAAGTTTTATTCGCGGCTGAAGCCGCTCCCACGGTGCTCAGGTGTTGCTTTTGCTTTTGCATAAAAGTAAACATCGTCAGACTACATTTCCGCCAAAATTGGTGTAGTGGGCCCACAGTCCTTTCGCCACGTCATAGAGGAACTGGTACGGGTCGTTGAACTTGCGATCGATCTCATCCATCACGCCGGCGTCCAGGATATCCTGGGCACTGCGGCCGTTGTTGACCAACGTTGAGCAGCGTTCCCACAGGTGCCACATCATGTCGCGTTCGGCCTGGAATTCAGCCAGGGTCATGACCGGACCGTATGCTGGAACGATCAGCGTGTCGGCGTTGGCCATCTCCAGGATGTCATCCATGGCATCGACCCGTCCGCCCAGCCAGCCACCGGAAAACCAGTCCAGCGCCGGATCACGTTCAGGTGAGGCGACATCGCCCACGGCCAGCACATTGGCATCGCGCAGAAAGACATAGGCATCGCCCCGGGTATGGGCCTCAAGCAGATAGCCGGAAGTAATAGATTGCCCACCAATATCGACCGTTTCCTGTTCCCGGAACGTGTGGGTAGGCCTGCCGATTTCCGGCAATGCGGGCACCCAGACGTCCTGCGCCGGCACATAATAGTCAGCACTGAGCCACTCCCGCGTGATTTCATGGGCGTGAATGGCGGCACCATCTTCACCAAACAGCGGGTTACCGCCGCTCTGGTCGCCGTGGTAATGGGTGTTGAAAAGGGTATGAACGGGCGTGCCGTCCAGCGTCAGTTGCACCGACGGCACCATGGCGCTAGCGCCGCTGTCGACCAGCAGATAGCCTTCGGGGGTCGACAGGGCCAGGATATTGCCCGGCGCGCCACTGATTACGCTGACGTTTTCGCGCAGTACCTGCACCGGCAGTTTTTCCGGGGCGCGCGCAACAGGGGTTTGGTTTCCGTCAGCAGGGGGCTCGGCGTCCCGGGAACAACCGGTGAGGCCGACTACCAGCGGGGCAGCCGCCAGGCCGAGCCCGGCTTTCAGGACATGTCTTCTTTGGGTGGTTTTCATAAGCGGTTCGGAATTACACCTCGCTGAGGATGCCGGTGCTGTTGCCGAAGGTCTCCTGCGGAATGCCCAGCTTGTCCAGGATGGTGAGATGGATATTGGCCAGCGGGGTTTTCGGTGGCGGTGTGACGTTCTTGCCACCCTTGTGTGCGCCGCTGGCGCCACCGACCAGGATTTCCGGCAGCGGATAGTTGTCATGCTGGTTGCTGTTGCCCATGTTGGAGCCGTACAGGAACAGCGAGTTGTCCAGGATCGAGCCTTCCCCTTCGGGCGTGTTCGCCAGCTTGTCCACGAAGCGGCCAAAGTGCTCCATGTGATAGGTCTGAACGCGAATCAGCTCTTCAATGCGGGTACGGTCGTTGGTGTGGTGGCTGGTCGGGTGGAAGCCGCCGGCCACATTCACCTGCGGATAGGTGCGGTCGGTACCTTCTGCAGCCATAACCAGGGTCAGGACGCGGGTCAGATCGGCTTGGTAGGCCAGGGCCGCCAGGTCGAACATCATCTTGATCTGCTCCTCGAAATCCTCGAACACGCCTACCGGGGCAGCCGGAATATCGAGATTCGACAGGTCCTGGTTTTGGGCGATCTGGATACGGCGCTCGATTTCGCGCACGGTGTCCAGGTAGTTGGACAGGATCTCGCGGTCGCCGCTGCCCAGTTCCTTCTGCAGGACGCGGGTACGGTCGGCAATCATGTCGAGCATGCTGCGGTTCTTGGCCAGGATCAGTTCACGCTCGGCCTGGGTGTCATAGGGTCCGAGCAGCTGGATGAAGACCTTGCGCGGGTTGAATTCCATCGGCAGCGGCTGGCTGGGAGACGCGAAAGAGGTGGTTACCGCATAGAAGCCACCGTTGCCGGCCGCTACCTGTACAGTGGTTTCGGTGGCCATTTCCAATGACGGCAGGGCGGTTTCCTGGCCCAGCTGCTGGGCAATGACCTGGTCCAGCGTGGTGGCCAGGGCCGGGACAGAACCTTCGCCCGGACGCACACAGGACAGCCAGGTAGCCGGGTTCAGGGTATGCACAGAACCCAGCGCGCTGTTGTTCTCGATATTCTCGAAGGTGGTGACGTAATTCTTGTAGGGCTCCAGGGAGGCCATCATCTTGCCGAGCTGGAAGCTGTCGCCGGCACCACTGCTGGTCCAGGTATCCACTTCCGCGCCGAACGGCGTGTTGTTCATGATGGTACCGTGGGGCAGGTAGAAGAAGCCGGCACGCTTTTTCGGCATGGCCTCGACCTGTGCCAGGGCTGTGCCTGCCGGCACCATGGCTTCCAGGAACGGCAGTGCGAGCGCGACACCGCCACCACGCAGCATCTCGCGGCGGGAAATGTGTTTTTTGGTCAGAAATTTAGCCATGTGCTTTCTCCTTGCCCTTTTATTCTGTTAATTCCGGTTGGCCACTGCGGCAACCTGTGACTCACTGCCGTTTTCCTCGGGACCCTGCATGCGGAATACGTCGTGATTGACGAGCGCTGTAATAATGGATGTGAACGTGTAGTTGTCCTGCGCGGCGGTTTTCACAATTTCCCGCACGTAGGGCATGTCAAAGTATTCGACTTCGCGATTCAGCGCATACATCATCAGGCGCTTGGCGATGGTCATGGGCAACTGGTCTTCGCGGCTCAGCAGGTGCTCACGCAGCTCGACCGGCCCGTTGATGGCTTTACCGCTGGTCAGTACCGTGGTGGCATCGATTGGCGCATCGGCAGCCCTGTCCACATCACGCCAGCGACCGGTAACATCGAAGTTCTCCAGTGCCAGCCCGGGCGGGTCAATTACACCATGGCAGGCCATACAGGTCGGGTTTTCGCGATGCTTCTCCAGGCGTGCCCGCAGGGTGGTCTGTTTTTCACCTTCGCGCACGGACAGGTCCACTTCCACATTGGGCGGTGGCGGTGCCGGCGGTGTGCCGATGATGCGATCCAGGATCCAGGCACCCCGCAGCACGGGTGAGGTGCGGTCGCCATAGGAGGTGCGCAAGAGGGTGGCACCCTTGCCGAGCAGGCCGAAGCGGTTCTCATCCTCGAGCGTGATGCGGCGGAACTGGTCGCCGTAGACCCCTTCAATATCATACTGGGCCGCCAGGTCATCATTGACATAGGTCCAGTCGGCAGTCAGCAGTTCCTGGACCGGGCGATCCTCCAGCAGGATGCTGGACAGAAACAGGCGGATTTCGGTTTCAAAGTTGTCGCGCATGGCATCGCTGAAGCGGTTGTCCACGGGCTGGATCTGTTCCAGCTCGTCCAGGTTCAGCCAGGCCAGGGCAAAGTTTTCAATCAGGGCATTGGCGCGCGGGTCAGCCAGCATGCGTTCCACCTGGGTGGCCATCACGGTCGGATCGGCCAGCTGGCCATCGGCGGCCAGGGCAATCAGCTCCTCGTCAGGACCCTGACTCCACATTAGAAAGGACAGGCGGGTAGCCATTTCCAGGTCGTTCAGCAGACGCGGGGATTCCTCGATGATGCGCATGGAGCGATACAGGAAGTCCGGGCTGGAGAGGATGGCCGTGACCAGTTCGATGATGCCGGCATCAAAACCACCTTCCTCGGCGCGACCAACTTCATAGAACGGCATCAACCACTCCAGGTCGTCATCGGTGACCGGACGGCGGAACGCCTTGGAGCCCAGGGTGTGAGCAATCTGCTCGGCGCAGGGACGCTCTTCGGCAGCTTCCTTGGGCTGGCAGACCAGGATCTTTTCCCGGCTTTCGCTCATGGAGAGGCCGGTCGGGTTGAACGGGCCTTCGACTTCCACACCCAGGCCGACAATCGGCATGCCTGTCACGCGGCCGTTGCCGGTGGCATTGTTGCTGGCACCCCAGGAGCGTTCGATGAAGGTGACGATGACTTCGTGGGTACCGACTTCCACATCAGCAGACAGGCCGGCAATCTTGGCCAGGATGACGTCGCCGCCGGCAACACCGTCGCGGGTGGCAACGGCCAGGTCTTCAGGACCGCCGATCTCGACGCGGTTTACTTCGACCCCGTCCACCAGGATGACCATGGTGGCCGCGGTTTCCATACCACGCGGGTAGAGGCCGGCATCAATATCCAGAATGCTGAAACGGTATTCGCCGTCAGCGGGAAAGAAATGGTTGAATTTCATGCCACCGCGGGTGCCCAGCGGAAAACCGTCGATGTGGTTGCGGGAGGCGCTGTTGCCGCCCTGGAAACCGATATTGCGGTTGGGCAGTTCGTGAAAGACGTTGGCAAATTTCGGGGTCGGGTTGCCCACGGCCTGGGTAGCGACCTGGCGGGCAGCGGTAATGTACTGTTCCAGGAAAGTCGGGGAGGCGCCGAGAGCATTGGCGATATTTTCAAAGCCTTCCACCTCGATCTCGCTGGGCAGAATCTGGGCCGGATCGACGGTGACACCGATCAGGTCAGACACGATGGTGGCAAACTCCGTGCGGTTCAGGCGCTGGATCGGCACATGGCCGATTTCACGATGCTCGGCGGAGGTATCAATGCTGGTTTCCAGGTATTCCACGAAACCGTCAACCAGTGCCTGCGGTGGCTGCTCGGCACCGGCTGGCGGCATCAGGCGGCCGCGCAGCTTGTTGATGGCCAATTCCCAGGTTTCCAGATCGCTGTCCAGATGATCCAGGTCCATCAGGTCAAAGGCGACCCCCCCGGAGAAATCTTCCAGGTTGTGGCAGTCCATGCAAAAATTCTGGATGAGGTCGTCGGCGGCCACATTCATGCCGTCCTGGGCCTGGGCAGACAGCAAGGGCAACCCAAGCCCGGCCGCACAGGACAAAAGCGTGGCGCTCACCCTGGCTAAACGGGTCATACGAAATTTACGGGCGGCAGCGTACTGCTGTGCTGATCCTGACAAGTTGTCCCCCTTAGAACAAAACCTGGTTTAACGTGAACGGTTATCTGTTATCTGCCCCGTCATGACGCAGCCATCTGGCTTGCATCTGGCTTCCATGAACAGGCAGGTTACTGGTGCCGTGGTTGCCACTGCAGTCAATCCCGGCATTATATAAGAAGAATGAAGCGGCATTCGATGCAATTCAAGTCCTCAAATCCGGGTTGCCGTCGGCGGGATATCGAGCATTGCCGGGTATTTCAAGTACAATTCCCGGCAGTCAGGCCTTAGTAGGCCCATGGCACATAGTAACAGACCCTTAAAATTCACAAAGAATTCATAATAAGTCACTGAAGTTAAGGGTGCTAATACCAATAATATGAACAATACAGTCACTCAGGCTTTGGTGGCTTGTGCCAGATCAGCCCGGGACCGGCCAATACGGCAGTCTCTGTCGGCAGACCGGCCCTAACACTGCTTGAATAAGGTTGGAGGAAGCCGTCATGTTTCTGACCAAAAAACATCTCAGCCGCCGCACCGCCCTGCGCGGTGCCGGCGTGGCCCTGGCCCTGCCGTTCATGGATGCCATGGTGCCAGCCCATACGGCGCTGGCCCAGACGGCCGCGGCTCCCAAAATTCGCGCCGGCTTTTTCTACCTGCCCCATGGCGCCATCATGCACAACACAGCCCATGGCCCGGAATGGGATAACTGGACGCCAAAAGGCGCCGGTGAGAATTTTGAACTCAGCACCATCATGAAGTCGCTGGAGCCGCACAAGCGTTACGTGAACTCCTTCGGCAACCTGGAGAATGCTGCCAGCGTCGGTTCCGTGCACACCATCAACCCGGCCACCTGGCTCAGTGGTGTACGCCCGGATTCGGAAGCTGCCGGTGCCAGCATGTCCACCACCCTGGACCAGGTGATTGCCCAGCACATCGGTCAGGAAACCTCGCTGCCGTCCTTGGAGGTGGCCGCAGAAACCACCGTGCAGGTGGCTGCCTGTGGCGGCGGCAGTGGCGGTTGCTATTACTCCTCCACGCTGTCGTTCCGTAACCCGACATCACCGCTACCGATGGAATTCAATCCGCGCAAGATTTTCCTGCAGCTGTTCGGGGAAGGGGATAACGCCCAGGAACGTGAAGCCATCATCCAGCAGAAGGCGAGCCTGCTCGACCTGATTTCCGATCGTACCAGGGCGCTGCAGAAAACCCTCGGCGCCAGCGACAAGGTCATTCTGGACAGCTACCTGGATACCGTGCGTGAAATCGAGCGCCGCGTGAATATGGCCGCCAGCCAGGACCTGTCCGGTTTCGATATTCCGGAAGCCCCGGTGGGCGAGCTGGACCAGTTCGACAAGCAGGTTGAGCTGCTATTCGATCTGCTGGCCCTGGCCTACCAGGCCGACCTGACCCGCGTGGTGTCCTACATCATGGTGTCAGAGGGTACCAACCGCACATACAACCACATTGGCGTACCGGATGCCTTCCACCCGCTGTCCCATCACGCCAACGACATTGAGCGGCTGAAGCGCCTGATCAAGATTCAGACCTGGCACATGCAGGAGTTCAGCAAGTTCCTCACCAAGATGGCCAACACGCCGGACGGTGAGAACAGTCTGCTGGAAAATGCCCTGTTCATGTACGGGTCCAACATGTCCAACAGTGACATGCACAACAACTACCCGGTGCCGAACATTCTCGTGGGCGGGGCCGCCGGCAAGATGAAACTTGGCGGCCAGCATGTGGATCTGCCCGAGCGCACCCCGATTGCCAACCTGCACCTCACCGTGCTCGACAAACTCGGCATCGAGGTCGACAGCTGGGCCAACGGCACCGGCATCATCACCGAGGTGTGACAACCGGAGGCAGGAGACAAGAGGCAGGATGCCCAGTAATTTGGGGACACTTCACTTAATTGCTCAAACAGCAAATAAGACTTGAGGGCGAAGAGGTAAAAAATTTTTCATATCCTGCCTCCTGCCTCCTGCCTCCTGCCTCCTGCCTCCTGCCTCCTGCCTCCTGCCCAGGTTTGAATACCCGGTCATTACGCTAGAATGGGTCAATGGAACTCTTCACCTAATCCCTATGACTGATCTTCGTCCTGCTCAATCCCTTCGTCATGAGCGTGTGCTTGCTGTCCCTAATCAAGGAGGTGCCGATCGGTCAGTTCATCCGCATCATGCTGCGCGCCGGCGTGATCAGTTTTATCGTGTTCTTCCTGTTTGCCTGGCTAGGCGAAGTGATCTTCGACGACGTGTTGCAGGTGCGCTTTCTCGCTTTCATGATTTTTGGCGGCATTACCTTCCTGATTATCGGGGTAAGGCTGATCCTTGGTATTGGACCGCTGATGTCTTGCATCAATCCGCATTCTGAAGAGGTTGCCGGCGCCATCGCGATGCCGTTTATCGTGGGGCCCGGCACGATCAGTGCGAGCGTGATTGCCGGTACCCAGCTAGGACTGGCCAAATCCAGCCTGGCCATTGCCCTTGGCCTGGCGCTGGCACTGGGTTCCATGTTCATTTTCAAGAAAGTGCATGACTATGTGAAAACCCGCAGTGAGCGCTATGTCGAGCGTTATGGGGAAATTGCCGGCCGCATCACCGCGCTGTTCACGGGTTCTTTTGCCGTCGATATGATCCTGAAGGGTATCGAGCGCTGGATCGCGCTGATCTAGGCTATTCGCAACTGCCTTTGAGCAGCAGGCGCTTGAGATTGCCTGAAACCGGATCTGCACCCAGCCAAAGATTGGTCAACGCAGGAATCAGTTCGGGCTGGTTCTCGCGCAGCGCCAGTTTGTCATTGATGCGCAGTTCCTCCTGCATACCCGGCTGAAAGCTGAACTCCACCGTGTCGCCGCTATCCACCTTGTCAAAAATGTCCTGCAGGATATCGAGGTATTCCCGGGATTACTGGCTGGCCAGGGGGGCACGCCCCAGTGCCGGCAAATCCTCGGGCAGCTAGCCCTTGTGGAGCATCTTGAGTAAAAACACACGGCCTGAGCCGGCGATGTCTGCCGAATCGGTTTCTGGGTTAGGCAGGTACAGGCCAAGGAAATAGATATCGCTGAACAGCAGTTCCCTCAGCCTGCAGCTACTGAGCACATATTTCCTGTCAAAACGGCTTATGGTGTCGGGCAGGGTCTTGCTGTCATGGGTCAGATCACTAATGTGAAAGAATGCAAACAGCAGGACATTCAGGCTGGCATGCTTCATGGACGACTCCGTCAGGATTTTTCCATTATAGGCATATTGATAAGCCCGTATCGCATGGACTTTGGTTTTTAATCTGTTTAGTCTTTTCCTGAACGTCACTTTGCGGATACACCAAAGCCAACGCATGACTTTCTCGCGCCTTTACCGAAAATCCTTGATGCTGTGTTTTGCCCTGGTTATGACGGGCATCACCGTGGTTGCTGCTGGCCAGGACACTGGCTACAGCCCCCGGGCCTCACGTGCCCAGCTTGATGTGACGCCGCCGTCCGCAAGAATCAGCGGCGAACCGGGCCGTATGCAGATCATTGACCGCAGTTGTCGCCAGTATCCCCTGACAGATGTACGCCAGCGCATTGTAGATATTGCCACCCAGGAATGGCGCTGGTTTGGCGCCAGCGTGATCGACATGACCAGCCAGGAGGAACAGGACCGTAATGCGGGACGCCTGCCCCGTTTCTGGCGCACCAACTGGATGGATGAAGCGGAAGCCTATCGCCTGGCCGGCGATGTCGCCGGCTACTGGGCTGCCGCGCCCGATTCCAGCTGGATCGTCAACAAGCAGAACCAGCGCTGGAATGAACTCGGAATTACCGCACGCTGGCGTGATTTCTGGTCGGCAGCGTTTATCTCCTGGGTCATGTGCGAGAGTGGTCTCGGTGAGCCACAACAATTCGCCCGTGCCATTGCTCATCACACCTATATCGACCAGGCCATCCGTGCCCGTGACGGGCTGGAACCGGAAGCTGCCTATGTGGCCTACGACATCGGCGAGCAGGAAATTCTGCCTGGCGACATGCTCTGCCGCGGCAGCCGGCCGGAATACCGCAATCTCGAAGAGCGCCGTGCACACATGGGGCAGGGGGCGCGCAGTCATTGTGATGTGGTGGTGGCGCTGGATGCTGACATTGAGCAGATCAAGGTCATTGGTGGCAATGTGCGTGGTTCAGTACGCATGAAATTGCTCCCTGCCAGCCAGACCGAGGCAGGCAGGTTTGTTCCGCTACCGTATGGTGGCAGGGCGATGTTCTCCCATCTCAAATTGAAGGCAGCCCCGGACAGACAGCAGCAAGAAGTCGCCGATAATCACTGTCCTTCTAATCAGTGCTAAACGACGGCCTGCAGCTGTCTCAACTGAGCCAACGGGCTGTCTTACACTAGTCAATCGGCACCCAAGATAAACTGCAAACTGGTCGTTTGTTCCAGGATTGTGGCATCGGTCACATTTCGGATGGTTCAGGCAACATGATGGGAAAAATTCCCGTTCTACCGCCACGGCCACTCTCCTAAGCTGATCAACTCAAGCCGTCCCCATCATGGCACGATGATAGTGTTTCCTAATATATTCACCAGACCACCGGTTCTGGCCAATAAAAAAAGTGTCAGTGCGTTAGCCTGGCCCTCACATGGAAATAAGAAGAATAACCAGCATGGGAAAAACGGAACCCTTCATGTCGACACTCGCAGTCTCCAAGCTGGCTGACGGTAGCCGCGTGGTCCAGTTAGGGGAGGAGTCACACCTTTTTGGCCAACCCCAGAAAGTCCTGAAGGGACTGCGGCATAATATCCCCACGTTCAATAGCCTTGTGCTGATCGACAGCAAGGAGAAAGACGGCTCCCTGCTCAGCAATATCGAGTTTCCGCGGTATTTTTTCTGTTCATGAGCAACGGCCTTGCCGAAGGCAAGAAGCTGAACCTGGTTGGTATGCCGGAAGATATCAGTCGGGTATTTCGCCTGTTGCGCCTGACCCTATTGGGATCAATGGAATAGGAACTGGACAGCTCGGGCACACCGGCGCATTTGAAACGGGAGTAACTGGGTGCGTCCAGTCATCTCGCGCTGAAAGATCCCCATGGCGCCAATCGGGAAGTGGAAAGGTTTTTCAATGTGGTGCCTCTGACCGAAGGCAGGGCGACTGTGGGTGATTTCACCATTACCCATGACAGCCATGACCGGTACGCAGTGACCACGGGTGCGCAGTCAGTCAAAATTGATCTCAACGAAGACTTTCATGTCTTTCCCCCATACCAGATGCAGTCGGATTTTATCCCTCGCGATTTGGTCAAGCTGGGCCTGGAAATTCTCGGCAGGGCGTCGGGGTCTACCGCCAATAAGCCCTGCACAGGCCTGGCCCTGTGTTACAACGGCTCCTACGTCCTGATTGATTCGATTCCCTACCTCGACAAACCCCTGTTTGCCCGCGGTATATCCAAGAACTCTGTGTCATCTGTGCTCCTGACGCATCGGCATGATGATCACTGTGCCATGTTTCCGCTCATCCTCATGCCGCACAAGGTCGAGGTCATCACCACACGCGAAATCTTCGAGATGGCCATTGAAAAACTCAGTTGCCAACTGAGCTGGAAGGCCGATGTCATTCGTGAATATTTCCAGCTGGTTGCGGTGAGCCGGGCGAACCCCTGAAATACTTCGGCATGGAAATCCTGCTGCATATCACCGTGCACAGCATTCCCACCATTGGTGCCACGTTCAGTGTGCTGCACAAGGGCAATACCAAGCGCATGTGCATCATTGGCGACAATTACGGCATGCGTTCCGTCAGGGACATGGCCAGACTCAATATCGTCAGTGCCGGCACCTGTGACAACCTTACGCGAATTTTATCAGAGCGGTATCACCTGCTGGTCGCTGATGGTGGCGCGTTTGCCATTCATGGCGATCCCGAGAATGCACGCAATTTCGATTCGGATCGGGTTGTGATTGTGCATGTAGAACATCTTGCCCATCAGTTCACCACTACCTTCTCCCTGGCCAGCTCCGGCAAGCGCTATATCGTTGTTGATGGTGACAGCACCATCTATTCATCCCTGATGAATCAGTACCTGTCCATCTGGCTGGGTGAGCCGTTTTCACAACGCTGGGCCCGAACCATCATGGCCCAACAGGAAGTCCGCCGTTGCAACAAGGGCGATGTCATCATGGTGCAGGAGGAACTTTCCAGGGGTTACGTCTACCTGATCCTCACGGGTTACTGTGATGTTGTCGTCTACGATGGCGAGGATTTTCAGACCATCGTCAGTCTGCAGGCAGGAGAGATCATCGGTGAGATGGCTGTGGTGACTGGATCCATGAAACGTAATGCCAGTGTGGTAGCCAGCTCGCCGGTATCGGTCATGGTGCTTTCCGAGGAAAAATTCAATGAGCTTGTGCAGCGTGAAGGCTATCGTGATCGCCTGATAAAGCGTTGGGGCTGGCGGACATCGCTGCGCAGGCTGCCCCAGTTCTGGGCGCTGATTTCCACGGTACTGGAGAAAGTGTCAGGTAGAGCGGATGAAGTTGTCGTGGCTCCCGGTGATGAGTATTTTATGGACGAAGACAGCTGGTTCATTTTCATCGATGGCAGCGGACACCTTGCCGATGACGTAGCAGGTGTGGATGATGAGTTCGGTTACCGGCCGTTTTCCTCGGCCAACACAGGGGTGTTGAGGGCAGAAACCGAATGTCGCCTGGCCAGGTTCCAGCAGGCCCGTTTCGCCAGCCTGTTGTCGGGTACCCCGCAGCGGAATTATCTGTTGCGCAAATTCCGCGTTGATCGCAATGACCCTGCGGTGGATTGGTTGCTGGGTGATGTCACCACCAGTTAACGCTTCACCGGCTGATGGTGAATTCCTTGTAGTGTTTCAGCGCCGAAAAACTGCTGTTGACACCTGAGACCTCTGCCAGTGGTGGACCCTCATGCAACCACTGCAGCAGGGCTGCCAGTGTTTCTTCATCGCCCTCGGCCTCTACCGACACGCTGCCATCGGGTTCATTGTGGACTGTGCCCACAAGCCCCAGGCGATCGGCAGTCTCCTTGGTACTTGCCCTGAACCAGACACCCTGCACCTTGCCCCTGACCCATACATCAACATGTTTCATGGTTTCTGTTCCTGTTGCGCAGAGGTGGGTCAGGCTGCGTCCCTGACTTCGGCATCTGTAACCTTGTCGAGCCGGCGCAGGTCGGGAAACAGCAGGTAACCCCCCAGGGCCACGGCAAGTGCCATGGCGGCCCCTGACAGCACCGTAGCGACCGGGCCCAACACGGCCGCCATCGAGCCGGCGCGGAAATCGCCCATCTCATTCGAGATGCCGATGAACAGCATGTTCACCGCATTGACGCGACCGCGCAGCTGATCCGGGGTCGCCAGTTGAATCAGCGTGCTGCGTATGTTTACGCTGATCATGTCGGAGGCGCCATAGACCCATAATGCCGCCAGGCTCAGCCAGAGCACCGTGGACAGCGCGAACACAAACACGGAAGCGGCAAAAATCACCAGGGCGCCAAACAGCATCAGCCCCGACTTGCGCATCGGGGGCAGCTTGGTCAGCACGATGCCCATCATGACACCGCCCAGTGCCGGCATACTGCGCATCAGTCCCAGGGTTTTTTCATCCATTTGCAGCACATCCACCACATAGACAGGCAGCAGGGCCATGACGCTGCCGGTCAGCACGATCAGCAGGTCCAGCGAAATACTCGGTAGGACAATCGGGTTCTGCCTGACATACCGGATACCGCCAAGCAGCAACTCCATGCCGCGGCCGGACGGCTTGTTGATATGCAGTGGCGGCAGCTGCAGGTATAGCAATGCCCCGGAACACACCAGGCCAACCAGGAACCAGTAGGTGTTGTAATCGACCCAGGCGATCAGCATGCCGGCAGCAGCGGGGCCCAGTGTCTGTGCTGTCGTCCAGGTAGTGCTGGTAATGGCGACGGCTCGTTCCAGAAATGCGCTGCTGACGATGTTCGGCAGTATCGCCGCCGAAGCCGGTCCGTAAAAAGCCCGGGCCATGCCGTGCACAAACAGCAGGCTGAAGATCATGGCGCGGTTCAGGTCTCCGTCGTTCATGCTCAGGGCCAGGCCGATGTACACACAGGCTTCCACCACCGTACAGGTCACCAGTACGGCCTTGCGGGGAAAATGGTCCACGACCCAGCCGGAAACAATGAACAGCAGTATCATCGGCGTGATCTGCATGAGGCCGACCAGGGCCAGGTCGAAAGGATCGTTGCTGTAGGTATACAGGTGCCAGCCGATGGCGACAGACAACATGGCGCTACCCAGGGACACCAGGATCCTGGCGCTGAGGTAGGCAACAAAATGGAATTGGGGCATGTGCGGGTGACTACCTGGCGGCAGTGACCTCCATTTCGACCAGCGCCCCCGGCGAGGCAAGGGCGGTGACACCTAGCAGGCAGCCCGTATGCTGGCAACCCCGTGCCTTCAGGTTGGCCACCATGTGGTCATGCGCTGCAAGCATCGCAGCGAAATCGGTGGTGTAGATATTCAGGCGCACAACGTGCGAGAAATCCATGCCGCCCTGGCCCAGGATAGTGCCGATGTTTTCCAGGACCCGGTCGATCTGGCCCGGCATGTCATCGGGATGCAGACAGTGGCCGTTTTCATCACTGGCGGTCTGGCCTGCCAGGAAGAAAACCGTGCCGGCATCTTCCACCAGGTTGCCGTGAACAAAACCCAGGGCTTCCTGCCAGGTCCAGGGATTGACGGTGGTGCGTTTCATGAGAAGCCCCTTTTGGTCATCATGTGATATTCAGGCGAGTGGCAGTCGCCAACCCTTTGCTGATCGCCGCTACCCAGCGTTTCAGGTTGCCGGTTCCGGCTGGACTTTTTCTGTCCTGAGCATTCTATTAATGCCTTTTGCCAGCAGTTTATCGTGGTTGTGTTTTTCTTCCAGGTAATAAGTCAGCGGCGTGTAGACAATCAGTTCCAGTACGCTAAGCAGGTAAAAGTATGAGGCCTCAAAGGGAATTGCCGTGCGCGTGTTTTTCCAGACGCTGATGTCGCTTTCCAGGTTGAACATTAACTTCAGGGTCACATACAGGAAAATGCCCATCGACCAGCGCAGCATTGACAGGAAGGTGCGCGTGGTCCCCGCATACCAGTCAAAGACCAGCAGCGTGCCGCCGCCGTAGCAAACAAAAATCAGCAAGGAGAAGAAGATCATGCCCAGTGGGCCATCCACTTCGTAGGCGACCCAAGCAAAGCCACCGGCCATGACGATGAAAATGGCAAACAGGCGCCAGCGCAGGTATTTAGAACTGGTCTGCACCAGCAGCGGAATCAGCAGCAGGATGCTGCTGGCCACGGCCAGGAACTCGGCCTGGATCATGTGCCCGAGAATGTCCAGATTGGCGCTAAGCAGGTATTGTCCTTTGCCTCGCAGAAGACTGTAATTGTAGAGTAAGGCCACCAGGAACGGTGGCAGGGCGGCCGCCAGGCAGTAAAACATCACCCGTTCTTTATGCGGGATTTTTGCCACAGGGACTCTCCGGTTGCTAAGCGGACGGGGCATGTCGTCGGTGGCTTGACGGCCCTTGCAAGCGCTTAATTCTGTTGTGGTTTTTAATATGCTGTCGGGATTTTAATTATGAAAGAGGGGGTTGTTCATGTACAGCGCCAATTGCCGGGCTGGTCAGTATAAAAATTTGGAGAAACCCCCTTTCGGGTCGAATCAGGTCAAACAAAGTCCTGTCTAGTATGTCAGGATGATCAGGCGCCTGTTGCCAAACTCCAGTATAATCGTCCGCCCTGATTACAGCGCAGACATGTTGTGTTTTTAACATATAAGACATTGAATAAATTGAAAAAATTAGTGAAAAGAATGCGAAACAAACGGTTTCTGCTGTTACCCGTGGTATGGATGATGCCGCTGGCCATGGCCCAGGATGGTAGTGCCCCGGGGGAAATGCTTGATGCCTTTTGTGGTGACTGTCACAACAGTGAAGACTGGGCCGGCAGCGTTGCCTTTGACCTGATGTCCATGGATAACGTCGGTGGTGATGCCGAGATCTGGGAAAAGGCTATCAGGAAGCTGCGGGGCAGGCTCATGCCGCCACCGGGCAGTGACCAGCCCGAACAAGAAACCATTGATGCGTTCGTGGCCTGGATGGAAAGCAACCTGGATGACGCCATTGCTGCCGGTCATGGTGCCATGGCCGGCCATGTCCCGGTGCAGCGCCTGAACCGGACCGAGTATGCGATTGCCGTCAAGGAGCTGCTGGGGGTGGATATCAATGCTGCCGATTACCTGCCGGCGGATATCGAAGTCGATGGCTTCGATAATATTGCTGCGGCCCTGAGTGTCTCGCCGTCGTTTCTCGAGCAGTATGTCAACGTGGCCCGTGCCGTGGCCGAGCTCGCGGTTGGCCAGCCGGTACCGAAAGTGGCCAACGCCTATTACCAGGTGCAAAGCGGCGATCAGGACACGTACCAGGAAGGTTTTCCGCTTGGTACCCGCGGTGGCATGAAGGTCACCCACAACTTCCCGGCTGATGGCGAATACCGCCTCAATATTCTCGATCTCGACGTTGGCCTTTATCCGCGTTCCATCGAAACCCGCCAGACCCTGGTGGTACTGGTTGGAGGTGAAGAAGTGTTCCGGGAAAACATCGGGGGGCTGGAAGACTTCGAACTGGTGAACAAGGGCGGCGCGCCTGCTGCTGCCACGATCATGGAACGCTTCCAGAACATACCGCTGGAAGTGACTGCCGGGGTCAAGGACATCGTGGTGACGTTTATCGAACGTGCCCGTGTGGAAACCGATGAGCTGATCGGCGGCTTTACCCCGTACGGCGGTTTTGCCTTCACCGGCTCCCTGCGTGTACCGCGTTTGCTCGACGGAATCCAGGTGGTCGGACCCTTCAATGCCACCGGTGTGTCGATGACCGACAGCCGGGAAAAGATTTTTATCTGCCAGCCAGAGGCGGCCCGCGAGGAAAAGGCCTGTGCCATGCGCATTGCCGAGCACCTGGCTCGCAAGGCCTATCGCCGGCCGATTACCCAGGATGACCTGGACACCCTGCGGCCTTTCTTCGACATGGGGCGCCAGGGACCAGGCGGCTTTGACCAGGGAGTAGAACACCTGGTAGCTGCCGTGCTGGCCAGTCCCGATTTCCTTTATCGCGGTATTTCCCCGATGCGTGACATCGGTGATGCCGAAGTGTTTCCCCTCAATGACCTGGAACTGGCCACCCGGCTGTCCTTCTTCCTCTGGGGCCAGGGGCCGGATGACACCCTACTGGCGCTAGCCCAGGACGGTGTCATGAAAGAGGCCGACACCATGAATGCCCAGGTCAAGCGCATGCTGGCCGATCCGCGTGCCGAGCACCTGGTCAGCAGCTTCGCCCTGAAATGGCTGAACCTGGATGAGCTGGACGTAATTGACCCGGACCCTAACCTGTTTCCGGATTTTCGCGACCAGATGTATGACCTGTTCACCGAGGAACTCACGCTGTTCCTGTCCAGTGTGCTGCTGGAAGACCGGCCTGTGATTGACTTGCTGCAGGCCGACTGGACCTACCTTAACGAGGCCCTGGCCCTGCACTACGGTATTGAGGGTGTCTTTGGTGGCCAGTTTCGTCGTGTTGAACTCGCTGACGAACGTCGCTGGGGCATTCTCGGCAAAGGCGCGGCATTGCTGAGAACCTCTTACGGCGATCGCACCTCACCGGTCTTGCGCGGTGCCTGGGTGCTGGAAAAACTCATGGGCACGCCGCCTTCTCCGCCACCGCCCAATGTGGAAACCGATTTGTCCGTGCCGGAAGGACAAAAGCCGACTACCGTGCGGGCGCGCCTGGAACGTCACCGCGAAGCCCCTAACTGCAACCAGTGCCATGGCGTGATCGATCCCATCGGCCTGGCGCTGGAAAACTTCACCGTGACCGGTCAGTGGCGCAAAGTAGACAGGCTGGCTGAAGCGCCTATTGATGCCAGCACCGTGCTGCCCAATGGCAAGCCTATTGAAGGAGTGGTGGAACTGCGTGAGGAACTGGCCAGCCGGCCGGAACAGTTTGCGCTGGCCCTGACTGAAAAGCTCATGATGTATGCCCTGAACCGTGAACTGGAATATTTTGACATGCCGCAGGTGCGGGCCATTGTTCGCCAGGCGACTTACAGTGACTACCGGCTGTCAGCTCTGGTGTCAGGCATCGTCAACAGCGAAGCCTTCCGTATGCAGGCCCTGCCGCATAAAGAATCCCCTCAAGCCACCCAGGTGGCGGCAGTCATTGCGGAGTAGGCCCATGCCAAACCGTGCTGTGAATACCACTCGCCGCCGCCTGCTGGGCGGTACTTTAAGTGCTGTTGCTCTGGGCGGATTACCGCGGATCCTGGTGGCTGCCGACAACCCGGCCGTGACCGCAATCAGCGATTCGCTGCATCTCATCAGCGGGGTGGGTGGCAATGTGCTGGCTTATGCCAGTGAAGGCGGCCTGCTGCTGGTGGACACCGGTGCGGCAAACCACACCAATGCCCTGCGCCAGGCCCTGGCAACGTTTGCGGGCGGGGACAGGGTCCACACCGTATTCAATACCCACTGGCACACTGATCAGGTAGGCGGTAATGCCGTGTTCGGCGAGCAAGGTGCCACCATTTATGCCCATGACAAAACCCGGCAGTATCTGTCGATTCCGTATTACCTGCCTGCCAAGGAACGCTACCAGCCCGCCATGCCGGCAACAGCCTGGCCCGAACATACTTTTTACGACGGCGGCGAGCTCAACAGCGGGGGTCACACCCTGCAATACGGCTACCTTGAAATGGCGCACACTAATGCCGATATCTATGTCCGCTTTCGCCAGGCCAACGTCATTGCCGTGGGGGATGTCGTGTCACCGCAGCGTGATCCGTCTTTTGACTGGTACAGCGGCGGCTGGATTGGCGGGCGCGTGGATGCCCTGAACCGGCTTCTCGATCTGGGTGACAGCAATACACAGTACGTCCCGGCATATGGTCCAGTCATTACCCGTGCCCACGTCGAGGCGGAACGCGACATGATGCAGTTCCTGTATGGCACCCTGGTCGACCAGGTGCGCATGGGCTTTGATTACGAGGACAGCCTGGCAACCGGCATCATGGATAACCTGCCGCGCCAGCTCGATGATCCGGCACAGTTTCTCTATGACGCTCACAAGGGGCTATGGGCTCATCACAACAAGCTTGAGCCGAATATTGTTTAGCAGAGCGGCAAGAGATGAGAGGCAAGAGATGCTTCGACAGGTTTGATGGAAAGAATATGCGTATGAGATACCTGAAAAAATATAAAAACACTTTGCGGCAATGGCAGGTTTCACTCCTTGCCTTTTGCCTCTTGTCTCTTGCCTCTGCGACAGCAACTGCGCAATCACTGCCTGACCTGGTCCAGCAAGGCCAACGTGCCGAAGCCATGCAACTCATCCGGCTCGGCGAGGACGTGAATGCCCGGCAGGGTGATGGTTCCACCGCACTGTTGTGGGCGGTATACCACGTTGACGCCGAGCTCACCGAGGCCCTGCTGAGCCGGGAAGCTGATCCCAGCCTGATGAACAGTTTTGGTTCCAGCCCACTGGCGGAGGCCGTGAAGTCGGCCAACGTGGAGCTGGTGGAAATGCTGCTGGATGCCGGCGCTGATCCGGAAAGCGCCAATGCCGACGGCCAGACCGCTTTGATGCTGGCCGCTCGTACCGGCGTCGTCCCGGTAGCGGAATTGCTGCTGGCACACGGTGCCAACGTGAACGTGTCGGAACAATGGCGCGGCCAGACGCCGCTGATGTGGGCAGCCGCCAGTAACCATGCCGGGATGACCCGCTTGCTGCTGGCACATGGCGCCGATGTCTCGGCGCGTGCTGATGCCACCGACTGGGGCAGCCAGATCACCTCCGAGCCGCGTGCCCAGTACCGACCCACTGGCGGCCTGACAGCCCTGTTGTATGCCGCCCGGACCGGTTGCCTGGATTGCGTGCAGGCCATCCTGGATGCCGGTGCCGATATCAACAAGCCGACGCCGGATGCGGTCACGCCCCTGATGGTCGCCATCGACAACCTGCGTTTTGATACCGCCAAACTGCTGCTCGAAGCTGGTGCGAATCCGCACCTCTGGGACTGGTGGGGCCGGACCGCGCTCTATATTGCCATCGACATGAATTCCTTCCAGGGCATGTCGCAAAGCCGGCGCAGTGCCCAGACTGGCGAAGAATCTTCCGAGACCACGGCTCTGGATATCGCCCGCATGCTGCTTGAAGCCGGTTTGAACCCAGACCCACAGCTCAACTTCCACCGTCCTGGTCGTGGCGGCAACAGTGGTCGTTTCGTGGATGATCATCTCACCACCGGCGCGACGCCGCTGCTGCGTGCCGCCAATTCCCATGATGTGGATGCCATGAGGCTGCTGCTTGAATATGGTGCCGACGTGGAACTGCCGAACGTGATGGGCGTGACGCCGTTCTTGGCGGCGGCGGGATTTGGTAATCGCCGGGGCCAGTTGCGCGGGACCTATGAAGACGGGCGCGAAGCCCGGGTGATTCCAGCACTGGAAGTGCTGCTGGCCGCCGGTGCCAATATCAATCGCCCGATTGAAGACACCCAGAGTCATAACGCCCGCATTGCGCGTATGTCGACCATGACAAACCGTGATGGCCAGACGCCCATCTTCGGTGCCATAAAACAGAACTGGCCGACAGTCGTAGACTGGTTGGTCGCCCATGGTGCTAATGTGACCTTGGTGGATGCCCGCGGCAAGAACATTGTTGATGCTGCTACGGCCAATGAGGCCGGTGGTCGTGCGGATCGCCCGGTCGATAATGCCATGATCGAGAAAGCCAGGGCATTGCTGGGGCAGTAAAGGGATATTGCCCGGGCGAGACCCCGGGAGCAGGAATGAAAACGCCGGGTAAATCCCGGCGTTTTTGTTTACATCATTACCAGACCGTTGACCCAGGCCAGGGCGGCTACTGTGAGCAGGGGGGGAACCAGCATCAACAGGGTCATCTTCTTTGCTTTGATCATTTCAGTTTCCTCATACACACTTCAGGAAGGGTGGATATTGTGATTCGGCGGCATCTTAATCATTTCCCGCCGCGCTGTGGAATGGTTCAAGCCAGTGCAATCATTGTTTTACCCGGTGACTCATTATTCCCCGACATCCAAAAAGAAAGGGGCAGGCTCAAGAGGGGATAGTGGGTATGCCTGCCCCTTGCGTTGACCCGGGCCGATGGAGAGCGGCCCCGGGCTTCACGCCATCGGGTTTGGAAAGTAGGCAACCCAGACCATGCAGACGGCGGTAACCACCATCGGGAAAAGCATGAGCAGGACCATGTTTCTGACTTTGACCATTGGTTTGACTCCTTGATATGCGGTGGATGGTTGGCAATTGTTTGCCTTACTACTGTCGTTGCAGGAGGTGTGCCAACATTTGAGAAAAATTGTAACTAGCTGAATTAACTGAAAATAATTGTTCAGGCTGGGAAAAAAGCCGTTTTCGGGTGCTTGACACTCCTGTTAGTCATGCCAAATTTGGTACACTATTTGCCAGAATTGACACGAGCTGTCCAAAACCACAATGGAACTGATTACCTCCGACCAGCAATCCCCCATGGCAGCCATGCTCAATGGCTATGACTGTCCGGCCATTCTTGTCTCTGCCGATTATGAAATCCTGGCGACCAACACCCGTTACCAGGAGACTTTCGGCAAGATCGATTTTTCCAAAACCAACCGCTGTTTCCAGGTGTCCCATGGCTACAAGGTGCCCTGTGACCAGGCCGGAGAAGATTGTCCGCTTGGCGCGGCCAGGCGTTCCGGGCATAAGGAGCGCGTGCTGCATATTCATCAGACACCACGCGGCAAGGAGCATGTCGATGTGGAGATGCTGCCTATCCACAACGCGCAGGGAGAGCTGATCTACTTTGTGGAACTGCTGCACCCGGTGCCCCTGGCGAGCGGGGAAGTCAGCGACAAGCAGATGGTGGGAGAGAGTCCGGCATTCAACGTCATGCTGGAGAAGATCGCCCGTGTCGGTGCTGCAGACATTTCCGTGCTGTTGCTGGGGGAATCAGGAACCGGCAAGGAACTGGCAGCCCGTGCCATTCACGAGGCCAGTGAGCGCAAGGACAAACCCCTGGTGACGCTCGAATGTACCGGATTGACGGACTCGCTGTTTGAAAGCGAACTCTTTGGTCACGTCAAAGGCGCCTTCACCGGGGCAGTCTCAAACAAGAAAGGCCTGGCGGAACTGGCCGATGGCGGCACCCTGTTTCTCGATGAAATCGGGGATGTGCCGTTGCCCACCCAGGTGAAACTGCTGCGCCTGATTGAAACCGGCACCTTTCGTGCCGTCGGCAGTGCCGAGGTGCGGCGATCCGATTTCCGCCTGATCACCGCTACCCATCGCAACCTGCCACAGATGGTAGCCAACGGCGAGTTCCGGGATGACCTGTACTACCGCATCAATGTTTTTCCGATTCATTTGCCGTCTCTGCATGAGCGCACAACCGATATTCCCCTGATTGCTGATGCCCTGCTCAAACGTCTGCCGGGCGGCAAGGATTTCACCCTGGGTAAGGCAGCAAAACAGGTTCTGGCGAAACACCACTTTCGCGGCAACATCCGTGAGTTGCGCAATATTCTGAGCCGGGCGGTCGTACTCAGCGATACGCCCGAAATCAGCGTCGACACCATCAACAGTTGTTTCTTTGACCAGCCCGCCAGCCTCGTTAAAGCCGCGAAGAACGCGGTGACCGATGCGGCCGAGGTGGATCTGAAAACCCTGGAGCAGGATTACATCAGCGAGTTGCTGCGGCGGTATGACCAGGACAAGGAAAAGGTTGCCGGCATTCTAGGCATCAGCCTGCGCTCCTTATATCGCAAGATCAGCGAACGGGATGATGCGTGATCCAGCCTTGCTGCTGGTGCTGGTTTTGCCGTGCCGAAGCATGGGGGGGCGATTAGCCCGACACCAGGGTCAACCTGCCTGTCTGTTCCATTCGAGCACGGAAGGAATCAGGTCTTCACTGGTCATGGCCTTGGCACAGTAAAAGCCCTGGATATAATCCACGCCAAGGCTCCTGCACAGATTCCACTCTGACAGGGTTTCCGCCCCTTTCGCTACGATGGTCATCCCCAGCCTCCTGGCCAGCTCGACACTGGTTTCCAGAATCGCCATGGCGGACGAATTGCTCTGGGCGCTCTTTACGAAAGCCTTGTCGATTTTCAGTTCGTTGAAGGGAATGGCTTTGAGCTGGGTCATCGAGGAGGTGTCTGTGTCGAAATCATCAATCGACAATTTGAATTTTTTCAGGCGCAGCCGCATGAACACTTCGAGGCAGCTGGCGGCTTTTTTCATGATCTGGGTTTCGGTGATTTCGACGATGATGTTGTGCGGACTGACAGCGTATTCCTGGGCAATGTCCTGCAAAAAATCCGGTAACTTGTCGAGCATGAACGTGTTGATGGAGAAGTTGATGGATGCGCTCAACGACAAGCCGGCGCTGTGCCAGGACGAAATCTGCTGGACCGCCTTGCGATAGATGGCAAACGTCAGCGGGTTGATCAGGGCCTGTTGCTCGGTCAGCGGAATGAAGGCGCCCGGGCCCAGCAGCCCGCGATCCTTGTGCTGCCATCGTGGCAGGTTTTCGACACTGGTGATCCTGCCGCTGCTCACTTCCACCTAGGGCTGGTGGTAAGGCGCAATTTCCTGGTAGTCGGTACTTTTAGTCCAGCTTCCAGTTCACGGCGGGTAATGGCTTCCGGGGGCAAATAAGGGGTCGGCTCGGGTTTGTGGCCGCGCTGCGTGCCGCTGGTGGTGAAGCCTATTATGTCGAGATCGAAGATGGCACTCACGGCTCCATGGTGGTGCCCAGCACCGCACAAATTTTCGAGTTTTTCTCAACTCACTGACAACCCAGACAGAGATTCCCTGCAGCGGCCTGGAAAGGGCCCTGTTCGACTAATGCCGTGCCGTCACCTATCATGATCCGAGAGGTGTAAATAGAACATTAAACAGAAGAATAAAAATAAAGGAGTACATAGTGGACCTGGTTGATTTATTTCCACGCACGATTGCCGTTGCCCAGTTGTCATCACTGACGCCTGAGGTTATCAAGGACGCTATCGCGTACATGGATGAGGCTGAGATGGTTCAGTTGGGATCCGATGGCGGTTATACCGAAGAACAGCAGGTACTTGATCAGCCGGTCTTTCACGCCGTGCGCGAAGAAGTGCTGGGGCTGGTGAAAAAACTCAGTGAAGCTTACTGCCACGAAGTCGAAAACGTCAGAATTTGCAATTCCTGGGGTAACGTGGTCGGCTACGATCAATCCATTCGCTACCACCGTCATGACAACAGCTATATCAGCGGTTCTTTTTATCTTACTGACGGGTCAAAATTTAATCTGCTTAATAATTTCCACAACGACATGTTCGGTATCGTGCCGCGCGTCAGGCCGGACGCCAACAGCTATCGGGCCCTTGAGGCGCTGGATATCGATCCGGTGCCGGGACGGATTGTGCTGTTTCCGTCTGGCATGTATCACTGCGTGGTGCCATCGGTCAGTGAAAAGAAACGCTACTCTATAGCCTTCAATACCGTGCCTGTCGGGCATGTGGGCAAGCCAACCAGTTACCTGGAGTTATAAACCGAATAGCGCAATAGGCGCTCAAGCAGGGGGAATCCATATGCCTGAACAATCAGGAAAAATGAAAGCCATAATCATGCTGTTTGCAGCCATCGCCGTCAGTGCTGTGCTGGAACCAGCCCGGGCCCAGGTGCCCATTACGACAGCAGACACGCTGCTGGACCGCATCCAGATCGAGGACATGCTGCTGGCGTATTATTACGGTTTTGAGGTCGATGAAGGCCATGACTGGACGGCGATGTACACCGATGATGCCGTGCTGGATATCAATGGCTTGGTCTATCGGGGCAAGGCGGAAATCCAGGGCCTGTACAACAATTACGATGAAATCTCACCGGAAGAGAATGTGCCCGGCAAAGTGCACGTGCTGATGACCAATCCGCGCATTATCGTGACAGGCAATACCGCCACGGCGCACATGATCTACACGGAAGTGATGAACGACACGGTCTACCTGGCGCCGCGCCTGATCGAACAGGGAAGGGAAGACACCAAATTCAGCAAGATCGATGGCACCTGGTATATCACCGAGCGCCTGATCACCCAGGACGGCGGACTGCCGCCAGCCTATTACGATACCTACAAGCCGCGCTGAGGCTTAGGGCTTTTCCAGCGCGATAGCGACGCCTTGGCCAACGCCCACACACATGGCGGCAATACCGTTATCCGCACCGGTATTGGCCATTTGCAGGGCCAGCGTGCCGGTGATGCGGGTGCCGGAAGCGCCCAGCGGGTGACCGATGGCAATGGCGCCACCGTTCGGATTGATATGGGTCGCATCATCCGGCAAGCCCAGTGCCCGTGTCGATGCCAGTACCTGGCAGGCAAAGGCTTCGTTGAATTCAAACAGCTTGATAGCCTGGATATCCAGGCCAAAACGCTGGCACAGCTTTTGAGTGGCCGGGGCCGGGCCGTATCCCATGATACGCGGCGCCAAACCGGCACTGGCACCGCCAGTGATTTTGGCCAGGGGCGTCAGGCCATGCTTTTTCACGGCATCCCCCGATGCCACGATCACCGCTGCGGCACCATCGTTAATGCCTGATGCATTGCCGGCGGTGACCGAACCCCCTTCCTTGAACGGCGTACGCAGTTTGGTCAGAGCATCCAGGGTCGTATCGGGGCGCGGATGTTCATCCGTGTCGACCATCACCGGATCGCCTTTGCGCTGGGCAATGCTGACCGGACAGATTTCCTGTGCCAGGCGCCCGCTTGCCATGGCCGCTGCCGCACGTTGTTGCGAGCGCAGGGCAAAGGCATCCTGGTCTGCCCGGGAGATATCGAATTGTGCGGCGACATTTTCGGCCGTCATGCCCATGGAGTCGGTCCCGTAGAGTTTCTCCAACAGCGGGTTGATGAAGCGCCATCCCAGTGAGGTTTCATAGATTTCCGCTCTCTGGCTGAAAGCCTTGTCGGCTTTTGGCATCACCAGGGGCGCACGTGACATGCTTTCCACACCACCGGCAATGAAGAAGTCACCTTCGCCGGCCTTGATTTGGCGTGCTGCGCTGAGGATGGCTTCCATGCCGGATGCGCACAGACGATTCAGGGTGATACCGGGAACTGTCTCCGGCAGGCCGGCCAGCAGCAGGGCCATGCGGGCCACGTTACGGTTATCCTCGCCGGCCTGGTTGGTGCAGCCGTAGATGACGTCATCCAGTGCCGCCCAGTCCACGCCATCATGGCGCGCCATCAGGGCCTTGATGGGTTCGGCGGCAAGGTCATCGGTACGCACCATGGACAAGGCGCCGCCATAGCGGCCGAAAGGGGTCCGGATGAAATCGCAGATATAAGCGTCGGTCATGGCAGGCTCTTGGTTGTCGGGAGTCAATGTGACATTTGGTGTTCGTGGCTGAAGCCGCTCCTACAGATCTTCGATATGTCGTAGGAGCGGCTCGAGCCGCGAACATTATTCGATCTCTACTGTGTAATCCGCTTCCGTGCTCGCCGCAATGTCTTCCAAGGTGTAACCCGGCAGCAGCTTCGTCAGTACCAGCCCCTTGTCCGTGAAATGAAAGACGGCGCGGTCCGTCACCAGCACATCCACCACGCCGGTTGCTGTCAGTGGTAGGGTACAGGCTTTCCTCACTTTTGAATTACCGCCGCGGTCGCAATGGGTCATGGTGACAATTAGGCGCCTGGCACCCGAAGCCAGGTCCATGGCGCCACCCACACCGAGCAGGGGTTTGCCGGGGACGGCCCAGTTGGCGAGGTTGCCGGCCGCGTCCACTTCCAGTCCCCCCATGACGGCCACATCGACATGGCCGCCGCGAATCATGCCGAACGAGGTGGCACTGTCAAAATAGGAAGAGCCGGGTAGGGCGGTCACAGGAATCTTGCCGGCGTTGACCGGGTAATCCAGGGCGCCGCCGGATTCCGGTGCCGGGCCGACCCCGAGCATGCCGTTTTCCGTATGCATGATGATGCCGGATTCCGGGGTGATCAGGTCCGCTACAAGCGTGGGAATGCCAATGCCCAGGTTCACGACCTCGCCAGGGTTGAGCTCATCCAGGACTGCCTGGGCCATGGCCATGCGTGTAGCATCGACTTTCTTGGCACTGCCGGCAACCGAGGCTGAGGATCCCAGGTCTGCTTCGGTGGTGTGGGCCTGGACCAGGTAATCCACAAAGCAGCCCGGCGTATGAACGGTGTTGGGATCGAGTTCACCCACTGGCACGATTTCCTCTACCTCGGCAATGACCAGCTTTGAGGCGGTTGCCGCAGCCTGATTGAAATTGTTTTCCGTCATGCGGTATTGCAGGTTGCCGGCAGTGTCGGCCTTCCAGGCGCGGATCAGGCTGACATCGCCGCGAATGGGTTTGACCAGGACCATTTCGTGGCCATCGATCACTTTGGTTTCGCAGCCTTCGGCCAGTGGCGTGCCCGCGGAGGTCGGCGTGTAAAAACCGCCGATGCCGGCGCCGCCGGCGCGGATCGCTTCGCCCAGGCTGCCCTGCGGAATCAGTTCCACCGCCATGCTGCCATCCTGGGCCGCGGCAACGGCTTCCGGGTTGCTGGTAAAGAAGGAACCGATGGCCTTGCTGATCTGGCCGTTGCGCAACAGGCGCCCTCCGCCGAGGCCCGGTTCGCCGACATTGTTGCCCACATAGGTGAGGTCCTTCACGTCGGTTTCGGCAATGGCATGCAGCAGATGCACCGGGTTACCGGTCATGCCGAAGCCGCCGACGATCAGTGTATCGCCGTGATGGATATGGGTAGCAGCCTCCTGGGCAGTTATGACGGGTACCTGTTTCATGAGGTGTTGTTCTTGGTCTGGTGTTGTGGGCTGATGTTCAGGCGGTGTTATACCAAACCGCGCCGCCTCAGGATACCGGGATCGACTTTGCAGCGGCATTCCGGATAATCAGCAGTTCTGTGTCAATCACCATATTCTGTCCGGGGGGACTCATGAGCATATTTAGGAAACCGATTCACACGCTGGCGGCGATGACGCTTGTCATTACTTTCATGTCACTGCTGCCCACGGCAGCACAGGCTCAGGGCTGCGATCGTGCCTGCCTGGCCGATCTGCTGACACAGTATGTCGATGCGATGGTGGCTCATGATGCCTCGCGCCTGCCACTGGCCGACAATGTGAAAGTTACGGTCAACGGCAGTGCCGGCAACTTGGAAGACGGCATCTGGCAGTCGGTCACCGGCTTTCAGGGCTTTCGCCAGGATTACCTCGATCTGCGCCAACAGGTGGCAGCCGCCCACCTGGTCTTTCATGAAGGCGACAACCATATCCTGCTGTCGGTGCTGCTGCACGTGGATGGCAACAACGCGATCAGTGGTGTCGAAAGCCTGATTCAGCGCCTGACACCGGAATCGCGTTTCCAGCCGCGCGAACTGGGTGCGCCCATTCGCCACATGAATGATCCCATTCCACCCGGTGAGCGCATGTCCCGTGAAAACATGATTAAAGTAGCGCTGACCTATCCGGAAGGTTTGCGTGTCGGTAATTTCACTGATGGCGCCACACCCTTTGCGGCGGAGTGCTACCGGGTGGAAAACGGTGTGATCATGGCCGAAGCCGGTGGCATGTACAGCCAGAACATCATGGTGCATCCCGGCATCATCGCCAGTGTGGCGGCGGTGGACGAGGAAAACGGCACGGTCCTGCTGTGGATGAATTTCGGCCACACCGGTGATTCCTATGGCGTCGGCAATTCCCTGATTACCTATGAGGCCTTCAAGGTATGGGGCAACCAGATACATTCCATCCTGGCGTTTTTTACCGGCCTGCCGATTGGCACGGCGCGCTTCTGGCCGTCGTCTGATCCGGTGCGTTTCTGACGCGGTAGAGTGAAAGCGCTCCAGCTGCAGGGAGCAATCATTCGCGGTTGAAGCCGCTCCTACGGGGATACCTGATCTGTCGCAGGAGCGGCTTCAGCCGCGTATCGTTTTCGTTGCCTGTTGCCATCTCAAACAGACCTGGCCTTAAGGCTGGTTAATGGCGGTATTCACCTCGATAGAGTTGCGCGCCTGCGCATACGCATTGAACTCGGCTACCAGCGCCGCCAGGCGCTCGGGTCCCTGAGTCGCCAGGTCCGTGCTTTCTGACGGATCATCGGCAATATTGACCAGCAGCCAGTCACGCCGTGGCAGCTGCACAATCTTTCAGTCGCCCTTCACCATCATGCCGTTGCCGGCCTGGACCACGCGCTCGTTTTCCTCGTAGACCCGGTAAACGGTGCCGCTCACCGGAGCGGTGATGTTCAACACCCCTTCCTCGTTGCCCACATCGATGCCGAGCAGGGGTGACTGGGCACTGGCCACATCGGCGTGCGCGGCAGTCAGGGTGGCCTGGGCGTTGAGCAAGCGGACCTCGGCGGAATCGGTGACCCGGTAGGAGTTTTCCTGGGATCAGGTGATTGACTTATAGGTATCGCGCATGGTCATCACTGACATGATGCCGGTTGCCACCACCAGCGCAATTGAGATCACCTGCATGCGCAACTGCCACAATTCCCTGACGACCTTGCGGTGAATGGCGAGCACGATTACCACGCAATGGTGTCGATATCGATACGCGAAGTCTGCGCCAGGCGCTCGGTAATGCGCCCGCTGCTTATATGGATCACCTTGTCCCCCATGCCGCCAATGGCGGCATTGTGCGTGATGATGGCGATGGTGGTGCCGGTCATGCTGTTGATATCGGACAGCACCTTCAACACGATCTTGCCGGTCGCGGCATCGAGGGCGCCGGTGGGTTCGTCGCACAACAGCACTTGCGGGCGTTTGGCGATGGCGCGGGCAATGGCCACACGCTGCTGTTCACCACCCGACAGCTGGGAGGGAAAATGATTGACGCGGTTTTCCAGCCCGACGAGGGCCAGTGCATCGTCGGCGGACATCGGATCTGTAGCGATATCGGTGACCAGGGCGACGTTTTCCCTGGCCGTGAGACTGGGGATGAGATTGTAGAATTGGAACACGAAGCCCGCGTGGTTGTGGCGATAGTTGGTCAGCTCGCGATCCACTTTTATGGGCAGCTCGCTGCCGCGGTAACTGACGCTGCCCGAAGTCGGTACATCAAGGCCGCCGATAATGTTAAGCAGGGTCGACTTGCCGCTGCCGGAAGCGCCCAGCAGGACAGTAAGTTCACCGTCGTACAGATCCATGTCGACATCCACAAGGGCATGGACCTGCATTGCACCCATCTGGTAGGTTTTTCGCAGTCGCCTTGTGCTAAGTACAGCATCCGGTTTTGCTTGCGCCGCCAGGTTTTCGGGTGTGGCATGGTTTTCGGGAGACATACGCCCATTCTAGAAGCATTTCGACCTGTCAGGACAGGCAGTAGCGGCAGAACCCCGGGTTTTATTGACGCACATCAAGTCAAGGTGCTTAACATGCCGGGACAATCCGCAGCCATACCGGTCATGGACTGCCGCGGTGTTGATCAGGGCAGGCGGAAGGAAAACCTGTGAAAAAGATACTTTTGGTGAACGCCAGCCGCGAAGGGCAGACGGCTCAGATTGCCCACCGTCTGGAATCGGAGATGGTCAGCCAGAGCCCCCGGGTGATCCTGGCCAACGTGTCAGATGCCGCTGCCTCAATAATCTGGATCTGTCCGGCTATGACTTGCTGGTGTTCGGTGCCTCCATTTATGTCGGCAAGATGCAGGCGGACATGGTCGACTTCATCAATACCTACCGCGAGGCCCTTGCCGACAAGCCCCAAGCGTTGTTTGTAGCGCTCATCTAGCAGCGACACAGGATAAAGCGCACCGAGAACAGTCCCTTCAAACCATCCGTCAGACCCCAGCCAAACAGCTCCATGTCGATTTTCCCGAACCGGAAATGATTGCCGGTGCCATCCTGTATACCCGGTACAACTGGTTCATCCGCTGGGCCATGAAACGCATCGCCCGCAAGGAGGGTGGCAGTACCGATACCACCCGGGATCATGAATACACCGACTGGGCCCAGGTGACAGCGTACGCACAGCGGTTATCGGGCTGATTGCCCAAGCCTGCATTGCCCCTTCACGACTGCTCGGGGCAAAATGGTTCGAAAGCAAAATCATGCTGGCTTGAATTAGGGGCCGCCGGGGGGGCGAAGTGCATGTCGCATGCAGTACCGACAATCGTTGAACGGTCGAATTTCACGGTCATTGGCCTGGAGTATGTCGGGCCGATGGATGACTTCTAGGGCATCTCCGGCCTGTGGGGTAAATACACCCGGCGAGCAGCTGAAATTCCGTCCAAGCAGGGTATCAATAAGGCCTTTGGCGTGTTCTAAAACACGCTGGACCAGGTCGAGATCGGCGAAACGTCTTATATAGCCTGTGCCGAAGTACCCCCGGATACGAAGACTCCGAAAGGTATGGAAAAAATCACCGTGCCAGGTGGCACATTTGCCACACTGACTCACAGGGGTGTTCTGACCGACCTGCCCAAAGCCTTTGAGTCGGTGTTCAAATGGATTGCCGATTCGCCCTGTGAAACCACTGGTGCTCCGGGTTATGAGCTGTACGATGAACGCTTTGATGCGTCATCACCGCAATGCGAAATCGATATCTTTATTCCGGTCAACGCCTGATACCGGTTTCATAAAACCCACTTCTTTCAAAACACCATGGCACAGTCAGCGGCACGGTGATATAAAGCACACGTATGCCTTTGGGGAAGAAAGGATTCGTTGTGGTGTCATGTTTTTCACTAATCCCTACCTCCCGGGTATCACAATAAAAATCACAAGCTATGGGGAAAAGTAATGCAAGCAAGATTCCAGTTTAAAAGAAAAAAAGGGGCGCTCTTACTCAGCTGTTCGTGCTTGGCCGCCGTGCTGGCGCCGGAACTGAACGCGCAGGCGCTGGAAGAAATCGTCGTCACGGCTGAGCGCCGTGCCACCTCACTACAGGACACACCTATCTCGGTACTGTCCTTTTCCAACGAAATGATGCAGGCCAGGGGTGTCGAAACCATCGAAGACCTGGCGACCAATTCTCCCAACCTGGACATCAAGGGTTCCAGGGGCACGGGTAACGTATCACCCACATACCAAATTCGCGGTATTTCCGGAGGTGGCGGTTCCACCGGTGAGCGTGGTGTGGGCTTCTATCTTGATGGTGTCTTCGTGCCGCGTCAGACCGGGCCTTACATGCAGGTGCTGGATCTCGAGCGGGTGGAAGTGCTGCGCGGTCCCCAGGGCACACTGTTCGGGCGTAACAGCCTCGGTGGCGCCATCCGTGTGTTCACACAGCAGCCGACTCAAGAGAAAGACGGCTACGTGCAGGTACGCGCGGGTAACCAGGACCGTCGTGACCTCAACCTGATGTTCAATACACCGCTGAGCGACACCTTCGCGGTACGCGGGCAGGCGGCCTGGCTGGAGCAGGGCGGGTATGTCAATCGCGGGCCACAGGAACTGGGCAGTTCCGAGAACCTGATTCTGCGTTTGCGCGCTGCCTGGGAGGCTTCACCCGATCTAAGTGTCAATTTTGGTGTTATGCATCTGGACTCCGAGTCAGATGGCAACCCGCAGGATCTGGAAACCTTCGACATGGCCCCGGTGGATCCCATCAACGGCACCAGTGAGTTCATCAGTTTTGAAGGCGGTTATGCCGACTGGATGTCCGACTTCCTGGAAGCTTCCGGACAGGAACGGCTGCGCAACAATGACCCACGGTTGCTGCTCGATGATTACAATATGCCGTCCTTCTGTTTTCTCGATGACCCCGATCCGGACTGGGACGATCTCTGTCTGCAGGTCAACAAAAGCACCTACACCCAGTACGACATGACCGCGACCTACAACCTGTCGGACATCACCACGCTGACCTCGGTCACCGGGTATTCCGATTTTGAAAGCAGCGGTATCACAGACTGGCAGCTGCTGGGTATGGAGCGGCGGCCGAGTGAGGCGGAGTCCTGGACGTTCTACCAGGAGCTGCAGCTGAATACGGTGTTTTACGATGGCGCGGTGGATTTCGTCACCGGTCTGAGCTTTTTCCATGAGACCGCGGAAAGCCCGCGCAACTACCTGCTGCAGGCAACCGGCACCAGTATTTTCGGAGCACCGGGTCTGCCCTTTACCACCCCCACCAACCAGAATCCCAATGGCAATGGCTGGACCGGCGGACGTATCACGGGTGACAACGCCATCACCCAGAAATCCGATTCCTGGGGCATATTTACCAGCGGCACCTGGCATGTGAACGAGAGGGTAAACGTGACGGCAGGTCTGCGTTACGCCTATGACCAGAAGGATTACAAGCAAACCGAGTTTGCTTCGGCTGACTTCACCCCGGCACCCGGTACGGATTCCACGACGGTCACAGCAGACGATGACTGGTCGGAACTGGACTGGCGTTTTACGGCTGACTACCACCTGACGGATGACGTCATGGTCTACGGAACAGTGTCAAAGGCTTTCCGCTCCGGCTCCTATGCCTATGCGATCCTGGACAATATCCCCGGACCGGAGCAGAGCGGTGACTTCATTCAGCCGGTGCCGCCTGAAAAGGTGGTCAACCGCGAAGTCGGTATCCGTTCCGAACTGTTCGACAGTCGTCTGCGCATGAACCTGACCTACTTCGACATGGAGTACAGTGACCGGCAGAACCCGGCCGCGCGGTCGGATCCGAACTCGCCGGTCGGCTTTGTCATTCAGCTGACCAACCAGGGTGATATTGATATCGACGGCCTGGAACTGGACATGCAGTACGCGGTCACCGACAACTTCTCACTGACGGCCAGTGCCGGCTGGATTGACACCAAAGTGAACGATGTCTGTGTGAACAACGGCATCTACCTGTTCCCGTCACCGGCGGAAGAAAGCTACCAGTTGGGCGGCATGTGGAATTTTGACTTGGCCAACAGTGGTCGTGTCGACTTCTCCCTGAACTACGCCTACACCGGTGCCCAGCAGACCCATCCGGGTGGTGTGGAAGCGCCCAACGGACCGGGCTCATCCGGTTGCGGTACGGGGCCCTTTGGTGTGCCGGTGGCGGAGTGGTTTCTGGACTCTCGGTACGAGCTGCCCGGATATGGACTGCTCAATGCCAGGGTGACATACACGAACCCGGCCAATACCTGGGAAGTGTCCCTGTTCGGCAACAACGTGACCGATAAACAATACGGCAACTTTGCCAGCCGCTTCGGTGGCGGTTACTGGGAAGGGCCTCCGCCCGCCCCGGTCAACCTGAAAGCCCCCCTGCGTTCGGCGCTGGGGGTCACACGCGGCAGGCCGTTGAACTGGGGGCTGTCGTTCAAGTACCGGTTTAACCAGTAAGTCAATTACCGGACTGCACGAAAAAAGCCGGCATGCCCGTAATGGCATGCCGGCTTTTTTGTATGGCTGGTATGAACTACCAAAAGCGATGGTCAGTCCTCGTGGAATTCGAACGCCGAGGTGCTCATGCGGATTTCGCGCAGGAACAGCATGAAGGCCAGGCTCAGGCACATCATGCCGACGACGAACAGGAAGGCCACAAAACTCGATACGTTGACCTCGAGCAGCGCACCCAGGAAAAGTGACACGATCACCAGGCACACCAGCAGGGCGCAAGAGGTGGCCAGGGTGATGGCCCAGTTGGTGTAGCTGGCCCGGGTGTCGAGCCGGTTCAGTTCGGCGCGGATATCCTGCAGTTCTTCAACCGAGGCGCTGGCTTTGCGGTCTTTCAGGAAGCGGCCACGATCGATGATGCGGCCCAGGCGATTGGACATGACCATGAGGGCGCCGCTGATACCGGCCAGCAGGAAGACCGGTGCGACTGCCAGCTGGATGACGCTGGCAATACTGCTGATCTGGAAAAATGAATCCATGACGTTATCGAGACCTCTGTTTATTCCCCAGCGTATTCTTCACAGGCAAACGGCAGGATCTCCACGCCAGGGACGTGAATCCATTTCTTCGACAGGTGTACCGGTGTGGTGAGGTTGATCGCATCAGTGACCACCATCTGGTAATCCATGAACGCGCCGTCCTCGATCATGGTAAAGCGCTCCTCGATGCCGGCGGCACGGCTCAGCGGAATGCCACGCTGGTTCAGCCAGGGAAAGCTGATATGGGTTGTGCGGGCCACCAGCGTGCTGTCCGGCGCCCAGGGTTGGCCGCCTTCCCACCAGCCCCAGGAATAGCCCAGCAGTGAAAACGGCGTGCCGGCAGGTGCGCCTGACTCACCAACATGGATGGTGCGGCGCAGGTCATATTCCTCGATACGCAGCACCACGTCGTTACCGTCGCGCAGGATCTCCATGGGCAGGGGCTGTTCCATGATGAGCGGCATGCCCTTGGGCTGGCAGTTGTTGGTGGGGTTGTCGCGGGCCAGGTCAAAATTGTGGAATACCGCCAGTGCTGTATCCGTCAGCGGGTAATTGGCCGCGATGTCGTAGTCGCGATTGATGGATTCCGGAAACAGGAAACCGTCGGCACCGGTAAAGGTCCACATGCGGAAGATCCCCCGTTCAGGCTGGCTGCGATCGCCTTCAGTGCGAAAACGGTAGGAAAAATCCCCGGTGACCTCATCCTTGAAATAGGCATCCTGGCCGGTCTGCATCAGCAGTTCGGTGCCATCAGGCAGCAGCACGTTGGTGGCAAAGGCCTCCACCTTGTCAGTCAGCGGTGGCCATGCTGCTACGCGGATGGTCATGCCTTCCTTGATGGCGTCCCGCGGGATGCCAGCGCGCTGCATGAGCGTGGGGGAGCCGCTTTCCAGGTCCCACTCGGTGCCATCGGCAGTCTCCAGGAAGATGTGGATATGCGGGTTTTCCCAGTGCAGCCGGGTCACCACGCCCTCCAGTTCCTGGTGCGTGCTGTTGTCAAAACGGCCGAAGAAGCTGTGATGGGCCTGCAGTGCTGCCGGCAGGCCGAGAAGCAGCAGGAGTAGAGGTACGGTCAGGCGTGGCATGGTGTTTCCCCTTGCAAGTGTGCGCTTGTCCCACGTGTTTTTGTTATGGGGCAGATCATACTGCAATTCGGGCCGGCTTGTGATGTGGTGCGGTAGCGTGCACCTGCTGTGTTATGCTTTTCCGCTCATCCAACCAGGTCAGTCAGTGCGTGCGCAAACTCAATCCGGTTCTCCTGCTGATGATTTTCAGTGTGCTGATCTTCCTGGTGCGCAAGGTCTTCTTTCCGCAATATACAGACGACATGCTGATCAGTGCCCTGCAGGGCCTGCTGGCGCAATTGGGGTTGCTCAGCGTGGTCTATCTGCTGCTGGGGTTTGTGGTCTGCGCATTCTTTTTTATTCCGGTATTCATGCCCCTTTGTATCCTGTGCGGTGCCTTTTATGGGCCGGTGCAGGGCAGTGTGGTGGCGCTGGCGGGCATTACGCTGGGGTGCGTGGCCACGACCGTGTCGGTACGGCGGGTTTTCGGGGCATGGGGCGCGTTGTGATGGACAACCCCGAGTACAAGAACCTGCTGGTCAAACTGACCCATCACGGTGTGGTAGTTGTGCTTCTGGTTCGCCTGGCCTTTGTCGTACCCTATATCCTTCAGAACATCCTGCTGGCGTTGACCAATATCAGTATCGCCCGGCTCACCCTGCTGACCTTGCTGGGGGGGATTCCGGGTGCCGTCAGTGACAGTTTTCTGGGGGCCGGCCTGGTCAGCCTGGGCAACACCGACCTGTATGGCGCCATGGTCATGGTACCTGTAGTGGTGCTATATCTGGTCAATGCGCAGGTGTCATACCTGCGCCGGAAACACGGACTGGCAGAGGACACTGATCTGCCATCATACACATCGCGTTGAAGACATGCCGCCCGGCGGCAACAAGGGGACAATCATGAAGACATTCAAGGGATTCAGCCTAGCGGTGCTGACACTGCTGGCCTTGCCGACACAGGCGCAGGACGACCTGGTGCGGCAGGCCTTTGCGGGCGTGGCGGATATCGGCAAACAATGGAACGGCCAGGTCAATACCGCCACCCAGGCGCTGTACACACCGCTGCATCAGGCAGTGGATCAAGCCGGTCTGGTACTGCACGAAGATATTGCCTATGGCCCGGATCCATTGCAGACCTTCGATCTCTGGGTGAGTGAGGCACCCTTTCGCGAGGGTGGTCCTGTGCTGGTGTATTTCCATGGCGGCGGCCTGACCGGCGGTGACAAGGTCAGCGCGGCGACTGACAACCTGATATACAGCAACGTTGGCAAGTTTGCGGCGCGCATGGGCGGTGTCGGCATCAACGCCAATTACCGCCTCGCCCCGGCGGTGAAATTCCCGGCCGGTGCTGAGGACCTGCGCGAGATCATTCGGTGGATCAAGGCCAATGTGGCCGAATATGGTGGCGATCCGGACAACATCTTCCTGATGGGTAATTCCGCTGGCGCCACGCATGTGGCCAGTTACCTGTACCACGAACCGTCCCAGTTGCCGGAAGGTCCGGGAATACGGGCAGCGATTCTCAGCTCCTGCGGCTGTGCCGGTGGTGGTGCCGCGTATTACGGCGAGGATGCCGCCGTGCGTGAAGCGACCTCACCCCTGGCGCTGGCAAAATCCTATGCCGGCCAACCTGTACCGGTGTATCTGTGGAGTGCGCAGTACGATCCGTCCAACATCGAAGCCAGTGTTGCCGATCTGTATGCCACGTTGTGTCACAAGTTTGAGGACTGCCCGCTATACACCCAGTGGCAGGGCTATAACCACGTGTCCCATGTCATGAGTATCGACACGGCAGACACGACCATCACCAATGGCTTGATCCGGTTCTATCACCAACTCATTGGCGACTAGGGTCGCCAATGACAGAGGCAAGAGACTAGAAACAAGAGACAAGAGGCAAGGACGACCCGTCCGGCTGCAGGTTTCGCCCGTAGGCTGGAAGAGGCCCGCGGGGCCGTTATCCGGCGTCATAGTCAGTCAGGAGTGGCAGCGAGGAATATCAGGCGACCCTTGGTCGCCATGCCGGATGACGGCGCCAGCGCCTTTTACGGCCTACATCATTTACCGAATCCAGGCATGTTTCGGAAAAACCTTGACAGAAAAATGCCAAAATTCATCCTGTTCTTGCCTCTTGCCTCTTGCCTCTTGCCTCTTGCCTCTTGCCACTTAGCCCGGAAACGGTCGTACCGGATCGCGGCCATCCCAGTCCACTGACGCCTGGTAAATGCTGGTAAACAATTCATCCATGGCGGCATTGCCCGGAATCAGTTCCACGAAACCCGGATTGCGCACGCCATCATCCATGTAGCGCACCCGGCCCGAACCGACGTCGGCCGCAAAAGCCTCCTCATAACCCCGCGCCTGGTAAGCCTGTGATGCCGCCAGGGTGTCGTCCACGGCAATGCCAATGTGATGGAAGCCATAACCGCGTGCCTCGATGGTTTCCTGGTAGACGGAAGGGTGGTCGTCATTGGGCTGGATGAGCTCGATGTTCATGTGTCCGGCAAAGGCCATGGCAATGGCGACATCGGCCTGCGAAGGCTGTCCCCGGTAAACCTGGTCCGGCCCCGAAAAGCTTTCGAGCAGAAAGAAGGGGCCGGTGTTGCCGTCCATGAGCCACCAGTTCATGGCGGCCCGAATGTCCTCCACCACGTAGGCCATCTGCATGACCTGCCCCGTGCGCTGTCCAAAACCGAATTCAGCCATCGTAGATCCCCTTGTTTCGAAAGTTGTTGACCAGGCGTAGTGTAACGCCGGTTGTGATGGGTCGTTCTGTTGCCTTGCTGCGGGCCTGGCTAGCCATTCTACCTGAAGCCGGCAGGATCCCTGAATGATGCCGGGTGTCCGGTTCCTGCCAACAATCCGGCCCTGGGTATTTGTGGCCAGTCTGCCGGTGATGTGAACAACTCGGTGGCGATCCAGTACTCCAAGGTGCCGAATATCGAAGGGGACATGGATGTGTCGAAATACTCCGGTGAGTTACTGGTTCCGCTGCTGGCCAACGACACCATCGACCAGCTCTGGCCGCACGTCGTGCTGACTGTTCCGGTTCCGGCGGTATGGGGGCCTGGCAGTGGGGTGTGGATGCGCAGCTGAACGACCAGCTGCGCCTGCGCTTCACCCGCTCCCACGACGTGCGTGCAGGTACCCAGTCTGAACGTTATGACCAGACCGGTGGTGCCTCTTCAGTCAATGACCCGTTCCTGGATAACCAGGCGTTCAACATCTTCCAGACCAGCGGTGGTGATCCCAACATTCGTCCGGAAGAGGCCCACACCATTACCGCCGGCATCGCGTACCAGCCGCTCTGGCTGGATGGCTTGTCCGTTTCTCTGGACTGGTATGACGTATCCCTGGAAGACGCCATCTCCACACTGACCGTGCAGCAGGTGCTGGACCAGTGTTTTGCCGGTGACAATACCTTGTGTGACCGTATTACCCGCAACCCGGAAGGCACCATCAACATCATCAAGGCCAACGTGCTCAACGTGGCCAAGGCGAATGTCAGTGGTTACGACCTGGAGCTGGCCTACAACCGCGAAGTGGATTTCTCCGACTGGGGTGGTGCCGAGAGTCTCGGTTTCCGTGTCTTCTCCAGCTACCTTAAGGAAAACTCCTCGCAGGTTTTCAGCGCCCCGGTCATTGACCGTGCCGGCCAGACCCAGGGCTTCGAGTTGCCCGAGCTAAAAGTCACGGCCAGCATGAACTGCCGCAACGGGCCGTTCTCCGGCTTCTTCCAGCTGCGCTGGATTGATGAAGGCATCAGGGACACCCTGCATACCGAGGGCAACCAGATCGACAGGAACAAGATCGACAGTGCCACCTATGCGGACATGAACCTGCGTTACGAGTTTGAACTGGACCAGGGCTATATCGAACTGTTTGGCAACGTGTCGAACGTGTTTGATGAAGATCCACCCGTTACGCCGAGCTTCGGTCTGTTCTCAGGCTCCTCCAACCAGACCAACTCGGGCCTGTTTGGCCTGCTTGGCCGCCGCTTTACCATCGGCCTCAGGTATACCGACTAAACTGAAGGGTTAGCCCCCCAGTAAAAAACCCCGCTGTGAGCGATCGCAGCGGGGTTTTTTCTTTACAGGGTACTCAGAAAACCGACTGGATGAAGCGGTGGATGGTGTCAGTGCCCTAGCAGTGTCCACGACGCTGCTGGGGGTGCCGGGCAGCGTTGTATCGGTCAGCGGGCCTTGCCGGCCAATTGCGGCGAGGGCGGAAAGAAGAACCAGTAGTTTGCGCAGTCGTGAGATCAGCAAGGTCTTGCGTGATGATGAGGACCGAAGCGGTCTACTCGGTAAACAGCGCGTTGTCTTGGTTCAGCGTATCAGGGATGACACAGGTGTCGATCTTCTCGCACTCCTGCTGCAGGTAGCGTGCGGTCTCGAAGAAAGGCAGCGGAGCCGAATCGTTGTAGGCCGGGGCATAGCGGCCCATGGCGAGATCGAAGGGGGTGGTGCCGGCTTCATCCACGATTTGCAGGCGGGCACCATGCTCGATGAGGAAACGGGCCACGTCGGTCCAGCCCTGCTTGGCAGCACCGTGCAGAGCGGTCTGGCCATGAATGACCACCTCACCCTCGTTGGCCGGATGCAAGTTCTTGTCACGCTCATAGTCCACCGGGTCAACGCCGGGCGGCAGGGCCGGGTCGCCTGACAGGGCATTGATGTCGGCGCCGGCTTCCAGCAGAAGGCGAATGGCCTCGATGCTCTGTGACTGGGTGCGATAGGCACCGCGGGTCGGCGAAGTGGTATGCCCCACGCCGGCAACAATCATCATGGGTGTCTGGCCCTCCATGTTGGGCAGATCGGGCAGGGCGCCGTGGCTGAGCAGCAGGCTGGTGCTCTCGATGTCGCCGCCTTTGACGGCACGCATCAAGGGCGTTGCCCCGGTGGTCAGGACTTTGTCTGAACCACGGTCATAAATGGCGTTGCGCAGTGGTGGCACCATCTTCAGCTGGATATTCGGATCAGCGTCACGGGCCAGCAGCATGGCGGCAATGTCGTAACCGGTGGTGGTGTCGGACGTCGGAATGTCAGCACGGCCGCCGGTCGGCAGGGTGTGCAAGTCGATGGCATTGAACAGCGGTGTGCGCCCGTAGAGATCCCACTTGTTGACGTCGGCACCAGCCTCGATCAGGGCGGCGGCGGTCGCAAAATGCTGATTCAGCAGCGCCGTATTCAGCGGAGTCACCCGTTCCGGATCGTGTGCATCCAGGTTGGCACCGGCGTCAGCAAGTACCTTCACGCAGCCGGTGCAGCCTTCACGGGCGGCAAAGTGCAGGGGGGTAAAGCCGCCCTTGTTGAGGTGTTTCGGGCGTGGTTCATTGAGCGTGGTGCGATCCCATTCTCGAATGGCACTGACCCGGTTGATGTCGGCGCCGCGGGCGATCAGCAGTGCCAGCATCTCGGGCTGACCCTGGGCGGCGGCCCAGTGCAGGGCGGACTGGCCACCCCAGTGTTCAACAGCATCGATTTCAGCACCGTGGTCGAGCAGCAAGGTGGTGGCTTCGATGAGACCGGCACGCGCGGTATTCATGAGGGCGGTTTCCCCTTCCGGATTGCGCCAGTTGGCATCCGCGCCATGAGCCAGCAGGATGCGCAGCACGTCGGTGGCACCGACTATCGCAGCTTCCAGAATCGGTGATGTCCCGTAATCATTGACGGCATTGACGTCGGCACCGGCCTCGACCAGCGCCTCTGCCAGGTCGGCATTGGCCAGATAGGCGGCATACATCAGTGCCGTGGTGCCATCGGGTTGCGGGGCGCTGACATCGGCACCGCTTGCAATCATCGCGGCTGCCAGGTCTGTGTCACCACGGGCAATGACGTCTATCACCTTGTCCTGCGCGGCTGCCGGAACGGCCTGCAAGGCCAGCAGCACCGGGAGCGCCAGTAACATCGGGAAATTTGTGATCAGTCGGGTTTTCATCAATGGTGTCCGTGCAGGTCTTTGCCTGATGGCGAAAAGTCAGCAGAGTCTACCAAAAAAAGACCGGCGATTGCCTGCCTGCTTTCGGCGAGACCGGGCTTGCCTGCAATTTGCCTGCCTTCTGATTTTGCATTACCTTGCCTATCCCGCCGCGCAAAGGCGGTTCTGTATTAGAAGAGGCCGCAGGCCCGGGAGAAGTGATGTCAGCACGCCCCAATCCTCTGGTGGACAGCGGCAAGCCCCTGTTCTTCAAGGTCGCCAACCCCGAGGCGCTGGGCTTTTCTGCCCCGGATATCCGTCTCGGCGAAGCGGTGCGCCTGTGTGTGCGCTCCCTATCGGTCATGCAGAAAGAGGCCCTGGTGGCCGCTGCCAGTACGGGTACGGTCTGGCGCCTGGCCAGTGATGAAGGCGCCTACCTGGATGGCCTTGATGCGGCGCCGTGTCCACTGTCCTTTCTCACCACCGGCATGGTCTGTTCCTACATGAATGAAATCCTGGCCCTGGCCAAACTGCGCGGCATCAGCATTGAAAACATTCGCCTCGTGCAGGACAACTACTACACCATGAAAGGATCGGCCCTCAGGGGCACGATGACCGGCGGAGCCAAGCATGTTGAACTGGCCGTGCACATCGACAGTGATGCCAGCAAGGACACGCTGGAAACCCTGGTGCAGGATGCCGTGGCCGCTTCCCCGCTGAACGGCCTCATGCGCGGTGCACTGGAGAGCCTGTTTACCCTCAGTCATAACGGCCGGGAAATCGATCCCGACCGCGCTCTGCCGGTGGGCAGCCCCGCACAACCGGACCCCGGTGATCACTTTGACAAGGCGGTGCCAACCGATGATGACTGGCGCGGCCTGCTCACCAAAGGCGGCATGACACCCAAGACTGAAGAATCCGTGACCCTGGCCGGCGACAGCCTGAAAGAAGAGCAGGACCGCATCCTCCACATTCGCGGCATCTGCACCCTGCGTGAGGATGGTGTAAAGCAGGTGGAACAGCAGTTGTTCAACCCGCATGGCTCCATCTTCCATTTCCTGTGTGACGAGGCGCCGGAAAACGGCGGGCAGGGCCTGGCGCCGGATGCGGCCAGCTATATTTCGGCGGGCATCGGTTTCTGTTTCATGACCCAGTTCGGGCGCTATGCCAAGATTGTGAAAAAACCCCTGCAGGAATATCGCATTTTACAGGACACCCATTTTTCCAAGGGCGGTGCCAGTGGCGGTACCGGCAAGGCCGGCAGTGCCGATCCGGTGGAAACCCACGTCTACCTAGTCACCGAAGAGGATGATGATTTTGCCCGCCAGACACTGGATATGTCCGAGCAGACCTGCTTCCTGCACGCCTTCTGTAAGACTGACCTGAAAACCCGAGTAACCATTGTCCCGGCGTGATGCTTTCGGCCATACTCGGCCAGCCTCGTTCGAGGCTTGAGCCCCGCATGATGCTACCAGGGAGTCGGGTCGGTTGATTCGCATTGGCAACAGAGACTGGCTGAAAGTCACACTGGGTGGTAAAAAGGGCGTTCGGATTGATCGACATAACATCGACAAGAATTCGACATAAAAAAGTACCAACACAACGATAACAACAAACAAAAACTTCTCGAGACAGAGCTCGAGACAGAGCTCGAGA
>JBMTQX010000004.1:0-91614 GCA_049446715.1 Pseudohongiellaceae bacterium
CGCCTTCCTGCGACGCGATGGCACTGGCCTCGCGATGTACCTGAGTGGTCTGCTGTTTCTGCTGCTCCTGCAAGCGCTGCTGCTCGATCGCATCCGCCGATTCGTTCTGCTTGATCTGTACGAGACTGAGGAACTTGATGACCTCATGCTGCAGGTTGCTCAGCAGTTCCTCGAACAGGGCAAAGGCTTCGCGCTTATATTCCTGTTTCGGGTTCTTGCCGCCGTAACCGCGCAGGCCGATGCCCTGGCGCAGGCTGTCCATCTGGCCGAGATGTTCTTTCCAGAGGGTATCGAGAATCTGCAGCGTGATCTGTTTTTCAAACAGGCGCATGTTATCGCCAACCTGCTCGCACTTGGCTTCATAAGCCTTTTCGACTTCAGCAAGAATACGCTCCCGCAGGGATTCCTCGTACAGCGTGTTGTCCTCGTCGAGCCACTGCTGTACCGGCAGTTTCACGCCGAACTCGCCTTCCAGTGACTGCTCCAGCCCGACAATGTCCCACTGTTCCTCGACGGACTGCGGGGGGATGTACAGGCTGATGTTGTTGTTCACGACTTCTGCGCGCATCTGGCTGATGACGTCACTGATGTCATCGGTTTCCATCAACTCATTGCGGCGCTGGTAAATAATCTGGCGCTGGTCATTGGCAACATCATCGTATTCCAGCAACTGCTTGCGGATGTCGAAGTTGCGGCCTTCCACCTTGCGCTGGGCCTTTTCAATGGAGTTAGTCACCATCTTGTGCTCGATAGCCTCACCCTCGCCCATGCCCAGGCGACGCATCAGGTTGCCGACACGGTCGGAAGCAAAGATGCGCATGAGGTTGTCTTCCAGCGACAGGTAAAAGCGGGAATAACCGGGGTCACCCTGACGGCCGGCACGGCCACGCAACTGGTTGTCGATACGGCGCGATTCATGGCGTTCAGTACCAATGATATGCAGACCACCGGCTTCGATGACCTGGTCATGGCGTTTCTGCCACTCGGCCTTGATGGCTTCAATTTGCTCCTCGGTAGGATTTTCCAGGGCCGCGATCTCGGACTCCCAGCGACCACCCAGCACGATATCCGTACCACGACCGGCCATGTTGGTGGCAATGGTCACAGTACCCGGACGTCCAGCCTGGGCAATGATCTCGGCTTCCTTTTCGTGATATTTCGCATTGAGCACGTTGTGCTTGATCCTTTCCTTGTTGAGGAACTTGGACAGGATTTCCGAGGTTTCAATACTCGCGGTACCGACCAGCACCGGTGCGCCTTTGTCACGGAACTCGATGATGTCCTGCACGATGGCCTTGAACTTTTCCTGGGTGGTCAGGTAGATCAGGTCATTGGCATCAATGCGCACCATGGGCTTGTTGGTCGGGATGACCACCACATCCAGGCCGTAAATCTGGTGAAATTCGAACGCTTCGGTATCGGCAGTACCAGTCATGCCGGACAGCTTCTCGTAAAGACGGAAGTAATTCTGGAATGTGGTGGACGCCAGCGTCTGGCTCTCATTCTGGATCGGCACCCCTTCCTTGGCTTCGATGGCCTGGTGCAGGCCTTCGGACAGGCGACGGCCCGGCATGGTACGACCGGTGTGCTCATCAATGAGCACGATTTGCTGGTCCTGTACGATGTACTCGACTTCCTTATGGAAGAGGTATTGGGCACGCAATGCCGCCGACAATTGATGCAGCAGGGTCAGGTTTGTGGCGGCATAGAGGCTCTCACCTTCCTGCAACAGGCCGCGACTGACCATGAGCCCTTCCACTTTCTCATGGCCCTGGTCCGTCAGTTCCACCTGGCGGCTTTTCTCATCCACCAGGAAATCACCGTCAATCTCATCATCGCCCTCAATACGGCGTTCGATCATGGATTTGTCGGCCCCCTTCTCCGCTTGCTTAAGAAGCGGTACCAAGGCGTTTATGTCCAGGTAACGCTTGGAGGAATTCTGGACAGCACCGGAGATGATCAGTGGCGTACGGGCCTCGTCGATAAGAATGGAGTCGACTTCATCCACGATGGCAAAGGCAAGTTCACGCTGGAACTTGTCCTGCAGGCGAAATGCCATGTTGTCGCGCAGGTAGTCAAAACCGAATTCATTGTTGGTACCGTAGGTGATATCGGCCTGGTAGGCGGCACGTTTTTCCTCGGGCCCCTGGCCTGGCACCACAAAACCCACACTCAGGCCCAGGAATTCATACAGCGGCCCCATCCAGGTAGCGTCACGGCGTGCCAGGTAGTCGTTCACGGTCACCAGATGTACACCGCGCCCGGTCAGGCCGTTCAGATAGGCCGGCAGGGTCGCGACAAGGGTTTTTCCCTCACCGGTACGCATTTCGGCAATCTTGCCGTTGTGCAGCACCATGCCACCGATCATCTGCACATCAAAGTGGCGCATCTTCATGACCCGCACACCGGCTTCGCGCACGACCGCAAAGGCTTCAGGCAATAACTGGTCAAGGCTTTCACCGTTGTCGAAACGCTCACGGAACTCCACCGTCTTGGCTTTCAATGCCTCATCGGAGAGCGCCTGCATATCCGGCTCAAAGGCGTTGATGCGGTCAACAATTTTGGAAAGCTTTTTGATTTCCCGTTGGTTTTTACTGCCAAAAATTTTGGTAAGCATAATATCTTGATCGTAATTGGTTTAATGGAAACAGGGCCGAATGGCCGGCACTCAAGGCTCTGCTGCAGGTGTATTGATGAGAGTTCCCGAACAGAGTCGATTCAGGAAAGCGGGATTATCGGCTGGTGCGATGAACGTAGGAAGCGGGGTCCACGACGCGGCCGTTCTTGTGCACTTCAAAATGCACATGGGGACCTGTGGAGCGTCCGGTACTGCCGGAGAGCGCAATGACCTGCCCTTTCTTGACGATATCCCCGGGTTTGACAAGGACTTTTTCATCATGGGCATACAGAGTTTCATAGCCATTGCCATGGTTGACCTTGACCATCATGCCGTAGCCCTGTTTTTCCCCGGCATAGGTCACAACACCGGAGGCTACCGCCTGGACATCAACGCCAGTTCTGCCGGTAGCAAAATCAATACCCTGGTGCCAGGCCAGTTTGCCGGTAAAGGGATCAATACGTCTGCCATAGGGCGAAGAAATCCAGCCACGATTGATCGGGCGGCCGGAAAGATAGGATTCGGAGGCCAGTTGCTGTTCAGCCAGGAGGGAGTCGAGCAGTTCCAGTTGCTGCTGCTTGTCTTCGATCTCGCGGGTCAGATTATCCAGGGTGCGCAGAAAATCCGGCACCTCCACAGGCTGCTCACTGGCGTCTGTGGGCCCACCGACTGCCGGAGGCTGGGTGAAATCGAATTCGCCGTCATCGAGATCGGAAATTTCGGCGAGGCGCTGGCCCAGGGCATCCAGGCGCAGCAATCTGGCCTGCAGATTGGCCATGCGCAGCGTCAGCGCTTCCAGCTGGGCCATGGTTTCCTGGCGGATCTGGTCGATGTCGTGCTTTTGCGACAACAACTGGTTCATCCAGGCCTGCGTCGCTTCATCCTTGTAATAATCGGCATTGCGGGTGGCGGAAAAATGGTAGCCGTAATAGCCCAGAACCACCGGTACACCAAGCAGACAGACGGACAGGGCCACACGCATCCATCCCTTGAGGACAATGGACCGTGTATTTCCGTGCTTCTGGTCGACAATGATGATTTTCATGGACGGTTATAACCGCTATAGGCCGCTTTCTTGCTACTTATATACAACCTGAGGACTGCCTCGTTACTGCCAGGCAATCTCGTTAGGACATCTGTTTGAAAGCAGACAGTGCATGGATCCGAGTCTGCCTGCGTAAATACAGGCAGAATTAGACCATATCTAGCCGGAAAAAACAGGCCTGAGGTAGGAAATCGGTGCTTCGTCTTCGGTGTCGAATGTGACGATTTCCCAGCAATTCTTGGCGGTGCTGAGTTTTCTCAGCAGGGCATTGTTCAGGGCATGCCCGGATTTGTAGCCACGGAATTCACCGATGAGGGTTTTTCCGAGCAGGTAGAGGTCACCAATGGAGTCCAGGATCTTGTGCTTGACGAACTCGTCCTCGTAACGCAGGCCGTCCTCGTTGAGTACACGGTAATCACCCACCGCGATGGCATTGTCCATGCTGGCACCAAGGGCCAGATTGCGGTTACGCAGTTCCTCGAACTCATGCATGAAGCCAAAGGTGCGGGCACGACTGACTTCCTTAACGAAAGACGTGCTGGAGAAGTCGACACAGGCTTCCTTGGTGTATTTGCGGTGGACAGGATGGTCGTACAGCAGGGTGTAACCAACCTTGAAACCATTGAAGGGACGCAGGCTGACTTTCTTGTCACCCTGCTCCACGGAGATTTCCTTGGTAATGCGGATGTATTTCTTCGGGGCGTTCTGCTCTTCAATGCCGGCAGACTGGATCAGGAAAACGAACGGACCGGCACTGCCGTCCATGATAGGCACTTCAGACGCACTCACGTCGACATAGGCGTTATCAATACCCAGTCCGGACATGGCTGACATGAGATGTTCAACGGTGGAAATGCGCACATCTCCCTTCACCAGCGTGGACGACAAGGTGGTATCGCCCACGTTGGCTGCAAGGGCAGGTATCTGGACAGCGGGGTCGAGATCGACCCGGGTAAAGACTATGCCGGTATCGACAGGTGCCGGACGCAGGGTGAGGTAGACTTTCTGACCGGTGTGCAGTCCCACTCCGGTCGCTTTGATGACGTTTTTTAGTGTTCTTTGCCTAATCAATGCTCGTTCTCACTGTAACTTCGGTTGCCAGTATTGGCTTTGGGAAGCGAAAAGCTTCTACTTCATCCAACGTGTCGACCCCCGAAGTCATTCCGCACACTTTGTTTTACTGCTGCTTTCAATGCCTGCTAGGCCTGCCCCGGGACTGCTGGGGCATTTCAAAGCGCTTCAGGCTGTTGCCAGCTTTTAGTCGCTTTCGGCTATTCGCCTTCTTGATGTATACACACCAGATATGGCGTCTTCAAAACGGCAATATGGCTGCTTGTTATCCCCTAGCAGGCTGACCTGTCAGGTAGTCCGGAAAACGCGCATCTTAACAAAACCCGCCATATTCACCAATAGCCACAGCCGTATTGAACGCAGACAGCTCCGCCCGGCCCGCCCATGGCCGGTTCAGTCAGCCTGTTTCCGCAAAAATGCCGGAATATCAAGGAAATCCATATCCGTATCGGCACCAACAGCCTTCGGTAACGGCTGCCTTTCATGGCGACCTTCCTCGGCTTCGGCCTTAATACGGCTGGCTTCCTTCTTGCGCAGCACTGCGGGCTTGTCCAGGTTATGGAAGTCTGCAGTACGGGTGGTTTTGACCGTATTGTCAACGACCTTGGTTGGCTTCTCGATCTGCATGCCGCCCAGACCTGTGGCCACGACCGTGACGGTCAGCTCGTCCTTCAGTGACGGATCGATGACGGTACCAACCACCACGATGGCCTGGTCAGAGGCAAACTCGGAAATGGTGTCACCCACTTCGGAAAATTCACCCAGGGTCAGGTCTTCACCGGCCGTGATGTTGATCAGGATACCGCGGGCGCCCTGCAGGTTGATGTCTTCCAGCAGCGGGCTGCGGATAGCTGCTTCAGCCGCCTCGACTGCACGGTTTTCGCCACGGGCGTAACCGGTACCCATCATCGCCATGCCCATTTCGGACATCACGGTGCTGACGTCGGCAAAGTCGACGTTGATCATGCCCGGACGCATGATGAGATCGGCAATACCTTTCACCGCACCCAGCAGGACGTCGTTGGCAGCACGGAAGGCATCCAGCAGGGTTGAGCCCTTGCCCAGCACGTCCATCAGCTTTTCATTCGGAATGGTAATCAGGGAGTCAACATTCTCCGCCAGTTCACGAATACCCGCTTCGGCGATGGCCATGCGCTTACGGCCTTCGAACGGGAACGGCTTGGTGATGACGGCAACAGTGAGAATGCCCATTTCCTTGGCGATCTCGGCCACTACTGGGGCGGCACCGGTACCGGTGCTGCTCCGGTGGTTGCTGAAGTAGCGAAGGAATTCCTTGGCGATCTCGGCCACTACTGGGGCGGCACCAGTACCAGTTCCACCACCCATACCAGCAGTGATGAACACCATGTCGGCTCCGGAAATGACTTCGCGGATACGGTCACGGTCTTCCAGGGCAGCCTGGCGACCGATTTCCGGATTGGCGCCGGCTCCCAGGCCCTTGGTAGTGCCACCTCCCAACTGCAGATTGAGTTTGGTATCCATTTTTTCCAGCGCCTGGGCATCCGTATTGGCACAGATGAACTCGACGCCATCGATGGTATTTTTGATCATGTGCTGAACGGCATTGCCACCGCCGCCACCGACACCGATCACCTTGATCACTGCGCTTTGTGCAACATTGTCTACTATCTCAAACATCATATACCCCCTCAGGGTTCCACCTTGTTAAATTGAAAGCTGTTAAAACTTAAAAAGTTAAATGTATTTCCGAAAACCGATTGTTCAGTCTTCGGCTTTAAAAATGCTCTTTACCCGGTCAAACAGCGTGATGCCCGGCTCGCGCACCACATTGCCTTCCCGCTCCTGCGTCTGGCGCATGCCATACAGCAGCAGTCCGACCGCAGTTGAATAGGTCGGGTTTCTTACAATATCCACGAGGCCGTTGACTTCGGTCGGCATGCCGATGCGCACCGGCATATGGAAAATTTCCTCTGCCAGTTCAACGACACCTTCCATCTTGCTGGTGCCTCCGGTAAACACCATGCCGGCGGCCAGCACGTCCTCGTATCCGCTCTGCCTGATCTCGGCCTGGATCAGGTGAAACAGTTCGTCATAGCGCGGTTCGACCACATCGGCGAGCGCCTGGCGGGACAACTCCCGCGGCGGCCGTTCACCCACGCTGGGGACCTTAATCATGTCGTCGGCACTGGCCAGTTGGGACAGGGCGCAGGCGTACTTGATCTTCAGTTCCTCGGCATGGTCCGTGGGCGTACGTAGCGCCATGGCGATATCGTTGGTCACCTGATCACCGGCGATGGGAATTACCCCGGTATGCCTAATGGCGCCTTCGGTGAAAATGGCGATATCAGTGGTACCACCACCGATATCCACCAGGCAGACACCGAGTTCCTTCTCATCCTCGGTCAGCACGGAATAACTGGAGGCCAGTTGCTCGAGGATGATTTCATCCGTTTCGAGGCCACAGCGCTTGATGCACTTCTCGATATTCTGTGCGGCATTGGTCGCGCATGTGACCAGGTGTACTTTGGCTTCCAGGCGCACGCCACTCATGCCCAGGGGTTCCTTCACGCCTTCCTGGGAATCAATGATGTATTCCTGGGGCAAAATATGGAGAACCTTCTGGTCTGCCGGAATGGCAACGGCCTGGGCGGCATCGATCACTCGCTCGATATCGGCGGGATACACTTCCTTGTCGCGAATGGCGACGATGCCATGTGAATTCATGCTGCGGATGTGGCTGCCGGCGATACCGGCATACACGGAGTGAATCTGGCAGCCGGCCATAAGCTCGGCTTCCTCCACCGCGCGCTGAATGGACTGCACCGTGGATTCAATATTCACTACGGTACCCTTTTTCAGGCCGCGTGACCGATGCCTGCCGATACCAACAATATTGAGGCCGCCCTCGGCATTGATCTCACCGACAATGGCGACGACCTTGCTGGTGCCAATATCCAGGCCGACTATCATGTTTCCGCCGCTCAAGTTACTCATGGGAAGCAACTCCTTTTTATTCATGTTCTGGAATTTGGTCATAGCGAGACCACCTCTTCACCTGTCATAGATTTGTTTTTTACTGCGATGCCACTGGTGTAGCGCAGATCAATGGATTCCACGGTTGCCATCTGGTCCAGGAAATAAGGCTGCAAAAAAGCCACTAGGCGGCGCATTCTTTTCATGACATCCTCTTCCCCGATATTCACCAGCACGCCGTTAGCCAGCATTAAGAGCCAGGCACCGCGCTCGTTCAGCGACAACTCGGCAATCTTGAGTCCACGCTGATACAGCAATTGGTTAAACAGCTGATAATGCTCCATCACCTGACGCGCGGAGTCATCCGGTCCGGTCAGGATTGCCAGCTGTTCCAGGCCGACAATACTGTCGGGTGCAAATATGGCGCCGTCCTGGTTCAGCAGCCGCGTATCACCCCAGCGGGCAATGGCCTTTTCTTCCATCACGTTCAGCACCAGTGTGTCGGGCCATTCACGACGAATGGTGACGTTGCGGACCCAGGGCATGCTTTCCAGTACCTGCTTGATCTTCACCATGTCCACCAGCAGTAGGCTTTCACTGATAAAGCTGTTTACAGCCGTCAGCACTTCCTGTTCGGACACAAAATTGATCTCACCTTCGATAATGACCTGTTCCACATGCTGGCTGCTGACCTTCTCCACCACCTTCGGCGTACTCAGGGCGGCATAAGCGCCACCGGCAACCAGTAGGGCCACCAGCAGCAGCTTGAACACAGCCCCTGCGGTTACACGGCGTGGCGGTTTCTGTGTGCGCCTGGCGCTGGCGCCGGTGTGCTTGCGCGATGGTTTTCTGCCCGGGGTCAGGATTTCCATGCTCAAACCCCTTCCCGTCCGGTGAGGCTGCTGGCCAGAATTGCCAGTACCAACGCATCGAAATCAATACCCGCTGCCCTGGCTGCCATCGGCACCAGGCTGTGGTCAGTCATGCCGGGCACGGTATTCACTTCAAGCAGCCAGAAGCTGCCATCGCCATCGCGCATGGCATCCACCCGGCCCCAGCCGGAACAACCGACCACGTCATAGGCCTTTTTCGCCATGCTGCCCAGCGTAGCCTCGGCGTCGGCATTCAGGTCGCAGGGACAGAAATAGCGTGTCTCATCGGAAAAATACTTGGCGTTGTAATCGTAAAAGGCCGTGGCCGCTTTCATGCCAACAACCGGCAAGACCCGGTCACCGAGTATGCTGACGGTGTATTCAGGGCCGTCGATAAAGCGTTCCGCGATGATCTCGTCATCAAACTGCCTGGCCTTGTGCCAGGCCGCTGCCAGTTCTGCGGCTGATTCAGCGCGGTAAATCCCGATGCTCGAACCTTCGTTCACCGGTTTCACAAACACGGTGCCGAGACTATCAATAATCGCCTGCCAGTCACTGTCCCCGGTCAGCAAAGTGAATGACGGGGTATTGATGTTCCTTGCCAGCCAGGCCTGCTTGGTTTTCTCTTTATCCATGGCCAGGCGGGATGCAGCGACGCCGCTGCCGGTATAAGGCACACCGAGCACATCGAGCTCGCCCTGCAGCTTGCCGTCTTCACCATAGCGGCCATGCAGCATTATCATGACCCGATCGAACTGCCCGGCCCGCACAGGCTTGGGCACTTCACGGGTGGCTACATCGATGCCATGCGCATCGACGCCACTGCGTTCCAGGGACGCCAGTACCGCCTTACCACTCATGAGAGAAATATCACGCTCGGCAGAATCACCGCCCATCAACACGGCAACGCACCCGAAATCGGCAGGCTTGTATGCAGCGACGTCATGCATGGCCCAACCCGTCCCTGTCCAGTTCCCGTGACAGCAAACCGATGCTGCCGGCACCCTGTGTCAGCAGGATGTCGCCGTCGATAAGTAGGTCATTCAGTACTTTTTTGATATCCGTGCCTTCTTTCACATAGACCGGGTCCAGTTGTCCCCGCTGGCGAATACTGCGGCACAGGCTGCGGCTATCGGCACCGCGAATCGGTTGCTCGCCGGCCGAATAAACGTCCAGCAACAGCAGCAGGTCGACTTCCGACAGAACATCCACGAAATCGTCATACAGGTCATGCGTGCGACTAAAACGATGCGGCTGGTAAATCATCACCAGGCGTTTTTCCGGCCAGCCACTGCGAATGGCACGAATGGTGGCCGCCACTTCCGTGGGATGATGACCATAGTCGTCCACCAGCATGACTTCGCCAACTGCCAGTTGCAGCGGCTGCTTCACGTCGAAACGGCGCCCGACACCACCAAAGGCTGCAATGCCGTTGACGATATCCTCGTCGCTGATACCTTCATCGGTGGCCACGGCAATAGCCGCCGTGGCATTGAGCACGTTATGAATGCCCGGCAGGTTCAGGGCCAGCTCAAGCAGGTCGTCCCGGTCAGGCCGTTTCACCTTGAAGCTTGTCACCATGCCCTGCTGCTCTACATCCTGGATACAGAAATCAGCAAAGTCCGACTGGCCATAGGTAAGCACCGGACGCGAAATGCTGGGCAGCAGTTCCTGGATAACCGGATCATCGATGCACAGTACCGCCAGGCCGTAGAAAGGCAGGTTGTGCAGGAACTCCACGAAAGTGGTTTTCAGTTTTTCGAAATCGCCATTGTAGGTCACCATGTGGTCTTCATCGATATTGGTCACGATGGCGACCAGCGGCTGCAGGTGCAGGAAGGACGCATCACTTTCATCGGCTTCGGCGACGATGAAGCGGCTTGCCCCGAGCTTGGCATTGGTACCGGCACCATTGAGAATGCCGCCAATGACGTAGGTCGGATCCATGTTGGCCTGGGCCATCAGTGTCGCCATCAGGCTCGTGGTCGTGGTCTTGCCGTGCGTGCCAGCAACCACGATGGCGTGACGGTATCGCATCAGCTCGGCCAGCATTTCTGCCCGCCGGATAATGGGAATGCGCTGATCCACGGCGGCCACGATTTCATCGTTGCTGTGATCGATGGCACTGGATACAACGACCACATTGGCACCATCCACATTGCCGGCCGCATGGCCGATAAAGATTTCCGCCCCCAGTTTTTCCAGCCGTTCGGTCGAGGCGGATGCCGACAGGTCAGAACCGGTAATCTGGTAACCCTGGTTCAGCAGCACCTCGGCAATACCGCTCATGCCCGCCCCACCGATACCAATAAAATGAATGCGGCGGATACGACGCATTTCCGGCACCAGGCTGGAGGTCATCATGTTCATGCCGACATCAGACATAACAGGCCTCCATGCAATAGCCGGCAGCCCTGGCGGTGGCATCCGGTACGCCAGCCTGCCGGGCATTCAGTGATGCCTGCACGAGGGCGTGGCGATCAGTAGCAAATCGGCTGACCGCCGCCAACAGGTGTTCTGCATACAGTTCCTGCTGGGGTATCACTTCGGCAGCACCGGCCCGCTGCAGATAGGCAGCATTTTCCGTCTGGTGATCATCCACCGCGTAGGGATAGGGAATCAGAATCGAAGCCAGCCCCACAGCAGCGATTTCCGCCACGGTCATGGCACCGGCTCGGGCAACGATAATGTCAGCCCACTGGTAGGCAGCCCCCATGTCATCAATAAACGGTTCAACACGAGTGTTGTCATCGAGGGTAATGCCCAGCCCAGCATAATCCGCACGGGTTTCATCGATATTGCGCTTGCCACATTGATGCCAGATCTGCGGGCGTTGCGTCGCCGGCATCAGCGTGAGCATGGCCGGTATGATTTTGTTGATGGCAACGGCACCCAGGCTGCCGCCGATGACTAGCAGGCGCAGCGGGCGATCAGCATCCGCCTCTGTGGCGACAACTTTACCGAGCGCGGCAATTTCTTCCCGGACCGGGTTACCAACCACGATCGTGGTATCCGGTTTGATAAACTTTTTAAGCAAACCGTTTTTCGTCAGTTCCTGCTTCCTGGCAAACGCACCCGGGAAAGCTTCCATCACGGTACTGGCCAACGGAAACAGCAATTGGTTGGTGAGTCCGGCAATGGCGTTCTGTTCATGGATCAGCAGTTTTCGACGCAACAGCCAGGCGGCCAGGCCACCCGGACCGGTCACGAAGCCACCCATACCCAGTACACAACCCGGTCGAATCTGTATGACCTTCACCAGCGATTGCAGTACAGCCAGCACCAGCACCAGTGGCGCCAGCAGTTTCCGGCCGAGGCTGCTGCCACGCAGGCCTGCCACGGCAATGGTGTGCAACCGGATATTGGCGGCTGGAATCACGCTGGCTTCTAGCCCATGGCGAGTCCCCAGCCATTCCACCTGCACGCCATGCTGCTGCAGATATTCAGCAATACTCAGCGCCGGAAACACGTGTCCTCCGGTGCCGCCGGCCATGATTAGGATTTTCTGCTTTGTGTCAGTCATGTGTTTGATTTCAGGCGGCATAAACAGCCTTTCTGCCTCCTGAATAGTGGTTCTCGATATCCATGCGCAGCAGCAGGGCGACCATGGCAATACAGGTCAACAGACTGGAGCCGCCGGAACTGATGAACGGCAGGGTCAGCCCCTTGTTGGGCAGTAACCCGATATTCACAGACACGTTGATGACGACCTGGCCGATGAAAATGAATGCTAGCCCATAGGCGGCATAGGCCATGAAGAAATTGCCGTTGCGCTCGTTGCGGCGGGCAATGATCAGGGCACGGGTAATGAAGGCCGCAAACAGGAACAGCAGCGCAATGACGCCAATCACGCCAAGTTCCTCGGCGATGATGGCGATAATGAAATCGGTGTGACCGTCCGGCAGGAAGTACATTTTTTGGATGCTGTTGCCCAGCCCCATGCCCAGCCACTCGCCACGACCAAAACCGATCAGAGCCTGGGCCAGTTGGTAACCTGAATCAAAGACGATGTCTTCATGGAACGGATCCTTGAGCGCCTTCAGGTAAGACATGACACGACGCATCCGGTACTCGGCACTCATGATCAATCCGGCCCCTGCCGCCAGCACCGCGCAAGCGGCCAGCAGGAAGTGCCAGAACCTAGCCCCGGCCAGGAACAACATGGCCATGATGGCAAACATGATCACGACAACAGCACCGAAGTCCGGTTCCAGGAGAAGCAGAACAACAGGCAACGCCATACAGGCAAAGGGCAGTAAAAACCCCTTCAGGCTGCCGCAAATGAAAGCGTGATGCCGGCTGAGCAGGCCGGCCATAAAAAAAACGATGCAGATCTTGGCAGGCTCCGATACCTGCAGCGTCATGAAACCCAGGTTGATCCAGCGCGTGCCACCGCCGGCCGTATGACCTATTCCGGGGATCAGAACAGACACCAGCATCAGGATTGCCAGGCCGTAAAAGACATAACTGCCACGCTCCCACCACTGCATCGGGATGTTCAGCAGGATGGCGGCACCGATCAAACCCATCACAATGAAGACGACCTGTTTCTTGAAGTGATAGAACGGGTCGCCATAAAGGTTTTCACCAATTTCGATGGAGGCTGAGGTCATCATGATGAGACCAAAGAACAGCAGCAGCAGGGTCAGGACGATGAGCCAGCTGTCGCCGTAATATGGGCGATCCTCGAAACGTTGTTGCATGACGGCCTGCATGATCAGTGCAATTCCTCCACGCAGGTCATGAACACCTCACCGCGATGCTCAAAATTACGGAACATGTCGAAACTGGCACAGGCTGGCGACAGCAGCACCACATCACCGCTTTCGGCCTCGGCATCAGCCAGTGAGACGGCTTCTGACATGGTCGATACGCGGGCGATCCTGACCACATCCTGCAACGCTGCCTCGATCAGGTCGGCATCCTCGCCGAACAGGATGGCCAGCCTGGCATGGGCCGACACGGGTTCGCGCAACACCCTAAAGTCCGCGCCCTTGCCCTGGCCGCCGGCCAGCAGGATGATCCTGCCCTTGCTACCCAGACCGTTGACCGCTGCAATACAGGCACCGGTGTTAGTGCCCTTGGAATCGTTGTACCAGTTCACGCCCTTCTTCTCGGCGACCCACTGACAACGATGTTTCAGGCCCGAAAACTCTCGTAACGCCGTCAACATGGCAGGCATGCCAAGACCGGCAGCATGCCCCAGAGCCAGGGCTGCCAGGGCATTGGCGACATTGTGTTCACCGGCAATTTTCAACGCACTGACCGGCAGCAGGGGTTCACCATTGAAAGCCAGGTGACGCTCACCCTGATAGTCGACCACACCGAACTCCGCGGCACTGTCAGCCCCGAGACTGAAATGCCACTGCCTGACTGTGCCAGGCAAGTCGGCCTGGCTGGCCGGATCATCGTCATTGATGACTGCCTGCCGGCACTGCTGGAAAATCCGCTGCTTGGCAGCCAGGTAATCGGCCATGCTGTCATATCGATCCATGTGATCCAGGCTAAGGTTGAGCACTGTCGCTACTTCGGCACCGAGATCGGTGGTGGTTTCCAGCTGGAAACTGGACAGTTCAAGGACATAGAGACTGGCGGGTGCTGAACCCAGCAGGTCCAGGACCGGCAGGCCGATGTTACCGGCCACGGCGACATTGACCCCGTCGGCCCTCGCCATCTCTCCTACTAGCGTTGTCACTGTGCTTTTTGCATTCGACCCAGTGATGGCGACCAGTGGCGCATCGATGGCATGGGCAAAAATATCCACATCCCCGGTTACCGGCACTCCGCAGGCAACAGCCTTGCGGATGACCGGGTGGTGTTGGTCCACGCCTGGACTGACAATCAACTGGGCAGCGTGGGTGAATGTCTCTTCGCGGAACTCGCCTAATTCAAGTTTCGCGCCGGGACATTCCGCTTGCAGCTGTTGCAGTCCAGGCGGATTCTGTCGGCTGTCGGCGACCATGAAGGTTTCGCCGCAGCGCGATAAATAACGGGCACATGAAAGCCCGGTCTGGCCAAGACCGACTACGACTTTCATTTTTCCATTGGCCTGCTCCGTAATCACAGTATTCGCCCGTTACGCCCTATCGCAGTTTTAAAGTGGCGAGCCCCACGAGCACCAGGATCACGGTAATGATCCAGAAGCGCACGATGACACGGGGTTCCGGCCAGCCTTTCAGTTCAAAATGGTGGTGCAGTGGCGCCATGCGGAAAATGCGTTTTCCGGTCAGCTTGAAGGAAGCCACCTGCAGAATGACGGACGCTGTTTCCATGACGAAAACACCGCCCATGATGATCAGGACAATTTCGTGCCGCACGATGACGGCTACCAGCCCGAGGGCTGCACCCAGTGCCAGGGCGCCCACATCGCCCATGAAAACCTGGGCGGGATAGGTGTTGAACCAGAGAAATCCCAGCCCGGCGCCGGCCAGGGCACCGCAGTAAATGCCCAGCTCGCCGGCACCATCGATATACGGGATATTCAGATAAGCGGAAAATTCAGCATGCCCGGTCAGGTAGGCGATCACGCCCAGGGCGGTCCCGACCATAACTGTCGGCAGAATCGCCAGGCCATCCAGGCCATCCGTCAGATTGACCGCGTTACTGAAACCAACAATCATCAGGTAAGACAGGATGACAAAGACCGGGCCCAGGTTGAGGGCGATATCCTTGAAGAACGGCACAAACAACTGGGTATCGGCCGGGTCGTTGGCGATGCTGTACAAATAGATGGAAGCCACCAGGCCGATAACCGATTGCCAGAAATACTTCCAGCGCGCTGCCAGCCCCTTGGGATTTTTCTCGAACACCTTGCGGTAATCATCAACCCAACCAATGGCGCCAAACAGGGCCGTCACCAGCACCACCACCCAAATATAGGGACTGCGCAGGTCGGCCCACATCAGGCTGCTGAATATGATGCTGATGAGAATGAGGGTGCCGCCCATGGTCGGCGTGCCGGCCTTGCTCAGGTGAGTTTGCGGTCCGTCATCACGCACCACCTGGCCGATCTGGTGATAGTTAAGACGACGAATCATGCTTGGCCCGATAATCAGGGACAGCGCCAGAGCCGTCAGGATGCCGAAAATGCCGCGCGTGGTGAGGTACTCAAACACGCGAAACCCGGAATTGAACTGGGACAGGTATTCCGTCAGAAAGAGCAACATGCGACTGTTATCTCCCTTATGAAAGTCATGGCGCTGACCTTATTCATCTTCATCACGCGGCCACCATGATCTGTTGAACCAGTTTTTCCATACCCTGACTTCTCGATCCCTTGACCAGGACGGTGACATTAGGGCCGAGCAACGGACGAATGATCTCGCCAAACCCGGCCTTGTCTGCCAGAAAAACCCCGTTATCGCCGTAAGCTTCCAAGGCCAACCGGCTAAGATCGCCGGTCGCAATAAAATGCGTGACACCTTTTTCCCTGGCATAACTGCCGACTTCGCGGTGTCCGCGTGCGGCGTCAGCACCCAGTTCACCCATATCACCCATGACCACGATGGTGTCGCCCTCGCAGAGCACCAGCACGTCTATGGCGGCCTTGAAGGACGCCGGGCTGGCGTTGTAGGTGTCATCAATGATGGTCGCTTGCTGCTCCCCTTCGAGGATGCACATGCGGCCTTTCACGGAAGTGAATTTTTCCAGGCCGGCTTTCACCTGGGGCAAGTGCGCACCGGCGGCAATGGCTATCGCGGCGGCCGCCAGCGCATTGCCGATGTTGTGCAGGCCGGCCACCTGCAGGAAAACCGGTATTTTGCCGATGGGGGCACACAGGGTGAAGCGGGCACTGCGGGTACCATCAAGATTGACCAGGTCGGCATAGAGGTCGGCTTCGGTATTGCCCTTTGCACTGATGGTCACAACATGGCGGTTGCCCGGCTGCCGGGATAACTGCGCCATGAACTGGCTGGCAAAATCATCGTCCAGATTGACGACGGCAGTGCCGCCTTCCTGAATACCGTGCCAGATCTCGGATTTGGCCTGCGCAACACCTGCAAGACTGCCAAAGCCTTCCAGGTGGGTACCGGCAATGTTGGTGATGTGCCCGATATGCGGCCTGGTCAGGCCCACGCTGTAGGCAATTTCACCGGGGCCGTTGGCGCCCATCTCGATGACGGCAAACTCATGTTTGTCCTCGATTTTGAGCAGGCTCAGGGGCACGCCAAGATCGTTGTTGAGATTGCCGGGGGTCATGATGACCTCACCGCATTCGCCCAGAATCGCTGCCGTCATTTCCTTCACGGAGGTCTTGCCCTGGCTGCCGGTCAGGGCAATGACACAGGCACTGCTGCGATCGCGGTTGAGCGCACCCATTTTACCAAGCGCAATACGGGAGTCCTGGACAGTCAGTATCGGCAGCCTGGTGTCGACAGCCTCCGTGACAATAGCGGCACAGGCGCCTTTGTCCTCGGCAGCGGCCAGGAATGTGTTGCCGTTGAAATTCGGGCCATTAAGCGCGATGAACAGCTCGTTTTCCTGCAGCGTGCGGGTATCAATCGACACGGCAGAAAACACGGCATGCTGGCCGGACATTTCGCCCCCTGTCAGTGCTTGTACCTGCTGTAAACTCATGGTGCCGATCACGGTAATTTCCTATTCTTTTGCCTTTGCCGTCTTGTTGCCAAAACGCTTGTTGAGACTCAGGCGCGCCTGTTTCACATCACTGAACACCATGCGGTTACCACCGATGTCCTGGTATTCCTCATGTCCCTTCCCGGCGATAAGTACCACATCGCCCTCATGGGCCTGGCTGATGGCATGGTTGATGGCCCTGGCACGATCGCTTTCCACCACGACATCGGCCTCACCACTGAGACCGGCAAGAATATGGGTAATGATCTGGTCGGATGCTTCCTTGCGCGGGTTATCGTCGGTCACGATCAGCCTGTCAGCCAGCGCTTCGGCGATTTCGGCCATCAGCGGACGCTTGCCCCTGTCACGATCACCGCCGCAACCAAAGACACACCAGATCTGGCCTTTGTAGTGCTGGCGCAGGGCATGCAGGGCGTTTTTCAGACCGTCCGGTGTGTGCGCATAATCGATCACCACGGAAACCGGATGGTCACCCAGGATTTCCATGCGGCCCTTGACCGGCGTAACGGCAGCAACAGCCGTCAGCACCCGGTCGAAGTCAAAACCAGGCTTGCTGGCTTCGGTCGCCATTACCGTTGTCAGCACGGCAAGGATGTTGCTCACATTGAAAGCACCGGCCAGCGTACTGCTGAAGCTGCCCTGCCCCCATGGCGTGACCACTTCCAGCGTGAAACCGGCGCGATTGAACTGCAGCGCCCGGGGAAATACATCCGCTTTCGGGTTGTGCAGGCTATAGGTGTAGCAGCTGACGGACTTCGCCAGGCTGTTAAGAATCTTGGCGCTATAAATGTCATCCATGTTGATGATCGCCGTTTTCAGCTGCGGGCTCATGAACAGCTTGCGCTTCTCGTCGCCGTAAGCGGTCATGCCGCCATGATAATCCAGGTGGTCACGGCTGAGATTGGTGAACACTGCCACATCGAACTCACCGACATTGACGCGCTTCTGCGCCAGGCCATGTGAAGAGACCTCCATCACCATGGTGTCGGCATTCTGTATGCGGACTTCCTCGAAAATACGCTGGACGTTGATGGCATCGGGTGTGGTGCCTGGCCCGGTTTCATCATAGGAATAGGGATTGCCGTAAATGCCGTAACCCAGGGTGCCGCTGATACCGCAGGTCTGTCCCAGCCTTGTGAGGCATTCGCCCATGAACTGGCAGCAGCTGGTCTTACCATTGGTGCCGGTAATGCCGATCAGCTGGAATGACGCTGCCGGGTAATCAAAAAAACGGGCTGCAATCTTACCAATGCGGGTAGCCAGTTTTTCCACCGGGATGACCGGCACGCCTTGCCGCACAGTGATCTCACGCCAGTCATCATCGGCATCGACGAATACCGCATTGGCGCCCTTGGCAATGACTTCGTCAACGAAATTGCGACCATCGAAAGTGGCGCCCTGATAGGCCAGGAACAGGTCGCCACTTTCGATTCGTCGCGAATCCATTTCAATACCGGTCAACTCCACGTCCATACTGTCTGGAATGGCGATATCTTCCGCCAGCAGTTCCGAAAGCCGCATTTGTCTCGCCATGATTTCTGCCGTATTCATCATTCGCTCCAGGGGCTGAGTTCTTCAGGGACTGCAGGGACGTACTGTCTGTCGGTCATGCTGATCTGGCTGCCATCGGCGGCATCGTTTTCCGGCGGCACATCGAGAATGCGCATGGCGCCGGCGGCGATCTTGGCAAATGCCGGAGCCGCCACCGTGCCACCGCCGGTTTCTTTACCCTGGGGCTGATGTATAGAGACAATCGCGACGATGCGTGGATTGTCGGCCGGGACAATGCCGGCAAAGTAAGCGTTGTAGTTTTCGTTGTCGTAACCGCCGCCGGCATTGTAAAACCAGGCGGTTCCGGTCTTGCCGGCCACCTGGTAGGAAGGAATGGCGGCCCTGACCCCGGTGCCTCCGAGAGACTTGCTGACCACCGTTTCCATCATGCGACGTATGGCCCTGACCCGACCGGCATCAAATACGCGCTCCCCCTCTACAGGACCGTCGGTCTTGAGCAGCGATACCGGCTTCTTGATGCCGTCATTGGCGTAAATCAGGTAGGCCTGGGCCATCTGCAACGGGGTGACCTGGAAACCGTAGCCGTAGGCCAGTGTTGCGATATCGGACTTGCTCCAGCGCGGAAAGCTCGGTAGTACACCGGACGTTTCACCTGGAAAACCGGTGCCGATGGCCGTACCGAAACCGACTCGTGACAGCACATCCAGCATGGGGTCCTGTCCCATGGCCAGACCGAGCTTGATAGCACCCACCTGGCTCGACTTGGTGATGATTTTCTCCAGGGTCACTTCCTTGTAATTAACCGGGTCTTTCTTCGGCGAGCCGTCGACCATGACATAGCCCGGATTGGTGTCGATAATGCTGTTGAGATCAAAGAGGCCGCTTTCCAGCGCTGCCATGACGGTAAAGGGCTTGACCGTGGAGCCCGGTTCCATGAGATCGACAATGGCCCGGTTACGCATGGCGTCATCAGCCATGCTGCTGCGGTTATTGGGGTTGTAGGAAGGCTGGTTCACCATGGCCAGCACTTCACCCGTTTCAACATCGAGCACGACGGCGGCACCGGCTTTGGCATGACGCCGGGTGACTTCTTCCTTTAAAGCCCGGTAGGCCAGGAACTGGATACGGCTGTCGATACTCAGCACCAGATTCTGGCCAGGCTCGGCCGTCTCGTTGATTTTCACTTCCCGAATGATGCCGCCACGGCGATCCTTGAGGACCTGCTTGGAGCCAGGCTTGCCCTGCAGCCATTCCTCATAGGCCAGCTCCAGACCTTCCTGGCCAACATCATCGGCATTGGTCAGACCAATCACGTGGGCGGCGACTTCACCCAGCGGATAAAAGCGCTTGTATTCTTCCTGGGCATAGACACCGCGAACCCCCAGTGACAGGATCTTGTCGGCATCGGCAGGGGCCAGGCGCCGCTTGATGTACATGAATTCGCGATTGGCATTGTCCTGAATGCGATTCCACAGCACCTCGGCATTGACCTCGATCGCAGGCAGCGCGCCCTTCAGGACTTGCCAGGCAGAAGGGTTAGGGAGGATTTCCTTCGGATTCAGCCAGAGCGACTGCACGGGGGTGCTGATGGCCAATGCCTGGCCGTTGCGATCCATGATGTTGCCTCGGTGGGCAGCGATGACATCATTGCGAACCGTGCGCATGTTGCCCTGCTCCTGCAACACATCATTATTGATGACCTGAATGTCAACAATGCGCCAAATGATGATCCCCAGAAGTGAGATAGCCGCCATGGCGACCAGATAAAGTCTCCAGAGCGGCTGTTTCTTGATCTCAGAAGTGCTAATCACTTCGCACTACCACCACTTTCTCCGTTGCCGGGATTTTCATGCCCAGCTCTGCTATCGCAAGGTTCTCGATTCTGCCCTGGACCACCAGGCTGCTCTGTTCCAGGAGCAATTGCCCCCAGGCCACCTGCAGCGCATTGCGCTGCCTTTCCAGTTGCTGCAACTCGTTCAATAGGTGCCGATTTTTATGCGTGGTATAAATCACGCCTGTTGCCGACGCTGTCATCAACACCAGCAAACCAACCAGGGCAAACCAGACTGCAGGTCCCACCGGTTTGCTGACAGGCTTGCGCTTGCCTGCTTTTTCCCGTCGCTGTCTGCCGAATGCCATGTGTCGCGCTTCCGGTCCGGCTCAGGCAATCTTTTCAGCAATGCGCAAAACCGCACTGCGTGAACGAACGTTGCCATCTACTTCTGTACTGTCTGCCTTCACAGGCTTGCCAACACGCTTCAGGCGCGGATTCAACTGCGCCTGGGTTACCGGCATGTCGGGCGGAAAATCATCGCCCCGCTCTTCGCGCTGGATAAACTGCTTCACCAGACGATCTTCCAGTGAGTGAAAACTGATGATCACCATGCGCCCGCCGGTTTTCAGCACATCAACAATGCCGGTCAGGGCCTGTTCCAGGTCCGACAGCTCGTGATTGATGTGAATGCGGATTGCCTGAAACACCCTGGTCGCCGGATGCTTGTGCTTTTCCCAGGCCGGATGGGCCTGTTTGACGATCTCGGCCAGCTGCAGTGTGCTAGTAATCGTCGATTCTTTTCTGGCCGCGATAATGGCGCGGGCTATCCGGCGGGAATAACGTTCCTCGCCGTATTCAAAAAACACGCGGACCATTTCTGCTTCTGCGGTTTCTGCCACCCACTGCGCAGCCGTGATGCCCTCGGCATTATTCATGCGCATGTCGAGCGGGCCATCCTTGCTGAAACTGAAGCCGCGTTCGGCATCGTCCAGTTGGGGTGAGGACACTCCCAGGTCAAGAAGCACACCGGAGACTGCGCCTGCGACACCTTTGGTGCCGGCCAGGTCTGCTATCTCCGCAAAACTGCAATGAGCCACGTTAACCCTCGGGTCTTGTTGTTCTAACTGCTCCGCTACGCTGATGGCTTCCGGATCCTTGTCCACTACCAGCAATGTGCCTGCATCGTTTAAGTGCTTCAGTATTTCCCGGCTATGGCCACCCCGGCCAAACGTGCCGTCGATATAAATACCGTCCCTGTCTGTTACCAATGCATCAACCGCCTGTTGCAACAGTACCGACTGATGCGAAAAGACCATGGGCTAAAGGGAAAGACCCTTGATCTCTTCGGGAATCTCTTCCCCGGCAGCCGCCTGGCTGAGCCAGCTTTCGCGCTTGGCATTCCAGGCATCTTCATCCCACAACTCGAATTTCTTGCCCTGCCCGACGAGCACGACCTTTTTGTCCAGGTTGACGTAGGAACGCAGTGTGGGTGGCACCAGGATGCGGCCGCTGCTGTCGAGCTCGACATCGGTGGCATGACCGATAAAGAGGCCTTTCAGGCGCTTGGCCATGGCGGAATAACTGGGCAGCGCTTCCACCTTGCGCTGGATTTCTTCATACTCGTTCAGCGGATAGATCACGAGGCATTCACCATCAGTGGCCTCGATGGTGACTACCATCTTGCCCTGGCAGTGCTCATCGACAATCCCACGATAACGGGAAGGGATCGCCATACGCCCTTTCGCATCGAGATTGATTGAGTTCAAACCACGGAATAGCACTGATAGTCCCCGACGTTTTGCCCGCTTTATTAACTGCTTCTTTTAACAACTGCGTAAATCAGTATGAATTTGAGTGACTTTGGGCCTTTTTCAGGCCGTTAAATGGCCGTTATGACGGTAATTTGGGATGGACCCCCTTTTTCCATCCGAACATCCCATAATTACCCACATACTGCTACTTCTTGCCACTTTATATGCACTATAGAGCAGTGAACTCCAACAAATCAAGCACTTAATCGCGCTAATTTGAGTGGAAAATGAGGCTAAATGCGCTGAAATTCGCGAAAATGGACCTGAAAAGGTTGTTTTTCGAAGTTCTAAAATCGAGGATTAACAGCAGAGTAAAATGCAAACTTAAAGTAGTTTCTTAAGTTTGAGGGAGGCTTAGAAAGTTTTTTGATTTTTTTGCGGAAAATCGCGCTTTTCCGGCTTCTGGCAGGGTTGGCGCAGTCTTTTGACTTTACCAACATCTCTTGAAGGGCCCTGACTACGGGTGCTTCACGCTGTGAAGGCGTCGGTACAGGGATCTAACGTAGATTAGTTTAACCACAACTTCCTGACTTGCCAACCCTGGCCGGATGGCAATTTTCGCCTTAAGCCGTGCCTATGGCGCCATTTGCGCAGCGAAGGCCTTTTCAATCCAGCAGGCCCGCCATTCAAAGGTCCGACCCCGGGGCTGGCCTGGTAAAAGCCGGCCCTGATGCGCCAGGCACTAGTTAGTAGCAAGTAAAAGCACAGACATGGGCTTGAACCAAAAATAAAAAGAGTCAGCCGATAAGCCGGGTTCTGTCGTGGGCAATCATTCATCTGGGCATCATGTCACCATGATGCTCATGCAGCCTACCCGAATCCGATGCGAGCCACATCAATGGATTCCTATTTGGCCTTGCTCCCAGTGGGGTTTACCTTGCCATGGAATGTTGCCACCCATGCGGTGCGCTCTTACCGCACCATTTCACCCTTACCTCCCGGCAGGTTAGTACCGGCGAGGCGGTTTCTTTTCTGTTGCACTTTCCGTAGGCTCGCGCCCCCCAGGCGTTACCTGGCACTGTGCTCTATGGAGCCCGGACTTTCCTCCACTTCCTGCTACAAACCGATACCGAAGTAACCGGGTGTAAACAGCAAGCAGCGATTGCCTGGCCGACTCATGGCGCACAGGGTAATCAAAGCCCTGTGTTAAAGCAACGAAAAGCCTGGAGCCCCAATATAAGGACAGGTGCACCAGACTGACGGACTGACACTATAGGCTCTCAGCCTTCAATTGCTCCCGCAATGGCGATCATGGCAGACAGCACAACCGCCAGCGACTTAAGCTGGCAAACAGCAATAAAGATAAGTTCACCGAATTCACGCAACAGGCGATCGACTGTTTCCCCCAGCTCCTGGCAACCGTCGGCGTGCTGTTGATCGGCTGGCTGGTAGCTCACCTGCTGAGCCTAAACACCCGCAAGCTCATCCTTGGACTTGATGCCCTGTTTGGCCACATCACGAAAATCAACAACATCATCCGGGAGCGAATTCAAGCCTCCTACGCCCTGATCATCAGCAAGATCGTGTTCTGGATTGTGGTGGTGTTTTTCCTGGCGGTGGCGGCCAATGTCCTCGGCTGAGACATGTTTACCGGCTGGCTCGATCGCATCGTGGGCTACCTGCCGGGACTGGTTACCGGCCTGGCCATCATCCTGGGTCGATTCCTGCTCAGCAACCTGGCCAGCACGTCCGTGATCACCCTGCCCGGATTGTAGGCAGGCAGTACCAGGCAAAGCTTACTCAAAATCCGGCCTGGGTAATCGCTACAACCAGCCCGCCACGCTCACGCATCTTGAGGGTCTTCCAGGCCGAACTGGTAGTAGGTGTTCTTGCTGACACCGGTGATCCTGGCCGCCAGCGCGGCGGCTTTTTTCATTGGCAGTTCCTTCCGCAGGAGGTTGAACAGCACCTTGTTGCGGGCATCGAGCACAGGGGTTTCGGTGTTGCCGGCAATCACCAGCACGATTTCCCCGCGACTCTGGTTGGCGTCAGCGGCGACTTGCGCAGTCAGCTCACCCAGCGGTGCATCCAGGAACGTCTCAAAGGTTTTGGTGAGCTCGCGCGCCAGAATGGCACGCCGCGACGCCCCGAAGACTGTACACATGTCCTGCAGGCAATCCAGCAGCCGGTGTGGTGCTTCGAAAAAGATCAAGGTGCGGGCGTCATCCACGACATCCTGCAGCCGTTTGCAGCGGGCAACCTGCTTGACGGGCAGAAAACCTTCAAAGGCAAAACGGTCAGTGGGCAGGCCGCTGCAGGACAGGGCCGCCAGCACGCTGCTGGCTCCGGGTACCGGTACCACCTGGATGCCCTTCGCGCGGGCGGCGTTGACCAGCACATAACCAGGGTCGGAAATGAGCGGCGTGCCGGCATCGCTGATCAGCGCAATACTGTCGCCTTTCTCGAGTCGTGCAATCACCGCATCAGCCTTGGCCGCTTCATTGTGCTCATGCAACGCAAATACCGGCGTGGTGATACCCAGGTGTTTAAGCAGGTTGGCGCTGTGACGGGTATCTTCCGCGGCGATGGCATCCATCGCTTCCAGCAGGCTGACTGCACGGCGGGTGATGTCATCGAGGTTTCCGATTGGCGTAGCGACTATATAAAGTACGCCGTGATCAGGCCGGGGCATTGCCGGGTTTCCACTTGATGTTGCAACCAACACTCGGCTCCTGGTCTTCAGCTACAGGCTGGCCCGCCAGCGCAGCATCCATGGCAGCCCGCAGGTCTTCGCCGGTAAGCGGAATGTCATTGCCGGGCCTGCTGCGATCAAGCTGGCCCCGGTAGATCAGTTTGCGATCGCCATCAAACAGGTAAAAATCCGGGGTGCAGGCGGCCTCATAGGCCCTGGCAACAGCCTGGCTTTCATCCAGCAGGTAGGGAAAGCGGTAACCGGTTTCCGACACTTCCCTGCGCATGTTCTCCATGTTGTCATCCGGGTAGGCGTCGACATCATTGGCATTGATCGCCACGAAGGCCACGCCCCTGGGCATGTACTCATCCCCCAACGCCGCCAGCTGCGCCCGGACGTGCTTAACAAAGGGGCAGTGATTGCAGATAAAAGCCACCAACAGCAGAGACGATTGGGCAAAATCAGACAGGGAAACCATCTCGCCAGTGGTGGCGGGCAGAGCAAAGTCAGGGGCGGCAGTACCCAGAGAAAGCATGTTGGACGGTGTCAGGGCCATGAAATATCCTGTGACAAATGGAACAAAATTGACGAAATGTTGCCCTAAGGCGTACAGGGTATACTATCCTAATTACTGTCATGCTTTCGAGAATCTCCCGCATCAACATCACTTCTGACATCCCCTTGCAGCGGTGGCTGGCTGTCGCCTTCATGACCGGCCTGGTCAGCTGTGCAGGCCCCACGGTGATCGACACCGGTAACGACGATCCGGTCGAAATTCCCCGGGTCGTGGATGCCGACGAAGAAACGCTGCAACTGCTGCTGGCCGAGGCGGCTGCTGCCAGCAGTCCGCAAAAGGAGAGTCTGCTCTATCAGGCGGCCCTGCTGCTGAACAGTCTGGACCGGCGTAACGACGCCATTCTGCTGCTCGACACCCTGGACACCACCACCCTGCCGCTGGAACTGGCCACCGATATCCAGTTCCTCCACGGCCGCCTGCTCGCCGAAAGCGACCAGACCGAGGCTGCCCTGGCGTTGCTGACAGATCCGCGCCTGCAGCAACTGCCGCGCTTGCCGGACAACAAGCAGATGTCCATCCATTTGTTCCGCGGAGAAATCTATGCCGAAACCGGCATGTTTCTGGAAAGTGCCCAGGAGCGTATCCTCGCCGACAAATTGCTGCCCCTGCGGATGGTACCCCTGAATCATGAACAGATCTGGAATGCCCTGATTGCGCTGGACACACAAACCCTGCGGACACTGGCCGATCAGGAACGCCGTTATGAATTCCAGGGCTGGTATGAACTGGGCATCATCGGCAAAGCCTACCAGTACAATCTCGACCGCCAGCTGGTGGCCCTGGAAAACTGGCGCCGGACCTGGGGTCGACACCCGGCGGCGACCTACATGCCTCAGTCCATGCAACTGGTGGAGACCATGGCCGCAGAGCGACCGGCAACCCTGGCGCTGCTGTTACCCCTGGATACGGTGGCCGGCGCGGTCATTCGCGATGGCTTCATGAGCGCCTACTACGATGTCCTCAGTATCGGCGGCAAGGTGCCCGAAGTGCTGCTCTATGACACCAGCACAAGCGATGATATCGTTGCCCTGTATAACCGCGCCGTGGCAGATGGCGCCGAGATGGTCATCGGCCCATTGCAAAAACCCCAAGTCGCCTTGCTCCACCAGGAACGCAACCTGCCGGTGCCAACGCTCGCCCTGAACAATGTAGAAGGTTCCGAGCCTCTGTCAGATGACCTGATCCAGTTTGCCCTGTCCCCGGAAAATGAAGCGGTACAGGTGGCGAAAAAAGCCTGGGCTGATGGTCATCGCTACGCTGCCCTGCTTACGCCGGCCGTGATGTTTGACGATTTCTACCAGCGCAAGCGCGACAGCTTCGTCAATCACTGGCTGGCACTGGGTGGCCAGATCGTGGCCATGGAAGCCTATCAGGATGATTACACCGGCATTGTCGAATCCCTGCTTGACATTGATGACAGCGAAGCAAGACGGGATCGCCTCAGCGAGCTGATCGATGAGGATCTCGAGTATGTGCAGCGTCGGCGCCAGGATATCGATTTCATTTTTCTCATTGCTGAGCCGGGTCCTGCACGCCAGATCAATCCCACCCTGGCCTACCTGTTTGCCGGCGATATCCCGGTCTATGCGAGCCAGGATGTCTATTCCGGAATTCCGCGCCCACTGGTTGATAACGATCTGAACGGCATCCTGTTTGGCGACAGCCCCTGGCTACTGGGATTCAATGATGACCTGAAAGCCGTTGCGACCGCCCTCTTCCCGCAAACCAGTGCCCTGAACCTGCGCCTGCAGGCATTCGGGGTTGATGCCTTCCGGCTCTATCCACGCCTGAAACAACTACGGGAAGTACCGGACAGTCAGATTTACGGAGCCACCGGATTGCTGCGCCTGGGCGAGAACCACAACATCATTCGGGAATTAAACTGGGCCAGGGTCCAGGAAGGTGTGGCGCAACTGGTGACTCGCGACTAGTTCCGAAGCTAGGATAGACTCAGGATTCGGCCAGGGACGGACCGTGATCGACAAACTCAAAGCACGCATCTGGCCTACAGTGGCACTCACCCGGGGCAAGCAGTTTGAACGTCTAGCCGGTCAACACCTGCAGCAGCGCGGGCTCTCCCTACTGGCCACGAATTACCATACCCGCTTTGGCGAGATAGACATTATTGCCCGCGATGGTGATTGCCTGGTGTTTGTTGAGGTGCGTTTCAGGGCTGATGTATCCCATGGTTCACCGGTGGCCACGGTGACTCCGGCCAAGCAGGAAAAAATCCGGCGCACCGCCCTGAATTTCTTGCAAAAACATGGTCTAACCAACAAAATGCCGTCTCGTTTCGATGTGGTCGGCATTACCGGCAGCCTCAAGGTGCCGAGTTTCCGCTGGATTAAAAATGCTTTTTAGCGGATCGATCCTTTATAATCGCGAATACTCTATGAATTATCAGGAACGCGTCAAACAACACTTTCAGGCCAGCATCAACACCAAGATGCAGGCCATGGAAGCGCTGACCCCGTTCATCACGGAAGGCGCCAACCGCATGGTCCAGGCGCTGCTCAACGAAAAGAAAATCCTCAGTTGCGGCAACGGCGGTTCTGCCGGCGATGCCCAGCACTTCTCCGCTGAATTGCTCAATCGGTTTGAACGCGAACGCCCGCCGCTGCCGGCGATCGCCATCACCACAGACACGTCCACACTGACCTCCATTGCCAACGATTATTCCTACGAGGAAGTCTTTTCCAAGCAGGTGCGTGCACTAGGCCAGACCGGCGATGTTCTGCTGGCCATTTCGACCAGCGGCAATTCCCCCAACGTGATTCATGCCATCCATGCCGCCCATGACCGCGATATGGTCGTGGTGCAACTGACCGGCAAGGACGGGGGCAACATGCGCGAGCTGCTCAATGACAATGACGTGGAGATCTGTGTTCCATCCACCAGCACCGCACGTATCCAGGAGGTCCATCTGCTGGTGATTCACTGCCTGTGCGATTTGATAGACACACAACTGTTCGGAGGTGACTAAATGCTGTTTCTTCGTTTAGGCCTTATCTTTCCCCTGCTGCTTTTACTGAACAGCTGCGCCAGTGTCATCAGCGCCACGACCGGCGACGATGGGATCGAGGAAGACCGCGGTCGTCGATCCATGGGCGCCGTGATTGACGACGGCAGTATCGAAACAGCCATCAAGGTCAATCTCAATGCCGCTGATGAACTGCTGAAAAAATCGAACATCAACGTGGAAAGCTTCAATGGAACCGTGCTCCTGGTTGGACAGGTGCCGTCCCAGGACCTGAAAAACCTCGCCACCCGCGTGGCCCGCACCTCCAGTTCACGCGTGAAAGAGGTCTACAACGAGCTTGAAGTCTCCGGCGCCACCACCTTCCTGTCCCGCACCAACGATGCCTGGATCGCCGCCAAGATCAAGACCCTCATGCTCGCCGACGCCGAGGTCAGCGGCATGCGCACGAAGGTCGTCACTGAAAATGGCGTTGTCTACCTGATGGGGCTGCTTACCCAGGCCGAAGCCGACAAGGCCGTGAACCTGGTCAGCAATACCAAGGGAGTCACTAAAGTTGTACGGGCCTTCGAATACATCAATTAGTAAAACCTGAATACCCATCCCGCTCTGCAAGTCGGCATAGCCAAGCGTTTGCCAACAAATCCCATCAATCCATTGCAATAAACATGTCGGCAAACGGCGCAGAGCGCCAATGTCGACCTACGACAATTCAACACATTTTCAGCTAAACCGGCGACAGCAGGCAGACGCTGTGTGCTCAATTAAACTCAAATTTTGGGTGAGTTCGGAATTCGAACAAGCCTGGAGTTTGGCTTGTTCCCGAACGAACGCCACGAGCACTGCAAGTGGCAGGGATGCGTCACGAGCGGAGGCAGTCTAGGGTGAGCCCGGTTAACAGAGCAAGCCAACCATTTGGCTTGCTCCCGGGCGAACGACACGAGCTCTGCGAGTGGCTGGCACCATCTCGATCACAACAAACAATCGAAAGATTGGGCCGGTGTCCCGAAAAATCCTTTAACGTAGTACGAGTGAGCGCAGCAGCTACTGCTTAAGTAAGACCCAGAGGCTATTTAACAACTCTGAGAGGCGGGCGCCCCGGCTTGGGTTTGCCCCCATCCTTTGTCGGCGAACCTGGCGATGGCGGCTCTGGTATCGGATCATCCGTATCAAAGATCATGCCCTGCCCATTCTCCTTGGCATAAATACCAAGTACGGCGGGTGTGGGCACATAAACGCGGGTGGGGATGCCTCCGAAGCGGCCATTGAACTCTATACCGTTATTGGTAATGGTCAGGTCTTGAACCGCTACCGGGGAAATATTGAGTATAATCTGACCATCCTTTACATAGTTCTGGGGAACCTGGACATCCTTGGCGTAGGCATTAACCAGGATATAGGGCGTACAATCATTCTCAAGAATCCATTCATTTAAAGCCCTTACCATGTAAGGCCGATGAGAGGTCATTGTCATGGAGCGGATCCTCCGGGGGATCTACCAGCAGGGGCTATTCTCTACGTTTTCATTTCCTTCTCTTGCTCGGAAAGGCTCTCCTGGACTGATGATGTATGCCGTATTCGCGGCACGCGTACCGTAAGCCCTTGGCTTATGACTTCATTTCCTTTTCCTGTTCGGACAGGCTTTCCTCGACAGACTCCCGGTCAAACAGGCGGTTGCGATAATCGATCAGCGGTTTGGTCGCCTTGGTTTCAGGCAGCTTGATACCGATTTCCGGCAGGCGCCACAGGATTGGCAGTACGCAGCAGTCCACGATGGTGAACTCCTCGTTCATGAAGAAAGGCTTTTCCGCAAAAATCGGGGAAATGGAGACGATGCTTTCCTTGAGTTCCTTGCGGGCCTTGTCGAGCTGAGACGGTGTGCCGTCCTCTGCCTGCAGTTTTTCCACCAGGCCACACCAGTCCTTCTCGATGCGATGCATCCAAAGACGGCTCTGGGCACGGGCTACCGGGTAAACCGGGAACAGTGGCGGATGAGGAAAGCGCTCGTCGAGGTACTCCATCATGATGTTGGGCTCATAAAGCACCAGATCACGATCGACCAGGGTCGGCAGACTGTTGTAGGGATTGAGGTCGGCCAGGTCTTCCGGTTTGTCATGCGGGTCAACATCGACGATATCGACAGTGACACCTTTTTCAGCCAGGACAATACGCACGCGGTGGCTGTACTGGCTGGAACCGTCAGAGTAAAAAAGCATCGAAGAGCGTTTGGTAACAACTCCCATAAAATTTCGCCTCAAAAATAATCAATCAGAGTGGTTGAACCGGAAATCCCGGCTGTGTCGAGCTTCCTGTATCAGTGGCCGCCCACGTCTTTCCAGTATTCCCGGTTCAGCAACCAGGCAAATACCCACAGGAACGCCAGGAACAACAGCACATACCCGCCGATACGGTGGCGATCGAGCCGAGCCGGCTCGCCAAGATAGTAGAGAAAGTTGACCAGGTCATACACTAGGTCATGAAACTCTTCTTCGCTCAGGGTGCCGGTGCCATCGACATGCTCCAGGTGCTCGCAATGCTCGATGTCATCACAACGCTGCACACCCTGCAGACCTTCCAGTACATTCGGCATGGCCACGTTGGGGAAGACCCGATTGTTGACACCAAATGGACGTGAAGCATCCTCGTAGAAACCGGTGAGATAGCCGTAGAGCCAGTCCGGGCCGCTATGACCGGCGCCGGCACGGGCGCGGGCAACCAGGGTCAGATCCGGCGGCGCCACACCAAAGGCGCTGTTGCCCAGATCCCTAGACATGGCGCTCATCATGTGATCACCCACTGCCACATCGTCATTGAAGATCAGGTATTCCTCGACCAGCTCATCGGGAATGCCCAGGTCAGCAGCCACCCGGTTGTAGCGGGAATACTGGGCGGAGTGACAACCCATGCAGTAGTTGACGAAGGTGCGGGCACCACGCTGCAGGGATTCCTTGTCTTCCAGGTCCATCTGCACATGCTCCAGTTCCACGCCGGCTTCGGCGGCAACAGCGCGCAGCGGCAGCACAATCAGGCCGATGATCAGCACCAGGGCCAGCAGCAGCTGCGGGATAGTGATGAAACGACCGGTAACCCGCTCTGGCGGCAGCCGGGTCGCTTCCTTCGCGGTGTACCACGGCATGGCAATGAAATAGGCAAAATAAAGCACGGTACACAACTGGGCCAGCCTGGCGCGACCTTCTGTCGGGCTCCATACACCCAGCACACCGAGAATGACAAAGCTGACGATGAAGATCAGCAGCGCGGTACGGCTGTACCAGCCTTTGTAGCGCATGGATTTCACCGGGCTCTTGTCCAGCCAGGGCAGCACAAACAGAATCGCGATGGCAGCAGCCATCACCACCAGACCCCAGAACTTGGCATCGATACCAAACAGCGGGTAGGTCACGGCACGCAACATTGAGTAGAACGGCGTGAAGTACCAGACCGGCGCAATATGTTCCGGCGTCGCCAGGTTGTTGGCTTCGGTGAAGTTGGCGTACTCAAGGAAGTAGCCGCCCATTTCCGGCATGAAAAACATGATCACGCAGAATACGAACAGGAACACAACAACCGCCACCAGGTCATGCACGGTGTAATACGGATGGAACGGAATACCGTCCAGTGGAATGCCTTTCTCATTCTTGTTGGCCTTGATCTCGATACCGTCCGGATTGTTGGAACCGACTTCGTGCAGGGCCAGCAGGTGCAGGAATACCAGGAACACCAGCACCAGCGGCAGGGCCACCACGTGCAGGGCAAAGAAACGATTCAAGGTGGCACCGGAAATCAGGAAGTCGCCCTGGATCCAGGTCATCAGGTCTTCACCGACAAATGGAATGGCACCAAAGAGACTCACGATGACGTTAGCGCCCCAGTAGGACATGTTGCCCCACGGCAGCACGTATCCCATGAAGCCTTCGGCCATCAGCACCAGGAAGATGGTCATGCCGAAGATCCAGATCAGTTCTCGCGGCTTGCGATAGGAACCGTACATCAGGGCACGGAACATATGCAGGTAGACCACGGCAAAGAAGGCCGAGGCACCGGTGGAATGCATGTAGCGCAGAATCCAGCCGAAATCGACATCACGCATGATGTATTCAACAGAAGCAAAGGCGGCTTCGGCACTCGGTGTGTAGTTCATGGTGAGCCAGATGCCCGTCAGCAGCTGGTTGACCAGGACTACGGTGGCGAGGACACCGAACACGTACCAGATGTTGAAATTCTTCGGCGCATAGTACTTGGTCATATGCTTTTCGATTGTCTTGGTGACAGGCAATCGCGCATCGATCCATGCCATCAGGCCGTTCTTGTTGGTTTCAGCCATAGGGGCGTTGTTATCAGCGTCGTTATATGAGTCGCTCATCAGGAATCCTCTCCATCCAGACCGATGACAACGACATTGTCGTTTTCATAGTAATGAGGGGGCACCATGAGGTTGTCAGGCGCCGGCACACCGCTGTAAACGCGACCGGCCAGATCGAACATGGAACCATGACAGGGACAGAAGAATCCGCCGGACCACTGGGGATCATAATCCTGCGGCTGGACCTGGGCATTCAGGATCGGGGCACAGCCCAGGTGGGTACACAGACCGACCATGATCATCACTTCCGGACGAATGGAGCGGAATTCGTTCTGACAGTATTCCGGTTGCTGTCCGGCGTCTTCGGACTGCGGATCAGCAAGGTGGTCGGTACGGCTGCGCAGGCTATCCAGGGTCGCTTCATTGCGTTGGAACACATAGACCGGCTGGCCACGCCATTCCGGCATCGGGCCCAACAGCTGGCCGGGGGCCAGGCGGGTAATATCGATGGTGATAGGAGCACCGGCGGCCAGCGCCCTGGCGCTCGGGTTCCAGGACCCGACGAAAGGTACGGCGGCGCCGGCAGCGCCAGCAGCACCTACCAGCGAAGTGCTGCCAATCAGGAATCGTCTGCGTTTCTTGTTTACGACATGAGCTGTGCCATCACTCACAGGGGATATCTCCTATTACTTGCGACTCGACCTATCTTTCATGCGCTTTTTGGCATGCATCAGTACCCTGCAACCCGGGTAGTGATGAAGACAGCCGGCAGAACCGGTTTTTTGGGGTATTAAACGGAGCGCGCATTCTAGTCAATTAGGCTGTTTTTTTCAAGGTAAACAGCGTGTTCCGGCGCGCCTACAGGGGTTTTTCAGGCCAAAAAAAACGCCGGAACTTTTCGGGTCCGGCGCTTTGGTGATGCGGTAAAACGTATTAACGCTTGGAGTACTGTGGACGCTTACGTGCTTTGCGCAGACCGACCTTCTTGCGCTCCACTTCCCTGGCATCACGAGTCACGAAACCGGCCTTGCGCAGCGGGCTGCGGTTTTCCTCGTTGTAATCGATCAGGGCACGGGTGATGCCGTGGCGGATGGCACCGGCCTGGCCAAAGCTGCCACCACCGGAAACGCGTACCGTGACATCGAACTTGTCAACCAGTTCCAGCAGTTCCAGCGGCTGACGCACGATCATGCGGGCCACTTCACGGCCGAAGAAGGTGTCAATGGAACGGTCATTGATGGTGATGTTACCGGAACCTGCAGTCAGGAAGACCCTGGCTGTGGAGGTTTTGCGTCGACCGGTTCCGTAGTATTGGGTAGCTGCCATGTGTGATTTCTCTTACTTTTACTTTATGCCTTGGCGGTTTTCAATGCAGGCCTGTTTCAGGCCAGATTCAGCGGAGCCGGGTTCTGTGCACCATGGGGATGGGAAGCACCGGCATACACTTTCAGTTTCTTCTGCATGGCGCGGCCCAGCGGGGTACGCGGCATCATGCCTTTAACAGCAAGTTTAATCACCTCTTCCGGAGAGCGTTCGATCATTTCCTTGAAGGAAAATGTCTTCAGACCGCCAGGAAACTGGGTGTGGTGATGGTATTTCTTGTCAGTGGCCTTATTACCGGTGACGTGAACCTTCTCGGCGTTGACGACCACAATGTAGTCACCGGTATCCACGTGCGGGGTGTACTCCGGCTTGTGCTTGCCACGCAGACGATGGGCTATCTCCGCAGCCATACGGCCCAGAGTTTTTCCTTCTGCGTCAATGACATACCAGTCATTTTGTGCAGTTTGCTTATTCGCTGAAATCGTTCTCATCGTCGTGTCCAAAAAATCCTGAAAATGGCTTGCCTATTGCTTGTCTCAATCGGCCTGAATCGGGTCAGGGCCGACTTTCCGGACCTGCCGGAACGAGGGAGCGCGAATTCTACCGATGCAGACCTGTTGATTCAAGTATTTTGACCGTTTTTTCAAGCGTGTCATGGTTCCTCGGGACGCCGCTGCGCGTGCAGGGATCACCGCGGATTATTGCACAGGGACAGGGCGCTGGCTCTCATCGAATTTTGCCTTTAGTTTTTGCAAATCTGTGCTGGGAAAATCCGCACCGCAGTGTGACCAGCGTCTGTCCCTGCAATAGCCCTACGGGCCATCGCGCCTGCGGCGCCTGCGTTCCAGTGGATGTATAGCCTTTAAGAGGTAGCGTGGTGTTCGCGGGCCAGGTATTCATGGGACTGCATTTCCAGCAGCCGTGAACAGGTCCTTTCAAACGGAAAATTTAGCTCTTCGCCCTGGTACAGGCCTTCCAGCGGCGCGGCGGCTGACAGAATGAGCTTGACCTGCTGGTCGTAGAATTCATCCACCATGGAAATGAAGCGACGGGCCCGGTCATCCCGGGTCAGGTCAAACACCGGGACATTTGAAATCAGCACAGTATGGAACAGTTGCGATATTTCAATGTAGTCGGCGGCACTGCGCGGTCCGTCACACAGGTCATCAAACTCAAACCAGGCAATCCCCTCGGCCCAGCGGCGGATGCGGATATCGCGGCCCAGAATTTCCAGGGTTTCATGTTCGATGGTGGCCATGCCACCGGCCAGGCTGTCAAAACAGGCCAGCATGGCACTGTCCGCCGGCTCACCTAGGGGTGTGTAGTAGATTTCAGCACTTTCGAGAGTACGCAGGCGATAATCGGTGCCGCCATCCACATTTAGGACACGGGTGTGTTTTTCCAGCAGGGCGATGGCAGGAAGGAACTTCTGCCGTTGCAAACCGCGTTCATAGAGGCGTGCCGGCTCAATATTGGATGTGGTGACCAGGACCGTGCCATTCTCGAACAAGGCCTCCAGCAGGTTGCCCAGGATCATGGCATCGCCAATATCTGTAACAAAAAACTCGTCGAAACATAGCACATCAGCCTGCGCACTGATTTCACCGGCAACCAGGCGCAATGGATTTTTTTCGCCGCGGTTGGCATATAGCCCGCGATGGACCCGCTGCATGAAGCGGTGAAAATGCATGCGCAGCTTGCGCTCACCGGGAAGACAATGAAAGAAGATGTCCATCAGGTAGGTTTTGCCGCGCCCTACCCCGCCCCAGAAGTACAGCCCCCTGATCTGCGCTGGCTGGCGAGGCCGGCCCAGCAGCCTGCCAAGCAGTGATACCGGTTGCTGCCAGTACGCCACCAGGTCGGCGTAAAGCCGGTCAAGTTCCGCCATGGCGGCCTGCTGGGCAGCATCCGTCTGGATTTTGCCTTCTGCCAGGTCGCGGGAATAGTGCTCGGCTGGAGTCAGTGAAGTGCTCAAAAAGACGTGTCAGGTATTGGGGAATTACAAGGCACAGATTATAGGTATAATCAAAGCCATGTTTCCAAGGTTTCTTCCGGACACATTTTCCTGCCCATGCATACCAGTCTTGCAGTCAACGCATTACATTTAACACAGGAATAGCATTATGACCTGGCTTTTTGGTCTTCTGGGTTTCGCCATCGGCGTTCTGGCCGGCGCACTCGCCTACAAGCAACTCATGTCTGACGAAGTCAAAGTAAAGTCGCTCGAAGACCAACTGCGCAATCTGGAAAAGGAGCATGAGGCCTACAAGGACAATGTGCATTCCCACTTCAACAACACCGCAACCCTGCTCAACAACCTCACTGACAGCTACCGTGATGTCTATCGTCATATCGCCTCGGGCGCACAGGCCCTGTGCCCGGAATACATTTCAGACCAGCTTACTCACAGCGCCAGAGAACAGGACTCGCTCACCCGTGACACCTTTTCCAGTAAACTTGAGCAGTCTGTGACCGAGGACCTCTCCCCGCCACGGGACTACGCCGACAAAACCAGCCCTGATCAGAAAGGCAACCTGTCAGAAGACTACGGCCTGGAGAAAGTCGACGTGAAGGAAACCAGGGAAAAGGACGGCGATTCAATCTAATCCCGCCTAATCCCGCTTGTCAGGCGGATGCAGAGCGGCCAAAACCGCCAAGAGGCAGGTTGTTCCCTGTGACCGCTGCCGAATGCCCGCAACCCATTCAAGCCAACTCTTCGTGTGCTTCACAGACAGGCAAATTCCTGTGCAATTCAGCGGGTTATTCCCCGGACATGTGACTTGGGACTTAGCACTGCCCCATGTATAATCTGCGCCCCGATTGACCCGGGGCGGTCCCGGCGTCGCATGCAAAGCCAGGCTCAGGCAGCTGAGTCTGAACAGAGAACCCATGACTACCGAACACAAGCTGACTCACCTCAAGCAACTTGAGGCGGAGAGTATTCACATCATTCGCGAAGTCGCGGCAGAATTCGAAAACCCGGTGATGCTGTATTCCGTAGGCAAGGACTCTGCCGTGATGCTGCATCTGGCCCTCAAGGCTTTCTATCCGGGCAAGCTGCCTTTCAAACTCCTGCACGTGGACACCACCTGGAAGTTCAGGGAAATGATCGAGTTCAGGGACAATCTGGCCGAACGCCTGGGCCTAGACCTGATCGTGCACACAAACCAGGAAGGCGTGGACGCCGGTGTCAGCCCGTTTACCTATGGTTCCTCCAAGCACACCGACATCATGAAAACCCAGGCCCTGAAACAGGCCCTGGACAAGTTCAAGTTTGACGCCGCGTTTGGCGGTGCACGTCGTGACGAAGAAGCGTCCCGGGCCAAGGAGCGCGTGTACTCCTTCCGTGACCGCAACCACAAATGGGATCCGAAAAACCAGCGCCCGGAATTGTGGAACCTCTACAACGGCAAGATCAATCGCAGCAAGGGTGAAAGTATTCGTGTGTTCCCGCTGTCCAACTGGACCGAACTCGACATCTGGCAGTACATCCACCTCAACAACATCGACATACCATCACTGTACTTCGCCAAGGAGCGTCCGGTGGTGGAATATGAAGGCACGGAAATTTGCGTCAACGATGATCGTGTTCCCGCGGAACTGGCGGCCAAGGCCGTCATGAAGAAAGTGCGCTTCCGCACCCTGGGCTGCTACCCGCTGACCGGCGCGGTTGAATCCGAAGCCACCACATTGCCGGAGATCATCCAGGAAATGCTGCTGGCGACCACCTCCGAACGCCAGGGTCGCACCATCGACAAGGACCAGGCCGGTTCGATGGAGAAAAAGAAACGGGAAGGGTACTTCTGATGTCACACCAGTCAGATCTTATAGCCACAGACATCAACGCCTATCTTGCGCAGCATGAGCGCAAGGAACTGTTGCGCCTGCTCACCTGCGGCAGTGTCGATGACGGTAAAAGCACCCTGATCGGCCGCCTGCTGTATGACACAAAGATGGTGTACCAGGACCAGCTGGATGCCATCAGCAAGGACAAGAAATCCGGCGCCACTGCCGGGGAGCTGGACCTGTCCCGTCTGACTGACGGCCTGCAGGCCGAGCGCGAACAGGGCATCACCATCGATGTCGCCTACCGCTACTTCTCGACCGCCAAGCGCAAATTCATCATTGCCGATACTCCGGGCCACGAACAGTACACCCGTAACATGGCTACGGGCGCCTCCAACTGCGAACTGGCGATCATCCTGATTGATGCCCGCCATGGCGTACTGACGCAGACGCGTCGCCATACCTTTATTGCTTCCCTGCTGGGCATCCGCCACCTGATTGTGGCCGTGAACAAGATGGACCTAATGGATTTCAGTGAAGACGTGTACAACAAGATCCGCGACGACTACCTGGATTTCACCCAGGATCTCGACACCGGCGCACTCACCTTTATCCCGATGTCTGCCCTAAAGGGCGACAACGTGGTCCATGCCAGCGAAAACATGCCCTGGTATGAGGGCGAGACCCTGATGTCGATGCTGGAAACGGTCAAAATCAGTGCCGATCGCAACTTTGAGGACTTCCGCTTCTCGGTGCAAATCGTAAACCGCCCGAACCTGGATTTTCGCGGTTACTGCGGCACCATCACCTCCGGCATCATTCGCAAGGGTGACCACATCACCGCCCTGCCCTCCGGCAAGACAAGCACCGTGAAATCCATTGTCACTTACGACGAGGAACTGGAGCAGGCTTTCACACCGATGGCCGTCACCCTGACACTGGAAGACGAGATCGACATCAGCCGCGGCGACATGATCGTGCATTCCGACAACGTACCGGCCTGCAGCACCGAATTCACGGCCTCCATCGTCTGGATGAATGAAAAGGCCCTGGTGCCCGGTACGCTGTACGATTTCAAGCAGACCAGCCGCAACACCAGTGGTGTGATTGACAACATCCGTTACAAGGTGGACGTCAATACCCTGGAAACCAGTCCCACGCCAACCCTGGAACTGAATGAGATCGGCGTTTGCGACATCAGTCTCAACGAAGCTATCCAGTTCGACGACTACAAGAAAAACCCCGGCACCGGTTCCTTCATCATCATCGACCGCCTGACCAACGTCACGGTGGGCGCCGGCATGATTTCCGTTGACTACAAAACCGGCAAGCACATCAGCACCGTGTCTGCCCATGTCACTACCGAGGAACGTGCTGCCCGTTATGGTCAGAAACCGGTGACTGTCCTGTTCATGGGCTTGTCAGGCTCAGGCAAGTCCACCCTGGCCCACGCCCTGGAACGCCGACTGTTCGATATGGGCCGAGTCAGCTCTGTCCTGGATGGCAAACAGATGCGCCTCGGCATCAGCCGCGACCTGTCCCATGACGCCGAAGGTCGCGCCGAAAACCTGCGCCGTAGCGCCTATATCGCGCGGTACCTGAACGACAACGGCCTGATCTGCTGTGCCGCCTTTGTAGCGCCGAACCTGGATTCGCGCGAGCATTTGATCAGTGTAATCGGTGAAGGCAACTGCATTGTGGTGTACCTGAACCCGCCGCTGGATGTCTGCAAGCAGCGTGATCCGAGCGGTCTTTATGCCGCCGAGGAAAATGTGCCTACCGGTACCGTACCGGGCGTATCATTTGATTACCCGGAACCGGACAGCCCGGACCTCATCCTGCCCACCCATGAGCTTGATATGGAAGAGTGTATTGATCGTGTGATCAACGTGATGAAGGAACATTCGATTCTATGATCATGGGGTAGGCCGGAAAAGGCCGCCCGCGGCCGACATCCGGCGCTGCCCCTGAACCCCTCCCTGATTACCGAATGGATCATAAAGCCGTACAACGGTGCTTAGCGCCTCTTCCGGCCTACATCAAACCTGGATTAACAGGCACAAAAAAGGGCCACCGAAGTTGCCCTTTTTTGTGCCTGGCGATCTGATCAGAACTGGCTACCCAGGGTAAAGAACACCTGGGCCGGCTCGCCAACGAAGTAGCGGTCGCCGCCAAAGGCGCTGTAATCGGCACGCTCGGCATAATCGGTGTCGAACAGGTTCATGGCACGTGCCGCGAAGTACCAGTTGTTGCCGGAGTCGTAGCGGTAACGCAGGTTGAACACGTCATGGCCTTCGTAGGAATGCAGGTTTTCCTCATCCGTGTAGTAGTCATCCATGTGCACCCATTCCAGGTTGAAGCTGTTCCTGGCGTTGAGCTGCCAGTTCAGCTGGACATTGCCAACCAGCTTCGGTGCGGTGTCCATGTCCTTGCCATCGAGCAGGATCGAGGTCCCCAGTGGGGCAATGTTTGACTCGTAGGTATGACGGGCATAGCTCAGAACAGTGTTCAAAGACAGCGTATCGGTCAGGCCGAATACGGCATTGAGCTCTACACCCTTGTGCTCGGTTTCACCACCGCTGACGTTGTTGCGGGCGCTGTCCTGGAAAATGACATCGTCTTTCTGCATGTAGTACGCACTCAATGTATAAGACGCATTGCCATGGTTGGCGCGATAACCCACTTCAAAGCTGTCGACCTTCTCGGAATCCAGGTCGGAAACCAGCTGGTTTGCCTGCAGGCGGTAGAGCTCGGTTGCCTGAGGCGCGCGGAAGGCGTAAGACAGGTTGGCATAGATCTGGGAGTCCGCATCGAAATCATGGATCCAGCCGATTTGCGCAGTCATGTTGTCAAAGTCATCGGTACGGTCGCTGGGACGGCTATAGCGACAGGCACCCGTCGGATTGAAAGCCGACACTGAGCAGCTGGAACCGTCTTCAGCGGTATTGCCATCAATCATGCGATTGTCGTAATCGTATTCGAGGTTCTCATAGCGCAAGGCAACACTGAACTGGTCCTGGTCGGTGGCCTGCCAGGTCATCAGGGCATAGGGAGACCACATGGTGGCATCCACGGTGTAGTCATACTGCTTGCCGGCCGGGAACGAGCCAAAACCACCATTCTGGGTCTGCTTCAGGTAGCCGTCAGATATTTCCATGTCCAGGCCAACCGTCCAATTCACGCTGTCGGAAACATCCAGGCTGTACATGGTCTGTACACCAAAGGAGTCATGGCCGTTCTCCTCCAGCGGGGTGCCCGGCAGGAAGTGCATGAGGAAGGTCATTTCGGTGTCGCGGTAATACGGCGTGATCATCCAGCGGCCGTTTTCGGTTTTACCCTCGATGCGGGAATGCAGGCGCAGGGCGCTGGCATCACGGAATGCTTCCGGGTTGCCGTTTTCACGCTTGCGCGAATCATCTTTGTAGGCTTCAAAACCTTCCAAGTAGCCCGCGGTTTCCTGGTTCAGGTTGGTCATGGCCAGCACCGTGGTGACCTTGATGCTGCCATTGTCAAAGGTATGGCCCAGGTTCAGCTTCTGCTGGTCAAAGCCGGCATCATTCTTGTAACCGCCATCGGAAGCCCCGTTGAAATAGATACCATAGGCATGCTCACCGTTGACGCGGTTGGCGCCCAGGTTGAGGCGGCCGTATTCATTGGGGCCGGCATCGATGGAAATCTCGGTACTGGAATCCCGGGTCAGCGACGGGCTGATGACATTGATGGCACCGTGCAGGGCGTTCACGCCAAACATCACACTACCAGGGCCACGCACGACTTCGATGGCTCCCGCCTGTTCACTGTTGGCTTCAAACAGCTGGTTGACGTTACAGAAACCTGAACCGCGCAGCGGAATACCGTCCTGGGAAGTCTGGAACGAACCACAGCTGCCGGCACCGGTCAGCACGGGTGAGCGGATGCCCATCAGGGATTCCTGGCCGTTGCCGCGGTTGAACACCACCCCTGGCACGGTATTGAGCACTTCACCAATATGCACGTGCTTGAAGGTGTCGAGCAGGGTGCTGTCGAGGGCGAAGATACTGGCAGGAATATCCTGGATCGCCGTTTCCTGGCGGTCCGGGCTGACCATGATGGTCTCGAGCACATTGGTCTGGTCCTGGGCCTGGACAGCACCGCTGGCCAGCAGACCACCGGCGGCCAGTTGGGCCATGGCCAGTGACAATGAGTTGAGCCTGAATCTGGAATGCATACTGGTTTCTCCCCTGAGAACGCATGAACTTGCCTGGACGATAGATGGACTTTGCCGGCAGTCTCCCGGTCTGCAGCCGGGCTGGGTGAAAGGCGCTGAAAGGCCCCTGCCCGCAACCCGGTCGTCCAGTAAGACCGGGCCCGAAAAATTTGCTATATTCTGCACATTTGATGCTGTAAACCAATGATTTACAGTCAAAAAAAGCTGATTTTTTCCTGATGCCCCCGTTAAACGATTTTTACATCAATAACATCCGCGTAGATGCCGACCGTTGTCGTGTTTTTCGCGATGACAAGGTCATTGCGCTGGAGCCCAAGGTCGTCCAGGTCCTGTTGTTCCTGGCCCGCCATCCTGGCGAAGTCGTCACCCACCAGACCCTGCTCGACAACATCTGGGCTGGTACCGTGGTCGAAGCCAGTGCCCTGCAGCGCTGCATCGCACAATTACGTAAAGCGTTCCTGGACGATGCCCGGCAGCAGCGCATTATCGCCACTTACCCGAAACGCGGCTACAGCCTGGTCGGCGAGATTTCCTGGCAGAACACCGAATCAACAGCCCCTGTCATCAGTCACAGGGCGTGGCTGCCGGCCGCCATGGTGGTTCTGGTCGCTGTGGCAAGCCTGATGCTGCTCACCGGCAGGAACGCTGGACTCAGCGTCGATTCGACAGATGCCCTGACAGCATCTGCCACCACAGGCCGAGCGCCGGTGGCCAGTTTGGCCCTGCAGAATGCCATTGCCGATCCGGACAGTTTCCCCGTGTATTCTCCCGATGGCCGCTTTGTGGTGTACCCCCGATTTCTGGAAGAGCGTAAGGCTCACCTCTGGGCCCGCGATCTGGCCTACGGCAATGATTTCATGCTGACCGAGGAAGCCGGTATCTATGAACACTTGGCCTGGTCCGGCGACAGCAGTCGCCTGGTGTTCGTGGACGCTACCTGCCTGCTTGACCACTGCAGCACCTCCCGGTGCGCCTCACTGAAATCCGTGTCCATCTCCCAGTCGGAAACCAATATTCTGTCGGTCCAGAAGCTCATTGACTGCAGCCCCAGCCGGTTGCTGTCTCCGGAATGGCTGGGCCCGCGCGAACTGGCCGTCATCGAGGTCAGTGAGAATACCGCCGCTCTGGTCAGTTTCGACCTGGCCAGTCCCGAGCAGGGCGAGCAGGATCACAGCCCTGACCGCCAGGTACTGTATCAAAGCAGTAACATGCTGCCCTACCACCTGAGCTATTCCCGCCAGACCGGCGTGCTCACCATCATGGCCATTAATCCCGAGGGCAGGAAGGAATTGCTGTTCATGGATACCCGCACCGGCACCGTAAACCATAACGAGACGGCAGTATTCCTGCCGGACGACAACTGGTATCCCAGTGCAGTGCCTTTCTGACCCCGCCATGTCGCCGTTTGTCTCTCCCCTTATTCAGTAAATAAAAGAAGTTATTCCTATGTCCCATTTCATGACCCAGGCTGAAGGCCTGACCCTGCAACTCAAAGCCATTGCCCGGTTGGATACCCTGCTTTTCCACGACCGGTTTGCCCATGCTGACCATGAAATGGTCGACATGATGTTTGACCAGAGCTGTCGTTTTGCCGAGGAAAAGCTGATGCCGCTGGCGGCCTCCGGGGACATTGCAGGCTGCCGCCTGGAAAACGGCCGGGTCATGCTGCCCAAAGGCACTCCCGAGGTATACCAGGAGTGGTGTGAACTGGGCTACCCGATGCTGGACCTGCCGCTGGAGCACGACGGCCTGTCACTGCCGTTGTGCGTCCAAAGTGCGGTTCAGGAAATTCTGGACGGTGCGAATATGGCCTTCGGCATGCTGGGCATCAATATCCGCTGCGCCATCAAGGCCCTGCTGGCCAACGCTTCAGAAGACCTGGTCGCGCACTGGTTACCGGGACTGATCAGCGGCGAGGTCTCCTCCAGCATTGTCATCAGTGAACCCCAGGCGGGCTCCGATGTGGGCCGGATTCGCACCCAGGCCACGCCGGGTGACCACGGCTCGTGGACAATCAGCGGCTCCAAGATCTGGATTTCCTATGGTGACCACGATGCCACCGCACAGATTCTCCACCTCGTGCTGGCGCGCGTGCCCTCCGAGGAAATCGGCACCCGGGCACTTGGCCTGTTTGCCGTGCCCAGCCAGAAAGCCAACGGCAGTGCCAACGGGGTGCAGGCAACTCGCCTGGAACACAAGATGGGCCTGCATGCCTCACCCACCTGTGTACTGGAACTGGAAGGTGCCGAAGGGGTTCTCATCGGTGAAGCGGGTCGCGGCCTGCAGGCGCTGTTCGTGATGATGAACGGCATGCGCCTGGCCGTCGGCGTCCAGGGCGCGGCCGTGGCCAATGCCTGTGCACTGCAGGCGCTGGATTACGCCCGCGAACGTCCACAGGGTGGCAGGCCGGATGCCCCGGCAAAAATGATCAGCGAACATCCCGATGTTAAACGCATGCTGCTAGAGATGACTGCAACCAGTGAAATGATCCGCGCCCTGTACTTGAAGACGGCAGCGTTTCTTGATTTGGCCGAAGCCACCGGCGATGCCGACACCTTGAAACTGGCCGAACTGATGCTGCCGATCAGCAAGACCGTTGGCGCCGAACTTGGGTTCCATGTCGCCAACCAGGGTATCCAGGTACTGGGCGGATACGGTTATACCAACGACTACCCCATTGAGCGCATGGCCCGTGACATCCGTGTTGCCGCCATCTATGAAGGCACCAGCGGCATACAGGCCCTGGACTTCACTCACCGCAAGGTCCTGGCCGATAACGGCGATACCCTGAGCGCTCTGCTCCAGTTGATCCATGGCGACCTGATTAACTGCGCCGATGACAACCCGGTGAAAGCCGGGCTGTTGCCGGCGGTCAGGTCACTGGAAGCAACGCTCGGCAGCCTGCTGCAACGCGGACAGCAGGACAAGACGGCCGTGGAAACCGGGGCCTACCATTTTCTGCAGCTCAACGGCGTAGTCATCATGCACTGGCTGGGCATGCTGCTGTATGAGGCGGCCACGGAAAGCACCGCCTATCAGGTGCGTCTGCGAGCAGCGCTTTGCCAGTCCGCCACTGGCCTAGAAGAACGGGCTGCAACCCTTGCCAAACGGGCGCTGCAGCCGGGTACAGAGCTCACACTGTGACGGATCATGGGACGCCAAATTCCATTTGATCTTGCCAGCAAGGTTCGCTAAGTTAAACGCCCTTCGTCTCTTATCAGTACTGATTTTTAACCCCATAATCTGCAAACTTACAAAATAGAAAAACAACACTTTCCATGAGGGAGATAGCCACATGAAAGAATACCAACTGTTTATTGACGGCAAATACACATCGTCAGCGTCGGGTGAATACAGCGATGACATGAACCCAGCCACCAACGAGGTGTATGCCAAGGTCCAGAATGCCAAAGCCGAAGATCTGGAACCGGTGCTGGCTTCTTCCCAGAAAGCTTTCGAGACGTGGAAAGACATGCCGCCGTCGGCACGTGAAAAACTGTTCCTGGACGTGGCCGACCTGATGGAAGAGCGCGCCGCCGAACTGCGCGATGTCCTGATCGACGAAGCCGGCTCCACCATGCTCAAGGCCGGTTACGAGACGCATCACACACCCGACTTCCTGCGTTCTATGGCCGGCGAATGCCGCCGCATCAAGGGTGAGACCTATGTCTCCAACTACCCGGGCGTGAAATCCTTCTGTATCCGCCGCCCGCTGGGCGTGACCGTGGCCATTGCCCCGTTCAACTTCCCGCTGCTGCTGGGTGTGCGCAAGATCGGCTTCTCCCTGGCCGCCGGCAACACCATGATCCTGAAACCATCCGAAATGACGCCGGTGATCGGCCTCAAGCTGGGCGAGCTGTTTACTGACGCCGGCTTCCCGCCCGGTGTCCTGAACGTCATTCCGGCCCAGGGCGCCGAACTCGGCGACGGCCTGATCACAGACAGGCGCGTACGCTTTGTGACCTTCACCGGTTCCAGCCGTGTTGGCTGGCAGGTGGGTGCCACTGCGGCCGCTGCCGGCAAGCGCTTCGCCCTGGAAATGGGCGGCAAGAACCCGATCATCGTGCTCAACGATGCCGACGTCGACTACGCCGTTGATACGGCTGCCTTCTCCAACTTCATGCACCAGGGCCAGATCTGTATGACTGGTTCACGCGTGATCGTGGAAGAAGGCGTCTACGACGAGTTCGTGGAAAAGCTGGGCAAGAAAGTGGCCGGTATTCCTTACGGCGCCGATCCGCGTACCCCTGGCCTGATTGTCGGCCCGCTGATCCGAACCACGCAGCCGGCTTTCATCAAGGAGCACCTGACTGCTGCTGTTGATGCCGGTGCCAAACTGGTGATCGGCGGAGACTACGAAGACAATGTCTTCCAGCCCACCGTATGTGCCGATGTGACTTCCGACATGAGCCTGTTTAAGACGGAAGTGTTCGGTCCGCTGGCTTCCGTGATCAAGGCAAAGGACGTCGAAGACGCCGTGCGCCTGGCCAACGATGTCGAGTACGGCCTGTCCTCTGCGGTTATCACCAACGACCTGCAGAAGAGCTGGTACTGCATCGAAAACCTGGAAACCGGTATGGTGCACATCAACGGACCGTCAGTACGCGACGAGCCTGTGATTCCGTTCGGCGGCGTGAAGAACTCCTCCTTCGGTCGTGAAGGTGGACACTTCTCCATCGACGAATGTACCGAGCTGAAATGGATCACCATGCAGACTGGCCAAAACAAGTACCCGTTCTGATCCTCTCATCGGAAACACAAAAAAGGCTCCTGTTGGAGCCTTTTTTTGTTGTCTGCGATTTCCGTTTTCTGAAACCCCGGTCAGTGCCGAAGACTGCATTGGCAATGGCTAGCGCCTGGGTTGACGCACCTCATCAATCACCACGATGGTACCCTTGTCACCATCCAGGCTGCTGAGCAGCATCTCGGCATGTCCGTTTCTTGATGGCCATCCATTCACGGTAATGACCTCACCAATATCTGCCACTTGTCGGTCCCTGACCAGCCGGTCCCAACGTTGCGGTGATGTGCTTTCGATAAACCAGAGTGCCGGTTCGCCATCCTCGCCATCAACCAGCACTTCTATTTCAATATGGGGCTGACGCAATTCCAGCCGCACCAGGTAGCCCGTGATGCTCACCTTGTTCTCGACGTCATATATGGCGTAGTAGGAGTGATGGGCATAGCCTGCTGTACTGACGGTTAAGAGAAGAAAGGCAGACAGATAAAAGTGTGGTTTTTTCAAGACGATTTTCCAAAACGGTTTCACATCTCAACGCCGGTATGGAAAATACGTTGACATACTGTTCCTGCCATCGACATAAGAGATCATGAGCCACTGGCAATCCCTGCGCTTTGCACCAACCCCGGGTACTCCACTTTGCGCGAGTGCCGACATTGCCGAAGGCAGTGTGCGTGAATTCCGTTTTGGCGGTGACTCCCCGTTTGCCTTCCGCCTCTTTGTCACCCACAGCAACGGCGACTTCATTGCCTTTCGCAACTCCTGCCCGCATTTCGACGTGCCCCTGAATCACACACCGGAAGAATTGCTGGCGGATGACGGGGCCCACTATCTTTGCACCACCCATTTCGCGAAATTCGACCGGCTCACAGGCCTGTGCGTTTATGGGCCCTGTGAAGGCGAGTACCTAGACCGTATTCCCATAGTGCTGGTGAATGGCGAGATATTGATTGCCGAATCCGGGGAATAAATCCGAGTCAGGATCGTTTTAAGGGTATGCATGGCATGGACTGGCCTTGTCATGCCGCTGATCACTGTTCGCGGCTAAAGCCGCTCCTACTGACGGGATGTTAATCACGCAGGAGCGGCTTTAGCCGCGCAGATCTTGACCAACAGACCTGCCATGAAGGCCTGTCATGCCAACACCCAACAATTACCGTGGCCTGCGCTGTCAGCATAACGGCTGTGACATCGGCACGATCTACGCCGATGGCGGATTCTGGAGCAAGAAATTTGACGTGGGGGGCCGAAAGTTTTCCATCGCGATGTGTGAGCGTTGCAAGCACACGGAGTTTTACAAGACTTACCAGAACACGCTGAAAAACATCTTCGACCTCTTTGTGACCTGATCAGGCCTGCTTGTCCAGCCGACCCAGGTCATTGGCGCTGATGATGGTGCGAATCAGATCGATATATCCGGCACCGCGTTCGGAGTACTCTTCGAGACCTTCAGCCAGCGCCATGCCGGACACCGGTTCGCCCTCTGCACGCAGTTCAGCGCGGATCATAGGCAATTCCCTGTAGGCCGGATTCTGGTTCAGGTTGTGGATGGAGCGACCCACACAATGCTGAACTGAATGGAAATCGGCCACTTCATAGATGGCATCACTCGGTCGCTGTTTCGCCACGATCCCGCAACCGGGATCGAAACACCACTGCCCGAAAAAATTGCTGCCCTGGTTGGCAAAGCGTAAGTGCCCCAAGCGCTTTCATTGGTCGGCTGGGCCAGTGCCAGCGAGGCTGGCACTATGTCCGCCTGGCGCAGCAGGGTATCTCAGTCGTCAGTGCTGGACACCTTGAAGTCCTCGATCTCATAGGCCTCGGCTACCCGCATGACCTTCTTTAGGCGGCGACTGCTGATCTTCGGCAGGTCTTCACGCAGTGCAAAAAGTTCACGGTGCGTCTGTAAAATTTCCCGGGTACGGGTTTCCACGCGGGGCGGCAGGTAATCGAAGAATGCCGCCTTGCGCTCATCCACGGATTCAATCTTGCTGAAGTCAGGTTTTTTGGGAGTTCTGAGGCCATAGGCGATGCTGCATCCAGCCAAGGTAACCACCCGCATCAGCGCCAGCACGCCGATCCAGCGGTTATTGAAAAGGGTTTTACCCTGTTTTTTCCCGGTATTCTCCTGTCGGTAAAAATCCTGCATACCGTGGGTAATGCCAGATGAATACCCGTCAGGAGAAACCCTGTTTGGCGGCGATCAGAAGCGGAAGGTGTAATTGAACTTCAGTGAGAGATCGGCATTGATGGACGTGAAGTCATTGTCCTTGTCCAGGTCCACCATACCCCAGTTAAGCACCAGAAAACCTTCCTGGCCGGCTCGCGGTATCCAGCGCAGACGACTGTTCACCCCGATACCTTCCGAGACGTTGTCATACTGAATACGGTTGGCCCAGCTGATTTCCGGCGTGAAGTTGATCAGGGTATCGAACGAGGTCAAGCGGACCGTGAAGTTGCCCTGCGGCAGGTGAATTTCGTTTTCCGAATAGTTCATGCCCAGGTTGTAGCGGTTGCTGGGCTGCCAGTTCACGCCGAAATTGCGCTGGAAGTTGTTGCCATCAAAGTAGTCTCCCCAGGTCACCCCCATGCTGGCCGACAGGCGCCGGCGTCCGGCCGAGCTGATACGGGCAGAGCCTTGCGTGAACTCGTAATCACCGGGCGGAATGACGATATTGCCACTGCCATCGGAGGCACGATAGATGGCAAAGTTGTTGCTGAGCACTTCCCGGGTTCGAATCACACTGGCGGAAATACCGTCCCCCACGTTATTGCTCATGTTGAAACGTACGTCCTTGACTTCGGCAATCACATCGCCGGTATTGAGATCACTGTTGCGGTAGCTGTCGAAGCCGCCATACATCGTGCGCAGAAACCCGCCTGGCAGGAAGAAGTGTGTATAGCCAAAGTCGAGTGCGTGATCCTCGATGCCGGTCTGGTTAACGAAACCCAGTGCCGGGTTGAAGTTGTCCTCGATACGCTTGTAGCGGTAACCGCCGCGCCAGCCCTGTGTGTTGGGTGAACTGATGCCCAGCCCCCAGGACGCATCATCTCCGGTGATGCCATCAGTATCGGTTTGCTGGTACCAGGCCTCGCCTTCCACGATACGGTTGCCCGGTAAACGTGAGTTGCGGTAACGGAAATCGGCACCCACCAGGGAGTTGTCGATGTTGGAACGCGGGTCGCCACTGGTGGCAATAACACCGAGCAGGGATTCCGTGAGTACATTGAGCGCCGCGCGACCGACAAACACTGTTTGACTGTCGACACCGGTCAGGTCATCTTCACCCTGGTTGACCACCAGGGCACCGACATCCCAGTCGCCGACTCGGCCGCTGACCTTGCCACCGGCATTGATATCCACCGGCTGCCCACCCGGACTGAGGCCGATGCGGCGCGAGAAAAACGGCCGGCCATTCTGCAGCGATGACCGCGGCACGGCATCATTGCCCTCTTCGTTGAAATTGGCGCCGGTGCCGATGCGACCAAATTGGAAAATATCGGCATCGCGGATAAAGAAGTCGCGCCGTTCCGGAAAGAACAGGTTGAAACGCGTCAGGTTGACCTGGCGGTTGTCCACCTCCGTTGCCGAGAAATCGGTATTCAGGGTCAGCGCCGCATTGAGCTGGGGGGTGATCTTGTAGAACATGTCGATCTGGGGTTCGATGACATCATCGGTATAACCACCCGGTCCGAAAACCTTTTCCCGGCGGGCGATCAGGTATGGCACCACGTCCAGGCCCAGGCCCTGCTGTAAACCGGTCAGGCCCGTGGCGGTACCGGCAATACTCGGATTCATGACGCGGTTGCGTGAGACCCAGCCGATTTCTTCCTGGTTGCGGCGAATGGTGCGGCGAAAGTTGATACCCCACTCCGTGTTGGCGGGATCAAAGGACAGCGTCTGGAACGGAATGCGGATCTCGGTGCTCCAGCCCTCACTGTCGATCCGGGACTCGGCCTGCCAGATACCGCTCCAGTTACGATCAACTCCGGACACGTTCTGGTAGATACCTTCAACACGCACAGAATTGGCGTTGATCTCGAAGATGAAACCACTGCGGCGATCCAGATAGGGATCAAGCACCACGTTGAAGGTGTCATCGTTGGGCAGCCCCCTGCCCTGCAACAGAACGTTGGCCGTGATCAGGGAAGGATCTTCTTCATACAAACGGGCGCCGACATACAGCGCATCCTCGCTGTAGAACAAACGCACTTCAGTGCGCTGGCTGGGCTCGGCATATTCAAACGGCGCCATCTGGTGCATGTCCGTGATCAGAGCTGCCCGGCGCCAGACACCGTCATCCAGTTGGCCATCGAGGGTGATGTCATGGTCGGACAGGGAGGGAATGTTGACCTGCTTGCCGCCGGTGATGCCGCCAAGCGGTGTCGCCCCCTGGGTCCGGGTACTGTCCTGTGACATGGCACTGAACGGCAGTATGGAAGCAATCGATAACACTGCCAGCAACAACAACCGGCAACAGTTTGCGGACGGAATACGCATCGGAATGGAAAAACCCCTGAAAAAAGCGGCCACTATACGAAGCAAAGATGGAATGAATATGAAGACAGGAAAGTGGGTAGTCTGGCGCTGTCAGAGCCTGAATACTTTTTCCGCCACGCCCTGGTAAAACATTTTTTTCTCTTCATCGGAAATCGCCATGTTGTCCATATCGATGACTTCCTGCAGTACGTACTGGTACGGATAGTCCATGGCATACATGACGCGATCGACACCAATCTGCTGCTGGCAGAAACGCACTGCCGGTTCCCAGGCCATGCCGCTGCAGGTGATATAGACGTTTTCCTTCAGGTAGTCACTGACCTTTTTCTGCAAGAGCTGCAGGGTTTCATAGCGTTTGGAAGACACCTGGGCGTTGTGCATGAAATCCAGTCGATACATCCAGTACGGCAGCGCTTCCCCCATGTGGCCGATGACAAACTGGAGTTTGGGAAAGCGGTCAAACACCCCTGAGGTAATGATGCGCAGCATGTGCAGGCCGGTCTCGACTCCAAAGCCAAAAATGGCGCCGTCGAGGCCGACTTCCAGCATGGGTTCAATCATGTGTTTTGGCGGTGTGTTCGGGTGCAGATAGATCGGCATGTCATGCGCTTCCGCCGCTTCGAAAATGGGCCAGAATTTCTGGTCACTGAGGTATTCGCCATGGGTATGGGAATTGATGATGATGCCGCGAAAACCCTGTGCCTGGCAGCGCGCAATTTCGCGGGCCGCCGCATCCGGTGCCTGCGGGGCCACGGCGCAGAGGGCTGCAAAGCGGTCAGGATGACTGGCCACAGCATCCTGCACCATGTCATTGCTGTCCCTGGCCACGGCAATGGCTGTATCGGCATCAAAGACCTGCACACCGGGAGAGGTCAGCGCCAGGACCGCGACATCAATGCCGGCGGCATTCATATCCGCCAACCGCTCAGCGCCCAGGTCAGCGAGCTTGCGCCGGACTTCTACCGGGCGCGGGGCCATGGACGATCCGTAGAATCCCCACAGACTGGTAAATCCCGGATCATCAATCCTGCCGTTTTCATACAGGTCACGATACATATCCATCATGAACTGCGGTGCCCAGGCTTCTTCGGTGGCAATACGTTTATACTTGTCGCTGAAATTGATCCTGGTCATGAAAAACTCCGTAGAACAGGCGCAAAGGCGCGCATTATAGCGAATAAATTTACTCGCCCCCCCCTTTTACGCGATCATTACGCCCCCATATGAGCCGTCATACCTTATCTCGGCCCGTGCAGGTCACCGCATCGCATGGGGCCCCCATAAATAACAGGAGTTAGCCGTGGCAGAAGCAAAACCACTCACCGCCAGTCCCCTTGATCATTATCCCGAATTACAGTTGTTTATCGCCGGGGAATGGATCGGCAAAGGCGACCGCAAAAGCGAGGAAGTGCTGAATCCGGCCACCGGCGAAGTGCTCGGTGAACTGCCACACGCCACCGAAGCCGATCTTGACCGCGCCCTAGCCGCCGCCGAGGCAGGCTTCAAGGTCTGGAAAGACAAATCACCGGACGAACGCAGCGCCGTCCTGCGCAAGGCCGCCAACCTGATGCGTGAGCGGGCCGAACAGATTACTACCGTGGCCACGCTGGAATCCGGCAAACCCATTCTGCAGTCCCGCATCGAACTGAAGATGGCCACCGAGGTCATTGACTGGTACGCCGAGGAAGGCCGGCGCGCCTATGGCCGCGTGCTGGCCCGGAAACAACCCGGCGCCCGCATGGTTGTGGTCAAGGAACCGGTTGGTCCGGTTGCCGCTTTTGCGCCATGGAACTTTCCGCAGGGCAATCCGGCCCGCAAGATGGGTGCCTCACTGGGTGCCGGCTGCTCCTGCGTATTCAAGCCGGCCGAAGACACGCCTGCCACGGCGCTGCTGATGGCCAGGTGTATGCAGGATGCCGGTCTGCCCGATGGTGTGCTGAACGTCGTGTTTGGTGTACCGCATATCGTGTCCACCTACATCCTGAGTTCACCGATCATCCGCAAGATGTCTTTCACCGGTTCCGTACCGGTTGGCAAGTCGCTGATGAAGCTCGCGGCGGACAATATGATTCGCACCACCATGGAACTGGGCGGGCATGCCCCCGTGCTGGTGTTCGAGGATGCTGACCTGGATGCCGTGATCAACATGGGCGTGGCCGCCAAATTCCGCAATGGCGGACAGGTCTGTGTGTCGCCAACCCGCTTACTGGTCCACGAAAGCCTCTTTGACTCCTTTGTTGAAGGCTTCACCGCCAAGACCAGAGAGATCAAGATTGGCAATCCGCTTGATGAGAACACCACCATGGGCCCGCTCATTCATGCCCGTCGTCGCGATGCCATCAGCGCCATGATCGATGATGCCGTTGCCGCCGGTGCAACACTGAACACCGGTGGCTCTGCCATTGATGGCCCGGGCAACTACTATCAGCCCACCGTGCTGTCCAACGTCCCGCACAAAGCCCGCATCATGCAGGAAGAGCCCTTCGGTCCGGTGGCCATCATCAACAAGTTCAGCGAGTTTGACGAAGCGATCAGCGAAGCCAACCGCCTCCCCTATGGCCTGGCGGCCTTTGCCTTTACCGATTCCTCAAAGCGCGTCAAACTGCTGGGCGAACAACTCGAAGCCGGCATGATCGGCATCAACAGCTTTGCCATCTCGACGCCGGACTCACCCTTCGGTGGCATCAAGGAATCCGGGCATGGCAGTGAAGAAGGCATTGAAGGCCTGGAAGCCTGCCTGGTCACCAAACTGATTTCGGAGGTTTGAACATGCAATTTGTCGTTACCGCGCTGGACTACACCGACCCGGAAGCCATCGAGCGCCGCATGCAGCATCGCGAAGCACACCTGGAAGGCGTTCGGGACCTCATCGCCAACGGTCACATCCACAGTGGCGGCGCCATCCTGGATGATGACGGCAAGATGATTGGTTCCACCCTGCATATCGAATATCCCGATCGCGACAGCCTAGCAGCCCGCCTGAAAAGTGATCCCTACGTGGCAGGCAAGGTGTGGGAAAGCATCGACATCAAGCCCGTCAAACTGGTGCCGTTGAAGTAAACACCATCGTCGTCAACACGCCTGGACACGGCATTCATGGGGACCTTCCTTAGACCTTCACTGACTTTCCTCATGTGCCTGCTCCATGCAGGCACCAGTGCATGGGCACACGCCCAAGAGTATTCCCGGGATGACTACCTAGCCCTGATCGAAAGCTATGTGGAAAAAACCCGTACCATTTACGACGGCACCTGGGCCTATTCGTACACCATGCGCGACAGGGAAACAGGCGAGTCTGTTTCCTGGCGTGTCGATCCTTCGAAACCCCTTTTAGAAAGCGAGGTATTGCTGGCCGAAAACGGTGAACCGCCCTCCGCGAAAGCACTGGCGGACCAGGAAAAACGTCTGCAACGACGCCTGCGTCGCCAGCAGCGGGAGGAACGCCGCTCGCTGGTCGATGAGGAAAGGGAACGGGAAGGTGATGAGAAAACGCGTTTTCTGGACCTGATCATCCGCGACAGTGTCAGGCTGATCAGCCAGGACGGCGACCTGCACACACTGTCCTTCAGGGGCATGGAAGAGGACCGCCGCAAGATTTACGAACACCTGGTCGGCACGCTCGTGCTGGACACGCGGCTGGGGTATATCAAGGAACTGCAAATTCGGGTGACCGAGCCGTTTTCACCCTACCTGATCATGCGTATCAACGCAGGCTTCTTTGCCATTCGCTTTGCCCTGGAAGACGGCGTGCCTGTCCAGCAGGATGCCACCTGGCAGCTCGAGGGCCATGTGCTCTATATGCGCGAGCTTGATCGCAACCAGACTGTGTCATGGTTTGATATCAGCCCGGTGGGGAATGACGCTGCGCCATGAACGACACCTCCCGACCGGCAAGCCGCTGACTCAGTTGTGTTTCGGAAAGTTCTCGGCAAACTGGCGCTTCTGCTCTGCGGTGGCCTCCAGCTGGTACTTCTCCTTCCACTCACTGTACGGCATGCCGTAGACACGTTTCCGGGCCTGGTCGTAATCCACCTCGATGCCCTTTTCACTGGCGGCAGCGGCATACCATTTCGACAGGCAGTTACGGCAGAAGCCGGCGAGATTCATCAGGTCGATATTCTGGGCATCCTTGCGGGAATCCAGATGCTCGAGCAGGCGCCTGAACACGGCAGCTTCGATTTCAGTTTCTGTTTGTTTATCCATCATCGTGTTACCTCTTAGTTTGTTCTTGCCGGCCTGTCAGCCGCCGGCGAGCTTGACGCGATGACCGGCCTGCTCCAGTGTCTGCAGGATTTTCAGGCGGGCATCGCCCTGGATTTCAATAACGCCATCTTTGACCGTGCCTCCGGTACCGCAAACCTGTTTCAGTTTTTTGGCGAGCGCTTTCAGTTCGTCCTCAGTGCCCTGGAATCCAGAGACAATAGTCACGCCCTTGCCCTTGCGGCCTTTGGTCTCCCGGCTAAGACGAATGATGCCGTCGCCGCCGCCGAACACTATCTGCGCGTTGCAGGTACAGGCGAACACCGACTGACCGCAGCCCGGGCACAGCCTGCCTGTTTCTGTGGAATACACCGGTCTTGAATTTGCCATACTTGCTAGCCCTTTGCCTCTTGTCTGTTGCCACTCAAACCGGATTATCGATATCAATGAAATGGTGCTCAACAGCGAGCTCATTGGCCAGAAACTGCCCGACCGCCAGCACCCCATAACGCTCTGTCGCATGATGACCTGCGGCAAAGAAATGCATGCCGGTTTCCCGGGCAAAATGCACGGTCTGCTCTGACACCTCGCCGGTCAGGTACGCATCAACGCCGGCGGTATGGGCCAGCTCAATATAGTTTTGGGCAGAACCGGTACACCAGCCGATCTTCTCGATGACTTTAGCACTGCCCGGAATATGCAGGGGGGTACGCGCGAGTTGCTGTGCAATATGGCTCGCCAGCGCTTCGCCGCTGCAAGGTGACTCGACCACGCCCCAAACACCGACTTTACTTTTGTGCGCCGGATCCAGATCCGCTTCCGGGCGGAAACCGAGCTTGAGACCCAGCTGGGCGTTGTTGCCCAGCTGCGGATGGGCATCCAGCGGCAGGTGGTAGGCAAACAGGTTGATATCGTGATCGAGCAGCATCTTCAGCCGGTTGCGGCGAATACCGGTGACCGTGGGATCTTCCCCGCGCCAGAAATAGCCATGATGAACGAGAATGGCATCGGCGCCCCTGGCAACAGCCGCTTCAATGAGGGCCTGGCTGGCCGTCACCCCGGTGACCAGTGTACTGATGCTGTCCCTGCCTTCGACCTGCAAACCATTCGGGCAGTAATCGCGAAACTCGCCGGGTTTGAGCAGGGCATCGAGGGTAGTCTGGAATTCGGCCAGGCTGACGGTCATGTGATATGGCTCCTGAGTGGGCTGGCGCAGGCATGCGGCCACCATGGCCGTGCCCTGTGCCGTCCAGGGATTTGGGGTATACTTGCCGGTCCGTAATCATAGCAAACACGCTATGGGCTCTCTATAAATCGCCGGCACCTGGCACCTCGTCAGACACGCGAACAAGCACCATGTTGCTGCCAGGTCAGCAGCACATGTGACACAGTCAGAGAGCATTGGGGGGAAGACGGGCGCACCATCATGAACAAGATGATCAACTTCATTCTCTGGCCGGCAGTCGGAGGCCTGGTGTTCGGCCTGGTCCTGCTGCAGATGCCGCGCCTGGCTGAAGTGGTGCCGGCACTCAATGCCTTCCAGCCGCCACAACCCGTGGTTGAGGAAACCCGCCCCTCCTACACCTTCTCCGATGCCTTTTCCAAGGCCGCGCCGGCCGTGGTGAGCATCAACTCCACTTCTGACGTGAAACGCAGTGTCGGCACCAGTGGCCGCTTTATCTCCCCGTTCAGCCGCCCGATCTACCTGGATGGCGAAAGTACCAGCCTGGGGTCCGGCGTCATCCTGTCTCCCGACGGCTACATCATCACCAGTTACCACATCTTTGAAGTGCATGACTCCGATGTTCTGGAGGTGTCGCTGCCCGAGATCACCATCACCCTGTACAACGGGGAAACCATGGAAGCCCGCATTGTGTCCGTCGACCCGCAGAACGACCTAGCCCTCCTGAAGGTGGACGGGACCGACATGGCATATCTCACTCCGGCCGAACAAAGCACGCTAGATGCCGGTGACATCGTGCTGGCTATTGGCAACCCTCGCAATATCGGCCAGTCGGTGACTCTGGGCATCATCAGCGCGCTGCTACGCTCCCGTGACAGCTACGTCATCCAGACCGATGCCGCCATCAATCCGGGCAGCTCCGGGGGCGCTCTCATCGATGTCGACGGCCGCCTGGTGGGCATCAACTCCACCATCGTCACCGAGTCGGGTGGCTCCGAAGGCATCAGTTTTGCCATTCCCGCGCACAAGGCCTTCAACCTGATGCTCGCCTATATCGAACAGGGCCCCGGGGGATTCATGGGCATCGATGGCCGCTTCCTGAGCCGCATCGCCGGCAGGATGCTGCTGGATATGGATGTGCGGGGTTTGTGGGTGGAACAGGTGTCGGAAAACGGCCCGGCTGACAAGGGTGGTCTGCGCGTGAATGACGTCATCATCGATCTGGCCGGCATTGAAATCGTCAGTAACGAAACCGCCATCCAGGCCATTCAGACCACCAGCAGACTGGGGCCCGGGGAAACCGTGTTGGCGACGGTCTATCGCGGTGGTGAGATTGTCACCATTCCGATTGTGCTGGGGGTGGGTGAAGCCGTGATGTACTGGAGCAGTGAAAACGAACCGCTGTTCGATCCCAATCCGTTCAGCGACGGCCTGTTGTAGCAGGCACCCGCCTAATCCTCATCCCGCATTTCCGCCGCCCGCGCATGGGCAATCAGGCCTTCGGCCCGTGCCAGTACGGACGCCGTGCCGGCCAGTTCCCTGGCGGCAGCTTCTGAACAGCCAATGATGGAAGAACGCTTCTGGAAGTCGTACACCCCCAGCGCGGAAGAGAAGCGGGCCGTGCCCGATGTCGGCAGCACATGGCTGGGACCGGCACAATAATCGCCCAGAGACTCCGATGTGTGGCGGCCCAGAAAGATGGCGCCGGCATGACGAATACTGGCCAGCAAGGCCTGCGGATCGGCCACAGCCAGCTCCACGTGCTCAGGAGCGACCAGGTTGCAGACTGCCGCGGCCTGGTCCAGATCATCCACCTGCACGATCAGCCCGCGCGATTCCAGAGATGCCTTGATGATGTCCTGGCGCGGCATGTCCGGCAGCAGTTTCTCGATACTGGCGAGCACCGCCTCAATGAAATCGGCATCCGGGCACACCAGGATGGATTGCGCATCCTCGTCATGCTCGGCCTGTGAGAACAGGTCCATGGCGATCCAGTCCGGGTTGGAGCCGGCATCGGTAATGACCAGGATTTCGGACGGTCCGGCCACCATGTCGATACCGACCTGGCCAAACACTTCCTTTTTCGCGGTAGCGACGTAGATATTGCCCGGACCGACAATCTTATCCACACGGGGCACGCTCTCGGTGCCATAGGCCAGGGCGCCAACCGCCTGGGTACCGCCGATAGTAAAGACCTTGTCCACGCCGGCCAGGCCCAGGGCGGCTAGTACGATCGGGTTCCGGGTACCACCCGGCGTCGGCAGCGTGGCGATGATTTCTTCCACGCCGGCGACCTTGGCCGGAATGGCGTCCATCAGCACGGTTGAGGGATAGACCGCCTTGCCGCCGGGCACATACATGCCCACGCGATCGAGCGGGGTAACCTGCTGGCCATAGACTGAGCCATCAGCTTCGGTGTATTGCCAGGAACCCTGCATCTGTTTTTCGTGGTAGACGCGGATGCGCTGCGCGGCTGTTTCCAGCGCCGTGCGCTGGTCAGATGGCAACGCCTCCAGGCAGGCCATCAGTTCGTCACGACCGATGACCAGGTCCGACATGGCGGCCACATCCAGTCGGTCCAGCTTGTTGGTCCACTCGACCACGGCAGCATCACCGCGGGCCCTGACATCCGTCAGGATCGTGGTGACTGTCTCCTGCACGCCGGCATCGGCAATGGCATCCCAGGCCAGGGCCTTGTCGAGTTCGGCCCGGAAACCGGATTCGGAAAATAGCAGGCGGGTAATATTCACAGTCATGACGATAAATCAGGCGTTAACGGCAGCGGCCAGTCGTTCAAGCAGCGACTGTATGCTGTCGTGTTTCATTTTCATGGCGGCCTTGTTGACGATCACGCGTGTACTGACATCGGCGATGTGCTCACGCGGCTCGAGGCCATTGGCGCGCAGGGTGTTGCCGGTATCGACAATATCCACGATGCAGTCGGCCAGCCCCATGATGGGTGCCAGCTCCAGCGCGCCGTTGAGTTTGATGATGTCGACCTGCCGGCCCTGCTCGGAAAAATAGTTCTTGGCGACATTCACGAACTTGCTGGCCACGCGCAGACGTTTGGGGGTGGTTTTCTGGTTCACTGGCGCTGCCGTCATCAGGCGGCAGGTGGCCAGCTTCAGGTCCAGCGGTTCGTAGTAACCGTCGGAGCCCTTCTCCATGAGCACGTCTTTGCCGGCAATGCCGATATCGGCACTGCCCAGTTCCACATAGGTAGGCACATCGGAGCCGCGCAGAACGATGAGTTTCACGCCGTCGATATTGCTGTCGAATATGAGTTTCCGGCTTTTGTTCAGGTCTTCGGCAGGAATGATCCCCGCCTGCTCCAGCAGCGGCAGCACTTCATCAAGAATACGGCCCTTGGTCAGGGCGATGACCAGTTTGGCATCAGTCATGTCGGTCTTCTCAGGATGGCAGGCGCTTGATCTTGGCGCCCAGCAACTGCAGCTTTTCCTCGATACACTCGTAGCCGCGATCAATGTGATAGATGCGGTCGACTGTCGTCTGGCTTTCGGACATCAACCCGGCAATGATGAGGCTTGCGGACGCGCGCAGGTCGGTCGCCATGACCGGAGCGCCCTTCAGGATTTCCTTGCCGTTGACCAGCACAGTGTTGCCTTCCACTTTCAGATCGGCGCCCATGCGGTTCATTTCGTGCACGTGCATGAAACGGTTTTCAAACACGGTTTCGGTGATGGTGCCTGTGCCTTCAGCGACGGCATTGAGCGCCGTGAACTGTGCCTGCATATCGGTCGGAAATGCCGGATACGGTGCCGTGGTCAGCGAGACGGCTCTGGGCCGCTGGCCTTTCATGTCCAGGGCAATCCAGTCCTCACCGATATCGATCTGTGCACCGGCCTCTTCCAGCTTGCTCAGCACCGCTTCCAGGATGGAAGGCCGTGTGTCCTTGACCTTGATCTTGCCGCGTGTGGCCGCCACCGCTATCAGGTAGGTGCCGGTTTCTATGCGGTCAGGCATGACATTGTATTCACAACCATGCAGGGTTTTGACGCCATTGATCTTGATGGTATCGGTACCTTCGCCGGCAATGTCAGCCCCCATGGCACGCAGGCAGTGCGCCAGGTCAACGACTTCCGGCTCGCGCGCCGCGTTTTCAATAATGGTGACACCGTCCGCCAGGCAGGCGGCCATCATCACGTTTTCCGTACCGGTCACGGTAACCAGGTCCATGAAGATGTGTGCACCCTTCAGGCGGCCGTTGGTCCGGGCCTTGATGTAACCGTCTTCCACGGTGATGTCGGCGCCCATTTTTTTCAGGGCGGCAAGATGGAGGTTGACCGGGCGACTGCCGATAGCACAACCGCCAGGCAGGGCCACCTGGGCTTCGCCATAGTGTGCCAGCATGGGACCCAGCACGAGAATCGACGCGCGCATGGTTTTCACCAGTTCATAGGGCGCATTGAAGTGGCGGATGGTGCCACTGCTGATTTCCACGCCCAGCTTTTCGCCAACGATGGATTCCACGCCCATGCAGCCGAGCAGCTCCAGCATGGTTGTGATGTCATACAGGTGCGGCAGGTTGCCCACCTTGACGGTATCTTTGGTCAGCAGGGTTGAGGCCATGATCGGCAGCGCCGAGTTCTTGGCACCGGCAATCCGGATTTCACCCCTGAGCGGAACACCGCCGTGAATTTCAAGCTTGTCCAACGTAATCTCTCTGTTGTTTTGGGTGTCGAAGCATCAACATCCGGTCAGCCCCGACAGATTGGGCGCATTCTAACAAGATTCACCAGCACCCGCCGAACTTATTTCCCGCCCTGCACGCCATGTCAGCGCTTGTCCGCATCCGGAATTACTGCCATAAAAAAAGGCCCTTGCAGGCCTTTTCTGCTTGCTCAGTGGCGTCATTGGGCGGCACTGGCAGATTCCCCGCTGGTCAACAGCTGCATGCTGATGGCATGGATGGCGCCACTGGCAATATGGGGATTTAGCACGCGGTAAACGGACTGCTGGCGCTTGACGGCATTGAGTCCTTCAAAGGCATCGGAAATGATCCGCACCTGGTATTTGCCACCTTCTCCGGCAGCCTTGATGTCGGCATCACTGAACGTTTCCGCCAGCAGTTTTTCAATATCTTCAGGATTCATGACGGCATTACTCCTCAATCTGCCAGAGATCGATGACGCGATCGATATCATAGTTGTTGCGCGACATCAGGCTGTCGAAACGGGAGTAGTACTGGCGGCGCAGATTAACGCCTTCCACGTACAGGTTCCGCAGCATCCAGATATCCGCATCGTTAAGAAACATGGCGTACTGGATGTCGATGCGATTGCCGTCATTACCCAGTACTGACATACGCACGTTGGCAGCACGATCCTGGGTGCGACTCTCCAGGATTTCATATTCAACGCCGCCGTATTCGGCCAGCGCACTGCCGTAGAATTCCACCAGGGACGTCCGGAACACTTCGGCAAAGCGATCCAGCTGCTCTGCGCTGGCACCGTTGGGACCCTGGCCGTATTTGGCCATTACGCCTCGGGCTACTTCGCGAAAATCCACAAACTCGGTCAGGGCTTCTTCCACAGCCTGGAAATAGGCGCCACGGTCGGAGACATACAGCTCCTGGATATCTGCCATCCGGGCCAGCAAGCCGCCAAAATACTGATCCACTGCTGCTTCAGCCGTCACGTCCTGTGCCGCAGCACCGGTCCAGGACAGCACGCAGCCAACGGCAAAAGCCGTTGCCAATACCAGCCGGGTCAAGCGCGTTATGAATGTTGTCGCTGTTAGCATGAAATGTTTCTCGGTGATAAGTGTTTGGTGTTCCGACTCCTGGCTGGTCGCAGACACACCGCATAAGTCTGAGGATGCAGCAAGACGACAATCAAGACGACAATGTTGCGCCAGCCGAACTGTATGTTGCCTGAACATAAATCGGAAATTTGCCAAAAACTTGCAGCGCTACCGCCTCAGGGCCGGCATTTTAACCGATTTGGCATTTTAAAAAAATTGATCCGGCCAACCTCTCGTTCCCTGTGCGTCTGACTTGATTATTACAGGGAGACTTGCCATATTGTCGCCAATTTTTCATTTGACCTCTGGCAGCAAGCACCGCCTCAGGCCTGAGAGTGGACATGAACATCTATCTGGCCGCGGTCTATATTGTCTTCGGATTCGCGGGACTGATCTGGAGCGCGGATCGTTTCGTGCTTGGCGCCTCCACAACGGCGCGCAATCTCGGCGTATCCCCCCTCGTCATCGGCCTCACCATTGTTGCCTTTGGTACCTCTGCGCCTGAAATTTTCACCTCGGCCACGGCCTCCATCCAGGGGTCACCTAGCTTTGCCATTGGCAATGCTCTGGGCTCGAATATCGCCAACCTTGGCATTGTGCTGGCCATAACGTTACTGATACAGCCTATCGATATTCCAAGGTCGTTGCTGCGCAAGGAACTGCCGGCACTGCTGCTGGTGTCCGCCCTGTGCTTCATCGTCTTTGCCGACCAGACCCTGAATTATTTTGACGGCCTGCTGCTGCTGTTCCTCATGGCAGTCTTCACCTGGCGGGTCCTGAAAAGCCTGCGGCTGATGGATGACAAAGCGGACAATGACGAGCGCATCATTGATCCCAACGAGGTGACCGATGATTTCATTGCCGAAGACATGTCCACGGCCAAGGCATTCGGCCTGCTGGTCTTTGGCCTGGTTCTGCTCATCATCAGCGCCAACATCCTGGTGGAAGGGGCACGCAGCGTGGCACTGTCACTGGGTGTGAGCGAACTCGTGATCGGCCTGACCGTCATGGCCGTGGGCACCAGCCTGCCGGAACTGGCCACGTCCATCACCAGTGCTTTCAAGGGCCATTACGACCTGGTGCTGGGCAACATCATCGGCTCGAACATCATGAACATCCTCCTGGTACTGCCGGTACCGGCGTTCCTGGCGCCTTATGTCATCGAACCCGAAGTACTGACCCGTGACTATGCCATGATGATGATCATTACTCTGGGCTGCGCTTACTTCCTGTACATGCGTTCCCGTAAAAACCAGCAGATCGGGCGGCCCGCCGGCGTGGTTTTATTGGGTATGTATATCGCTTACACTGCCTCACTGATCATCAGCCAGTAGGGTAATCCCGGGGTCCTGCCAAATCATGGACAACGCCGCGCTGCAAAAAAGCGCTCTTCGCACCATTGAACTTGAACACCATGCCGTGGCCAGTCTTGCCAGTCGCATCGATGAGCAATTCTTCACCGCCTGCAAACTGATCCTCGACTGTACCGGACGCGTCATCGTCATGGGCGTCGGCAAATCCGGGCATATCGCCAACAAGATTGCCGCCACCCTGGCCAGCACCGGGACCCCCGCCCATTTCGTGCATCCCGCTGAGGCCAGCCATGGCGACATCGGCATGGTCACGAACCGCGATGTGGTAATCGCCATCTCAAACTCCGGCGCCACCGTCGAGATCGAAACCCTCCTGCCCATCCTCAAGCGCAAGGGCGTTGCACTGATTGCCCTCACCGGCAATCCAGCGTCACTGCTCGCACGGGAAGCCGATGCCAGCCTGGATGCCAGCGTTGAAAAAGAAGCCTGTCCTCTCGGCCTGGCCCCCACGACCAGCACCACGGCAGCACTGGTCATGGGCGATGCCCTGGCCATGGCCCTGCTGGAAGCCCGCGGTTTCACCGCCGAGGACTTTGCCTTTTCCCATCCCGGCGGCAACCTGGGCCGCCGCCTGCTGCTGAAAGTCGGCGATGTCATGCACAAGGGCGATGACATTCCCCGTGTGGCGGAAACCACCAGTGTGAAAGAGTCGCTGCTGGAGATGTCCGCCAAGAAACTCGGCATGACCACGGTTTCCAGCAGTGCCGGCAAGGTGATTGGCGTGTTCACCGATGGCGACCTGCGCCGATTCCTGGACAGTGGCCAGCCCCTGGATGACACCCGCATCGACACCGTCATGACAACCACCTATAAGACCATTGACAAGAATGCCCTGGCATCAGAGGCTGCCCGCCTGATGCAGGACAACGAAATCTATTCTCTGGTTGTCATGAATGACGATGACAGCCTGGCCGGCATCATCACCATGCATGACCTGCTCAAGGCCAATGTGGTCTGAGCGTTAACGGAAGGAAACCACCTGCCATGTCTGACAGCTTGTTACCTGAAAAGGTCAAAGCCCTTGCCGAGCATATCCGCCTGCTCGTGCTTGATGTGGACGGCATACTCAGCGACGGCAAGCTGTATTTTGATAACCAGGGTCTGGAATTCAAAGCCTTCAACACCCTCGACGGCCTGGGCCTGAAGCTGCTGCAGCGCAGTGGCGTGCAGGTTGCCCTGATCACCGGCAGGAGTTCCGACATTGTCGCCAATCGTGCCCGGGCGCTGGGCATCGACATCGTGTACCAGGGCCGTGATGATAAGAAGGTGGCACTGGATGAAATTCTCGGCAAGCTCGGCATGTCCTGCGATGTGGTTGCGTATGCCGGGGATGACCTGCCCGACCTGGCTTGCATCAACGCCGCCAGGCTGGGTATCACGGTACCCAATGGTCACTTCCTTGTCAGGGAAGCAGCAGATGCCATCACCACCCTGCCCGGCGGAGCCGGCGCCGTGCGCGAAATCTGCGACTGGATCATGCGCGCCCAGGGCACCTTTGAGGCTGCCGTTAAACCGTTCCTCTAAACGGCAGCCAGTCATGACAGACGCCCCCCCAATCAACCGCCAGGCAGCCGAGTTACGCAAAAGTGGCGTGCGTCTGCATATCCTGGCCATCATCGTGCTGAGCGCTATCGTGTTCTATCTGCTGGATTCAGCCACCAATGAAGATGTCCTGGACATCAGCCGTGTGCTGGAGCTGTCAGAACAGGACTACGACTACTTCATGGCCGATGTCGACAGCATGCATTACACCCCGGAAGGACGCGTGGATTATCGCTTCCGTGCCGACCGCATCACGCATTTCCCCAATCCCGAGGTCAGCCTGATTGATGCCCCCCGCTTCATCCTTTTCCAGGACGACCAGTCGGCCTGGCGCATCAACGCCGTGAACGGGCGCCTGGACATGGATCCGGAGAAAAACCAGGAGCGCCTGGTGCTGGTCGATGATGTTATTATTGACGGCATCACCGCCCGGGGCAGGCCGGTTCGCATCACCACGGATGCACTGACCCTGTGGCCGGAGGACGGCAACATGCATACCGACCGTGACGTGGTGCTGGAATCCGACGGTTTCATCACCACCAGCCAGGGTCTGTTTGCCGACATCAACACCAAAGTCTTTCGGCAACTGGCCAACGGACAAATGCAGTATGAGCAGCGTGAATAAAGCCCGCAGTAAACCCCGCCTGACCCATCAGCGCGTCCTGGCCATCAGCGCCCTGCTGGTTGCCGTAACCGGTGCGGCCCTGCCTGAAGATGCCAGCCAGCCCGTGCGCGGTACCTATGACAACAGTCTCCTGCTGCTCGACGAAGGCCGGCAGGTATTTTACGGCACGGCCGAGAAGCCGGCAGAAATCATCCAGGGCACCCTGAAAATCAGTGGCCAGCAAATCACCATCGAGCGCACGGACGGCGAGATCAAGAAAATCATTGTGACCGGCATGCTGGCCCACTACGAACAGCAGCCCGCGCCTGACCAACCCATGGCAATGGCCAATGCCGAAACCATCACCCTGGATTACGACACCCAGCACATGTCTGCCGTGGGCAGGGTCAGTTTTTCCCAGGGCGGCGATCGCCTTACCGGGTGTCAGGTCGACTATTACCTGGAAAGCCGGCGCCTGGTCACACCGACCTGTGCCGATGGCAGCCAGGCCGAATTCGTCATCACGCCGCGGGAAGGCCAGTAATCCCCGATGAGCACCTTGCGGGCACTCAATCTGGCCAAAACTTACAAAGGCCGCAAGGTGGTTTCGGATACTTCCCTGGCCGTCAGCAGCGGCGAAATCATTGGCTTGCTAGGCCCCAACGGCGCCGGCAAAACCACCTCCTTTTACATGATCATTGGCCTGGTCAAGGCTGACAAAGGCCAGGTGTTCATTGATGACGAGGATATCTCCCGGGCTCCCATGCATGAACGCGCCCGCAAGGGCCTAGGCTATCTGCCGCAGGAGGCCTCCATCTTCCGCAAGCTGTCTGTACGCGACAATATCCTGGCCATCCTGGAAACCCGGGCGGACCTGGATCGAGAGGCGCGCCTGGCCCGGGCCGAGCAGCTGATGGCGGAGTTTCATATCAGCCACATTGCCGATACCAAGGGCATGAGCTTGTCTGGCGGGGAACGCCGCCGAGCCGAAATTGCCCGTGCCCTGGCCACTGATCCGGCCTTTATCCTGCTGGATGAACCCTTTGCTGGGGTCGATCCCATCTCCGTCAATGACATCAAGCTGATCATCAAGGGCCTCAGTGACCGCGGCATCGGCGTACTGGTGACCGACCACAATGTGCGGGAGACGCTGGATATCTGTGAGAAGGCTTATATCGTCAGTGAAGGCACCATCCTGGCTGCCGGGACTCCTGCCGAAATTATTGAAAATCAACAGGTTAGAGAAGTCTATCTGGGCGAACAGTTCAGAATGTAAGTCCCTGTTAGCATTTCGCCCGTGTCGTCAAGCGCGTAATGCAATATTCATTCCGAAATGACGATTTGCTGTTAAAAAATCCCCTGATTTGCTATTGTTGCGCCCTTGTCCCGGCGCCTTATTGCCCGGGTTCTGATCCCGGCAGCGCCGGCGAACCACAACCCGACAACGCATCAAGCTCAGGCAGTAAACCAGCGCTGTAAACCAATGACATTATGAAGCTATCACTCCAGCTCAAACTGGGTCAGCAACTGACGATGACCCCACAATTGCAACAGGCCATCCGCCTGCTGCAACTGTCGACGCTGGACCTCCAGCAGGAAATCCAGGAAGCCCTGGAATCCAATCCGCTGCTGGAAATCGATGAATCCGGCGATAGTCCTGAAGGCGATTTAGAGCGTGAGTTCAACGAAGGTGAGGAATTCTCGGCCACCGCGAACACGGTGGACAATGCCCAGGAGAACTTCTCCGACAGCGACAATTACAACGAACAGGACGCCAACAGCGAGTTCTCCAGTGGTGACAACTGGGAGGACAAGGATATCCCCAACGACCTGTCCGTCGACAGCAGCTGGGATGACATCTACACCAACAACAGCCCGCCTCTCTCCTCCGGTGGTGATGGCGATGATTTCGATTTCGAATCGCGCAACAGTAAATCTGGCACGCTGCAGGACCACCTGAACTGGCAGTTGAACCTGACCCCCATGTCTGATGGTGATCGCCTGATTGCCATGGCGATCATTGATGCCATCGATCCCAACGGCATGCTTACGGTCACCATCGAGTCCATTCATGCCGGCCTGATCCGGGAGCTGGATATCGATGAAGAGGAAGTGCTCGCTGTCCTGCACCGCATCCAGCAGTTCGACCCGGTGGGCGTGGGTTACCGCGACCTGAAAGAATGCCTGACCCTGCAGCTGAAACAACTGGATCCGGAATTCCCCGGCATCGATATCGCCGCCCGCATAATCAACGACCATCTGAACCAGCTCGCCAGCCATGACTATGCGCATATCATGAAGACCCTGAAGATCAAGGAACCGGAGCTCAAGGAAGCGCTGAAAATCATCCTTTCCCTGAATCCCCGACCGGGATCCGAGATCACGCCCTCCGATGCCACCTATGTTGTGCCGGATGTGTTCGTGACCAAGCGTAACGGCCGCTGGCATGTGGAACTGAACCCGGAAACCGCGCCGCGTATACGGGTCAATCCGGAATACGCCATGCTGGCCAACAGCAAGGGGTCGGAAGCCGACAACACCTTCATCAAGGAAAACCTGCAGGAAGCGCGCTGGTTCATCAAGAGCCTGCACAGCCGCAACGAGACCCTCATGAAAGTGTCCACCAAGATCGTGGAACACCAGAAGGGCTTCCTGGAATACGGCGAGGAAGCCATGAAGCCACTGGTCCTGCATGACATTGCCGAGGCTGTCGGCATGCACGAATCGACCATTTCCCGCGTGACCACCCAGAAATACATGCACACACCACGCGGCATTTTTGAATTGAAGTACTTTTTCTCCAGCCATGTCGGCACCGAAGGCGGCGGTGAATGCTCTTCCACCGCAATTCGTGCCCTCATCAAGAAACTGGTGGCTGCCGAAAATCCCCAAAAACCCTTGAGCGACAGCAAGATAACCCAGCTGCTTTCCGACCAGGGCATCAATATCGCACGCCGCACGATTGCGAAATACCGCGAGTCCCTGTCGATTGCCCCGTCCAATGAAAGAAAACGGCTGCTTTAACCCTGTCCGCCAACACAGAATCACGAGACTGAACGTATGGACCTCAAAACTATCCTGACGCCGGAACTTACCTTTTGTAATCTGCAGGGGGTCAGCAAGAAACGCCTGATTGAAACCACTTCCGACCTGATCGCCGAACAGGTGGAGTCAGTCGATGCCAACCAGATTTACAACGCCCTGATTGCCCGGGAACAACTGGGCAGCACCGGCCTGGGCAACGGCATCGCCATTCCTCACTGCCGCGTCCCCAAATGTGTCGAAACCATCGGCTGCCTGGTCAAACTGGAAAGCGGCATTGATTTCGATGCCATCGATGGCAAACCGGTCGACCTGCTGTTCTACCTGCTGGTGCCGGAAAATACCATTGAAGGCCATCTTGAAGTCCTGCGAAACCTAGCCGAACGTTTCAACAACAGCGACTATTGCGCCACCCTGAGAGGCTGCGCAACCAATGCGGCGTTGTTTGCCGCAGCCACCGCTGAAATCGCAGAACCGGACGCCAGCTGATGCGGCGCCACAACAGCCTTTAAGCGTTTTTTAACCACTTTTAACCCGGTACGCGTAACCTCACGGTGAAGCAGCATGAACGCCATGAAAACCAGCGCACAAAGCCACGACTGAGACTGAAGCATGAAACTCATCGTCATCAGTGGCCGCTCCGGCTCCGGAAAAAGTACCTGCCTGCATGTGCTTGAGGATCTCGGCTACTACTGCGTCGACAACCTGCCTGCCAGCATGCTAGGCATCCTGGCAGACCGGGTCAGTCATGACCTGCATCCCGAATTCCAGCAGGTCGCGGTCAGTATTGATGCCCGCAACATCTCCGAAGACCTGGAAAAATTTCCCGATATCTTTGCCGGACTGGACGAATCCCGTATCGATCGCCAGATCATTTTCCTGGATGCCGATGACAACACCCTGCTCAAGCGCTTCAGCGAAACCCGCCGCAAGCATCCCCTCAGCAATGAAAAGCTGGGCCTGATGGAAGCCATCCAGAAAGAGCGCGAGCTGCTGTCACCGATCATTTCGCTGGCTAACCTGACCATCGACACCAGCACGCTGTCCCTGCATCAGTTGCGCGACATCATCAAGAACCGGGTGGCCCGGCATGATGCCAGGGGCATGGCGGTGCAGTTCCAGTCGTTCGGTTTCAAGTACGGCGTGCCCGTGGATGCCGATATCGTCTTTGACGTGCGCTGCCTGCCTAATCCCTACTGGGTAATCCAGTTACGCGGGCAAAACGGCCTCCAGCAGGACGTGATCGACTACCTGGAGACCCAGGACGAGGTCATGGAAATGTTTGCCGATATCCGCGATTACCTGGAGCGCTGGCTGCCGCGTTTCGAAGCCAATAACCGCAGCTATATAACCATTGCCATCGGCTGTACGGGAGGGCAACATAGGTCCGTGTACCTGTGCGAAAAACTCAAGCAGCATTTCGGTAAAAACAAAATCAATGTACAGGTACGGCACAAGGAAATTCGTTAACGAAGCCCGGTGCCCATCAAGAAGCAGTTATGATTGAATCCGCCATTACCATCAAGAACCGCACCGGCTTGCATGCCCGGGCCGCCGCCAAATTCGTGGAAGTCACTTCCCACTATGACAGCCGTGTTGAAGTCAGCAATGGTGACAGGACCGTGGACGGCAAGAGCATCCTGTCCGTCATGATGCTGGCCGCCTCACCCGGCAGCGAACTGACCCTGAAAATTGATGGCAACGATGAGTTGGAAGTACTGGAAGCCATCAGGCAGCTGGTGGATAACAATTTTGGCGAGGAATGATCCGATAAGTCCTCACGTGTAAGTCGCTTTTTCACACCGTTATACCCGTGGAACAGCCCAGGACCTGACCCGTCGCCAGAGCGGGTATAATGGCACTCAACCCGTACCCGGTTAGCAGCAGGCTGTTTCATGCTCGATCCCAAGGAACAAAGCACCCAGATCCAGGACCACCTTCATGAGCTGAGTACTGCGCTTGAAGGCGGTGCCTTTGTGCGTGTGCGCCGCATGCTCAACGCCCTGCCGGCCCCGACCATAGCCCACCTGCTGGAGTCCTCCCCGCACACGGCTCGTGAAGTGTTGTGGCAGCTGGTCGAGAAGAACAACGAAGGTGAGGTACTGAACTACCTCAACGAAGAGATTCAGGCCGACATCCTCGACAAGCTGAGCCCGGAAGAAGTCGCCTCACTGACCGAGGGCCTGGAAACCGACGATATTGCCGACCTCCTGCAGAAGCTGCCGGAACAGGTGATCTACCAGGTCCTGCTGGCCATGGACGAACAGGACCGCAACCGTCTCGAGGCGGTGCTGTCCTACCCGGAAGACACCGCCGGCGGCCTCCTCAACACGGACACCATTACGGTCAGGCGCAGCACCACGCTTGATGTCGTCCTGCGTTACCTGCGCCGGCACAATGAAATTCCGCTGATGACGGACAACATCCTGGTCACCAGCCGCGATGATCACCTGGTCGGCATTCTGCCCCTGCGTACCCTGCTGGTCTCGGACCCCAACCTGACGGTTGAGGAAGTGATGATCACCGACTACAACGCCATTCCGGTGGACATGAGTGAGCGGGAAGTGGCGCAGCTGTTTGAACGCATGGACCTAGTGTCCGCACCGGTCATCAATGAGGATGGCAAACTGCTTGGCCGTATCACCATTGACGATGTGGTAGACGTCATTCGTGATGATGCCGAACACTCCCTGCTCGGGATGCACGGCCTGGACGAAGAGGAAGATACCTTTGCTCCGGTTCTGAAAACCAGCCGCCGCCGCGCCATCTGGCTGGCCATCAATCTGGTCAACGCCTTCATTGCCGCCACCGTCATCAGCCGCTTTTCCGACACCATCGATGAAGTGGTGGCCCTGGCCATCCTCATGACCGTGGTCGCCAACATGGGTGGTGTGGCCGGCAACCAGACCCTGACCCTGGTGATCCGCAGCATGGCCATCGGCCAGATCGGCAAAACGAACCAGCGTTGGCTCATGAACCGAGAACTGCAGGTGGCCATGCTCAACGGCGTTGTGCTGGCATCGGTTGCCGGTGGCATTGCGACCCTCTGGTTCAGTGACCTCAAGCTGGGCGTCATCTTTGCCACCGCCATGATCATCAATCTCTTTACCGCCGCACTGGCCGGGGCCTTCCTGCCCCTGTTCCTGAAATCCATGAAGATCGATCCGGCCCTGGCCGGCAGCATGGCCATGACCACGGTCACTGATGTGGTCGGCTTCCTGGCTTTTCTCGGTCTGGCCACCGTGTTCTACTGAAACCCATGACTGATCAAAACGACTACCCGGAAGACGACGGCGAATACTTAAGTAAAACCCGTCGCAAGAAAGACATGCATGCCTTGCAGGAACTGGGCGAAAAGCTCACCACCCTGCCGCCTTCCCTATTGGCAAAGTGCAACCTGCCACCCGAATTGCAGCATGCCATCGATGAGTACAAACGTATTCCGCCCAGGCGTGGTGCCCGCAAGCGCCAATTACAGTTCATTGGTCGCGTCATGCGTGATGTCGATCCGGAGCCGATCCAGCAGGTTCTGGATGAACAGGGGCAACAGTCAGAACTGGCCAAACGCCATTTTCACCACCTCGAGATATTGCGGGAACAACTGCTTGATGGTGACCAGGCGACACTGGATGCCCTTATCCGCGATTACAGCGACACCGATATCCAGTATATGCGGGCACTGATTCGTCAGGCCCAGAAGGAAAAAGCCGACAACAAGGCGCCGTCAGCATCACGCAAGCTGTTTGCGTATCTCAGGGAATTAACCGAAGCCTGACACTCCAGGCACGTATGCCGCAAGTCGGCATGGCGTTGTAGGTTGGTATAGGGCGAAGCCCGTTTGCCGACATGGCGAGCACAGGTCGCCCAAACCGGGCACGCCCCCCCAACCAGATAACGAGTTCAGATGCCAATGTCGGCAAACGGCCGCTTAGGCCTATGCCGACCTACCCCCTACACCCGGATATCAATCATCACTGATCGAAATGCTCGGGCCGGACTTACCGGCCGGTGCCGAGACCAGTTGCTGTGTAATCTTGGCGGCAATTTCCAGGTAAATACCGGCGACCTTGCCATCAGGATCGGCCACCACGGCCGGGTTACCTTCATCGCACTGCTGGCGTATGCTCAACTCCAGCGGCAGCTCACCGAGCAGACTGACCCCGTAGCTTTCCGCGATGCGTCCTGCACCACCGTCACCAAAGATATGCTCGCTGTGGCCGCAGGCGCTGCAGATGTGAATACTCATGTTTTCCACGATGCCCAGAATTGGCACTTCCACCTTACGGAACATCTCGATACCGCGCTTGGCGTCCAGCAGCGCCACGTCCTGCGGAGTCGTGACAATCACGGCACCGGTCACCGGTACGCTTTGCGCCAGGCTGAGCTGGATGTCACCCGTGCCCGGGGGCATGTCTACCACGAGGAAGTCCAGTTCACCCCACTTGGTGTCATTGAGGATCTGGTTGAAGGCACCCACAACCATCGGGCCACGCCAGACCATGGCCTGGTTTTCGTCCACCAGCAGGCCCACCGAGTTGGCCTTGATGCCATGGGCCTCCACCGGCAGCATGATCTTGCCGTTTTCAATTTCGGGGCGTGTGCCTGGCGCAATACCCAACATCAGCGGCTGGCTTGGTCCATAAATATCGGCATCAAACAGGCCGGTCTGGTAGCCCTGACGAGCCAGGGCCAGCGCCAGGTTTACGGCCGTGGTGGACTTGCCCACGCCACCCTTGCCGGAGGCAACGACGATGATGTTTTTCACCTGGCTCAGGTTGGAATCAGGATGGGGATGAATGGATTTGGCATTGCTCATGGTTGACAGCTCTATTGTGGATTCAGTGGATAATTCAGGTGTTGCAGCTCATGCCGCGCAGTCGATCAGTCTCGGTATAGTGAAGGAGCGGCTTTAGCCGCGAACTATTTCAACATGGATGCAAATTGGAATACCGCTCATGAAAAAGGGGGCAAAGCCCCCTTTTTCGCTCAGTCTGATGACATTGAGAGGATCAGAGCAGGACGCCGCCGTAGTTCACGAAGAACGGGGCGAATACCAGGCTCAGGATCGCAGACAGCTTGATCAGGATGTTCAGGGACGGACCTGAGGTGTCTTTCAGCGGGTCACCTACGGTGTCACCGACAACAGCGGCCTTGTGCTCTTCAGAGCCCTTGCCACCCAGGTTACCGGCTTCGATGTACTTCTTGGCGTTGTCCCAGGCACCACCGGAGTTGGAGGAGGCAATGGCCAGTACACCACCGGTGACCAGGGAACCGGCCAGAATACCGGCAACGGCCTGCACACCGAACAGGAAGCCTACGACCAGCGGTGTACCCATGATCAGGACACCCGGGGCGATCATTTCACGCAGGGCAGCCTTGGTGGAAATGGCCACACACTGACCGTACTGGGGACGACCCTGGCCTTCCATGATGCCCGGAATCTCGCGGAACTGCCGACGCACTTCCTCGATCATGTCATAGGCGGCAGCGCCCACGGATTTCATGGTCATGGCAGAGAACAGGAACGGCAGAACTGCGCCAATGAACAGGCTGGTGAACACAATCGGGTCCAGCAGGTTGATGGTGGCGATCAGGCTGTAGTCGTCACCGTTGGCTTCCTTCAGGAGGTTTTCAGAGGCTGTGAGGAAGCCGCCAAACAGGGCCAGTGACGTCAGGATGGCTGCGCCGATAGCGAAGCCTTTACCAATTGCAGCCGTGGTGTTGCCGGCAGAGTCGAGTATATCGGTACGGCGACGTACTTCCTTATCCAGGCCGACCATTTCGGCGATACCACCGGCATTGTCCGCTACCGGACCGTAGGCATCGATGGACAGGGCGACAACCAGGGTACCCAGCATGCCCAGGGAGGCAATGGCGATACCGTACATGTCAGCGAACTGCCAGGACATGTAAATGGATACGGCGATGGCCAGGTAAGGCAGTACGGTACTCTTGTAGCCCAGAGCCAGGCCGAAAATGATGTTGGTGGCAGCACCGGTTTCACAGGACTTGGCGATATCCTTCACCGGCTGGTACTGGTCAGAGGTGTAGTATTCGGTCAGCAGACCTACCGCCAGGCCGGCCAGCAGACCGGACAGGAAACACCAATACACGCCCATGGCGGAATACTCGTTGCCGTTGATGACGAAAGTTTCCGGCACCATGGCGACCGTGACGAAGTACATGACCACAGCCATCAGCACGCTGGAGATCATGAGCAGTTTCTTCAGGGCAGGCGCCACCTGCTCTTCAGTGTGCACATTCACCAGCATCTTGGTTACCAGGCTCACCGGAATGCCGATGGCGGTAATCATGATCGGGTACAGCATGGCGTTGATGTCACCGGCGAAGGCCAGTGCAGAGATCACCAGGGCCGCACAGGTACTTTCGGCACAGGAACCGAACAGGTCAGCACCCATACCGGCCACGTCACCCACGTTGTCACCGACGTTGTCGGCGATAACCGCCGGGTTGCGCGGATCGTCTTCCGGAATCCCTTTTTCCACTTTACCTACCAGGTCAGCACCGACGTCAGCCGCCTTCGTGAAGATACCGCCACCCACACGGGCGAATAGGGCAATGGAGGATCCGCCCAAACCAAAACCGGCAATGATTTCCATCATGACGTTGTTCGGCACGTCTTCAGGCAGGACCGCACCCATGAACAGGTAGATGATGATCAGGCCCAGGGTAGCCAGACCGACCAGGGAGAAGCCCATGACGGCGCCGGAATTCAAGGCTACGCGGAAAGCGTCACCAATGTTGTTGCGGGCAGAAACCGTGGTACGGGCATTACCGGCGGTGGCGACTTTCATGCCGATGTAGCCGGACACAATGGAGATGACGGCACCGAACAGGAAGGCGATGGCGGTGTAAATACCTTCGCTGATGTTCTCGGTGTGCTTGTCGTCAATCAGCAGGGCAATTACTACGGCAAAGGCCACCATAAAGATGGACAATACCTTGTATTCCTGCTTCAGGAAGGCCATGGCACCTTCAGCGATGGCACCGTGGATGGACTTCAGTCGAACGCTGTCCTCTTTGTCCAGCCCCAGGTCAAGGGGGATGTCAGTGACCTTTTTCATGTAGAAAAAGGCCACTCCGATTCCAAACAGGGACAGCAGGATAATCAAGCTAGTGGCGCCAAGCATGCGGGTCTCTCCGAGTTAACAAATAGTTATTATGGTTGTGGGTTTGGCCGTTAAAAAATCCGCGCACTTTATCACAACGACTGGCACAAACAAAGGGAAAGGCAGCTTTTCAGCGTGTGGCTACATTGCCACAAAAACAAGCAGTTTCAGGGGAATTTACCGAATAATTTGGACGGGCTGGCTGTTCGCCTTTCAGCGCGGCTTCTTGCCGGGATTTTTACCGGGTTTGGGCCCGGGCTGCTTGAAAAGCTGCTTGAGGCGTTCTGCGGCTTTTGACTGGGATTCCGAGGCCTGCCTGGCGGCAGCAAAACGGGATTTGAGGTCTTTGGCCTTGGCTTCACGACGTGCATCCCGCCGCGCCTCGGCCGCGGTGTCAGCACGCCGGAAAGGTATGATTTCCCCGCTTTTCGGCCCTTTGCCAGACTTGCTCATGGCGAATGACAGGGGCAGCCGCTATCAGGGCTGGGCCAGCAGGGACTGGGCCTGGTTGCTCAGAGTTTCCACTCGGCTGGCGAGTTCTTCCAGGCGGGCAGTATTGAGCTCATCCTGCAGTTCACCGGTGGATTCATCGGCGTTGTTGTACTTTTCCTCTTCCTCGGACAGGGCCTGGCCGAGTTCCTCGGCTGCTGCGATGGCCTGGCGAAGTGCAGCATTGGCCGCTTCGACGTTTTCAGTTTCTGTCTCGTTGGCAGCGATCTGGGCCCGCAAGGCTTCAATGCGCTCACGCTGGACTTCGCGACGAGCGGCTTGCTCGGCTTCGCGGGCGGCCTGTTCCTGGGCCAGGCGCTCCTCTTCGGCGCGACGGGCGGATTCCTCACGCTGCTGGGCAATACGACGGGCTTCGGCTTCTTGCCGCTGTCTTTCCAGGGCTTCGGCTTCGGCACGCTGCTGGTCCATAGCGGCCTGATCCATAGCTGCCTGGCTCTCGACTGACTGGCCGGCACTGGCTATTGTTTCGGCGCTGCTTGCCCCGCTGCCGGGCGTATAAACAGTCTGACTTTCGGTGCTTGCGCAGGCAGACTGCAACATGACCATGACGGCTGTCAGTCCCAGCATGTAAACCCTGTAAGCTTGCATAAATGTCACCTAGGTCAGCGTTTTTGCATCGTTCCGCGTTGCTTTTCCAGAAATCCCGTCGTTGTGCAGGATCATTCAGCGCCATTTCCTCAGCCTCAACGGAGACTGAAAAACACCCCGTAACGTCCTGAATTGACGATCATTAAAGGCCAGGGAGACGCAATTGTTTGCGCATCATAACGCATAATGATGAAATTAAGGAGTCTTCACCACCGCTTCCTGTGAGCCAGTCCCAGTTTTTTCATGAAAGTTCTGGAAATACTCATCGGCAGTATCGCCCTGTGCGTGTCCAGCCTGCCGCTCATCCTGTTGCTGTTAACCCTGCAGCAAAACCCGTCTGTGCCAAAAAGTCCTCCCCTGGACCAGGCACAGATCCGGGAAATCCAGCAACTGATGATCGACCATGATCCGCGCCAGCTGCTGGCCAGCGACTACCAGGAAGTGCGCCTGACCGAGAATGAACTCTCCGCCCTGACAACCTACGTCAAAAACACCAACCCCACACTCGCGGCCGTCAATATTCACACCGATCTGCGACAAGCCGGCGCCAGCATTCGCCTGAGTATTCCGATCGCCATGCTCGGACTGCAGCGCTACGTCAATCTCGACCTGCGCTTCCGGCATGTCGATGACGCCCTGGCGCTGGCATCGGTGGATGCCGGTGCCCTGTCGATCCCGGCACCGCTGTTGGCTCCGCTTCGTGAAGCGGTGAACGCACGACTGGCAGAAGACCAGAATTACCAGCTGGTCGCCTCGTTTTTTGCATCCCTGGATTTCCAGAGCATCACCGAGGATAACGTCGTCATCGTCCTCAACTGGCAGGGCGACAACCTGCGCCAGCTGGAAGACCAGGCCCGCCAGGCCTTTGTCAGCGCGCGCGAAGCCAGGCGCCTGAAGTACTTTCATGACAAGCTCGCGGCTACCCTGGCCGAACTGCCCGCTGACGTCCGGCGCATCGGACTTAACGACCTGCTACGTCCCCTGTTTCTCTATGCCAGCCTCAACAGTACCGGCGGTGCTGATCCGGTCGCTGAAAACCGGGCCATATTCATTGTGCTCACGGCCTACCTCACAGAACTTGAGCTGCCCCAGCTGATCGGCACCGACACCGTGCTGGCCGAACCGCGCCGGGTCAGGGTCGTCATCGAAAACCGCGAAGATCTGGCCCAGCATGTGGTCGGCTCGGCCGCCATTGCCGCCTCTGCCGGTGCCGCCATGGCCGAAGTGATTTCCATCTACAAGGAGGTCCACGATTCTCGCTTTCGTACCGGCTTCAGTTTTACCGATATCGCGGCCAATCAGGCCGGCTCCCTGCTGGGCATGCTGGCCACCCGGTCGGACAGGGATGCACGACTGTTCCAGGACATCATAAAGGACAGCCAGGCCAGTACCGATTACCTGCCCCCCGTGGGTACCTACGACGGCATGACGGAGGCCGAGTTCATCAAGGCCTATGGCAGCCGCGATTCCGAGGCTTACCAGGCACGCCTGGCGGAAATCACCGATCGCATCGCGACCAGTCCCATCTACGCGCGGTTCGGCAACTAAACATGTTGGACGACAGCCAACTGGCAACCTTTCAGGGCCGGCTCGAAACCCTTCGGGAAGCGCTCCAGGCCCAGTATGAGACGGGTAAGACTGCGGCCGATACGGTCGTGCTTGACCAGTCCAAGGTTGGACGCCTGTCGCGCATGGATGCGATGCAGCAGCAAAGCATGGCGCAATCCTCGCAACGCCAGGTGGAAAACCGCCTCAGACGAGTCAACAAGGCGCTCGCCAAATTCCTCAGTGGGGATTATGGTTATTGCGATAGTTGCGGCAACGACATCGATGTCAGCCGCCTGGATGTTCAACCGGAAGCCCCCTGCTGTTTTGACTGCCAGAGTCAGCAGGAAAACTGAGAGGCGAGAGGCAAGAGGCAAGAGGCAAGAGGCAAGAGGCAAGAGGCAAGAGGCAAGAGGCAAGAACAGGATGATTGCATGCCTGCCTTTGTCAACGCTTCAATAAAAACAAGTCTGTGCTTGGGACATGCTTGTATGTAGGTTGGTACAAGGCACTTGCGCCACCATTCGCCATGACGGCCAAAGGCTCTGAACCTGCTCCCGCCCAAGAGCAACACCTGTTGCCTGACGGTTCGTCCTTGCCTCCTGTCTCTTGCCTCTGTCCCGGAATAGTCGGGTATCCCCAAATCAAGTATCATCCGCAATCCCTGTTAAACGCACCCGGGACGCATTTCGTCATGACTGATCGCAAAAAAGGATTCAACAGCACCGTCCTGCACTCCGACCGGGAAGGCAAGCCGGAACACGGGGTATTGCACAAGCCGATACATCCGTCTGTCGCCTATGCCTACGAGGATGCCCACGAGCTTGCCGAGGTATTCCAGAACAAGCGCAAGGGCTTTGCCTACGGCCGCCAGAACAACCCCACCATCGAGGCACTGGCACAGAAAGTCACAAAGCTGGAACAGGGCCTGGGCACAGTCATTTTTGCGACAGGTATGGCCGGTATCGGCTCCACCCTACTGGCATTGCTCCGGCAGGGCGATCACATCGTTTCCAGCGCTTTCCTGTTTGGCAACACCAACTCCCTGTTCAACACCTTCAGGGAACTGGGCATTGAAGTGACGTTTATCGATGCCACCGACGTCGCCAATGTCGAATCCGCCATCCAGGACAACACGCGCCTGGTGTTTGTGGAAACCATTGCCAACCCGGTCACCCAGGTGGTCGACCTAGTGGCAATCGGCGATTTGTGTGAAGCCCGTAACCTGGTGTACTTCGTGGACAACACCATGACCTCGCCCTGGCTGTTCCTGCCGAAAACCGCGAAAGCCAGCCTGGTCACGAACTCCCTGACCAAGACCATTGGCGGGCACGGCAACGCGCTGGCCGGCAGTGTCACCGACACCGGGCTGTTTGACTGGACCACGTACCCGAACATCTACGACACCTACAAGAACCTGGACCCGAGCCAGTGGGGCATCACCCAGATCCGCAAGAAAGGCCTGCGCGATTTCGGCGCGGCATTAGCGCCGGAAGCCGCCCATCATATTTCTGTGGGCAGCGATACTTTGAGCCTGCGCCTGGACAAGGCCTGCGCCAATGCCCAAGCCATTGCCGAATTCTGCCAGGCGCACCCGAAAGTCAGAAGAGTGTTCTATCCGGGGCTGCCAAACCATCCCCAGCACGAACGGGCGAAAACCCTGTTCCGCCACTTCGGCGCCCTGCTGAGCATCGAACTCGATAACGCCATAGACTGTTTTGATTTCCTGAACAAACTGGAACTGGTGCTGTCATCCAGCCACCTGGGCGACAACCGCACCCTGGCGATTCCCGTGGCCCACACCATCTATTACGAGATGGGCGCCGAGCGCCGCGCCTCCATGGGCATTGCTGACTCCATGATCCGGCTGTCGGTGGGCATTGAAGACACGAAAGACCTGCTGGCGGATTTTGAACAGGCACTGGCTGGCTGATATCTGCCATGGCGGTCCCGCTTTGCCACATTGACGACATTCCTGAAGGCTCTGCCAGGGGCTTCACCGCGGCAGGACGCAGCGTGCTGGTGGTGAAAAAGCGCGGCAACTGTTTTGTCTACCTAAACCGCTGCCCGCATCTGGGCATTGCACTGGAATGGGAGCCTGACAACTTTCTTGATTCCGAGGGCCTGTACATCCGCTGCTGCAACCACGGTGCCTTTTTCGAGATTGATACAGGGCTGTGCATTATGGGCCCCTGCATGGGCGACAGCCTGTGGGCGCTGGACTATCACCTGGAAGCGGGTCGCCTCATGCTAGACGAGGCAGCACTACCGGAATCGCCTTCTCAAGCCTGATCTCGCGCGCCGTCATTAACGCCTGCCAGGCCATGATCTCAACCCCGGCCTCTGCCGCTGCCACCAAGGCTGCACTGTAATCCGGATCAATCTCCGTCGCCGGCGCCACCCGTTCGATACCGGAATGCTGCACACAGAACAACAGCACCGCCCGTGATCCCTGTTCCCGAATATGAACCAGCTCCCGTAAGTGCTTGGTGCCACGGGTCGAGACGGCATCCGGAAACAGGCCCAGCCCTTTGCCCATGCCAAGCGTGACGTTCTTCACTTCAATGTAGCAGTCTTCGCTGGGACGCTGCGGATGATCCTGCAGCAGGAAATCAATACGACTGTTTTCCTGCCCGTATTTCACCTCCTGGCGCAGTGTCTGGTATCCCTGCAGTGCAGGGATGACGTCATTTTCGATGGCTTCACGCACCAGCGCATTGGCACGTCCGGTATTGATACCGGCGCGTTTCTTGCCGGCCACCTCGATCATCTCGAAGGTGTGCGGGTACTTGCGGGTCTTACTGTCAGATGTTGAAAACCAGACGCGGCTGCCCGGCGTATTACAATGCAGCATGGAGCCGGTATTCGGGCAGTGTATGGTAATCACTTTGCCATCGGGCAGTTCGATGTCAGCAAGGAAACGTTTGTATCTTCTGATGAGTGTGGCAGGTTGGAACGGCGGTGTGAATTTCATGAACGTCGGTATTGGTTTGGCCCCGGACAGAACAGCAGCTTACTGCCAAAAAAGCGCATCGGCCCAGGGCATTATGACGGACCGTCAAAAGCATGCACTGGCGGATCTATTATCCGCGTTTTAAGGGCATTTTTATGGGCACTTTTATTCCACTTTTTATGGCACTGAGGGGCATTATCTGGTAGCGTAGCGTCCCTCGCGAAACGGCGAGCCTGGAATTGAAGTAATTTTTAAATCAACTATCTAAAGATTAGTTTTTGAGATCAGGAATGGCAACCAAAAAAACACCTGCAAAAAGCAAAGCCAAGGCGAAAACCAAGGCCAAAGCGAAAGCTAAAACCAAGGTAAAAGCCAAGGTCAAGACGGCGCCTAAAGCAAAGGCGAAAACCGTCGCCAAGGCGAAGGCTAAAACCAAGGCTGCGCCCAAAGCTAAAGCCAAAACCAAAGCTGCGCCGAAAGCCAAAGCAGAAACCGCGGCGAAGGCGAAAACCACAGCCCGGCGGGTGCCCAAGGCCAAGGTAAAAACCCAGGCCAAGGCAAAGCCGAAAGCCCAGCCCAGGCCCAAGGCAACAGCCAAGCCCAAAGCAGCTCCCAAGGCTACCAAGGCAAACGTCAGCAAACCAAAAGCTAAACCCAAAGCAAAAGCTGCTGCCCGTCCTGTGGCACCAGCTGCAGTAACAGCACCGGATTCACATATGCAGGCCAGAGGCTTCACTCCTTACAAAATCAAACGTGGTGAGGAGTACATGAACGAAGCTCAGAAAGAGCACTTCAAGAACATTTTGCGCAGTTGGCGCAATGAACTGATGCAAGAGGTAGACCGTACCGTACACCACATGCAGGACGAAGCGGCCAACCCGCCAGATCCTGCTGACCGCGCCACACTCGAAGAGGAATTCAGCATCGAGTTGCGCACGCGCGACCGCGAACGCCGCTTAATCAAGAAGATCGACAGCACCATTGAGCTAATCGCCAATGACGATTACGGCTGGTGTGATTCGTGCGGTGTCGAAATCGGTATTCGTCGCCTGGAAGCCAGGCCGACTGCCAACAAATGCATCGATTGCAAGACGCTCGACGAAATCAAGGAAAAACAGCTGGGCGCTTGACTAGTTCCCGCTCGTCACAGCGGCACGCAATAACGATACAGCGTTATAATGCTACTCCGATAGAAAGGGCGACCATGGTCGCCCTTTTTCTTGTCCACGATTCGCTATACTGCGTTTTTGCAGAACTACTGTCTTTGCCAGCTTCATGACAGACGCCAACCTACAGCACCCAGGTCCGACGCCGATGCCTGCACCCTATATCGGGCGTTTTGCACCCTCACCATCGGGTCCGTTGCACATGGGCTCACTGATTGCCGCGCTGGCATCCTACCTGGATGCCCGCAGTCACAACGGCACCTGGTTGATGCGCATGGAAGACCTGGATCCCCCCCGCGAAAGTGCTGAAGCCGCTGACCAGATTCTCTGTGCCCTGGATGCCCTCGGATTGCACTGGGACGGTCCGGTGCTCTACCAGAGCCAGCGATACCCCGCCTATGCCGAAGCCATTGCCACCCTGCAGGCCCAACACAAGGTATTTGCCTGTGACTGCACACGCCAGCAGGTGCTCGACCATGACGGTGTGTACCCGGGTACCTGCCGTGACCGCGGTCTGGGAGATGGCAAGGGCATTGCGCTGCGTTGCCGTGTCAGTGACTGGTTAATGACGTTTACGGATGCCATCCAGGGACCCCAGCAGCAACCGTTGCAAAGTGCGGTCGGCGATTTTGTCATTCGACGCAAGGACGGGCTATACGCCTACCAACTGGCTGTGGTCGTCGATGACGGTTTCCAGAACATCACCCATGTGGTCCGGGGTATCGACCTGCTGGATTCCACGCCGCGACAACGCTATCTCCAGGAACTGCTCAATCTGCCCCGCCCGCAATACAGCCATATCCCGGTCATCGTCAACAGCGATGGCCAGAAGCTCAGCAAACAGCATCATGCACCCGCGATCGATATCCTGAACCCGGCCCGCCTGCTGGTCGAGGCGCTGACCTACCTGCAGCAGCAACCGGACCCGCAATTGCTGTCGGCAACACCGGCCGACATTCTGGCCTGGGCTACAGCCCGCTGGCAGCCGGCAAGGCTTGGCGCACTGAAGACCCTGCAGGAAGCTACCGCCGACTGACCGGTGTGCCGTGCATCGGCACGGCGCCGGCGCTGGTTCGCCAGACGCTCATATTGCACCGCAACATCGGCGTTATTCGGGGTAAAATCCGGAAAAAGGCAAAAAATGGGTAGAAAAGAAACACATTACCCATTAATTTACCTGCTATGAAGAATCACCCTTCTCAAAAGCGCCCGTTCAGCGACTGTTGTCACCGGTCTGTGCCGTCTGCCTAGTCATTCGCTGCCCCGAATCCCATGCATCATATTCTGATTGTTGAAAACGACAGTGAGATCCGCAAAGCGCTGAGACGCTTGCTGGAACGCCAGGGTTTCGGTGTGACCGAGGCTGCCAGTGTCGAGTCAGCCGCCACCCATGATCTGGATGCCTTTGGCTGCATTATTGCCGACCTGCGACTGGACGGCTGTCCCGGTACACACCTGATACGCATGACCCACACACCGGTACTGATCCTGACCAACTACGCCAGCATGCGTAGCGCAATCGATTCCCGCGCCATCGGTGCCGTCAATTACCTGTCACTTCCCCTGGATCCCGAGGAAGTCCTGGGTGCCATCAATCGCATCATCAGCGAGGACATCAAAGCCCAGAATGCGGTCATGGCAAATCCGCGCGACAGCGAAAAACCGGTCACCGGCATGGTCGGTCACTGTCCCGCCATGTGCGAACTGTTCCGGCGTATCCGCAAGGTGGCCATGACCAATTCTCCGGTCATGATCATGGGCGAATCCGGAACCGGCAAGGAACTGGTTGCCCGGGCTGTGCATGAAGGCAGCACCCGCCAGGATGCCAGCCTGATTTCGGTGAATTGCGCCGCCATTCCGGAAAACCTGATTGAATCGGAACTGTTCGGGCACGAGAAGGATGCCTTCCCCGGCGCCACATCGACCCGCACCGGCCTCGTCGAGGAAGCCAACAATGGCACGCTGTTTCTCGATGAAATCGGTGAATTGCCGCTGGAAGCCCAGGCCCGTCTGTTGCGTGTGCTGCAGGAACATGAAATTCGCAAGGTCGGGTCCGTGCAGTCACAGAAAGTCGATATCCGGCTGGTCGCTGCCACTCACAGGGATCTCAAGCAACTGGTGAACGAAGGCCGCTTTCGCGAGGATTTGTATTACCGCATCAATGTCATGCCACTGGAAATTCCACCGCTGCGCGCGCGCGGTGCCGATGTCCTCGAACTGGCCGACAGAAAACTGGAAGTGTATTGCAATCGCCTCAATGTGCCGCGCAAGAAATTCAGCCCGGATGCCATCCAGGGCATTACCACGTACCACTGGCCAGGTAATGTCCGCGAACTGGAAAACGCCATTGAACGTGCAGTAATCCTGACGGAAGAAAACGAGATCCCCCTGGACCTGATGGGACTCGATGTGGAACTGGTCAAGATCGATGCCGTGGCAACCGCCACCCCGGCTGCCAGCAACGATCCGGATCATGCAGTCGTCAACGACAAGGATCTTTCCCTGAAGGATTATTTCCAGCGTTTTGTGCTGGAAAACCAGGATGAGCTCAACGAAACCGAACTGGCCAAGAAACTCGGCATCAGCCGCAAGTGCCTGTGGGAAAGACGCCAACGCTTCAACATTCCGCGCAACAAGAAAAAACCCGCATAACCCCTTCCCGTATCCAGGCCTCCATCGGGGCTACTTGTTACCCTTTTTCGCAGTTTCGGTTACACATTGTAATGCTGCACTGCACATTCCAGATTGTGTAGAAAAAATATAAAAAAAGTTTTGAAAAACGCTCAAAACCTGTCTTATATTCGTCTTGCCTGCACAACAACAATAATAACTGCAGACTATTTTTGACTTTTGCTGATGCTTGTTTGAAACAGGTTTTCGGAGAACATCAGCAAGACTGCACTAAGGCCCCGGCGGAAAATAAGAACTGGTAAACAGCATGATTCCGGGGAGTACACTGTAGGGTCAATGACTCGGGGTGGGATACTTTCCTGACCATCAGCCTGCTGGGCTGGCATTGCAGACATGGATGTTGCAGTCAATAACAATAATAACAAAAATAGAAACGCCTCATTCAACGGGGGAAGTGCGAAAGTGCTTCCCCCGTTTTATATCTGCTCTTGGTATCTGCTTAATCCATACTGTGTTGACGCCGGTACGCGTGGCAATCCCGTGGTGCTCCTGCTGAACGGAATGACACCAACGCTTACCCGCTCCAGCACATCTGTGTAAAATGCTTCCTTCACCGCAAGAGTTAGTGTCTTGAGCAACGATTCAAACCCGCCAACAACGCCTGAACCCTCCGCGCCCGGTTCCACCGACCTGTCACCGCTGACTCCTGTCATTCTGGAACGCGACCAGCACAGTATTTCACGCAAAAACATCAGCCCCGGTTGCCTGCGCGTGCTCTACACGCTCAACGATGCGGGTTATGAAGCGTATATCGTGGGCGGTGCCGTGCGCGATCTTCTGCTGGGCAAACAGCCCAAGGACTTCGATGTTGCGACCAATGCCACACCCGAACAGGCCAAGGCTGAATTCCGACAGGCACGCATCATCGGTCGCCGCTTCCGCATCGTGCATGTCACCATGGGCCGTGAAATCATCGAGGTTTCCACGTTTCGCGCCAGCAATACCGACAGTGTCCAGATCCAGGGTGAGCGCCTGGCCCGAAGCATCCAGCATATCGATTCAGCCCATTCCCAGAGCGGCATGATCCTGCGTGACAATGTCTACGGCACACTCGAGGAGGATGTCATCCGCCGCGACTTCACGGTCAATGCGCTGTATTACACGGTGAGAAAATTCCGCGTGCATGACTTTGTTCAGGGCAAGCAGGACCTGGAAAACCACTGCCTGCGCATGATCGGCGACCCGGAGCAGCGCTACCGTGAAGATCCGGTACGCATCCTGCGCGCCATCCGCCTATCCGCCAAGCTCGGCTTCAGCATCGATCCCGCCACAGCCGCGCCCATCAGGCCACTGGCCCATTTGCTCGAATCCATTCCGGCGGCGCGCCTGTTCGATGAGATCCTGAAACTGTTTTTTACCGGCAACTCGCTGGAAAGCTACGAGATGCTGCGAAAATACGAGGTGTTCGACTACCTGTTTCCGGGCACGGCCGCCGTCATGAAGCAGGACAACCCCCTGATGGAAAAGATCCTGCACAGCGCCTTTGCCAGCACTGACCAGCGCGTGAGTGACCTGAAGAGTGTGACGCCGGCCTACCTACTCGCCGCCATTCTCTGGCCGGCGCTTGATCACCAGTACCAAGCCAACCTGAAACGCAACATGCCGCCCATGGTAGCCATGCACCATGCCGCGCAGGCAGTCATCAGTGAACAGGTCAACCGCATTTCCATTCCAAAGCGCTTCAGTATCCCGATGCGCGAGATCTGGGAATTCCAGTTGCGCCTGCCACGTCGTAAACGCGCCAATGTGCTGGTCAACCACAAACGTTTCCGCGCCGCCTATGACTTCATCCTGTTGCGCGAGCAGGCCGGGGAAAACCTCGATGGCCTTGGCGAGTGGTGGACACAATTCCAGCAGGCGGACAAGGAACAGCAGGACAAGATGCTCACGCCCCAGCGTCGTGGCCGGCGCCGTTCAAAATCCGGCAAGCGCAGAGTAAAATCACGCAACAATCCGAATCAGTGACCAGCCAAGTGGCCCAGGAAATCAGTAAAAACAGCTCCATTCCCCGGTATATCGCTGTTGAAGGCCCTATCGGTGTCGGCAAGACCAGCCTGGCCAAGCGCCTGGCGAAGAGTTTCAATTACGAAATCCTGTTGGAAAAAAGCGACGAGAACCCCTTCCTTGAGCGCTTCTATCACGATCCCCGCCAGATGGCCCTGGCCACACAGCTGTTTTTCCTGTTCCAGCGTGCCCAGCAGATCCAGGATCTGCGTCAGGATGACATGTTCGAACCCGTGCGCGTGGCCGACTTCCTGATGGAGAAAGACCGGCTGTTTGCCCGGCAGAATCTCGACAACGACGAATTCGAACTCTACCAGAACGTCTATAAACACCTGACCATCGATGCGCCACGCCCCGACCTGGTGATCTACCTGCAGGCACCGGTGGACACGTTGCTGGAACGCATCCAAAAACGCGGCATTGAAGCCGAGCAGCTGATTGAACGCCCCTACCTGGAAAACCTGATTGATGCCTACACCCAGTTTTTTCATTACTACGACGACAGCACCCTGCTGATGGTGAACAGCGCGGAAATCGATCTGGTCAACAATGACGACGATTACAACCAGCTGCTGGATTACATACTGACAACCCGCAAGGGCAGCCGTAATTACTTCAACCCCAAGCCCTCCTTGCTGTAACATGCCACCCTCCACCGTGAGGGAAACCCGGCAACTTAACGTCGTCAAAGAAAGCCCGTGAAAAAAGTCACCGTCAACACGCTGCACAAGCTCAAGGACGCCGGCGAGAAATTTGCCTGCCTGACCTGCTATGACGCCCTCTTTGCCGGCCTGTTCGGCGATGCCGGAGTCGAAGTCATCCTGGTGGGCGATTCGCTCGGCATGGTGCTGCAGGGACATGACTCCACTTTGCCGGTCACCATGGACGACATGGTTTATCACATGGGCTGCGTGAAACGCGGCAGCAAGGGCTCGCTGTTGATCGCCGACTTGCCCTTCATGTCCTATGCCTCCGAAGCGCAGACGCTGGAAAATGCGGCCCGGCTGATGCGTGCCGGCGCGCAGATGGTCAAACTTGAAGGGGGCGTCTGGATCGCCGAGTCCACCCGCCTTTTGGCCGAACGCGGCATCCCCGTCTGTGCCCATATGGGCCTGACGCCACAATCGGTCAATCGTATCGGGGGCTTCCTGGTACAGGGCCGAGATCCGGACCAGGCCGACGCCATGATTGCGGAAGCGCGGTTGCTGGAAGAGCACGGCGCCAGCTGCCTGCTGCTGGAATCTGTGCCGGTGTCACTGGCCCGGACCATTTCGGAAGCCCTGACCATTCCCGTAATCGGCATCGGTGCCGGCCCCCATGTCGATGGCCAGATCATGGTTTTGCACGATTTGCTGGGCATAGCCCCGATCACGCCGAAGTTCGTGAAAAATTTCCTCGCGGAATCCGATAATGGCATTCCCGGGGCCATCGCCGGTTTTGTCAGTGCGGTCAAGGCCGGCACTTTTCCGGCACCCGAACACTGCTACGACTGACCTGGCTCCCCCATGCAGATTTACCAGACACGGGCCGTCCTGCAGGAAGCGCTGGCACAGTTTCGCCGCACAGGCAAAAGCATCGCCCTGGTGCCCACCATGGGCAACCTCCATGCCGGCCATCTGGCGCTGGTTGCCGCCGCCAGGGCGGAATGCGATATCGTGCTGGCCACCATCTTCATCAACCCCCTCCAGTTCGGCCCCAGTGAGGACCTGAGCAGTTATCCGCGCACACTCGACGCCGACATTGCCGGCCTCACGGCCAGCGCCTGCGATGCCGTGTTCATTCCGGCGACGACAGAGATGTATCCCAATGGTCTCGACAACCAGACCCTGGTGTCGGTACCAGGATTGACAGCACGCCACTGCGGCGCCAGCCGTCCCGGCCACTTTGACGGCGTGTGTACTGTGGTCAGCAAGCTGCTGCACCTGACCGGGCCTGATGCGGCCTTCTTCGGGGAAAAGGACTACCAGCAGCTGCAGGTTATCCGCAAGATGGTGTCCGATCTGTGCATGCCCGTCATCATCCGTGGCGTGCCTGTCCAGCGCAGTGAGGACGGCCTGGCCCTGAGTTCCCGCAATGGCTACCTGACGGACGCCGAGCGCGAAGTTGCCCCGTTGCTGCAGCAACAGCTGGTTAGCACCCGTGACAGTATTGTTGCCGGCAACACGGATTATGCCGCCCTGGAAAGCGCTGGCATGCAGGCGCTCGCTACGGCCGGATTCCGGCCGGATTATATTGCCGTGTGTGACGCTGCCACGCTGGAGCCGGCCACTGCAGCGAATACCGACCTGGTGATCCTGGCGGCCGCCTGGCTTGGCAAAACGCGCCTGATCGACAACATCACCCTGCAGCGCGCCTGACCGTTCGCCTTCATTTATTAACCTCACTGGCCTAGTATTGATCCCTTCTCCCGCAAGACAAAGCCATAACCCTCAGGATTTCCATGCGCATCGGCATACTTTCACGCAACCGTAACCTTTATTCCACCCGCCGCCTGGTCGAAGCCGCCAAGGAACGCGGTCATGAAGTGCGCGTCGTCGATGTACTCAAGTGCTACATGAACATCACCGCCAATGACCCCACGGTGTTTTACCAGCGCAGTGCTGAAAAGGTGGAGGAACTGGAATTCGATGCCGTTATTCCGCGCATCGGGGCCAGCATCACAGCCTATGGCTGCGCCGTGCTGCGCCAGTTCGAGGTCGGCCATGTCTATTCCATCAACGAGTCCATCGCCATCACCCGCTCCCGCGACAAACTGCGGGCGCACCAGCTGCTCGCCCGCAAGGGCATCGGCCAGCCGGTGACCAGTTATGCCCACTCCGCCCGTGCCACCGGCAAGCTGATCGAGTCCGTTGGCGGTGCGCCGCTGATCCTAAAACTGACCGAGAGCACCCATGGCGATGGCGTCCTGCTGGCTGAAACCAAGAAAGCGGCCGAAGCCCTGATCAATGCCTTCATGGGCATCGGCTCGGACTTCCTCGTCCAGGAGTTCATTCGTGAAGCCGGTGGTTCGGACATTCGCTGTTTCGTGGTGGGCAAAAAAGTCATTGCCGCCATGCAGCGCAAGGCCGTCAAGGGCGAGTACCGCTCCAACCTGCATCGCGGCGGCACCGCTGAAGTGATCAGGCTCACACCGGAGGAGCGCGCACTTGCCGTGCGTGCCGCCCAGGTCATGGGATTGGATCTGGCCGGCGTGGATATCCTGCGCTCTTCGCATGGCCCGCTGGTGATTGAGGTAAACTCCTCACCAGGCCTAGAAGGCATTGAGACTGCCACCGGCAAGAATGTGGCTGACAAGATTATCGAATATATCGAAAAGGATTCTGCCCTTGGTCCCAACCGCCCCAAAGGCAAAGGATGACCGGCGCTGTTGACGAAGTAATCAGGCAGACTACAAGCAGTAAAGGGTAGCCCATATGGCCTATACCAAACTCTCGAAACTGAAAGTCGGCGCACTGGAGCAGTGTGACCTGCCGGAACTGGGTATTGAAAAACTCCACGTTCGCGTGGATACCGGTGCTGCCACCTCGTCCCTGCACGTGGACAACATTGACGAGTTCAGGAAAGGCGGCAAGAACTATGTCAGCTTTGACCTCCACCCAGACATTCACAATGTCGATTCCATCATCCGCACCACCGCGCCCGTGGAAGGCACCAAGAAGGTCAAGAGCTCGTCCGCAGATACCGAGAAGCGCGTCGTCATCACCACCCTGATTCGCCTGGCCGGACGGGAATGGCCCATCAAGATCACCCTCACCGACCGCTCCGAGATGACCTACCTCATGCTGATGGGCAGGGAAGCCATGGAAGGACGCATTATCGTCGACCCCGAATTCGAATACCTGCTGAGCCAGGATGATGACGAGGACACGGACGAATTGCTGTCGGATTCCGAGGAAGAATAGGCCTGCATACGAGCACGTGTGCGGTCGTTCAGAATCCATTCCGGCAACGTCTAAAACCCCGCCTGCCCCGTCTTGCAGGCCACAGCCACCATGTCACCGAAACCCGCCCTGCCTGG
>JBMTQX010000005.1:0-91215 GCA_049446715.1 Pseudohongiellaceae bacterium
CGGAAGTGGATAATGTCCCCGTCCTTGACCAGGTAATCCTTGCCTTCCAATCGCCATTTGCCGGCATCCTTGGCGCCCTGTTCGCCGTTGTTGGCGACAAAATCCTCGTAACCGACCACTTCGGCGCGGATGAAACCTTTTTCGAAATCGGTGTGGATCACGGCGGCGGCCTTGGGGGCGGTGGCGCCTTTCTTGACGGTCCAGGCGCGTACCTCCTTGGGACCGGCCGTGAAATAGGTTTGCAGGCCAAGCAGGGTGTAGCCGGCGCGGATGACGCGGTCCAGGCCCGGTTCCTCCATGCCCATTTCCTGTAGGAATTCGAGCTTTTCATCGGCTTCCAGTTCGGCAATTTCCGATTCCAGCTTGTTGCAGACCACCACCACTTCGGCTCGTTCCTCGGCGGCAATTTCCCGCACGACGTCCAGGTGGGAATTGTTCTCGAAACCGCTTTCGTCGACGTTGGCGATATACATGGTCGGTTTCACAGTCAGCAGGTGGAGGCTGTAGATGTCGGCTAGCTCATTGGCGTCCAGCCCCAGGCTGCGGACCGGGCTGCCGGTGTCCAGGTGCAGGCGGATGCGGTCGAGCAGGGCGGTCTGTTTCTGGGCATCCTTGTCTCCGCTCTTGGCGACGCGGCTGACCTTGTCCCAGGCTTTCTGCACGCTTTCCAGGTCGGCCAGGGCGAGTTCGGTGTTGATGGTCTCGATATCGCCGCGTGGGTTGATCTTGTTGGCGACATGCACCACGTTCTCGTCCTCGAAACAGCGCACGACATGGGCAATGGCATCGGTCTCGCGAATATTGTGCAGGAACTGGTTGCCTAGGCCCTCGCCCTTGGAGGCTCCGGCGACCAGGCCGGCAATGTCGACGAACTCCATGGTGGTCGGAATGGTGTTCTGGGGTTTGACGATTTCCGCCAGCTTGTCCAGGCGCGGGTCAGGAATCGGCACGATGCCGGAGTTGGGCTCGATGGTGCAGAACGGAAAGTTTTCCGCCGCGATTCCGGCTTCGGTCAGGGCATTGAAGAGGGTGGATTTGCCCACGTTGGGCAGGCCCACGATGCCGCATTTAATTCCCATTATCCGTTTCCTTTTTGTCGGTCTGTTCTTCTGGTTTAGGTTTAGGTTCTGGTTCGGGTTTGGTGTGCAACTTGCCCATGGCCATCTGGAACTTGCCAGCCAGCAACAGGGGCAGGACTTCCGCTGCTTCACGCATATTGTCTTCCAGTGCCATGGCTTCAGCCTTGGGAGGCACTCCCAGCACGTAGTCGACACCATCGCCGCGCGGACGGCCAATGCCGAGGCGCAGCCGGTGAAAATCACGGGTGCCCAGGGCCTTCTCGATATCACGGATACCGTTGTGGCCGCCGTGGCCGCCACCGGTTTTCAGTTTTACCGTACCGACCGGCAGGTCGAGTTCGTCGTAGGCAATGAGGATTTCTTCCGGGGCAATGTCAAAATAGCGCGCCATGGCAGACACGGCTTGGCCGCTGTTGTTCATGTAGGTGGTGGGAAACAGCAGGCGTACATCCTTGCCACCGATAGTGATACGGCCAGCGTGGCCATAGAACTTGCTCTCGGGGCGCAACTCGCCGTGGTAGTCGTGGCACAGGCTCTCGAGAAAGAGGGCGCCGGCATTGTGGCGGGTAAACCGGTATTGTTGGCCTGGATTGCCCAGGCCAACAATCAGCTTGATGCCATCACTCATGGTGAAGTGGTGGCTTAGTCTTCGGAGTCGCTGTCTTTAGGGTCAGCTTCGTCCTTGGTCGGGACATCGCCAGCATCCACTTCAGCGTCGTCGCTTTCCACGATCTGTTCACGGATTTCCTGGACAGTCGCGATGGCGTGGTCGTTTTCCTCACCGTGAGACAGCTCGACACTGGTGACACCAGCCGGCAGTTTCAGGTCGGAGATGTGAACGATGTCGCCCACATGGATATCGGCCATGTCGATTTCGATGTATTCCGGCAGGTCTTTCGGTAGACAGCTGATTTCCAGTTCGTGCATGGACTGGATAATCTGGCCTCTCTCCTGTTTCACGCCGACACACTTGTCTTCGTTGATCAGGTGCAGCGGCACATTTACCTGCAGGGCGACATCAGCGCGTACGCGCAGAAAGTCGGCGTGCATGATGACCGGCTTGGCCGGGTGACGCTGCAGGTCCTTGAGAACGACGCTTTCCTGGGTGCCATCCACTTTCAGCTCGATAATCGAGGAGAAAAAGGCTTCATGCTCGGTGGCATGCAACAGGTCGTCGTGACGCAGCGTGATGGAAGCAGGGTTCTGGCCGCCACCGTAAATGATGGCCGGAATGGCTCCGCTGGTACGACGCAGGCGGCGGCTCGCACCTTTCCCCACGTCTGCCCTGGACTTCGCTTCCAGGATAAATTCGTGTTTATCTGACATTGGTTTGTTTCCTTGCAGCTATTGCGCAACAGCGCGGATAAAGCCGCTTCAAAATGGGCTCAAGGCCCGGTTTTTAAATGTCTCTCCGGGATTTGCGACCAATCCCGGACAGGGTTATTTGTCAGTGCCCGCCTGCCAACACTTACGTGTTGTCAAACATGGCGCTGACAGATTCTTCATTGCTGACCCGGCGGATGGACTCACCCAGGAACTTGCCCATGGTGAGCTGGCGGATCTTCTTGCACTGCTTGGCTTCCGGCGACAGCGGGATGGTGTCGGTAACCACCAGCGAGTCGAGGGAAGAGTTGTTAATGTTGTCCAGGGCGTTGCCAGACAGCACCGGATGCGTACAGTAGGCGACGACTTTCAGTGCGCCTTCTTCTTTCAGCGCATCAGCGGCCTTGCACAGGGTGCCGGCGGTATCAACCATGTCGTCGACAATCAGACAGGTGCGGTCCTTCACTTCACCGATCAGGTGCATGACCTGGGATTCGTTGGCCTTCGGGCGACGCTTGTCGATGATAGCGAGGTCGATATCCAGCTGTTTGGCAAAGGCTCGGGCCCTGACTACACCCCCGATATCCGGAGACACAACCATCAGGTTTTTGTAATTCTGGCGTATGACTTCGTCGAACAGCACCGGTGAGGCATAGACGTTGTCCACCGGAATCTGGAAGAAGCCCTGGATCTGTTCGGCGTGCAGGTCGACGGTGAGGAGGCGGTTCACCCCAACGGTGCTGATCATGTCGGCAACGACCTTGGCGCTGATAGGTACACGGGCAGAACGGACGCGACGGTCCTGGCGGGCATAGCCGAAGTAAGGTATCACTGCCGTGATGCGGTTGGCCGAGGAACGATGCAGGGCATCGGCCATGAGCAGCAGTTCCATGAGATTGCTGTTGGTGGGTGCACAGGTGGGCTGGATGATGAAAACGTCCTGGCCACGCACGTTTTCATTGAGTTCGACGTTGATTTCGCCGTCACTGAATTTTTCGACTTCGGCACGACCCAGTGGTACACCGAGCCATTTAGCGACTTTTTCCGCCAGTTCACGGTTGGCGTTGCCGCTGAATACCATCAAGTTGTTGGCCATAGCACTAGTCCTGCATTGCGTCGGTGTCAGTCTGTAGATGTTAGCGTTTCGTCGAATCAGTTGTGCATTTGGCTGGGGTGGGAGGATTCGAACCTCCGCATGCAAGGATCAAAACCTTGTGCCTTACCGCTTGGCGACACCCCAAGAAGTCTTTGTCTATAAAGCTGTTACTGCAATTGTCTGTAAAGCGGGGAAAGATTGACGCCCCGGGCTACAAACGCTGAACAACCGGCTGGTGCCTGTGCGGGCATCAGGGCCAACACACGCCGGGCTTCAGCTTCCGTTTCAAAGGCGGCAAACACACTGGCGCCAGTGCCGGTCATGCGTGCTTCGACATATCCCGATAGCCAGTCCAGTGCCTTTTTGACTGGTGAATAAAGGCTCCTGACCAGCGATTCGCAGTCATTTTTGCTGCCCGGAAACGGAAAGGCGGCTATTTTGAGGGGGTGAGTGTCCCTTGTCAATTGTGGATGGGTAAAAATCTCCCGGGTGGAGACGTGACAATCGGGGGTGAGTACGAGGTACCAACGTTCAGGTAAATCAACAGGTTGCAGTGTTTCGCCAAGGTCTTCGGCCCAGGCCGAAAAGCCATGAATGAAGACCGGCACGTCGGCCCCCAGACCCAGGCCGATAGCCGCCAGTGATTCGGTGTCCAGGCCGCAGCCCCAGAGCTCGTTCAGGGCCACCAGGGTGGTGGCGGCATCCGAGCTGCCCCCGCCGACACCACCGCCGGCGGGCAGGCGCTTGTCCAGGAACATGCGGGTGCCTTTTTGGCAGCCGGTGGCCGCAGTCAGGGCCCGGGCAGCCTGCACCACGAGATTGTCCGGGCCGGCCAATGCCGGTTGGCTGCAGTCAAACTGAAGGTCCTGGCCATCGGTGAGGGTGAAGCTGAGCGTGTCGCCGTAATCCAGCAACTGGAAAACGGTTTGCAGGCGGTGATAACCGTCTTCGCGGCGGCCAAGAATATGCAGGAACAGGTTCAGTTTGGCCGGGGCCGGCAGCGAAAGGGTTGTCATGGCTGTGTGGCGACCGGCAGGTCCCAGTCGGCGATGAGAAATGTCAGGCGGTAAGGCGATTGCTCCAGGCGCAGGCGTCCCGGCAGGTAATAACCCTGCACATTCCGGTAACGGTCATACTGCAGCTCCCACACCCGGCCACCGCCATCAGCCTGGCTCAGGGTGGCGACCAGGCCATCGGCGTCATCGGTGAATTGCGGGCGAGAACCCGGTGCTGCCAGGCCGCGAATCCAGTAGAGCAGTTCATTCGCGGGAAAGGCATAACCCAGGATTTCGCTGCCTAGCGCGGCAAGGCTGCCCGCCACGACAGGATCCTCGCCGGCCTTTTCCACCAGCACGCGCTGCTGGTTGCCGGACAGGCGCACGGCGCCGAGGCCAAGCGTACCGCTGAGATTGATTTCAAAAGCCGCGTTGTCCTGTTGCCAGTTGATATTGATGGTGTTGGAGTTGTTGCCGCTTCTGATATTCAGGCGGCCGCGCAGGGACCAGGTGTCCAGGGTCCGCAGTTTTTGCTGGTAATCGCTGTCTTCAAAGGTCGGTGCAGGTGACAGCGCGGTACAGGAGGACAAAAGGAACAGCAGGCCCAGTACCGCGGCTCGGGTCATGGCAGGAGTTGCCAAATGACTAGCTGGACGACTCAGAGGTGAGCCGTTCCATGGTGCTGCGAATATGGTCGCTGTCTGGCTGGCTTTCAAGTGCCTTGCGCCAGACACTGCGGGCTTCGGACTTCTCACCCATCACCCAGAGGACTTCGCCGAGATGGGCGGCGACTTCATGGTCCGGGAACAGTTCATAGGCGCGATCAAGGTTGGCGCGCGCCTCTTCGTAACGACCCAGCCGGTACTGCACCCAGCCCAGGCTGTCGATGATGGCCGGATCATTCGGTGCCAGTTCAACGGCGCGCATGATGAGCTTGTAGGCTTCATCATAGCGATCAGTGCGATCGGCCAGGGTATACCCGAGGCTGTTGTAGGCGACCGGGTTGTTCGGGTTAAGCTGGATGATCTTGCGCAGATCTTCTTCCATCAGCGCGAGGTCTTTGATTTCCTGGCTGTAGACGGACCGCAGGAACAACAGCTGGATATTGCTGGGGAAGGCACCCACGGCATTGTTCAGCACCATGCCGGCTTCGTTCATGAAGCCTTCATCCATCAGGACATTGGCTTCCATCGACAGTAACGCGATGTTGTAGTCGGGGTTGCGGAAACGGATGTTCTGCAGGCGAGACCTGACTTCATCGTAACGGCCGGCACGGACCATGAGTTCGGTCAGGCTGCGCTGGGCCTGCAGGAAGTTGCCGCCCGCATTGACGTTGAAGAAATGCGGGATGGCCTCTTCAGGATTGTTGTCCTGCATGTAAATGTAGCCCAGGTAGTAATGCGCATCATCCAGACGCTGGCCGTTGTCGACCACGCGCTGGAAGTAGATACGGGCATCGTTGAGCATCTTGATTTCCATGCTGATCAGCGCCAGGGAGTAGAGCATGTCGAAGTCTTCGGGATTTTGTTCCACGATGATCTTGAACTGGTCGCGGGCTTCCCGGTAACGCTCTTCATCCACCAGCTTGCGGGCATACTGGAAACGCAGCTGCTTGTTGTCATCATTGCTGCGCAGTGCCTGTTCCAGACGCAGCCGGGCCTTGTCGGCCTCACCCATCCGTTCCAGCAGTTCGACCTCGAGGATCACCACTTCGGGCGGATCATTCATTTCCTCTGCTAGCACAGTGACCAGTGCATAGGATTGCTCGGTCTGGTCGTTCTGCTGGTACAGGTGCGCCAGTGCCAGGCGCAGGGACTGGTTGTCCGGGTAACGTGTTTTCATGTCCTCAAAATCAGCGATCAGCGCATCGATGATGAGGGCAATGTTGTTGTCCAGGGCTGTCCGGTTGGTGATGAGGCGGAAATCAATGGTGGCACCGAGCGCCACCAGGCGATCCATGTGCTTCAGCGCTTCGCGGTAACGGCCCAGGGTAACCATCTGGAAGGCGAGGGTGCGCAGGGCTTCCTGGGAGTCCGGCTCCTTGGCCAGCCACATGTTGCCCATCTCCAGAGAGGCAGGCACATCACGCAGGAAGGAGGCGATGCGTGAGGCGCGGCGAATGATGTTGATGTCATTGGTTTCACGGGCCAGGGCCACATAGTCTTCCAAGGCCTTCTGGTTCATACCGCGCTGACCGGCCATTTCGGCCAGTATTACGCGCGTCAGTATTTCCTCGGAAAAGGAGCCGTACTTGATTTCTTCGGGCGGGGGCAACGGCTGGGGTATGACATCGACCTGGGCAGTGGCTGTGCTGCCGGCTGCAGTGGATTCGGAGCCGCGGCCTTCACTTTCCTCGGTGCTTTCATCGACAGTGGCACAGGCGGCCAGCAGGCTTGAAAACAGCAGGGCCAGGAGTGCGGAGGCGTGGCGTCGGAGACGGGCATGGCCCGATGTCCTGACGGAAGAGAAGGGATTGATCATATGGGCTTTAGTATAGCGACAACGTTGCTGGTATCTCAATGAGGTGGGGGTGACCCGGGTAATCTCAATGAAAGTCGGAATCGTATTGCATCAGACCGCTACCGGCGGTATTTCGTTCCCCGCCTTTCGCCGGGCTGGTAAATTCGGAAAAAAGCCGGGAAACAGCGGCTGGCCGATAATAGGCACGAGAGTGACTATTGAGTAAAATAGCCGGCTGATCAAGGGAAAGTCCGAATTGCTGCTTCTACTACTGCTACAGCCGAGCTTTCAAACCGGCAGCCTCACCATTGCGAGGGGCTGCATACTCAGACCACATATTCTGACCACAGATAAGAACGACTGGTAACCGGCAGCACTGACATGAGCACTTTTGTCCTGGGCATCAACCACAACACCGCCAGCGTCGATGTACGCGAACGGGTGGCCTTTGCTCCGGAAAAAATGCATGACGCGCTGCAGCAGGCCTGTGCCGATGTCGGGCTGGATGAAATCATCATCGTGTCCACCTGTAACCGCACCGAGCTGTATTGTGAGCCGGGTGAAGGCAAGGCATCGGGACAGCCGACGGACGAGGTCAGGAGCAAGCTGCAGCAGTGGCTGGCGGGCTATCACGAGCTGAAAGCGGCACAACTGGCAGACTGCCTGTACTGCCATGAAGAGACTGATGCCGTCCGACATGCCATGAAAGTGGCCAGTGGCCTGGACTCCATGGTGCTGGGTGAACCGCAGATCCTGGGGCAGCTGAAGTCAGCCTATGCCGTGGCCCGCGAAGCCGGTACCGTCGGCAACAACCTCAGCCGCCTGTTTGAGGAAACCTTCGCGGTGGCCAAGCAGGTCAGAACCGATACCGCCATAGGCGAAAGCCCGGTGTCGGTCGCTTTTGCGGCTGTCACGTTGGCCGAACATATTTTCAGTGATCTGACCCGGGTCAACGCGCTCATGATCGGTGCCGGCCGCACCATCGAACTGGTCATCCAGCATCTCAAGCGTGCCGGGGTAGCCCACATGGCCGTGGCCAACCGCACCCTGGAGCGGGCCCTGGAATTGAAAGAGAAATACGGCGTGGATGAAGTGTTGTTTTCCGACCTGCATGAGCAGCTGGAGCATGCCGATATCGTGGTCAGTTCCACCGCCAGCCAGGTACCCATCCTGGGTAAGGGCGCAGTGGAAAGTGCTCTCAAGGCCCGCCGTCACAAACCCATTTTCATGGTCGACCTGGCCGTGCCCAGAGATATCGAGCCCGAAGTGGCCGAGCTTGACGATATCTATCTCTACAGTGTTGATGACCTGGCCCAGGTGATCGATGCCAGCCTGCAGAACCGGCAGGATGCCGCCGCCGAAGCCGAGCAGATCATTGCCCAGGGCGTGGCAAGCTACGAGGAGAAGCAGCGGACGCTGGGTATCGTGCCGATGCTGAAAAGCTTTCGTCAGAAAGCCGAACAGATCCGCGATACGGAACTGGAAAAAGCCCTCAAGCAGCTCGACAAGGGGGAGGCTCCTGACAAGGTGCTGGCCAACCTGGCGCGCCTGCTCACCAACAAGCTCATCCATGCGCCCAGCGTGCAAATGAAAAAAGCCAGTGCTGATGGCCGCAGCGAGCTGATTCAGCTGGCTGAAATGCTCTTTGAGCTCGAGGCCAGCAACGAGGAAGTCACCGCTTTTGATCCCGAGGATGAAAAGCATAACCAGCCCTGATCCGGTCTTTTTCCTCCGGGCTCGATTGCAGTACACACCATGAATCCATCCGTCATCAGTAAACTGGAAAACCTCAAGGAACGTTACGAGGAGCTGGAAGCGCTCCTCAGTGATGGCGGGGTGATCAGCGACCAGGAAAAGTTTCGCAACTATTCCAAGGAATATGCCGAACTGGAACCCGTGGTGAAGTGCTTTGGCGAATACCGGCGCACCCGGTCAAACCTGGAAGAAGCGCGCCAGCTGCAAAAAGACAGTGACCCGGATGTCAGGGATATGGCCGAAGAAGAGGTCCATGCCACCCAGAAACAGCTGGAGCACCTGGACGTCGAGTTGCAGAAACTGCTGCTGCCGAAGGATCCCAAGGACAGCTGCAATATTTTCCTGGAAATCCGTGCCGGCACCGGCGGGGACGAAGCCGCCATTTTTTCCGGCGACCTGTTTCGCATGTATTCCCGCTACGCCGAAACCCAGGGCTGGAATGTCGAAGTCATTAGCGAGCGTCCCGGCGAACACGGCGGGTACAAGGAAATCATTGCCCGGGTTGAAGGCAAGAATGTTTATGGTCAGCTGAAGTTTGAATCCGGCGCTCACCGCGTGCAGCGCGTGCCGGAAACAGAAACCCAGGGCAGGGTGCATACATCAGCCTGCACCGTGGCGGTTATGCCGGAAGTCGAGGATGTCGAGCAAATCGAAATCAACAAGAACGACCTGCGGGTCGACACCTTCCGTGCCAGTGGTGCCGGCGGTCAGCACGTCAACAAAACCGACTCCGCCATTCGTCTGACCCATATACCGACCGGTATCGTGGTCGAGTGCCAGGACGAGCGTTCCCAGCACAAGAATCGCGCCCGCGCCATGTCACTGCTGCAGGCCAAATTGCAGGCCGCTGCGGAGGCCGAACATCGCAAGGAGCAATCTGATACCCGGCGCGACCTTGTCGGCAGTGGTGACCGATCGGAAAAAATCCGTACTTACAATTATCCCGATGGTCGCCTGACCGATCACCGCATCAACCTGAAGCTAAACAAGCTGGCTGACGTCATGGCCGGAGATATCGGCGAAATCATCCGGGCCCTCATCACGGAACACCAGGCGGACCAGCTGGCCGACATGGCAAGCTGATACAATCCTGTCATGGCCACTCTCAAACAATTGATTGCAGACGGTGCAGAAGCACTGGCTGACAGCGACAGCGCGCGCCTAGATGCGGAGTTGCTGCTGGCAGTGGCCCTGAACAAGCCGCGTACCTGGCTGTATACCTGGCCCGAGCATATTCCGTCCCTGCCCGAGCAGCATAAGTACCTGGACCTGCTGCGGCGTCGCCAGGACGGAGAACCCATTGCCTATCTCATCCACCGCCGTGAGTTCTATGGCCTCGAGCTGAAGATCAACCATCATGTCCTGATTCCACGACCGGAAACAGAAACCCTGGTGGAGTGCGTGTTACAGGCGGCTACCGGTAATGCGCAAATGCGAATCGCGGATCTGGGCACAGGTTCCGGGGCCGTGGCCCTGGCGCTGGCGCACACCATGCCGCAGGCTCGCGTGGTGGCCACCGATATCTCCAGGGAAGCCCTGACGCTGGCGCGGGAAAATGCCGTAGCCCTAGGCATCGACAATATTTCGTTTGTGCAGGGTAGCTGGCTCGAGCCCCTGGCCGACATGACCTTTGACATCATTGCCAGCAATCCGCCTTACATAGATGCACAGGATCCGCACCTGTCCGAGGGTGATGTGCGCTTTGAGCCTGTGCCTGCACTGGTTTCCCCGGAAAATGGCCTGGCTGACATCCGACAGATTGCCGAGACCGGCATGCCCAATCTGGCCAAGGGGGGCAGGCTGTTCTTCGAACATGGTTATGCACAGGGCGAAGCCGTGCGCGCCATTTTCTCGGCGTATGGATACGGTGACATCAGCACTGTGCAGGATCTGTCGGGGCAGGATAGGGTGACTATGGGCCGGAAATGAAGTCCCCAGGCCGGAAGCGGCACGTGGTGACGCCACCCGACGGCTTCGACATACTCATTGAGGAAGGGAGGAAAGGAAGAAGGGAGAAAAGGGCGAAAGTTTTCAACCCGACCACTTAGACGTGAACACCTTACTTTGCAATTTCTCACAACTTTCATGCCTAAATAGCGACCATCTTCTTTACGGCAGCATTACCGCCTATTCCTCCTTATCTCCCTTCCTCCCTTCCTCGATTTTTTCCTCCCTTTCTCCTTTTCTCGACGACCCCATATACTTCGACTCACTTCAGCGCTAACCTGCCCGCCATGAATGACGACCAGTTGCTCAGATATAGCCGCCAGATCATGCTGCCGGCCATGGATATTGCCGGTCAGCAGGCTCTGCTAGATGCCAGTGTGCTGATCATTGGCCTGGGCGGGCTTGGCTGTCCGGCAGCGATGTACCTGGCTGCCAGTGGTGTCGGCAATCTGGTGCTGGCCGATGACGACAAGGTTGATCTGAGCAATCTGCAGCGCCAGATCGCCCACACGACAGCATCGATCGGCATGGCCAAGACCGAATCTGCGGCCAGGACACTGGCCGGGCTCAATGACACTGTGAACGTGGAGGTCATCAGCAGCAGACTGGAAGGTGACGCCCTGGACGCGGCGGTCAACGCCGCAGACGTGGTGCTGGACTGCACCGACAATTTCACCGCACGTTTTGCCATTAATGCGGCGGCGGTCAAATACCAGGTGCCACTGGTCTCCGGCGCCGCCATCCGCATGGAAGGGCAGGTCAGTGTTTTTGACAGTCGTGATGCCGGCAATCCCTGTTACCAGTGCCTTTACCAGGCGGGTGACGATGTGCAGCTTAGCTGTTCGGAAAGTGGAGTGATGGCGCCGCTGGTCGGCATAGTCGGCACGATGCAGGCGATGGAGGTCATCAAGGTGATCACCGGCATGGGTAAAACGCTGGTCGGCAGGTTGCTGTTCATTGATGCCCAGACCATGCAAATCCGCGAGATGGCGCTGAAGAAAAATCCGGCCTGCCCCTGTTGCGCCTAGTGTCCAGGTCCCTGATATGACGGACCCGAGCGAGTCCATTTGACCTGCTATTGGCGGCCTGCAAGAATTGCGCATTCGATTCATTCATCTGGTTAGTCGTTTTCGGGAGTCATCATGGGCAGACTTTTTGCCAAAAATCACTTTTCCATTATCACCTTTATCCGCGCCAGCCTGCTGGCATCCGGTATGGCTCTGATGGCCACCGGGCCTGCCGTTGCCGCTGAAGAAACCGTTTCCTATACCCTGACACGGCAATATGGCAGCGTGTTGTTCCGTGTCATGCAGCAGCAGTACCTGAACCTAGTCGGGCGTTTTGACCAGTATGCCGGCACGCTGGTGATGGACTTTGATGATCTGAGCAATTCCCGGCTGACTGCCAGCGTGAACATGGGCAGCCTCAGCATGGCGGATGGCGATGTCGTGGAAACCCTGGTCAACAGCAGTGTCTGGTTCAATGCGCCGTTGTACCCCGAAGCTACCTTTACCACCACCAGTGTCGACGTTACCGGCGACATGACCGCGGATTTTCATGGCGAACTGACGTTTGTCGGCGTTAAGAAACCCTGGACGCTGCATGTGCAGTTCTATCCTGGGTCAGATGGTGAGTTGACCGGCAGCAGCATCGGCATGCTGGCCACCGGTAGTTTCAATCGAACCGATTTCGGTCTGAACCAGTACATGAACATGGCTGATGATCCGGTGAGTATCGAGGTCAACGTAAAATTCAATCGTGATTAATTATGCCCAATCGAGCTTTACCATGAAGACACTTATGCGTGTAAACACCCTGGCTGCCATGACGCTCCTGGCCTCCTGTACCTGGGTCAAGCTGACTCCGGCCGGTGAAAATGTTGCTGTGCTGACCGCTGCAGAAGTGGCCAACTGTGAGCGTACCGGCACCACAACAGTGTCTGTGCCAGACAAGGTAGTACTGGAACGGGGTAATGAGAAAGTGCGCCTGGAACTGCGTACCCTGGCACGCAACCGTGCGGCGGACCGTGGCGATAGTATCGTACCAACCACGCGTGAAGTGGATGGCGAGCAGACCTTCACCATCTACCGCTGTCGCAACTGATCACCGAGCTGATGTGATGCAGTGGTTTATTTCCGGCTGAACCACAGCAGGGGCAGGACTGCCCCGATTATCAATACCGGCAGATGCAATACCGTGATCAGGAACCATGACAGGATCACACTGCCAGCCAAGGTCATCCAGAACGTCAACCAGCGACTGCCGGAACCGGAAGTGGCTCTGCCATGATCGGGATCCGGTTCAACATCCTGTAGCCGGCGACCGCAATGCATGCAGTAAAGCGCTGAAGACGGGTTGCTTTGTTGGCACTGTTGGCAGATTTTCATATCATGGCATCCGGCTTTTCGTTATGATACGGCCCGAAAATCCTGAATTATAAAGAAAAACTGAATGCAGTCTGAGATTGGCGACAACAACGAAAGCAACAATGTAACGGGCAGCGCCGCTGCTCCGGACACTTCGCAAAAATCCGTGCCAAAGGCAGAACAGCCGGCACAATCCGAGATGACGCTCCAGCAAGAGCCTGAAAAACTGCCAGAGCAGCTGACAAAGCCAGAGCAGGTCGCTGTGCCAGAGCAGGCACCAGAGCAGGCACCAGAGCAGGCACCAGAGCCGCCACAGGCCGCCGCATCAGAACCCCCCCAGCCAGAAACCCAGACGGCACCGAAAACCACGTCCGGGCAACACGTTAACTCCGACGAGACCGTTCAGCCTGAATCGAACGCGCAGTCCGCCGAACCAGGCCTCCAGCCTGAATCTGACCCGCCATCCACACCGACCGATACGGTTGTCGAGGACACTGTTAAAGACACTATTGAAGCTGCCCCTGCCGAGGCGGCAGAGCCGGCTGTCCCTGCCCTGGAAGTTGCCAAGGTGAAGTTTCGTGATTTTGACCTGCCGGAAGAACTGCTCAAGGCGGTGGATGATCTTGGATTTGAATTCTGCACTCCCATCCAGGCACTCAGCCTGAAATACACCCTGGAAGGCCATGATGTCACCGGCAAGGCCCAGACCGGCACCGGTAAAACAGCCGCCTTTCTGACTACCATCATCAACGACCTGCTCAAGAATCCCATCGAGGAAGAACGCTTCGTGGGAGAACCGCGTGCCCTGGTGATTGCGCCGACCCGTGAACTGGTCATGCAGATTGCCAAGGATGCCCATGCCTTGTGCAAGTACACCAATCTCAACATCGCCACGCTGGTTGGTGGTATTGACTACCAGAAGCAGCAGACGATTCTCGATAATGAAATCGTCGATATCGTTGCGGCCACACCGGGTCGCCTGCTGGACTTCGTTCGCAATCGCAACATCGATCTTGGCATGGTGGAGTTGCTCGTGCTGGATGAAGCCGACCGCATGCTCGACATGGGCTTCATTCCCCAGGTCAGGCAGGTGGTATCTTCGACCCCGAAAAAAGACTGTCGCCAGACCATGCTGTTCAGCGCCACCTTCACTGATGACATCCTGACCCTGGCTGAACGCTGGGCAGTCGATCCCATTCGCATCGAAGTGGAATCACAACAGCTCACTACCGACAACGTCGACCAGAAAGTCTACCTGGTCACCACCGACCAGAAATACGCGTTGCTATACAACCTGATCCAGAGTGATGAAGGCGAGCGCGTCATCGTGTTTACCAACCGTCGCGACCAGGCCCGCAAGCTGGCCGACGCCCTGCATCGCAACGGCGTCAGTGTCGGTTTGTTGTCCGGTGAGATTTCACAACCCAAGCGTGTAAAAACCCTGGAAGCCTTCAAAAGTGATGAAATACAGGTGCTGGTTGCCACGGACGTGGCGGGCAGGGGGCTGCATATCGATGACATTACCCACGTGGTGAATTTCACCTTGCCGGAAGAAGCCGATGACTATGTGCACCGCATTGGCCGTACCGGTCGTGCCGGCGCCCTGGGCACTTCCGTGAGTTTTGCCTGCGAGGATGATTCCTTCCTGCTGCCCGAGATTGAGGAAAACATCGGCATGAAACTGCCGTGTGAACATCCTCCGGAAAGTCTGCTGGTCAGCCCGCCGCCGTTCAGTCGAGAGTCGAAATTCAAACCCGAAGGCAAATCGTCGGGCGGCAAAGGTGGCAACCGTGGCGGTGCTGGTGGCGGCCGCGGACGCAGCCGCTACTAGAACGGTTTTACTGCGCGCCGGCGTCTTTCAGAATGTCGGAGTATTCCCCTGAATTCCTGTGCTGCGACACGATCGCCAGAATCGTTTCACCGTGCTTGTTAGCTTCATTGAGGTTGCGGCCGGCTTCGACGAAAAAGCCGATAAAACGGCCGAAAGCCTCTGGCACCATACCGCGATAGGCTTTCTGCAGGACGTGGAAGTCCGGTGTTTCATCCTGTGAGGTTTCAATGTCTAGGAAGGATTTCACCCGTTCATCACTCCACCATTCATCGCGTACGGCGGGCTGGGTTCTGTCGGCACCGGTTTTCTTTTCTGTTTTCATCATTCTCTCTCGGTCTGGATTCTGTCAGTGTGTGTTCGCGGCTGAAGCCGCGCCTACAGGATGATCGGGTGCAGGAGCGGCTTTAGCGGCGAATGTAATCCATTATTGGCTCAGTTTCGCTTTCAGCAACTGGTTCACCTGGCCCGGGTTGGCCTTGCCCTGCGAGGCTTTCATGACCTGTCCGACAAAGAAACCGATCACCTGTTCCTTGCCTTCCTGGTACTGCTGTACCTGTGCCGGGTTGTTGGCAATCACCTCATCCACCATTTTCTCAATGGCACCGGTGTCAGTGACCTGCTTCAGGCCCTGGCTTTCAATGATGCTGTCCGCATCGCCTTCACCGGCGACCATGGCTTCAAAGACGGTTTTCGCAATCTTGGACGAGATGGTGTTGTCCTTGATGCGGGCAATCAGGCCGGACAGAGCTTTGGCATCAACCGGACTTTGTTTGATGGGCAGTTCACTGGCATTGAGCACGGCCTGCAGGTCGCCCATGACCCAGTTGGCTGACAGCTTGGCGTCACTGCTGGCGGCAGCCACGGCTTCAAAGTAATCCGCTGTTGCCAGGTCGGCAGACAATACCATGGCGTCATAGTCACTCAGGCCATACTGCTCCTGAAAGCGCCGGCTTTTCACATCCGGCAGTTCCGGCAGGGTGACGCGCACGGCTTCAATGAACGCGTCATCAATGACCACAGGCAGCAGGTCAGGTTCCGGGAAGTAGCGATAGTCGTTGGCAACTTCCTTGCTGCGCATGCTGCGGGTTTCATTGCGGTCGGAATCATAGAGGCGGGTTTCCTGCACGATCCTGCCACCATCCTCAAGGATATCCATCTGCCGCTCCACTTCAACATTGATGGCTTTTTCCACGAAGCGGAACGAGTTGATGTTCTTGATCTCGGTACGGGTGCCGAATACCTGGCTGCCTTTCGGGCGCAGGGAGACGTTGGCATCGCAGCGCATCGACCCCTGTGACATGTCGCCGTCGGAGATACCCAGGTAGCAGACGATGGAATGCAGTTTTTTCAGGTATGCCACGGCTTCCTTGGCGCTGCGGATATCAGGTTCAGAAACGATTTCCAGCAGTGGCGTGCCGGCACGGTTCAGGTCGATACCGGTCTTGTTGTGGAAATCCTCATGCAGGGATTTGCCGGCATCCTCTTCCATGTGCGCGCGGGTGACGCCGATGGTTTTCTGGGTGCCGTCTTCCATATCCACGACTAGCTTGCCCTTGCCGACAGTGGGAAAGTCGAGCTGGGAGGTCTGGTAGCCTTTGGGCAGGTCGGGGTAGAAATAGTTCTTGCGGTCGAACACGGATTTTTTGCCGATCTCGGCGTCAATGGCGAGGCCGAACTTGACCGCCATTTTCAGGGCTTCCTTGTTCAGCACGGGCAAGGTGCCCGGCATGGCCAGATCGTAGATGCTGGCCTGCGTGTTGGGTTCAGCACCAAAGGCTGTGCTGGTGCCGGAAAAAAGCTTGGAGGCCGTAGCAAGTTGCACATGCACTTCCAGGCCGATGACGGTTTCCCACTCCATTACAATATCTCGCTCATGTCTTTCATGCCATTGCTCGTAGGTCGGCACAGGCCGAAGGCCTCTTGCCAACAGGAACATACTGTTGTTCTGTTTTCGGTGATGTCGGCTAACACTTCGCCATGCCGACCTATCCTTCTTTAGTTTCTTTACGGCTTTCTGGTATGCCAGTCGGTCGCCTGCTGGAACTTGTGCGCGACATTCAGCAGCTGCGCTTCGGCAAAGTCGCGGCCGACGATCTGCAGGCCTACGGGCAGGTTGTTAACCAGGCCGGCCGGTATCGAGATGCCGGGCAGGCCGGCGAGATTGACCGCGATGGTATAGATGTCTTCCAGGTACATCTTAACTGGATCGTCATTCTTGGAGCCGATCGGGAAGGCAGTATGCGGTGAAGTCGGTCCCATGATGACATCGACTTCCTCGAACGCTTTCTGGAAATCGTTCTTGATCAGACGACGGATTTTCTGTGCCTTGATGTAGTAAGCGTCGTAGTAACCGGCGGACAGGGCATAGGTGCCGACCATGATACGACGTTTCACTTCAGCCCCGAAGCCTTCACTGCGCGTGCGCTTGTACATGTCTTCCAGATCGACCGGGTCGTCACAGCGGTAGCCGTAGCGCACACCGTCATAGCGGGACAGGTTGGCTGAGGCTTCTGCCGGGGCGATGACGTAATAGGCGGAGACAGACAGGTGGCTATTGTCGAGACTGATTTCCTTCACGGAGGCCCCAAGCTTTTCGTACTCGGCGATGGCATCGCGAATGACTTGCTCGACACTGCTGTCCAGGCCCTCGGAAAAATGCTGTATCGGGATGCCGATGGTCAGGCCGTCCAGCGGCTTGTCGAGCCCGGCGCTGTAATCCTCTACTGGCTGGTCGCTGCAGGTGGAGTCCCTGGGGTCGGGACCGGCCATGACGTTGAGCATCATGGCAGCATCCTCGGCAGACTGGGTCATGGTGCCGGCCTGGTCCAGACTGGAGGCAAAAGCCACCATGCCCCAGCGTGACACGCGCCCATAAGTCGGCTTCAGACCGGTAATGCCGCTGAAAGAGGCAGGCTGGCGAATGGAGCCGCCGGTATCGGTAGCCGTGGCACCGGCGCACAGACGTGCGGCTACGGCAGCGGCCGAGCCACCAGATGAGCCGCCTGGTACGCGGGTTCTGTCCCAGGGGTTTTTGACAGGCCCGTAGAAACTGGTTTCGTTGGAAGAGCCCATAGCGAACTCGTCCATGTTGGTCTTGCCCAGGGTGACGGCACCGGCGGCATTAAAGCGCTCAACCACGGTAGCGTCATAAGGCGAGATGAAATTGTCGAGCATGCGAGAGCCACAGGAAGTGCGGACACCGTCGGTGCAAAACAGGTCCTTGTGGGCAATGGGAATGCCGGTAAAGCCTTCGGCATTACCTGCCTGGCGCTGCGCATCTGCCGCTTTGGCCTGGGCGAGGGCCATATCGTCACAGATGGTCACATAGGCATTCAGGTCGGCATTTTCAGCATGGATGCGCGCCAGGTAGTCCTGGGTCAGCTCAACACTGGAAATGCTGCCATCGGCAAGCGCACGGGCAATTTGAGCAAGGCCTGAATCAATCATGAAATATCCTGATGGGAAACACTGTGAGGCATGGTTAAAGCAAAAAACATGAACAAAGGGGCAAAAATAATAAAAAGAAGCAATAGTTACACCGCGCGCCTGGACGTGGGCTGGTGTATACGGTCTATTCGATAACCTTTGGCACCAGGAACAGGCCCTGTTCGGTTTCAGGGGCTATTTTCTGCAAATCATCACGCCGGCTGGTTTCGGTCACCTCGTCTTCACGCAGACGCTGGACAGCATCGAAGGCATGAGCCAGGGGTTCGACACTCTCGGTATCGACAGACTGCATCTGGTCGATCAGGTTGAGGATGTTCGACATGCTGTTGGCCGCTTCCTGTTTTTCAGCATCGCTCAGATGCAGGCGGGCCAGATGGGCTATGTTCTCCACATCGGCAAGTTCAATGGACATGTCGCACTCCTGTCGCGCCGGATTCGGGGCGCCCGGCCGGGAAATTTCCCCTTGTACTGCCTGCCGTACCTGCCTGATGGCGGCAAAGGGGGCGTATTCTGGCTAAATAATGACCCAAATCTGACAGTTCAGATTTAATAGAAGCTATAAGTTGCTCTAAGTATTAGTGATTGCTAGAGTAACCGCACCAGAGGCTAATTATTATACTGGAAGAACCTCTACAATAACTATAATGCTCGATCATGCTTCACCAAGGCATTCCGTTAGGCTTGGATAAGGCACCAGTCAGGCACAGTGAGGCATCCAGAAAACGCTACTGCAGTGCAGTATTCTCCCCGATATCTTATTTTGAAGGCACACCGAAACCCATGTTGAAGAAGTTACGTGGCATGTTTTCCAACGATCTGTCGATCGACCTGGGAACAGCCAACACCCTTATTTATGTCCGCGACCAGGGCATCGTCCTGAATGAACCTTCCGTTGTCTCCATCCGCATTCACAATGGCCAGAAAACTGTCACCGCCGTAGGGGCTGATGCCAAGCGCATGCTAGGCAGGACGCCGGGTAATATCACTGCCATTCGTCCGCTGAAGGATGGTGTCATTGCCGACTTCCAGGTAACGGAAAAAATGCTGCAGCATTTTATTCACAAGGTGCATGAGAATTCTTTTATCCGCCCGAGCCCGCGCGTGCTGGTCTGCGTACCGTGCAAATCCACACAGGTGGAGCGCCGTGCCATTCGCGAGTCGGTCATGAGCGCCGGTGCCCGGGAAGTGCGTCTGATTGAAGAGCCCATGGCTGCTGCCATCGGTGCCGGCCTGCCCGTTGAGCAGGCCAGTGGTTCCATGGTGGTGGATATCGGTGGTGGTACCACCGAGATAGCCATTATCTCCCTGAACGGTGTTGTGTATGCCGAATCCGTGCGTATTGGCGGTGACCGCTTTGATGAAGCCATCACCACCCATGTGCGTCGCAACTACGGCAGCCTCATCGGCGATGCTACGGCCGAACGCATCAAGAAGGAAATCGGCTGTGCCTTCCAGAACCCGGAAATCCGTGAAATAGACGTTCGCGGCCGCAACCTAGCCGAAGGTGTGCCACGCAGCTTTACCCTCAACAGCGACGAAATCCTGGAAGCCCTCCAGGAGCCGTTGTCTTCCATTGTGCAGGCGGTCAAGAGCGCTCTCGAACAGTCGCCTCCGGAACTGGCTTCCGATATCGCCGAAAGCGGCCTGGTAGTGACCGGTGGTGGAGCGCTGCTGCGCGACCTTGACAAGCTGCTCAGCGAGGAAACCGGCCTGCCGGTGATCGTGGCTGATGATCCCCTGACCTGCGTTGCCCGTGGCGGCGGCAAGGCCATGGAGCTCATGGACGCCCACGACCACGACCTGTTGACCATCGATTAATGACTCGCAAAGGTCAGTGATTTCAGGATCAGCGATATTCTTGAGTTTTCGATAAAGGGATAAAGGGATAAAGGGATAAAGGGATAAAGGGATGAAAGGCTGCTCAGTGATAGCTGCAGTTCTCATTGCTCTTTGACTTTATTCCCTTTTTTGAGTTGTCGGTCTTCAATGCAGTATTGGGTCAAACCTTGGATTCCCGTGCCAACGGACGCCCTTTTATGCCTTTATCCCCCTATCCTTTTATCCTAGTATAAAAGTCCACTGCTACCGGTAGAGGCTGAGCCGCCATTAAATCGCTATTCACGCAAAGCACATCGCAAGGCTATCGTCTGCTGGGTCTGGCCCTGCTGTCGATGGTCATGATGCTGGCGGACAGCCGTTTCAATTATCTCGACCAGGTCCGTTTCTACGCCTCCTACATGATCACGCCACTGCACTGGCTGGCCGATACACCGCGCTCGATTTCCGATTCCGTCAACAACAACTTCCAGAGCCGCAGCTACCTGATCGGTGAAAACCAGCGTTTGAAAGAGCAGTTGCTGACCCAGCAGTTCCGTCTGCAGAAACTGGAACACCTGGAAGCGGAAAACAAGCGCCTTAATGAATTGCTCAATGCCTCCAGTATCGTCGATGAGCGTGGCGTATTGGCACAGATTACCGGCGAGTCCCCGGATCCTTTCATCAAGCGGGTGCTGATCAACAAGGGCGCCAATGACGGTGTATTTGTGGGGCAGCCCGTGCTGGATGCCTTTGGCCTGATGGGGCAGGTGATCGAGCTGCAACCGTTCACCAGCTGGGTCCTGATGATCACGGATCCGCAGCATTCCACCCCGGTGCAGATCAATCGTAATGGCAATCGTGCCATCGCATCGGGCACCCAGGACAGCCTGCATCGGCTGATGCTCAACAATATTTCCGATACCTTTGATATCCAGGTTGATGACGTGCTTGTGACATCTGGCTTTGGTGGTCGGTTCCCTGCCGGTTATCCGGTCGGTGTTGTGCGCAGTGTCGAACACGATCCCGGCGCGCCGTTTGCCACGATTATCGTGCAGCCCACAGCCCAACTCGATCGCAGCCGTAATGTGCTGCTGGTATTCAAGTAGGACGCGGCGATGGTATCCATACTGGGCAGACACCAGTGCGGCTGGATCATATTGGCGACATTTGTTGTGGCGGCGCTGCTCACCGTGTTTCCGTTGCCGATCTGGCTGGAATCCTACCGGCCAGAGTGGGTTGCCCTGGTAGTAATCTACTGGGTCACGGCCCTGCCTGACCGGGTCGGACTGTTCACAGCCTGGATCGCCGGCTTTTTCATGGATGTCCTAGAGGGTTCGCTGCTTGGCCTGAATGCCCTGGCCCTTGCCCTGGTGGCTTACCTGGCCCTCAGTCTTTACCAGCGCATGCGCATGTTCACGGCGGTGCAGCAAAGCAGCACCATCCTGATCCTGGTGGGCATTCACCAATTGCTGTCGTTCTGGGTGCTGACTGCCAACAACCAGAACACGGCGCCGAATCTCATTTTCATGATTTCGGCGGTCTCCAGTGCTGTGGTCTGGCCTTTCATCTTTCTGGGCCTGCGTTACCTGCGCCGCAGTTTCCGTGTCGCCTGATTCCGGCCATATGTGGTAATCGGCGGCTGCAACTCTATATAATCCCCTGAGTTTTCCGCATCACAATTAAACCGGTACGAAACCGGCTCAGGGGGATCATCATGCACACACCACGCCTTTTCGGGTTAAGCCTTTCCATGCTCTGCCTGCTGTTGACCGCTTGCGGGCAGGATGCCCCCAGTACATCACAGCCAGCGACAACAACCATGGCAGCACCCACACCTGCCGCCGCCACCGCATCAACGGCACAGGCCAGCCCGCTGAACAGCGAACCGATGGCGCAGCCCCAGGCATCAGCCTGGCCCACCAATGGCGGGTCATTCACCAACCAGCGCTATTCACCGCTTGACCAGATCAACCGTGACAATGTCGCCAACCTGAAAGCGGAATGGCGTGCGCACCTGAACGGCTCCGGGATGAGTACCCGCAACTCGGCGGAAGGCACACCGATCTATCAGGACGGCAAGCTGTATATCTCGACGGGTGATTCCGATGTCTTTGCCTTCGATGTCGATACCGGCGAAATGATCTGGGATTACGTATCCGTGTTTCCCGAAAGCAGTGGCCAGCAGGTATGTTGTGGCTGGGACAATCGTGGCGTGGCGATCGGCGAGGGCAAGGTTTTCGTCGGCCAGCTCGATGCCAAGCTGGTGGCCCTGGACCAGGAAACCGGCGAGGTCAGCTGGGAAGCGCAGGGGGTGCGCTGGGAAGACGGTTACAGTATTACCAGTGCACCGCTGTACTACGATGGCATGGTGATCACCGGGTATTCGGGGGCCGAGAAAGGCGTACGTGGCCTGGTACAGGCCTTCGATGCCGCTACCGGTGAAGAGGTCTGGACCTTCTGGACTGTGCCGGGTCCAGGCGAGTTCGGTCATGATACCTGGCCGCAGGACAATGATGTCTGGAAATACGGCGGTGCCACCGTCTGGCAGACGCCGGCACTGGATCCGGAACTGGGCCTGATTTATTTCTCCACGGGCAATCCCGGGCCTGACATGAACGGTGTCATTCGCGCCGGTGATAACCTGTTTTCCACCTCCATGGTAGCCATCGATGTCCACACCGGTGAATACCGCTGGCACTTCCAGCAGGTGCATCACGACCTCTGGGACTACGATGCGCCAAACCCTGTCATCATTTTTGATCTCGAGATCAATGGTGAGCAGCGCAAGGCTGTGGCCGAAGCCAGCAAGACCGGCTGGGTCTATATCCTGGACCGCATCACCGGTGAGCCCCTGGTCGGCATCGAGGAACGTCCCGTACCCCAGCTGGCTGAACAGAATACTTCGCCGACTCAACCCTATCCGATTGGTGATGCCTTTGTACCCCAGTTTGTCGATGTTGCGCCTGAAGGCATGACGCTGGTGAACCAGGGGCGTATTTTCACGCCCTTCATGTATGAGCCCACCCTGGTCCAGCCGGGACTGGCTGGTGGGGCGAACTGGCCGCCAAGTGCCTATGACCCGACGCGCCAGGTCATGTACATCTGTGCCTCGGAATCCTCTGCAGTGCTTTACATGGAAGACACCGAAGTCCTGGAAGAACACGGTACCGAGTCCTGGACCGGCGGTGCCTTTGGGGGTTCCAAGCGCTTGACCACGGGCATCGTGGCCGCCATGGACATGACCACCAATACCCTGGTCTGGCAGTACCGCTGGAACGAGGCCTGTTACAGCGGCTTCCTGGCCACGGCTGGTGACCTGCTCTTTGTCGGCCGCAATGACGGTCGCCTGACCGCCTTGGATATCGACACCGGCATGGAGCTGTGGGGCTTCCAGACCGGCGCCGGCATGAATGCCCCTGCCATCAGTTTCGAACGCAACGGTACCCAGTACATTGCTGCGTATTCCGGTGGCAACCTGTTCCAGGGCTCGCATCGTGGCGACAGCCTGTGGCTGTTCTCACTAGAAGGCCAGATGGCGGAAACCACGCCAGGCGACACCTTGCCGATCACCAGTGCTGAAGGTGCCGGCGGCCAGGTGGTGTTTGCTGAAGGTGATCCGGACTATGCGACCGGCGAGACCTTGTTCCAGCAGACCTGCCTGCCATGCCATGGTGAGGACGGCATGGGTGGTCACAACAACGCCATGCCACTGAACAACATGACCGATATTCGGGACGTGATTACCATCGTGTCGACAGGCAGGAACACCATGCCGAATTTCACCGGGGCGCTGTCCCCTGAACAGATCAGGGATATCAGCGGCTATGTGGTGGACCGGCTGTTCGAGTAGATAACCAGAAACCGAGGAGAAAAATGACAGGTAAAGCACTCGCAGTTCTCACGCTGATTTTTTTCATCGCGGGATGTGCCACCAGCATCGAAGATATCGAATGGCCCGATGGCGCGTATCCCCGTGGCTATTTCGAAGCCTCCTTCCTGGAAGACCCGGCAGCGGGCCGTTACCAGAATCTGGATGACTACCTGTTGTGGATTACCCGTTTTTATATCGGTTACAGCATCACGCCGGGCTGGCTGGAACTGCAGGCAGAAGTGCGGTCACGGCTGGATGAACCGCAATCTGCCTATGCCAATGCTGTCATCGAAAGGCTGTATCACCTCGGTGGGCTGATCGGTGCCGAGTGGGCCAAGAGCAACGAAGTACGGCTGCTGGATACCCGCAACGCCGCCGTCTGGCGAGATGCCCTGGTGGAATCCATCGTTCAGGATGACCTCGACCACTACATCACCCGTGTGGAAAACGATGTCGAGGCCATCCTGGCAGGCCGACTCGAGAAGGAAGCCATCACTTTCGAGCGTTACTACGTGGATGATTTCGAATTCTAAGACAGTGATCTGCCGGCAAGGGGGCTGAGGGCATGAAAACCTGGACTGAGGACACCACGGCCATCCTGCTGGGTTTCGTCATTATTCTGCTGGCCCTGGTTGTTTTTATTGTGCCGGCTCTGTCCGCTAACCAGTCTTCTGTCAGCAACCTGGAACTTCCCTCCGAGCAAATGCTGTTGGCGGCCCAGGTTGACGACAATGCGTTAGCCACTTTTTTGCGTGATACCGTCAGTGGTGCCAAACCGGGACGCTGGGCATTGAATCCTTTGTCTGCTTTTTCTGCAGACTTCCTGATAGCCGCAATCCTGTTCTTTCTGACGCTCGCCGTGTTGTTTGGCGCAGGCTGCTGGTTGATGCAGCGCTCACCAGGCGACTTTCTCAAGGGTTTTACCGGCATCTTCCTGGTTGGTCTGCTGGCCTACCTGCTGGCCAACCAGACCGAGTTTCGCAGCATGGGCCTTGGTTATGCCCTCTGGGCCATCGTGCTGGGCCTGTTCATCAGCAACGTGTTCGGCATTCCTGAATTTGTCCGTGCGGCACTGCAGTCAGAACTCTATATCAAGACCGGGCTGGTGCTGCTGGGGGCAGAGGTGCTGTTCGGCAAGATTCTGGCCATCGGCCTGCCGGGGATTTTCGTGGCCTGGATTGTCACGCCTGTCGTACTGATCACCACTTACTGGTTCGGCCAGAACATCCTGAAGATTTCCTCGAAAACGCTGAATATTACTATCAGCGCTGACATGTCGGTCTGTGGTGTCTCCGCTGCCATTGCCACGGCAGCGGCCTGTCGCGCCAGCAAGGAAGAACTGACCACGGCAGTTGGGCTGTCCATGGTGTTCACCTCGAGCATGATGGTGGCCCTGCCGGCGTTCATCAATGCCGTGGGCATGCCGGAAGTGTTGGGCGGCGCCTGGATCGGCGGCACGGTGGATGCCACCGGCGCGGTCGTGGCGGCCGGGGCCTTCCTGGGTGATACCGCATTGAACGTGGCCGCTACCATCAAGATGATCCAGAACATTCTTATCGGTGTACTGGCGTTTGGTGTGGCCATTTACTGGACGACTAAAGTCGAGGCAGGGCAGGGCCGAACCGTCGATGCCACGGAAATCTGGCACCGGTTTCCGAAATTCGTACTGGGCTTCATTGGCGCCAGCCTGCTGTTCTCCGGCCTCCATGCGATCGTCAGCGAGGCCATGGCCATCGAGGTTATTGAGAATGGAGTGCTGGACTTCACGTCGGACATGCGCGGCTGGCTGTTCTGCCTGGCCTTTGCCAGTATCGGCTTGTCCACCAATTTTAGGGAGCTAAGCGCACAGTTTCATGGCGGCAAGCCTCTGATTCTGTATGTTTGCGGCCAGCTCCTTAATCTGTGCCTGACCCTGCTGATGGCCTGGATCATGTTCTACAAAGTGTTTCCCGATATCACGAACAGTCTGTAACCGTGACACTGAAATTCATCAAGCTTGGTCTGTTCCTGTTGGCGTTAACTGCCTTGCAGCAGTTGATCGCTGTAGCTAATCATCAGGTCGGTCAATTGCAGGAACAGTCCCTGGTAGTCAGCAACAACAACCTTGATCCTTCTGCCCTTTTTTACATGGAAATCGATATGGCGCTGGTAGCAGAGAAATCTGTCAGGAAAGCGTTACATGGACCAGGTCCTGATCAGCGCCAGGCGCGCCACTAATGTGATGGAATTATTGCTTTGAACGGCTGGCAGCGCTGGGTGCAGGCACCCGGGACCACACGGTTTCGCCGCATCCTGTTCCAGGTCCATCTGTGGCTCGGCATCGGGCTGGGCGTGTATATCCTGTTTATCAGTGTCAGTGGATCGGCGGTTGTGTTGCGGCCTCAGATCAACCGCTGGTTCCTGAACAATGAAGTGCCCTCCACCGACGGAAACCCGCTGACCGGGGCGGCCCTGGAAGCCCGTATTGCCGAGGTCTTTTCCGTCTATACCGTGACGAACATCGTGCTGCCCCGGCGTGAGGGCAGGGCCGTTTACGTGGCTCTGGCCCGCGATGGTCAGGAATCCACCCGCTATTTTGACCAGTACACCGGCACTGACCTTGGTCCGACTTTTCCCTGGCAGGTAGCGACCGTGGAGTGGCTGACGCGGTTGCATGATGACCTGCTGCTGGATCGCCGCACCGGTCGTCGCATCAACGCTCTGGGCGGATTGCTGCTGATCGTGATGGTGTTCAGTGGACTGGTACTCTGGTGGCAGGGCAGGCGGCGCTGGACCGAGGGTCTGCTTCTGAAGCGTGCCAGTTCGCACACATTCCTGTGGCAATGGCACAGCGTGATCGGCTTCTGGACCTTTCTGCTCATGCTGGTGTGGGGTATCACGGCGATCTACTTTGCCTTTCCGGAACCGTTTGATTCCATCGTCGATGCCATGGATGACACCCCTGACGACTTCGAGCGGCCGGATGGCTGGCTACGCTTTCTAGTGAGTATGCATTTCGGCCGTTTTCGCGGTTACTGGGCCGGTTTGCCTTACTTGTGGATCGTGCTCGGACTGTTGCCGGCCGTCATGTATATCACTGGCTTCATCCTCTGGTGCAAGCGGGTGTTGAAGAAGGCGGGATAATCGCCACCGCACATAATTCGCGGCTAAAGCCGCTCCGACAGCGCGATATGCGTAGGCCGTAAAAGGCCCGAAGGGCCGTCATCCGGCGTGGCTTATCGATATTTAACATGGCGTGTTGGCTTGCCGGATGACGCTGCACTCTTTTGGCCTACGTGCCCACCTGACTTCATAGTCTGGTCTTCACCGCCCGTGTCGCCATCAGCACATCAATCACGCCAGTCAGTGGATCGTTTTCACCCATCGCATCTTCAAAAAAGCCGGACAGCACCAATCCGGCTGCCAGTTGTCCCTGGATCTGGTCATGCAGGGTATGATCAAAACACAGCGGCTTGGTGTCATCCAGTAACAGCTTTTTCAGTTCTGCTCCCGGCAGATCATCAATGACCGCATAGGGAATTTTGTGGCGTACGGTGAGCGTGCCTTTCTCGTAGTCGGCCAGGTCAAACAGGAACACGAGCGGATTCAGAAACCCTGACAACTGGGTGCCGCCGTCCTTGAGTACCCTGGCGCATTCCTGCCATACCGGCAGTACCGTCTCGACAAAGACATTCGAACAGGGGTTGAAGATCAGGTCGAAACTGCCATCGGCAACACAGGATAAATCCTTCATGTCACCCTGAACGAGGGTGAGGTCGAGATTGTCACGTTCGGCGACCAGTTTGTCCCGGGCCAGTTGCTCCTGGGAATAATCGAATACGGTAACCTCGGCGCCGGCGGCTGCCAGGATCGGCCCCTGCTGAGCGCCACGCGAGGCCAGGCACAGGATTTTCAGGCCGCGAAGGTCGCCGGGAAACCATTCGCTAGGTGTCGGTTTCACTGAGGTGAGTTGTACCGACCAGTCCCCCTGGCGGGCACGGGCAATCGTGTCGGCATCCACCGTAATGGTCCACTTGTCTTTCTGGTTTGACCATTTGTCCCAGGCGCTGCCGTTGTACTGCTGAATATCCATGGTATTTCCTCAAAAATAGCGGATATTGTCCGGGGTTCCAGTTTTTAATCATTTGTCTGTAGCCGGGCTCATTGGCTACACTGCGGTTTATTGATCCATTTTGTCCGGGGGGACACAGGGCGCGCCATGAAGGCATTCAAAACCCTGCTTATTCTCAGCCACCGCTATATCGGCATACCACTGAGTTTTCTCTTTGTGGTGTGGTTCGTCTCGGCGTTTGTCATGATCTATGCCGGTGGCATGCCGCGCGTCACGCCAGCCATGCGCATCGAGGGAGCTTCGCCGCTGGCACTGGATGACATCTCAGTTTCGCCGCGACAGGCCGTGGGGCTGCTCGGCTACTCCCCGTTTGAAGCCCGTCTGCGCACCGTGCTTGGCCGACCGGCTTATGAATTTCCGGAACCGGGGTATCCCAGCACCTTCCTCTGGGCCGACAACGGCGAATTTCTCGAAGCCATCACGCCGGAACAGGGCGCCAGGATTGCCACCGATTTCCTCGGCATGCCCGCCGGTGCCCTGGCATACGAAGGACTGATGACCACGCCTGACCAGTGGACCATTGCCAGTCCCCGCGCCCTGCCATTATTCAAGTACAGTGCCGACGATGAATACGGCACTGTAGCTTATGTCTCGCCAACCCAGGCGGAAGTCATTGTCTATACCACGCGGCAAAGCCGGCTTCTGGCCTGGCTGGGTACCATTCCGCACTGGTTCTATTTCACCAGTCTGCGCGTCAACCAGCCTCTGTGGTATGACCTGGTGGTGTGGACATCCGGTATTGGCTGCATCCTGGCGATACTCGGGCTGATCATGACCTTCACCCAGGCGCGCAGGGTCAGGCCGTTCAACCTGAGTCGTGCTATTCCGTACCGGGGTATGATGCGCTGGCATTACATTCTCGGTACCGTGTTTGGTTTCTTTGTCCTGACCTGGGCCTTCAGCGGCATGCTCTCCATGGAGCCTTTTGCCTGGACCAATGCCCGCGGTCTGGCGGTCGATGAAGGGGTGTACCAGGAAGGGGTATTGGAGCTTGATGCCTTTCCGGATTTTGAGTCGGGTCAGTGGCAGACGCTGGCCCGGGAAAACGGCATCAGTGGTGCCATCAAGGCAGTGGAGTTTCGCTGGATCGGTGGTGAGCCTTATTACCTGGCCAGCTTCAGCTCCAACTACAGCGCGGGCAGCAGTGTCGACATGAACAAGCGCGACCGTCTGCACCAGCCGTACTACATCATTGGCCAACTGGAATCCTCGAGCCTGCTGATCGAGGCTGAAACGATGCAGACCGTGGAGAGTTTTGATGCAGACATGCTGGTGAACAAGCTGGCCGCCAGTGTGGACGCCAATGTTACTGAGTCTGCCGTCCTCGATCATTACGATGACTATTACTATTCACGCAACAATCAACTGCCATTACCGGTACTGCGCATCAAGTTTGATGATCCGGCGCAGAGCTGGATCTATGTGGATCCACAGAACAGTGAATTGCTCAGCCTGATCCACCGTAACAGCCGCATTGAACGCTGGCTTTACAGTGGCCTGCACAGCCTGGACTTTGCCTTCTGGTATCACAAGCGTCCGCTGTGGGATATCGGCGTGATCGTGTTGTTGCTGGGCGGCCTGGTTGTCAGTGTTCTGGGTCTTTACCTGGGCCTTAGAAGACTCAAGAATGATATTCGTCAGCTGCTCGACCGGCTGGCCCGTACAAACAAAAATCGGGAGGTGCCAGGTGTTTCGCATTAGGCAAGCGCTGTTCGTCTTAATTTTTTTACTGCCAGCCAGCCTGCTGGGACAGCCGACACCGTTGGGCGAGGGTCCCTGGTTTTTTGATACCTATCAGCCGGCATCACGCATCAAGGTGTCCGTGCTGGCCCGGGGTATACGGAATCCTTGGGGCATGGCGTTCATGCCGAACGGCAATATCCTGGTGGCTGAAAAAGTGGGCGGCTTTCGCCTGATCCGTCCGGGACAACGTATTCCCGATACCATCACAGGTGCCCCCGAGGTGCGGGTCGCTGCCGGTGGCGGCCTCATGGATGTAGCACTGCATCCGGATTTTGCGGACAACCGTCTGGTGTATTTCACGTATGTGAAAAACGCCGAGCCCCCAGCCGGTGAACGCTACTGGGCCACGACCGTGCTGGCACGCGGTCGCTTGAACGAGGCTGAAACGGCCCTGGAAAATGTCGAGGATATCTTTGTTGCAGATGCCTGGGGCGCTGCCGCCGGAGGACATGGCTCCCGCTTGCGCTGGGCACCCGATGGCACCCTGTTCATGACGTCCCCGTTCCGGCGTGATTTCGACAACCCGCAGAACCCCATGAGCCATATCGGCAAGATCCTGCGCCTGAATGACGACGGTACCCCGGCCGCAGATAATCCTTTTGTGGGTGTGCCTGGTTATTACCCGGAAATATGGTCCATTGGCCATCGCGCCATCGAGGGCATCGATTACCATCCGGTGACCGGGGAGTTGTGGGCCAGCGAGCACGGCCCTCTGGGTGGTGATGAGGTCAACCTCATCGAGGCGGGGGGTAACTACGGCTGGCCTGTGGTGAGTTACGGCCGGGACTATGACGGTACCCGGGTCACCAACGAGCCCTGGCAGTCGGACATGATCCAGCCGGAAATTTTCTGGAATCCCTCCATTGCCACAACCGGCCTAGTGTTCTATTCGGGCGACAAGTTTCCGCAGTGGCGGGACAACCTCTTTGTTGGCTCTCTGATGACGGCACGTGTCCCGGGTACCGGCCATATTGAACGCATCGTCTTCAATGAACAGGGTGAGCAGAGTAGGGAGTGGCTGCTGGAATCGCTGAAGCAGCGCGTGCGTGATGTGCAGCAGGGTCCTGACGGCTTGCTCTATGTCCTGACCGAAGAATCCGACGGTGCGCTGCTGCTGATCGAACCTGCCGAGTAATCCGGTCGTTGCCGTGATCAAGATTCAGAGTATTGCCCGCCAGTTCACCGCTGATCCTGTCATGGAAGAGTTGTTTGCGGCCGACATCTCAGCCAGAACCGGCATGGAGGGAGATATGCACCCGCTTAGCGCCGCTGGCGAAATCTCCGTACTCAGTAAGGAATCCTGGGTGAAATCCTGCCATGAAACCGAGGTCGAGCTGCCCTGGCTGGCCAGCGGTTCCCACCTCTTCATCAGGGGTTTCGAATTCCTGCCTACCGACATCGGCCGCAGTCTGCGCATCGCTGAAATGGTACTGGAAATTCTGCGGGAAAACCTGCCGGCACCGGCGCTGGCGTCCCAAGCACCGGTCTTGCGTGAGTCCCTCTGCCTGGGCTGGCGTGGCGGCGTGGTCTGCAACATCCTGCGCAGTGGCAGCATCCAGACCGGGGATACTGTGCATATCATTGGCTGATGACTGCCAGCATCCCCCAGCGTCTCTGCCTGTCTGTCCTGCTGGTCATGACAGCGTCTTCAGCCCTGGCGGATGAATGTGTCATTTTGCTGCACGGCCTGGCCCGCACCGCAGAGTCTCTTGGAAAAATGGAAAGCGCACTGATTGCTGCCGGCTACCGGGTCGCCAATATCGACTATCCTTCCAGGGAAGCGACCATTGAGTTGCTTGCTCCGACGGTCCTGGAGCAAGGGCTGTCAGAGTGTCGGGAGCGGGGCGCTGACCAGGTCAGTGTTGTCACCCATTCCATGGGTGGCATACTCGTGCGTTATTACCTGCAGGAAAAAACCATCGCCAACCTGCATCGTGTTGTCATGCTGGCTCCGCCCAACCAGGGCAGCGCCGTGGTGGATGCGTTCCGGCATGTACCGGGCTATGCATGGCTGAACGGACCGGCAGGTTTGCAACTGGGAACGGATGATGACAGCGTGCCGCTGGCCCTGGGGCCGGTGGGCTTCGAGTTGGGCATCATTGCCGGCAACCGCACCATCAATCCGATCCTGTCCCAGTTTCTGGACAATCCCGATGACGGCAAGGTCTCTGTGGCCAGTACTCGCGTGGAAGGTATGTGTGCGTTTATCGAATTGCCCGCCACGCACGCCATGATCATGCGCAACGACACCGTGATCGATGAAGTACTGGCTTATCTGGCCAGCGGCATTTTTGCCGGGGCGGGGGCCGAGAACGGCCTGTGCTAGGGACGCTCTTTAGCTGTCCCTGTTCAGGGCGGCTTCAGCGACCTGGGCCAGTCCGGTCCGGTATTCGTTGTTCGGCAGACACGCCAGGCATTCCAGGGCGATATCGATGCTTTCACTGGCTTTCTGGCGAGTGTAATCGAGGGCGCCGGAAGCCTGTACCGCGGTGATGATGTTCTCCAGCTGGTCGAGACCGCCAGTGGTGATGGCTGTGGCAATCAGTTCACGATCTGCTGCTGTGCCGTGTTGCATGATGTGGATCAGGGGCAAAGTGGGTTTGCCTTCGGCCAGGTCGTCACCCACGTTTTTGCCCATGGTGGCACTGGAACCGGTGTAATCCAGCACGTCATCGATCAGCTGGAAGGCCAGGCCCACCTGCAGGCCGAAGTTGTGCAGGCTCTCCTGCACCTGTGCATCGGCACCCGCCAGGATGGCGGCGGATTTGCAGGCCGCCGCAAAAAGAATGGCGGTCTTGTTGCGAATCACCTGCATATAGTCCGCTTCGGTGGCAGTCGGGTTACGCTGGTTGACCAGCTGCAGTACCTCGCCTTCGGAAATCTTGTTGGTGGTACTGGCCATCAGGTCCATGATGGGCATCTCGCCAATATTCACCAGCAGTTCAAAAGCTCTTGAGTAAATGAAATCGCCCACCAGGACACTGGAAGGATTGTCCCAGCGGGTATTGGCCGTCGGGCGGCCGCGGCGCATCTCGGACATGTCCACGACATCGTCGTGCAGCAGGGTGGCGGTATGGAGGAATTCAATGACCGTGGCCAGCTCGACATGGTTGCTGCCTTGGTAGCCCAGGTTGCGGCTGGTCAAAAGGACCAGCGTCGGGCGCATGCGTTTGCCGCCGGCCTCGATAATGTAATGGCCGATGCTTTCGATGAGCGGCACTTCGGAATGCAGCTGGTCAACCACGGTACGGTTGAGTGCCGCAAAGTCCTGGGCAACGATCTGCTGTATGTGTGCAACCAAGTTGAGGGGCCCTGATTCTGACTATTTTGAGCAACCCAAACCGCGTGATCGAAGGTGCCCCTGAAAAAGAGCCTCGAATCTTAGTGGCTCGGGGTGTAAAGTCAAGAATTTCGGGGTGTTACGTACCGCCTGAGTGCCCAGAAAACGGGCGCTGCAGACGGGTAAAAAATGCCCCGATGTGGTTGCGAAAGCCCTTGTCATCCCGTACAATTCCCGCCCTCGCAACGACCGGCCCCTAGTAACACCCGCTCTCTGGCTTCTTTTGTCACTTCGTGAAGATGCCGACTGGGTCATTTTACATAGAAAAACCAGGGTAAGGCTGGTCAGGCAGAATCACATTTAAATAGAACGTTTGGCCTGAATAGCAGACTCGCTATTGGAGCAGAATATGTACGCGGTAATTGAAAGCGGTGGTAAACAGCACCGTGTCACTGAAGGCGAAGTCCTAAAGCTGGAAAAAATCGAAGCCAGCACCGGTGACAAAGTGGATTTTGACAAGGTTCTGATGGTTGGCGAAGGTGCCAGTGTTCAGATCGGTACGCCGTACGTGGCTTCCGGCAAGGTGACTGCTGAAGTGATTAGCCATGGTCGCGGTGACAAGGTCAAGATCATCAAGTTCAACCGTCGCAAGCACTACCGGAAACAGCAGGGTCATCGCCAGTGGTACACTGAGGTGAAGATCACCAGCATTTCCGGCTAAGCACTTGATCGCGAACTTTAGAAATACAGGATTGACGGGAGACCAACATGGCTCACAAAAAAGCAGGCGGTAGCACTAATAACGGCAGAGATTCGATTTCCAAACGCCTTGGCGTCAAGCGCTTTGGTGGCGAAAACGTTCTAGCCGGTAACATCATCGTGCGCCAGCGTGGCACTCACTTCCACCCCGGCACCAACGTCGGCATGGGCAAGGATCACACCCTGTTCGCCAAGATCAACGGTGTCGTAAAGTTCCAGGTGAAAGGCCCGAAAAACCGTCGTTTCGTGAACGTAGAAGCGGCCAATGCCTGATCAACCAAGGCAGTAATGTAAGCGTTAAGAAAGCCCTGTCTACGACAGGGTTTTTTTTTACCGGAAACTAAAAAAGAGTCCCATGAAATTCGTCGATGAAGCAGAAATCCTGGTGGAAGCCGGTAAAGGTGGCAATGGCTGCCTGAGTTTTCTGCGCGAAAAATTTATCGAAAAGGGCGGTCCGGACGGTGGTGACGGCGGCGATGGCGGCAGTATCTGGCTGGTGGCCGATCAGGCCCTGAACACACTGGTCGATTTTCGCTTTCAGCCCCGCTACAGAGCGCAGTCCGGCCAGCAGGGGCGTGGCCGCAACTGTACCGGTGCCGCCGGAGCTGACCTGGAAGTCCGTGTACCGGTAGGCACCAGTGTCTATGCTGTGGAAACCGATGAGCTCATAGGAGACCTTTTGATCCCCGGTGAACGTTTGCTGGTCGCCCAGGGCGGCAAGCATGGCCTGGGCAATACCCGGTTCAAGTCCAGTACCAACCGCGCCCCGCGCCAGACCACCAACGGTAAACCCGGGGAAAGCCGCAAGCTGCTACTTCAACTGAAGATCGTTGCCGATGTCGGCTTGCTGGGTATGCCCAATGCCGGTAAATCGACCCTCATTCGTGCCGTATCCTCTGCCACCCCGAAAGTCGCGGATTATCCCTTCACCACCCTGGTACCTAACCTGGGTGTAGTGCGTGTGGGCGAGGAGAACAGTTTTGTCATGGCCGATATTCCCGGGTTGATCGAAGGTGCCGCAGAAGGCGCCGGTCTGGGTATCCGCTTTCTCAAGCACCTGGCGCGCACCCGCATTCTGCTGCACCTGGTGGATATTGCCCCGGTGGACATGTCCGATCCGGTTGCCTCGGCGCAGGCCATCATCATCGAACTGGAAAGCTTCAGTTCGACCCTGGCGCAACGTGAGCGCTGGCTGGTATTGAACAAGACTGACCTGCTGCCAGCGGAAGAAGCTGCCCAGGTCTGTGATGACATCATCAGGGCGTTGGACTGGCAGGGACCGGTATTCCGGATATCCGCCGTATCCGGCAAGGGGACAAAGGACTTGTGCGATGCCGTGATGCAGGAAATTATCCGCATCAACGAGCATCTGGCTGAAGATGAAGAATATCGTGAGGCAATGGACGCCCGGCAACAGCAGATGGAATATGAAATGCGCCAGAGTATCGCCGCCGCCCGTGAAGCCTGGAAAGCCAAAAAAGGCCAGGGCCGCGATGATGATGACGATGACTTTGATGCCGAAGTGGAATACGTACGGGACTGACAGTGAGTAACCGGCAGGCACTGACAAGCGCCACCACCTGGGTGGTCAAGATCGGCAGTTCATTGCTGACTGATGACGGCAAAGGGCTCAATCATGCCAGCATGGCGGGCTGGGTCGAGGACATTGCCGCTCTGCGCAAGGCTGGCTGTGACGTGGTGCTGGTATCGTCCGGTGCCGTGGCAGAAGGCGTCTCACGCCTGGGCATGAAAGGCCGGCCCACCGCGATCCATGAGCAGCAGGCGGCGGCTGCCGTAGGCCAGATGGGCCTGATCCAGGCCTGGGAATCGAAGTTCAAGGACTTCGATTTGCATACGGCGCAAATCCTGCTGACCCATGACGATCTGTCCAACCGCAAGCGCTACCTTAACGCCCGCACGACACTGACCACACTGCTGGATCTTGGTGTGGTCCCGGTAGTCAATGAAAACGATACTGTGGTCACCGATGAAATCTGTTTTGGTGACAACGATACCCTGGCCGGACTGGTGGCTAACCTGATCAATGCCGATGCCATGGTCATCCTCACCGACCAGGACGGACTTTACGACGCCGATCCTCGCACCAACCCTGATGCCAGCCTGGTCACGGAAGCGCGCTGTGACGATGAGCGCCTGTTTGATTTTGCCGGTACCAGCCATGGCGCCCTGGGTCGCGGAGGCATGCTGACCAAGGTCCGGGCTGCCCGCCTGGCCGCCCGTTCCGGAACACTGACCTGTATCGTCAATGGTCGCGCCTCGGGTATTCTGGCGAAATTGCAGGGTGGGGAACAATTCGGCACAGTCCTGCTCCCCGAAAGCGGCCCGCTGGCCGCCCGCAAACAGTGGCTGGCCAGCCATCTCAAGGAAAAAGGTGTCCTGACCCTGGATGCCGGCGCCGTCAACGTCCTGAGACATTCCGGCAAAAGCCTGCTGCCGGTCGGCATCAAAACCGTCAAGGGCAATTTCCAGCGAGGTGAAGTGGTCAGCTGCGTGGATGAATCCGGCGTGGCCATCGCCCGTGGCCTGGTGAACTACAACTCGGATGAAGCCGCCAAAATCATTGGCCATTCCAGTGAAAAGATTTTTGACCTGCTCGGGTATGAAGGGGAGCATGAGATTATTCACCGGGATAATTTGGTTCTTCTGTAGTGATTCCCTTTTAAGGTTTTATCGTTCTTTCTTTTAGATTTGCTTTAATTTGTTCCTTTTACACCTGCCTGTGGGGCGGTACTTATTTTAAAAGAAGTACCCAAGAAACCTGCTCCCGTTCGCCAGGCCTGCGGCTACCCTCGCAAAAGACCCTTCCCGGCCGGGCCGGCTTACGCCGCTTTGCGGCGAGGCGCCTGAAAGCCCGCTAGGGCTTTCTTCCTAGAAAAAGCCTTTTCCGAGGCTGGCTCAAGGGGGCATTCACCTTCGTTTGATGGGAGGCGGAAAAAACATCACCTGACGTCGACAGTGATCCTGCAGCCGAACATGTCCATAGAACAGAAAAAGAGACATTATCTTTTCGAAGTGCTGACTCTTCGAAGCCAGTTGAGCCCGTTAAGCCCCGCCGAGTGGACGTGGGCTTGCAGGGTCAGCTGGCCAGGGGATGGCCGTCTGAGCGGACCGGAGGCAGGAGGCCGACTGTCCGCGACCCTTCGCAAGGCCATGGCCGCGAGGGAAGCCGAAGGCCGGGGCGCCCGGGCGGGGTTTTCTTGGGCACTTCTTTTTTAAAAAGAAGTGCCGCTTCACCGGCAGGTGAAAGCAGTAAAACATATTTGATTGTAAGTCGGCATAGAGCAGCAGGGTCGTTTGCTGACTATATGGGTACCCTCCATCATCCCCTTGTGCTTTGCAGTATCGCCGTTATTTGAATACCACGAAGCTATTTGACAGCCCATAGCCTCTATCGCTATGTTTAGCGGGCTTCACCAAGCATCAGAATAACCAAAAGATTCATAATAAAAAGTATCAAGGGGAACTCTATGGGCAAGTTGCTTTGCCGCGGGTCAATGCTGTGCCTGCTGTGTTTTTCCACGCTTTCTGCCTTCGCCGAAAAAAACCTTTCCGGCGTCTGGGTCGGTAACTACAGTGAGGACTACCCGGACCGACTGCCCGGACCGGAACTGGGTGACTACGGCGGATTGCCAATCAATGACGCCGACCGCCTACGCGCCCAGAGCTGGAGCGCTTCCCTGATTGCCCTGCCGGAATACCAGTGCCGGGTGCATCCTTCCGATTACGCCAGCAGCTTTGCCAACATTCGTATCTGGGAAGAACGCGATCCGATCAGTGAGCAACTGATTGCCATTCGTATCCAGCACTTTGCCTGGCAGACCCGCCGCACCATCTGGATGGATGGCCGCGAACATCCGCCGGCCTTTGCGCAGCATACGGCCATGGGCTTCTCCACCGGGGAATGGAACGGGCATCAGCTCAAGATCAAGACCACCCATCTGAAAGAAGGCTGGTTGCGGCGCAACGGCGTGGCCCGCAGTGACCAGGCCACGGTCACCGAATATTTCATTCGCCATGGTGACTACCTGACCTGGACGGTCATCATCGATGATCCTGTCTACCTGGAAGAGCCGTTTATCCGTAACCGCGACTATATCTATACCATCGATGACCAGATTGGCAGCTACCCCTGCGATCCCGTCGTCGAGATGGTGCGCGCGCCAGGCTATATACCGCACCACCTGCCCGGCACCAACACCGACATGCTCATTTACTCCGAGCGTCATGACATTCCGCTGGAAGCGGCCATGGGGGGACCGGAAAGCATGTACCCCGAGTACGTGGAGACTCTCCGCGAGCTGCCCCGTCCCAGTGAACTGGAAGGACAGGAGTAAACATGATGAAGAATTCAGTCAAAACATTGTTGTCTGCGGCGGCCAGCCTGCTGTTCACGCTGCCGGTTACGGCACAGAATTTCGATGAAGTGGAAATCCAGACCCTCAAGGTCAGGGACAACATCTTCATGCTGGTCGGCGCCGGTGGCAACATCACCGTGCAGACCGGGGATGAAGGTGTACTGATCATCGATACCGAATATGCCGAGCTGTCCGACAAGATCCTGGCGGCCATTCGCGAGTTGTCCGATAAGCCGCTGCGCTACATCATCAACACCCATCATCACGGTGACCACGTGGGCGCCAATGCCGAACTGCGTGCGGCCGGGTTTACCCCGGTAGGCGGCAATGTCGGCGGTGATATCGGTGATGCCGGCGAAGGGGCGCGCATCCTCGCCCATGAAAACGTGCTGTTGCACCTGGCGGCCGATGAGAATGTCTCCACCGAGATGTGGCCGACCATGACCTACTTCACCGAAAAGCGTGACATCTATTTCAACGGCGAAGGTGTGCGCGTGCTGCACCAGCCCAATGCCCATACCGATGGCGACAGCATCATCTATTTCCGCAAGTCGGATGTCATCACCACCGGTGATGCCTACATCACGGCGTTCTATCCGTTTATCGACATGTCTTCCGGCGGCACCATCAACGGCTTTATCGATGCCGCCAACGCCATTATCGATCTGGCCATTCCTGAATATGGCCAGGATGGTGGCACCCTGGTCATTCCCGGCCATGGTCGCCTGAGCGATATCGGCGATGTCATCAACTGGCGCGAAATGCTGACGATTGTCCGTGACCGTATCCAGGACATGAAGGATCGCGGCATGACCCTCGAGGAAGTGCTGGCGGCCAGACCAACCCGTGATTACGACCCGCGCTGGGCCGGGCAGGGCATATTTTCCACGGAGAATTTTGTCACTGCTGCCTACATGACCCTGGACCAGTAAGGAGATTGCTGTGAAGAAACTGACTACTCTGTTCGTCCTGCCGCTGGCCCTGCTGACGGCTGTTGCTGTCCACGCACAACCTGGCGGTCAGCCGCAATCGGCCCGTGATGCCGCGCCCATAGACCTGACCGGGTACTGGGTATCACTGGTTACCGAAGACTGGCGCTTTCGTATGCTGACTGCCCCAGCGGGCGATTACGAGGGTATTGGCCTGACACCGCGGGCACGGGAAATTGCCGATGCCTGGGATCCCGCGGCTGATACTGCAACTGGAGAAGCCTGCAAGGCATACGGCGCCGGTGGCCTGATGCGGATACCGACACGCCTGCACATCACCTGGGACGATGACAACGTGTTACAGGTGGACACCGATGCTGGCCGGCAGACACGCCTGCTGAAATTCGGCCCTGCCCAGGATGGCGCCGGTGCCGGAACCCTGCAGGGTGTGACCAACGCCCAATGGCTGCTGGAACGGCAAGGCGGGCGCTTTGGTCCGGTCACCTGGGGCAGCATCGAAACCGTGACTACCGAGATGGCCCCGGGATACCTGCGGCGCAACGGCGTGCCTTATGGCACACAAGCGGTATTGTCAGAATGGTGGGAGCTGCTGGTCGGTGGTGACGGTACGGAATACCTGACCGTGATCTCTGTGCTGGAGGACCCGGAAAACCTGACGCAGCTGTATACCACCAGCGCCAACTTCAAGCGTGAGCCCAACAACCGCAACTGGGATCCTGCTGACTGCATGGCTCAATGAATAAATCTCGAGAAATAAAAAGGCCGCTTATGCGGCCTTTTTTATTGGAGGGCGAGGCCTTCCCACACAGTCAAAAGCAGGTAGCGTCGCGAGCGAAGCAAGGTCAAGGCAAAAAATATTGAGCACGCAGGTGCGTACTAACAGTGCGTGACTAAGTGGGAAATACTTTTTAAAGCAGAGATTGCAAGCGCAGCAGCTACAACGATCACCACAAGCTATCAACCAGCTTGCTAGTCGAAGGTCTCTTCCGAATCAAATCCCCACCCAAACCCATCGGAGGGTCTCACAATACTCTCCATGCGCATGCGGTAGTCAGTCTTTTCCCGCGCCGGCTGGCCGGTAATGATGACATCATCCCCGGGTTTGAAGGAAGTGCGGGTCAGGCCCTGGCGCATCAGCAGGCTGGCGCCGCCCCATTCCACACCCCAGCGCTGCGTAACGCCATTTTCGTCCGGTGCCATGACCATGACGGAAGAGTGCGGATTACGAAAATTCATCTGGATCAGCTTGCCACGGATTTCGATCATGGAATCCATGTCGTAGGTGGCCTGAAAGGAATGGTGGCCGAAGGCGGCCTGGGTCATCAGCAGACCCGTGATCAGACCGGTAATGCGGAACAGTTTCATACAGGCTTCCCCTTTCTCTAATTATTGTGCCTAGGCGGGGATTATAGCGAAAGGCTTGGCACGTTGGCACTCATTTGCATCGGGCTGTTCAGCAGGCATTAAAAAACCGGCAGAAGCCGGTTTTTTAAATATAATCAAATACTTGGAAGCTATTAAGAGGCTTTCAAGGCTTTGACAGCCGAGTTCAGGCGGCTCTTGTGACGGGCAGCCTTGTTGGCGTGGATCATGCCCTTGTCGGCCATCCTGTCGATAACAGGTACTGCGGACTGGTAGGCTGCTGTGGCCTGGTCGTAGTCCTTGTTCTCAATGGCGGCGTTCACCTTCTTGATGTAGGTACGGACCATGGAACGCGCGCTGGCATTGTGTTTGCGGCGCTTTTCAGCCTGTTTTGCCCGTTTGCGGGCCTGTGCGGAGTTAGCCAAAGGAGTCTCCCTGTTCGCTTGATTCTTGTTAAATAAAAAGGCGTAAAAGCCGTTAAATTCGTGTGGATCCGGCTATTTTGAGCAGATATTCCCGCTGTCAGCGCCTGATCGCTTCCAACCCAATGCGGCCGGGCTGAAAAAAGACGCGAACTATGCAGTTTTCGCCCGCTTTTGTCAACTCCGGCGCCTGCTTTTGCCCTCGGTGGCTGTGGTAAGATGCCCGCTTTATTGGCCAGGTGAGAGACCCGTTCAGCGTGCAGGGAGTTGAAGACAGCCCGGAAAAAACCGGGGTTGCCAGATCCAGTCTCGTGGTCTCATCCATGACCTTTCTGTCCCGCATTCTGGGGCTGGTTCGCGAGATCGTCTTTGCCGCCGTGTTTGGTGACGGCGCCGCCGCGGATGCCTTCTTCGTGGCGTTTCGCATCCCCAATTTCCTGCGTCGGCTGTTTGCCGAGGGCGCGTTTTCCCAGGCCTTCGTGCCGGTACTCTCGGAATACCGGAAAAAGCACACCTTCGTGGAAATAAAAACCTTTATCGATCAGGTGGCGGGCCGGCTCAGCCTGATCCTGGCCATTGTGACGGTGGTCGGTGTGGTGGCGTCGCCGCTGCTGGCCACGGTATTCGCCTGGGGCTACCGGGACACGCCGGACAAGTTTGCCCTGCTGGTGGACATGCTGCGCATCACCTTTCCCTATATTTTGCTGATATCCCTGACCGGGTTTGCCGGTTCCATCCTGAATTCCTACGGCCGTTTTGCCGTGCCGGCCATGACGCCGGTCTTCCTGAACCTGACACTGATCAGCTGCGCCCTCTGGCTCAGTCCGCTGATGGCGGAACCGGTCGTGGCCCTGGCCTGGGGTGTGCTGCTGGCCGGCATGATCCAGCTCATGTTCCAGCTGCCTTTCCTGAACCAGCTCAAACTGCTGCCGGTACCAACCCTGAAACCGCGCCATGAAGGCGTAAGCCAGGTCATCAGTTTGATGGTCCCGGTCATGTTCAGTGTCTCGGTGGGGCAGATCAACCTGTTGCTGGATACCATCCTGGCCACGGCTCTGCAGGGTGATGGCGCGGTCAGCTGGCTGTACTATTCCGACCGCCTGATGGAACTGCCGCTTGGCATTTTTGCCATCGCTATCGCCACAGTCATTCTGCCCACACTGTCGCGTATTCACGCGGCGGAAGACCATGACAGCTTCCAGGCCACCCTGGACTGGAGTCTGCGCACCCTCATCCTGGTCGGATTGCCGGCCAGCGTGGCACTGGTGGTGCTGGCCGAGCCATTGATCATCATCATTTACCAGCGCGGTGAATTCGGTCTGGATTCGGTGGCCCCGACAGCGGCCAGCCTGAAGGCCTATGCCGTCGGTCTGCTGGGTTTCATGAGTATCAAGGTGCTGGCCACGGCCTATTTTTCCCGTCAGGACACCAGTACACCGGTGCGCTATGCCGTAACGGCCATGGTCAGCAACATGGTGTTCAATCTCTTGCTGATCATTCCGCTGGCCCATGCCGGACTGGCCCTGGCCACATCCCTGTCATCCTTCGTCAATGGCGGGCTGTTGCTGCGGGGCTTGTTGCAGCAGGGAGTGTTTCGTTTCGGCAAGCACTGGATTGCCTATCTGATGCGAACCGGGCTGGCAGTTACCATCATGGTACTGGTCCTGCGCATGCTCTACGGACCCGGCGATTTCAGCACGCTGGCCACCGCGGGAACAGTTGAACGGGTGTGGTTCCTGTTTCTGCTCTGTGGTGCCGGGGCACTTGCCTTTGTGGTCAGCTTGCTGGCCCTGGGCATCAGGCCGGCCCATTTCCGCCACAGCGCCTGAACCGGATGCAATATCCCATTTCATTTAACCCTGCCGGGAGCTGACATATAATGTGCGGCTTCTCGCCAGCAACCTGACCTCATGAGTGTGTACTCCGACTTTGCCAGCTTCCGGCAGGCCTACCCGCATTGCATAGCCACTATTGGCAAGTACGATGGCCTCCATATCGGGCACCAGCAGGTGCTGGATACCCTGCTGCGCTTGGCCGGGGAAGAGGGGCTGCCAGCGGTGGTCATTCTGAGTGAACCGCACCCTGAGGAATATTTTGCCGGGGCCAACGCCGCCCCGCGCCTGACCCGGTTCGAGGACAAGGTCGATTTCCTGCTGGGCCATGGTATCGATGGCGTGTTTCGCTTGGACTTCAATGACACGTTGTGTGAGCTGTCAGCCGAGGACTTTATCACCCGCTACCTGGTGGCAGGACTGGGGGTGAAGACATTGATCATTGGTGATGATTTTCGTTTCGGCAAAAATCGCATCGGTGATTTCGACCTGTTGGTGGCGCGTGGCCGGGAACTGGGTTTTGATGTCATTCGGGAGTTGGGTTGCGAGCTCAATGGTGAGCGCGTCAGCAGTACCCTGGTTAGGCATTACCTGCAGCAGGGTGAGTGCGAGAAGGTCAGGCAACTGCTGGGACGCTACTACAGCATCAGCGGTGAAGTGGTTGCAGGCAAAAAACTTGGCCGCGAGCTGGGGACACCGACCGCCAATATTGCCCTGGGTTTCAGCAAGTTGCCCCTGCACGGCATATTCAGTGTGCTGGTCCGGCGCGATGCAGAAGAACTGCAGGGAGTGGCCAGTATTGGCTTCAACCCAACCGTGGAGGATAGCGGCATACCTCGGCTGGAAGTTTTCCTGTTTGATTTCGAGGGCGACCTGTACGGGGAACAGCTGAGCGTATCCTTTGTCAAAAAACTGCGCGACGAGGAAACCTATCCTGATCTCGAGACACTGAAGGCGCAAATTGCCGTGGATATCGACCAGGCCAGGCAATCCCTGGCCGCCTTAACGCACGTATAAACCAAACCAGTCCGATCATGAGCGACACAACGACCTCAGTGAATGAAGACAGCGGACATCCTGGCCTGCCCGTGCTGTTTACACTGGCCGGTATAGTGGCGGTCACGGACCGAGTAACCAAGGTCCTGTGTAATGCCAACCTTGTTGAAGGCATGCCTGTCACCGTGTTTCCGGGTTTTGACCTATTGCTGGGTTACAACGCGGGTGCCGCCTTCAGTTTTCTCAATGATGCCGGTGGCTGGCAGCGCTGGTTCCTGACGGCCATTTCAGCCTCGATCAGTGTTGCGCTATCGGTGTGGCTGGTCAAACTGCCGCGTTTTCAGAGGCTGCTCGGGTTTGCCCTGGCCCTGATCCTCGGAGGCGCCCTGGGCAACCTTTACGACCGGGCCCTGACCGGTTACGTGATCGATTTCATCAGTGTTTATTATGAAGACTACCGTTTTGCCACATTCAACATTGCTGATGCCGCCATCAGTGTGGGGGCGGCACTGATGGTGCTCGATATGGTAATGGATGATCGTTCCGGCAAAAGCGGGGGCAATGCCTGAGATGGACAGGATTTCAATCACTGACATCACAGACGCCGACCGGAAGCCGGCGGCACAGGACGATGGCTACGACGCTGACCAGGTCAGCCACGGCAAGGAAGTCACCCTGCATTTCCAGCTGTCACTCACTGATGGCAGCGTCGTTGACAGCAACTTCGAGACGGCGCCGGCAACCTTCACGGTGGGGGATGGCAACCTGCCGCCGGGTTTCGAGCAGGTGATATATGGCCTGCGTGCCGGGGAGGAATCCCGGGTCATCATTGCAAAAGACGATGCCTTTGGCCCCCACAATCCTGACAATGTCCAGGTTTTTCCCCGCTATCGTTTTCCCGCCGACTTGGCCATGGAGGAGGGGCTGGTGATAAACTTTGCTGACCAGGTCGGCAATGACCAGCCTGGTGTGATCACGGCATTCGATGCCGGACGCGTCACAGTCGATTTCAATCACCCGCTGGCAGGCCGCGAGATCGTGTTCCATGTCAAAGTCATTACAGTGAAATCATGAACGCACCTTCCAATACACAAGCCACCACAAAAGCCGATGCGCCTGATACCGGTCTAAGGATCAACCTGGCCAACCCACGCGGGTTTTGTGCTGGTGTTGATCGCGCCATTGATATTGTCAATCGTGCCCTGGACATCTTCGGGCCGCCTATCTATGTCCGACACGAAGTGGTGCACAACAAGACGGTGGTGGAATCCCTGCGTAAACGCGGCGCCATTTTTGTCGATGAACTGGCCGATGTGCCACCACTCAATGCCGTGGGTGAATCGTCAATTGTGATCTTTAGTGCCCATGGTGTGTCACAGGCCGTCAAACAGGAGGCTGAGACACTGGGCCTTCGTGTGTTTGATGCCACCTGTCCGCTGGTCACCAAAGTGCACCTTGAAGTCATCAAGTACAGTACAGCCGGCCAGGAGTGCATCCTGATCGGTCATGCCCGTCATCCCGAAGTGGAAGGTACGATGGGGCAGTATGACACCAGCCGGGGCGGGCGTATCTACCTGGTGGAGTCTGAAGACGATGTCGCCGCACTGCAGGTGCAGGATGAGGATAACCTGGCGTTTGTCACACAGACCACGCTTTCCATAGACGACACCGCCCGCATCATCGATGCCCTGCATGCCCGTTTTCCGACTATTTCAGGGCCGCGCAAGAAAGACATCTGCTATGCCACTCAGAACCGCCAGGATGCGGTTAAACAGCTGGCGCTGGAGAATGACCTGGTGCTGGTAGTGGGTTCACCAAACTCCTCCAATTCAAATCGCCTGCGTGAGCTTGCGCAACGTATGGGCAGCGAAGCCTACCTGATTGATCATGCCGACGAGATACGGGATGAATGGTTTGCAGACAAGAAGGCGATTGGCGTCACCGCCGGCGCGTCCGCGCCGGAAATCCTGGTCAAGGATGTGATTGCAAGAATTCGGGAAATCGGTGGCATTGAGCCCGTGGAAATGCAGGGCGTCGAGGAAAATATCGTGTTTTCCATGCCGAGGGACCTGAAGGTCCAGTGATTCAACTGGCCACAGGCAAGACCGAACTCAATCCACGCCGAGCTTTTTCAGCCGGTACCTGAATGATCTAAAGGTCATCCCCAGTTTTTTGGCCGCTGCGGTCTTGTTCCAGCGGGTTTCCTCCAGCGCTTTTTCGATAGCGGCTTTTTCAATCTGCTCCAGGTGTTTCTCTAGCGAGAAATCTTCTTCCAATGCCGGTTCTGCTGGCATGCCATGTTCGCCAGCGTTCTCGGCAAAGCGGTTTGGTATCGAAAGCGCAGGCAGGTCCTGGACCTGGATAATATTATCCTCGGCCAGGGCCAGTGCCCGCTGCAGGATGTTTTCCAGCTCGCGCACATTGCCCGGGTAAGCATAGTGTTGCAGTTTTGCCATGGCCTCATCGCTAATGCCGGCTTTCGGGATGCCGTTTTCCCGTGCAATCAGTTCCAGGTAGTGCTCTGCGAGCAGCGGAATGTCCTGGCGTCGTTCACGCAGGCTGGGCACATCCAGCTCGATGACATTGATGCGGTAATACAGGTCCTGTCGCAGGTTGCCTTTGGCCACTTCTTCACCAAGGTTCTTGTGCGTGGCGCTGAGCAGCCGGACATCGACAGGCACCTCGGTTTCCGAACCGATCGGGCGCACCGATTTTTCCTGGATGGCACGCAGCAACTTGACCTGCATGTGCAATGGCAGGTCGGCAATTTCATCGAGGAAGAGACTGCCGCCATGGGCGGCCTGGAAGAGGCCGGATTTGTCGGCATGGGCGCCTGTGAAACTGCCTTTGCGGTGCCCGAAAAATTCACTTTCCATCAGTTCTGATGGAATGGCACCACAGTTGATGGCAACAAACTCCTTTTCCCGGCGCGGGCCCTGGGCATGAATGGAACGGGCCACCAGTTCCTTGCCACTGCCGGATTCACCGCTGATGAAAACAGGAGCCTGGCTGCGGGCCAGCTTTGCAATCTGTTTTTTCAGTGTGTTGATTTGCTGGGACTCACCCACCAGCTTGAGCGGAGAATCGGTTTGCGTCACCTGATTATCCGGAATCACATGTTCCAGTTTCAGGGCGGTGTTGACCATTTCCCGCAGCTTGTAAATATCCACCGGCTTGGACACAAAATCAAAAGCACCTGATTTCAGCGCTGTGATCGCGGTTTCGGTGCTGCCATGTGCGGTGATCACCGCCACCGGAATATGCGGGTATCTGGCCTGTATTTCCCTGACCAGTTCAATGCCGTTGCCATCGGGCAGCTTCATGTCGGTCAGGCAAAGATGAAAATCGTCACTGGCAAGCAGGGCGCGCGCCTCCCCCAGGTCGCTGGCTGTGGCGGTATCCAGATCCATGCGGCTAAGGGTGATTTCCAGGAGTTCCCTGATATCCGGTTCGTCATCAACAATCAGAACTTTGTTGTTCATCGGGCGGGTTGTTTGATATCGGGATTAATAAAGTTGATTCGAAAAGTACTTTTGTTTTTGTAGTCCGGCAGATACGTCAGACCGGCATAATTAGCATCACATATTTCCTTGCAAATAAACAGTCCGAGACCTGTACCGGTTTGTTCCGTTGTGAAAAAGGGCTCAAAAATCTGTTGCACGAGTTCTTCGGCGATACCCTTGCCTGAATCCATGATGTGCATGACCGGTTTGCCATCCTGTTCGTTGATGGTGACCTCGATATGAATGGTAGCGCGTCCCGTTGTCTTATGGCTGTACCGCAAACCATTCTCGATCAGATTGGTCAATACCTGCTCGAGTTGGCCCTGGTTGAACTGGATGGTGATATCGTGGGGCTCAATGTCCCATTCAATCTCGACCTCGTCACTGCGCGAATTGGTAAGCTTGTTGATGAATGAGGCCATCCAGTCGCGCAGTACAAACTGTTCCTGACTCTCAGTCTTGTTTCGTGACAGATCAAGAATGCTCTCGATGATGCGGTTGACCCGGTTGGAATGGGAGGAAATAATTTCGAGCAGGCGCTTGTCGCTGATGTCGATTTTTTCTGATTCATTCAGCAGTTGGGTGGCGTGGGAAATGGCCCCGAGCGGATTGCGCACCTCGTGGGCAATGCTGGCAGTCAGGCGACCGAGAGACATCAGTTTCAGCTGCTGGGCATGACTGGTCAGCAGGGAATAGTCTTCCAGGAAAATCAGGATATTGCGTTCAGAGGAATTGCCTGGCTTGAGATAGCTGAAACCGGCGCGCAGGTCGCGTGGTGAATTCTCGAGCCGCAATGGTGCGGGCTTGAAAATGTTGTCTTCCTGCCAGGTACGCAGTTGCTCGAAAAGTTCCGGAGGCAAATGGTTGGCTTGCTCCTGGCTGGCGTCAAACTGCAGAAAGCGGGTGGCGGCCTCATTAATATTGAGGATGTTGCCATACCTGTCAACAACCAGGATGCCGTTGTGCATACGGCGAATGATCTGGTCATTCATTTCCTGCAACGACTGGATATTTTCTGTCTGCTGGCGGGTGATCAGTTCGTTGGTGCGAATCCTGCCACCCAGGTACTGGATCAGGCCGGAAACGGCAAACAGGGTGAAACCAAGCAGTCCGGCCTGAACAAAGTAGACAATGCCGTCATCCACGACCAGGTAGAGATAGACTTCGCTGTAAATGGCCAGGATGGACCCGACCGCGGCAAAGAACGTGCTCATCCTGGTGCGGAAAAGCAAGCTGCCGGATGCCACGGGCACCACCAGCAGATTGGCCATGCCACTGCTGACGCTGCCGCAGGAATAGCTGATCAGCACAAGGAAGATGATATCGACCAGTATCACCACGATGTACTGGGCTACTTCTACCGTGATATTGCGGGGCAGGAGCCCCCGGAAGAGGGCGAGGATATTCAGGGTGGTATAAGCCAGGATCACCGGGAGGAAAAGCTCCTGGTCAATCGTGCCCAGGTAAAAAGTCAGCGGACTGAAATAAAAGCCGGTCAGCAGGACCAGCGACAGTACCACCCTGTAGATGTTGTAGACATCAAACACCTTCTGGTTTTGTCGATGTGCGATTTCATCGATATCGGGTATGAAGGTCTTGTGGAAAGGGCGCATGATTTTCAGGGCAACGTCACTGGCAGTGATGGGCCGAATGACTGCAAATACTCAGCAGTCATTGACAACTCATGGGTTATTGACGCAAGGCCAGGAATTTATCCTTGTGGGCCTCACTGCAAAACCACAAGTCCTCGTTGTCCCGGGTAAAGCGCAAGGCATCCTTCTCCGGGACGTGTACCCGGCACTGCTCACAGGCCACGATGTTGTCGCTGGCGAGCCTGTTCTCTCTGGTTGTTTTGCGGTTTTTCCGGGATTGGAGTGATCTCTGGTAATTCTTGATCAAGCGCCACAACAACCAAATCACAAGCGCAAAAATGATGAGTCTGATCAAGCCCATAAAAAATCTTTATAATGGAGGTGAAGACGCAGACAATACCGTACCTCTTTCACAATATCCATAGACTCCCCAGTTTCACAGGAAGCCAGTTTGTTCGTTTCAGATTCCCCGCAATACCAAGCTAGCCTTGATGTCGTCATGGCCCAGGTCAACCCACTGGTGGGGGATATTCCCGGTAATACTGCACTGGTTATGGAAACCGTTGAGAAGCTCCTGGCCGCAGGGCCTGCGGATGTGATTGTGTTTCCGGAGCTGATCCTGACCGCGTACCCACCGGAAGATCTGCTGCTCAGGGCAAGTCTCGATATTCGCATCAATACCGCACTCAACGACATCTGCGCGAAAAAATTCGACACTCACCTGGTGATCGGCTATCCCGGCCGTGAAGCAGGCTTTCTGTATAACATGTTGGCCGTGATCCACCGCGGCGAGATTGTTGCCACCTATAAAAAGCAGAGTCTGCCGAATTACCAGGTCTTTGACGAAAAACGCTACTTTCATGCGGGCGATGCGCCATGCGTGCTGGACATCAACGGTATTCCGGTTGGCTTCACGATTTGTGAAGACCTGTGGGAAGACGGTCCCATGGCGCAATCAGCCAACGCCGGGGCGGCCGTCATGATCAATATCAACGGGTCACCCTTTCACATCGACAAGCTCAGCGACCGCCAGGCCGCCATGGCCAAAAGACAACAGGAAGCGGCTATACCGATCATTTATGTCAACCAGGTGGGCGGACAGGATGAGCTGGTCTTTGATGGCTGCTCGATGGCGTTGGATGGTGACGGGTCATTGCGTGCGCTGGCGCCAGCATGCCAGACGGCCCTGCTGCCACTTCAGGTGCATTACGCGGATGGTCTTGCCTGGATCCCCGAAAGTGACATTGCAGCACTTGGCAGCAGTGACAGCCTTGTCTACCAGGTGCTGGTTCAGGGACTGCATGACTATGTTGAAAAAAACGGTTTCAAGGGCGTGGTCCTGGGGCTATCCGGAGGCATTGATTCCGCACTCACGCTCGCCATTGCCGTAGATGCCCTGGGCAGCGACCGGGTACATGCCGTCATGATGCCCTTCAGGTATACCGCGCAGATGAGCATCGAGGATGCCGAACTGGAAGCCAGGAATTTCGGTGTTTCCTACAAGGTCATTCCCATCGAACCGGTTTACGAAAGTTTCATGGCAAGCCTGGCCGAAGAATTTTCCGGCCTGCCTGTTGATCTGGCTGAGCAGAATCTGCAGGCCCGTTGCCGTGGCGTGATGCTGATGGCGATCTCCAACAAGAAGGGCTTCCTGGTACTGACCACCGGCAACAAGAGCGAAATGGCCGTGGGCTATTCCACCCTCTACGGCGACATGGCCGGGGGCTTCGATGTGCTCAAGGATGTGCCGAAGATGCTGGTATATGCCCTGTCACGCTATCGCAACACCCTACAGGACAACGGCAACCTGGAAATGATTCCGGCGCGTATCATCGAACGTCCGCCCTCGGCAGAACTGGCGCCGGACCAGGTCGATGAAGACAACCTGCCTCCCTATGAGATACTCGACCAGATCCTGGCGCTCTACATCGAGCTTGACCAGAGTGCCCATGCCATCATCGAAAAGGGTTTTGATGCCGATACGGTTATGCGAGTATTGCGGCTGGTTGACCTGAACGAATACAAGCGGCGCCAGGCGCCGGTCGGTGTGCGCATTAGCAAACGGGGCTTTGGCCGCGACCGTCGCTATCCGATTACGTCGGGCTGGAAGCTCGGCGCTTAACTCGTGCATCATGTAGGTCGGCATAGGGCGTAGCCCGTTTGCCGACGGCAGATTCTGGGGGATGGGGGGAGGCCGGAAAAGGCACGCAGTGCCGTCATCCGATGGCCTCGAAACGCTTTTCGAGAAAGGGAGAAAAGCAGGAAGGGACGAAGGGAGAAAAGGGCGAAAGTGGAATGCCCAAAATCCTGTAACTGCCCTGGATCGAAGGCGCCGCAGGCGGTGCCACGCCAGGCGTGGTGCAACGGGACAGAATCTGGTTACCCGAAAAGGGAAGCTTTACCTGCGTGTCGCGAAAAACGTGGAGTGCAGATAGCCTGCTAACCTAATATTCTGTCCCTGATCTCCGAGACACTGGAAAGTATCCGTAAAGCGCTGCAGGCGGCGCCACGCACAGCGTGTTGCCACGGGACAGAATACGGTCACAGAAAGAGGGCAACTTTATCTGCGTGTCTCGTAAAACGTGGAGTGCAAATAGTCTGGTAACCTAATATTCTGTCCCTTGATCTCCGAAACAATAAAAAAATCGGTGAACCTGATGAACAACACAGACAATCTCTACTGGCAGGAAAACATTCGCATCCTGAAAATCTTGCTCAGTATCTGGTTCGTGGTCTCCTTCCTGATGTCAGTGATCTTTGTTGATCAACTCGATGTCATTCGCATCGGCGGTTTCAAGTTCGGTTTCTGGATGGCGCAGCAGGGTTCTATCTATGTCTATGTCATCCTCATCTTCATCTACCTGAAAATGATGGATAACCTGGATCGCAAGTACCATCACGATGAAAAGGCTATCCTGGCTGAAGAAGCCGCAAGCCGCCGTGCACAGGGCGAAAGCCCGTAACAACAGCAGGGGAGGCTACAGCATCATGTCCTTACAGGTTCTTACCTACCTCATCGTCGGTATCACGTTCATTATTTATATCGGCATCGCCGTCTGGTCACGGGCCTCCTCAACCAGTGAGTTTTATATCGCCGGCGCCCATGTCCCGCCGCTGGCCAATGGCCTGGCCACGGCAGCCGACTGGATGTCGGCTGCCTCCTTTATTTCCATGGCCGGTATCGTCTCCTACATGGGCCGTGACGGATCGGTTTACCTCATGGGCTGGACCGGCGGCTATGTGCTGCTGGCGCTGCTGATTGCGCCGTATCTGCGCGACTTCGGCAAATTCACCGTGCCCGATTTCATCGGCGACCGCTACTACAGCCAGCTCGCCCGCATGGTCGCCGTCGTCTGTGCCATTTTTGTGTCCTTCACCTATGTTGCCGGACAGATGCGCGGTGTTGGCGTGGTTTTTTCCCGCTTCCTGGAAGTGGATATCAACATGGGCGTGCTGATCGGCATGGGTATCGTGTTTTTCTATGCGGTTCTGGGCGGCATGAAAGGCATTACCTATACCCAGGTTGCCCAGTATTGTGTGCTGATTTTTGCCTACATGGTGCCCGCCATTTTCATTTCCATGCTGATGACCGGCAATCCCGTTCCGCAACTGGGGTTTGGCGGCGAACTCACCGATGCCTATGGCGGCGGCTACCTGCTGGATCGCCTGGATGGTCTGCATGAGGAACTGGGATTTGCCGCTTACACCGAAGGGGTGCGCTCGTCCTTGGACGTGCTCTTTATTACGGCGGCACTGATCATGGGCACGGCCGGCCTACCCCATGTGATCATCCGTTTTTTCACAGTGCCCAGCGTCCGTGCTGCTCGCAAGTCGGCAGGCTATGCGCTGCTGTTCATTGCCATTCTGTATACCACGGCACCTGCCATAGCCGCCTTTGCCCGGACCAACCTGATCAATACGGTCAGCAACGCAGAATATGTCTCGATGCCGTCATGGTTCCGGACCTGGGAAAACACCAAGCTGATCAGTTTTGAGGACAAGAACGGTGACGGGCTCATCCAGTATGTGGCCGACCCGGCAGTGAATGAGCTGACTGTCGACCGCGACATCATCGTGCTGGCGAATCCGGAAATAGCCCAGTTGCCCAACTGGGTAATTGCCCTGGTCGCTGCTGGGGGCCTGGCAGCCGCATTGTCTACCGCGGCCGGGTTGTTGCTGGTCATCTCGACCTCTATTTCCCACGACCTGCTCAAGCGCAACCTGATGCCGGATATCAGTGAAAAGCAGGAACTCACCTATGCCCGCGTAGCGATTTTCTTTGCTGTTTGTATCGCGGGTTACTTCGGCATCAATCCGCCGGGCTTTGTCGCCCAGGTGGTGGCCTTTGCCTTTGGTCTAGCCGCATCGTCGTTCTTTCCGGCGATCGTACTGGGCATATTCTCTACCCGCATGAACAAGGAAGGGGCGGTTGCCGGCATGATTGCGGGCATCGTGTTTACGGCGATCTACATTGTCTACTTCAAGTTCGTGAACCCGGCCATGGATAATGCCGATCACTGGTGGCTGGGTGTTTCCCCGGAAGGTATCGGTACGCTGGGCATGCTGCTCAATTTCATAGTGGCCGTCGTGGTGTGCCGCTTTACCCCTGAACCACCGCAGCAGGTCAAGGACATGGTGCTCGACATTCGCGTGCCGGGTCAGCCTGACTGACCCCAATATCGCCTGCTACAGCGGCTGTTCGCCGGCGTTGGCAGGTGCTTCCCCCCTTTTTTCGTGTTCAACACGCCTGCCAGTTGCCCTGGCACGAATAATATCTTCCTAAAAATTATCAGATAAAACAGTAGGATAGAAAGGCTCCAAGCCTAGGCTACGCCTGTTTCAACCGCAGTATCCCTATGCTGCAGCCCGTCGCGGGCTGAAAGGTTTCGTCATCGTCGAGTTTGATGTCAGTGAAGTCGGCGCCGTGATCAATCCCGAAATCCTGGTATCCGTGCCGGAAGGGGCATTTGACCGCGCTGCCTTGCGTGCACTTGGCGTGCACTTGAGCGCTGGCGTTATCAGCCAAAAGTTGTCGACGGCAGGGCGTTGCCCATGCGCGGTTTGCAGACCCGCTTTACCTTCAGCCTCGAACATTAACCGCAAAGACTTGCCAATGAGCCTGTCGCATTGACAGGCTGTTTACCGGGGCGCTGCCCCGGTTTTTTTTGCCCGCAGCACGAGGATGACCTGGATCGTGGCCGCCAGTGTCACGGCCACCAGCACCAGCGCGCTGACCGGCAGCGGGGTACCGGTATAGATTAGGGCCAGGATGGGGCCGACCATGGCCCCGGTACTGAAGCGCAGCGTGCGTGTGACGGCCGAGGCGGAGCTGGCCTGGCGCGGAAACTCGATGAGCACCAGGGATTCGGCATTGACGGAGATGATGCCCAGGCTGCCGATGATCATGAAAAAGCAGGCTACCGTCAGCGCCAGGCTGTTGGCCATGGCCGTGGCGATGAACAGCAGGCCGGCTGAGCACACGGCACTGGCCAGGCCCATGTACATCATGCGGCGGGAGCCCTGCCGTGATACATGCCGGACGTTGATGAAGTTGGCCAGGATCAGGGATGCCGCAGTTGTGGTAAAGAGAAAGCCGAAGGCGAATTCAGACACCCCGAACCAGGTGATATAGAGGAAAGGCGCTGCGGTCAGGTAGGTGAAAAAAGCCAGGGATGACAGGAGGAAGGTCCCCAGGTAGGGGTAGATTGCACGGGAAGTGAGAATGAACAGGTAGTTGCGCAGGAAAGAGGTCGGCTTGTCATCGCTTTTTGGCGGCAGGGTTTCCGGTAGTTTCCAGATGGTCAGTCCGAGCACGACCAGGGCATAAAGCGACAGGACCAGGAAGATCGCGCGCCAGCTGCTCACGACTAACAGTGTGGATCCCACCAGGGGCGCCACCAAAGGCGCTGTCAGCATGATCATGGTGACGGTAGACATACCCTTGGCGGTGTCCTTCCCGAAACAGTCGCGAATGATGGCCGGAATCACCACCGTGGCAGCACTGCCCAGGGCACCCTGGAAAAAGCGGAACAGCAAAAACCATTCGGCGTTCGGGCTGAAGGTCAGCCCCAGGGAGGCCAGGGCAAACCCGGTCAGTCCCACCATGGCCAGCGGGCGGCGCCCGAAGCGGTCCGAAAGCGGTCCGAAAAACAGCATGCCGAAAGCGAATGACACCAGGAAAACACTGAGGGATAGCTGTATGGTGCTGATTTCCGTGTTCAGGCTTTCTGCCATGCCCGGAATAGCCGGCAGATACATATCGATCGCCAGTGGCGGCAAGGCCGAGATCGATGCCATCAATGGCAGGGGCAATTTGTCCTTGAGGGGATGCGCGGACTCTTCCAAGCAGCTTAACCCAGATCCAGCCAGCGTTGCCTGAGGGCACCGCCAATGGCCAGCAGATCGCTGATTTCCGAGAACGCCGGTTCGACAATCCCTTTCCAGCTCAGATCGGGCTCATCTTCGAAGCTCATGTCAGTCACTACCGTGGTGAGCAGCTTGTTCAGCGGCAACATGTCCTTGTGGGCATTGACGAGGGCCTGGGTGCGGGTGGCGCCGCGAAACTTCATGGCGGCGATGTGCTCAATGTTGTCGAGAACATCTTCGACACTGGGAAACTTTTTCAGCAGACGCGAAGCCGTGGTGGCGCCGACTCCGGGAATGCCGGGAATGTTGTCTATCTTGTCGCCAGTGAGGGCCAGCATGTCGGCGATCTGTTCCGGCCGCACGCCAAAATGCTTTTCCACGCCATGATTGTTCAGCACCTTGCCGCGGGCAAAATCCCACCAGGCATCTTCTTCCCCGACCACCAGCTGGGCCAGGTCCTTGTCGGCACTGACGATGGTGACCGCCATACCCTGATCCCGCAGTCGCCGGGCCAGGGAGCCGATGATGTCGTCCGCCTCATAGCGCTCACTGGAAAAATTGGCGATGCCCACCGCGCTGCAGAAGTTGCGGCAATGGGCGAACTGCACTTTCAGTTCTTCCGGTGCCGGTTCGCGGTTGGCCTTGTATTCAGGAAACAGTTGCTTGCGGTAGGAATCGGTCTGGGCCGAGTCAAACGCGCAGGCCATGTACTGGGGTTGCTTCTGCCGGATCAACTGGTAGAGAAAATCGCTGAAACCGAACACGGCATTGCTGGGGTTGCCCAGGCTGTCGGTGATGCTGTCGTCGTACACATACCAGGCCCTAAAAATATAGATGCTGGAATCAATCAGGTAGGCGCGGGGCAGGGGCATTACAAAGCGGTGTCTTGTTTAAGCGGACAGTTAATCGAATCAGGGCAGTCGCCGTTCAGTCATCCAGCGAACTGGAGAGCAGGAAAGCATCTGCATCCAGGTGTGCCGGAAACTGTTCACGATAACCTGCCAGGTGAGACTTGCTCAGGGTCGCGGTAAAGCCCCCGATGTTGGTGCCGGCATCCAGAATGATTTCACCACTGGGGTCCACCACCATGCTATTGCCGGCATAGTCGAGATCGTTGCCATCCTTGCCCACGCGGTTGGTGCCGGCTACATAGGCCAGGTTTTCCATGGCTCGCGCCTTGAGCAGTGTTTGCCAGGCGTGGTCACGCGGAGCGGGCCAGTTGGCGGGGCACAGGATGAGGTCGTAATTCAGCGATTCAGTATTGCGGCACCAGACCGGAAAACGCAGGTCGTAGCAGACCAGCGGCATGATGCGCCAGTCGCGCCACTTGATGATGGGCTGGCGATTGCCGCTGCTGAAGCGTTTGTGCTCGCCAAGCATGCGGAACAGGTGGCGCTTGTCATAGTGACGGACCTTGCCTTCCGGGGTGACAAACAACAGGCGGTTGTAGCGTTCCCCTTGTTCCTTGATGGCAATCGTGCCGCAAATGGCCGCCTGGTAGGAAGTTGCCATGAGGCGCATCCAGTCCACGGTTTCCCCGGACATGTTTTCGGCCACCGCCTGCCTGCTGTCATCAAAACAGCAGGTAAACATCTCCGGCAGCAGAATCAGGTCGGTGGTGTCGATGGTGGTATCAAGGATTTGCTCAAGAAGGTCCCTGTTGTCAGACGCTTTCTGCCACGGCAGGTTGGTCTGTACCAGGGATATTTTCAGGTCTTGCATCGGGTAGCCGGAAGCGGTTGGGAGCTTGAAAAATCATAACCGCCCCCGGCGTGCTTGTCATCCCCATAATGCCGCAGCGTGATGCGTAATATGGTCTTCTATGAAGGATGCGATGAAGAAGTAGCTGTGGTCATAGCCGGCGTGAAAGCGCAGGGTAAGCGGGTGACCGGCATCTTGACAGGCTTTATGCAGAATGAACGGTTTCAGCTGGCCATGCAGGAAGTCATCCTCCTGGCCCTGATCCACCAGGATGTGCAGCTTCTCCTTGGCCTTGGCGACGAGGGCGCTGGCATCATACTGTTCCCAGGCAGACTTGTCCTGACCCACGTAGTTGCCCAGGGCTTTCTCCCCCCACGGACAATTCATCGGCGAACAGATCGGCGAGAATGCCGACACGGCCTTGTACTTGCCAGGGTTCTTCAGGGCGATGGTCAGTGCACCATGACCGCCCATGGAGTGGCCCATAATGGAGCAGTTTTCGGTATCCAGCGGCAGATCGCTGCCGGCCAGCACGGACGGCAGCTCCCTCGTGACGTAATCATACATGTGGTAATGGTCTGACCAGGGAGCCTGGGTGGCATTGACGTAGAAGCCGGCACCCAGACCAAAGTCATACGCGCCGTCCGGATCATCCGGTACGCCTTCGCCGCGGGGGCTGGTATCAGGACAGACAATGGCCACACCGGTTTCAGCCGCATACTGCTGCGCGCCGGCCTTCTGGACAAAATTGTCATCGGTACAGGTCAGGCCGGACAGCCAGTAGACCACCGGGACATTTACCGATTCAGCCTGTGGCGGCAGGTAAACGGAAAAAATCATGTCGCATTTGAGCACGCTGGATGTGTGTTTCAGTTTAAGCTGCTTGCCGCCAAACATGGCATTGGCACTGACTTGTTCAAGACTCATAGTGGGTGTCTCCGTAAATTACCATTTGTTCAAATAAAAACGGGGGGCAGGGCGAAAACCCGGCCCCCCGTATCAATGCCTGAATCAGTACAGCACAACCGAGCGGATACTTTCACCGGCATGCATCAGGTCGAAGGCCTTGTTGATGTCCTCTAGTGGCATGGTATGCGTAATGAGGTCATCGATATTGATCTTCTTGTCCATGTACCAGTCGACGATCTTCGGTACATCGGTACGGCCGCGGGCGCCGCCAAAGGCAGTGCCTTTCCAGGAGCGACCAGTTACCAGCTGGAACGGACGGGTGGAGATTTCCTGGCCGGCACCGGCGACACCGATGATATAGGACTCACCCCAGCCTTTGTGACAGCATTCCAGGGCCTGGCGCATGACGTTGACGTTGCCGATACATTCGAAGCTGTAGTCTACTCCGCCAGTCATCTGCACGATGTGATCGACCACGTTGTCGACCTTTTTCGGGTTGATGAAGTCGGTCATGCCGAACTTCTTGCCCAGGGCCTCGCGGTCCGGATTCAGGTCGATACCGATGATGCGGCTGGCGCCGGCCAGTTTGGCGCCCTGAATCACGTTCAGGCCGATTCCGCCGAGCCCGAATACGGCTACGGTGGAGCCAATTTCAACCTTGGCTTGGAACACCACGGCACCCACGCCGGTGGTGACACCACAGCCGATGTAGCAGATGGTTTCGAACGGGGCGTCTTCACGCACCTTGGCCAGGGAAATTTCCGGCAGGACAGTGTAGTTGGAGAAGGTGGAACAGCCCATGTAATGAAGGATGGGCTTGCCGTCGAGAGAGAAGCGGCTGGTGCCGTCCGGCATCAGGCCTTGGCCCTGGGTGGCGCGCACCGCCTGGCACAGGTTGGTCTTGGGATGCAGACAGTATTCGCACTGGCGGCACTCGGCTGTGTAGAGTGGGATCACGTGATCACCGGGTTTCAGGGATTTCACCCCTTCACCAACTTCCACCACCACGCCGGCACCTTCGTGGCCGAGGATGGCCGGGAAAGCGCCCTCAGGGTCATCACCGCTCAGGGTGAAGGCATCGGTATGACAGACACCGGTGGCTTTCAGTTCAACCAGGACTTCACCTGCTTTTGGACCTTCCAGGTCGACTTCACAGATTTCGAGTGGTTTGCCCGCCCCAAAGGCTACAGCAGCTTTCGTTTTCATTGGATGGTTCCTTATTTGTGACTTTATGATTGTTCTGAATGGTTATTCTGGCCAGGATATTGCATCCCGAATCTTGATAAACTGGGACAGCAAATATAGCCCGTTGCCCAGTCGATGTGTAGCCTTGGCTTCGAATTAGACCGTGCAAATAGCGAGGAAATTAGTGGAACAGACCTGTGTTGTTGTTGGTGCCAGTCATGCCGGTGGCCAATTGGCTGTCAGCCTGCGTCAGGAAAAGTGGGAAGGCAAAATTCTGGTGATCGGTGAGGAGCATTTCCTGCCCTACAACCGGCCGCCCCTGTCAAAAACCTTTCTTTCCGGCGAGAAGCATGTCGATGACATCCTGATCCGGCCCGAAGCCCAGTATGAAAAGGTCGGAATCGATTTCATGCTGGGCCAGCGTGTGACGGCAATCGATTGCCAGGCCAGAACCGTCAGCCTGGAAAGCGGGACCGAGGTGCCATATACCAAGCTGGCCCTGACCACCGGTGCCAGTGTCCGCAAACTGAATCTGCCGGGCGCCGACCTCAAGGGCGTGATGTACCTGCGCGATATCAGTGATGTCGAAAATATCCAGCCTTACGTTATCCCTGGAAAAAAAGCGGTAATTGTCGGTGGCGGCTATATCGGTCTGGAGACCGCGGCCATGCTGCGCAAGATCGGCATGGATGTCACCGTGCTGGAAGCTGCTGGCAGGGTACTGAACCGTGTCACGGCACCGGTCATGTCGGCGTTCTATACCCGCGTGCATGAGGAAGAGGGCGTGCGTATCGTCACCAACGCCGGTGTCACCGGTTTTGCCGGCGACAAGCGTGTCCAGGAAGTGCTCTGTGGCGATGACGCCAGCTATTCGGCGGACCTTGTCATCGTCGGTATTGGCGTCATTCCCAATACCGGCATTGCCGAAGCCGCGGGACTGGAGACTGATAATGGCATCTGTGTTGATGCCCATTGCCGCACATCCGACCCCGACATCGTAGCCGCCGGCGACTGCGCCAACCATCACAATGTTTTCTATGACATGCGACTGCGACTGGAAAGTGTGCAAAACGCCATGGACCAGGCCAAAGTGGCAGCAGCGACTTTATGTGGCAGGGAAATCCAGTATAATGCGCTGCCATGGTTCTGGTCGGACCAGTATGACCTGAAACTCCAGATCGCCGGCCTTTCCAACGGGTACGATGATGTGGTTGTCCGGGGTGATCCGGAAGCAGGTCGCAAGTTTTCCGCCTTCTATTATTCCGGTGGCAAGGTGATCGCTGTTGATGCGATTAACAGTCCGCAGGAATTCATGATTGGCAAACAGATCATCACCCAATCCCTGGCAGTGAACAAATCGCAACTGGCAAACCCAGAGGTGCCCATCAAATCACTGTTGGATAAATCTTGAACCAGGAGCGTAATAAAGCTTATGCCAGTAGTTACCTATATCAGCCATGATGGCGCCATAAACGAAATCGAAGTCACCAGCGGCAATTCTGTGATGCAGGGTGCCGTGGACAACATGATCGATGGCATTGTTGCCGAATGTGGTGGTTCGTGCAGTTGTGCCACCTGCCACTGTTACGTGGACGATGCCTGGAAGGACAAGATCCCGCCGGCCAGCGAGATGGAAAAAGACATGCTGGAGTGTGTGCTTGAGCCGCAGGAAAACAGCCGCCTAAGTTGCCAGATCAAGGTCACTGGTGACCTGGACGGTTTGGTCGTGCGCCTGCCGGCCTCCCAGTTCTGATATTTTTTGCCCGGCAGCGGAACTTTCCCCGCTACCGGTGTTCAGAAAGGGTGAGTAATGAAAACTCCCCTTTGAAGAAAATGCGTTGAAGCCCGGTTTACTGGGCTTTTTTTTGGCCTGAATTTCTTCCCCTGCCACCATCAATCCCGAGTCCCATCACGCTTTATCCTGTCTCATGTTGGTGCTGCAGCGCCCATTTCGGGGCAACATGATGTTATTCAGGCGTCACTCAATTAATTGATTTTAAGGTGCTTTTCAAATCCCTGCAGCCTGTTCCCCGGGGGATTTCCCCAGTAAAGCGGCAAAATTAACGAAAAGTTTCTACTAGCACTGAACAATCACCATAAACTGTGAACCCGGTAACATTTAAAAACAGGTGGCTGGGTCGTACCATGGCACTGTCGTGTTAGGACAGTGAGTAATCGTGAATCCGGCACAGCTAATCACGACAACCATCACCAGGCACTATCATGTTTAACTTATTATTCACAATGTAGCTTTGGCAGTAAGTTGAATGATATTCACCAGGGTAAATAGGATGTGGCCAGAGGCGCTGTACGCGTCGATGAGATCAGCCATTCTGAAGTTGGCTCCTAGGTCCTGCAGGAAATCATCGAGATTCTCAAACACCCGTTCCAGAAGGTCTGCTAGATAGGTAAAGGGCTTGTCTTCGTGCGTGATGGCGCTGACTGCCATGTCTGTAAAGGCACCGGCAAGATCAACGACAAGGCTTTCACCTAGCCTGCAGTTTTAGCGCAATCCCAGCGCTTCGGGATGATCCACATCCCGTAAAATGCCTTCGTCCGCCGTGTCCAGATGCCGGCATTTAGCCGCATATTTCTCCAGCAATGCCCGGGCGCCGCGATCACCTGACAGGCTGGCAATCTCATCGAAATAATCATAACTAAAGGCAACCGGATTGCCGCGTCTGCCTTCATGAAACGGCACAACAATCTCCCCGTCCTGCAAGGCATCTTTGATAGCGATGTAGGTGTCTGGTTGCACCCATGGCATGTCGCCCAGGGCGATCAGGGCAGCATGCCACTGTGTTGCCTGGGCAATGCCGCTGGCCAGGCTGTTGGCCATGCCCGACTGTGGGTCGGTTGCCAGGCAGATCTGCCATTCGGGGGCAAAAGTATCGGCAAGGTCCTGGTCTTCCTGGCGCAGCACTAGCAGCTTGTGGGCAAAAACGTCTGGAATGGATTTCAGCGTAGCGGACAGCAGGGTGTTGCCATCAGGCAGGGTAGCCCGGCGTTTGTCGCTGCCAAAGCGGCGTCCGGCACCAGCCGCGAGCACGATTATGCCGATATCGCCAGCGGCATCGGCCATGGTCACTGGATGCGGGCGCGGGCGCGCAGGCTGGTCAGTTCGGCCAGGATGGCGATGGCGATTTCCGGTGGTGTCTTGCTGCCGATAGAAAGGCCGACCGGTGCATGCAGCCGGTCGATCTGGGCCTGGTCGATATCCAGCTGCAGCAGCCGTTTGCGCCGGGCTTCAGAGGTGCGCGATGACCCCATGGCCCCAATATAAAACGCATGGTTTTCTTGCAGCGCTTCCATCAGGGCCATATCGTCGATGCGTGGATCATGGCAGAGGGCGATCACGGCAGTCTGTGCATCCAGGGTTTTGGTGCGCAGCCAGTCATCGGGCATGGCATTGATCACTGGCGCGTTGGTGATGGGGGAGTGTTCGACCAGCTCTGCGCGCGGGTCACACACTTCTACCTGGTAGTCCAGGGCCTGGGCCATGTTGGCCAGATAGTAGGCCACCTGGACAGCACCGATCAGCAGTAACTGGAACGACGGACCATAAGTGTGGCGCAGGGTATTGCCCTCGATGGTCAGGGGTTCGAACTGGTCGTTATGCTCCAGTGTGGTGATCCCGCTTTCCAGGTCGACCACGCGGGTCACCAGTTTGCGGGCCGTGATGTTGTCAGCCAGGGCGTCATACAGGGCCTGGGATTCTGGGCGGATGGGTTCAATCACTACTTCCAGCGTGCCGCCACAGGGCAGCCCCAGGCGCTGGACGTCTTCCACCGTGACACCGTATTTGATCTTCTCCGGTTTTTCGGTCGCCAGTTCGCGCCTGTTGATGCTTTCACGCAGGTCATCTTCGACGCAACCGCCGGAAAGTGAACCGACGTAAAGCCCGTCCTCGTTGCAGGCGAGCAGCGAGCCGACCGGGCGTGGCGATGAGCCGAAAGTACTGATGATCGTGCACAGCCAGCACTGCTTGCCGGCGGCAAGCCATTTACTGAGCTGGACAACGACCTGATGGTCAAGGCTGTTCATGGACCGGAACCTGTGGGTTTTTTAAAGGGTAGGGGATTATAAGTAAATCAACTTTGGGTTGGAAACCGGACATTTCGAGGTGCGCAAAGCAACCTGTTACTGCGGTTTCACAAACAGCTGTCTACTGCTTCCGGTGGGAGCACCGGCATTTCGGACTTCATTCTGCACCGGCCGGTCTGTGGGCCGGTTGTCCGAAATTATTTAGGGGTTACTCACCAGTTGGTCAGTAAGTTTCGTAACGGTCGAGCAGGTGTCTGACCAGGCCGCTGCGAACAATATCGGTTCTTTCAAATTTGTGCACATGTACGCCGGGCAGGCCCTGTACACGCTGAACGGCGTCTTCGAGACCATTGGCGCCACGAATATCGCTCTGCTTGATGTCGCCATTGATTACGACCTTGCAGTCTTCACCGATACGGGTCAGGAACATCTTCATCTGCACCGGCGTGGTGTTCTGGGCTTCATCAAGAATGACAAAGGTCGAGTTGTTGAAAGTCTTGCCGCGCATGTAGGCCAGTGGTGCTCCGACGATGCGTCCATGGCGCAGGCAGTAGTCCACCACGCCGCGTCCCAGTCGTTCGTTGAGGATATCGCGGAAGGCATCAATGTAGACGGCAAACTTGTCTTCCACTTCACCGGGCAGAAACCCCAGGTTTTCACCGGCTTCCACCGCAGGCCGGGTCAGGATGATGCGCTCGATGCGGCCGGATTCCAGGGCTTCCGCTGCCAGCGCGCCAGCGCAGTATGACTTGCCGGTACCGGCTGGGCCGATGCCGAAGGTCAGGCAGTTGTTCTGGATGGCACTGATGTATTTCTGTTGCGCCGGGGTACGCGCTTCAAGCGGGGTCTTTTTGTGGCGGGGGGAGTAGGCTGTCTCGAGCTGATTGCTGTGAGCATTGAGGTCGACGATATTTGAATTTTCATCAGCCTGTCGTCGTTTGGCCTTGGTGCGTCTACTGTCGCGATGCTTTGAATTGTATGTGTATTGATCTCCCTGGTATTTTATCTGGCGTTTGGCGTTTGAACGTTTAGCCATAACTATACTGTCTCCAAGTCGGTTGTAAAACGTAACCTTTAGAAAGCGTTAACCATGTTGGTACACGCCTTGAAAAGATAAATGAAGCGCAAATGATGCTTGGGGTGGAGATGGGGTTTTCAGATAGTGACTTGATCCTCCTCGCTGGCGTGAACTGCGCGACATGAGAAAGACAAGTTGAGAAAGAAGCTTTGAGACAACTTTTACGGGATTCCCTTTGCTCGGTGCACCCTCCGCCTGAATGAGTCAGACGTGCCTTTCTCGGTTGGCGACAGGACCACGCGTGGCTGCGTGACTGTGTGTAAAGTCTGCCACACCCTATACACGGTGGCAATGTGCCAATCCGGGTTTTATCCATATTTGTCAGAATTTTAATGGGGCTTTTAAAAGGCCGGTGACACCGGCAAGGCTCGCACATACGACGGTGTTGATAACCGTTGCTGGCGGTCCGTACATCATGAAGCCGTAATATAACGTTGACGTTTACTGGCTTTCAGGTAGGTCAGGTCGGCCATGAATAAACCATCAAGACAGTCGCTGAAGTTGCGGTCAACACTGAATACGAGTAATTGAAAGCCCCCTGTTTCAAACAGGGCCGTATATTGTTTGTACAGTACCGGAATTTTGTGTCCGGCCTCATGGAAACTGTGCTGCAGCATTGCGAACGCGGTATCGCGATCCTTGTCAGCATATTTATGCAGCATCTGCTGCTCATACATAGGGGATATCAGGTAGGGTGTTTTTGCATTGACCAACTTCAGCGGTGACTGGTAATAACGCTGGAAATAGAACACCAGTTCATCCATCAGCGAGCGCGGAAAGCTTGCACTCATGGATACAGGCCCGATCAGGTATCGCACCGAGGGATGGCGAGCCAGAAAGGCACCGATGCCCTGCCAGAGATAATCCAGGCTGTTTTTGCCCCAATAGGCCGGGTTCACGAAACTGCGACCCAACTCGACGCCATAGTGCAGGAAGGTGTGAAACTCCGGTGCAAAGTCGTAAAGGCTGTGCGTGTAAAAACCGGCTTCACCCTGATGCCGAAAAATTTCACTGCCCAGTGCCAGGCGATAGGCGCCGGCAATTTCCAGCCGCTTGTTGTCCCACAGCACCAGGTGGCGGTAATGCGGGTCATACGAATCCAGATCACGGCGCTGGCCGGTGCCTTCGCCAACCTTGCGAAAAGCAACTTCACGCTGACGCCCGATTTCACGCAAGAGTGCAGAGCGATGGTCACAGCTCACGAGAAAGATACTGTGGCCATCCCGGGTTTCGCCAAGTTTTTCAGCCTGGGCCAGTTCATCGATGAGGGCGCGCCGGTCTTCCGGGTGGGCAATGGTTTTTTCCGTCTTAAAGCTGACGCTTTGTTTGCGTCCCAGCTTGTAAAGGTGTTTGCGGAGTCGCTGAATCAGGGTGCGGTCATGGATTTTGTCAGACTTCAGCTGGGCGGCCGGAATGGCTTCGCCGACATGCAGGTTGATCGTGTCGGACTGGTGCTTGAACATCTCGCTGGACAGCAGCGCTGTACTCAGGGGCTTGAATAGCATGGAGGCGCTGTAGAACAGCAGGGAGTTCTTGGCCTCCACCTGGACCGGCAGCAGCGGGGCACCGGTCTTGCGTGCAAACAGCAGAAAACCAGGCAGCCATTCGACATCTCGCACACCCACGGGACTGGCGCGAGACACTTCACCGGCGGGGAAAATAATGACGGCCTTTTCCTGTTCCAGTTCACGGATGATGCGACGCAGGCTGGCCAATCCGTATTTTCCGCCCAGGTTGTCCACGGGAATAATGAGATCGCGGATAGGACCAATCTGTGACAGCAAGTCATTGGCCACGATCATGACATCGCGACGTACTCCACTGACCATGCTCAGCAGGGCCAGACCGTCGAGTGAACCGATGGGGTGATTGGCATAGACCAAGACACGCCCGCTGGCGGGTATGTTTGCCCAGTCCCTGGCACTGACCCGATAGCTGAAATTCAGATAGTCAAAAACACGCTCTATCCATTCAATGCCCTGCGTATCATGGTTGGCAGTAAGGAAATTGTTGATTTCAGTTTCGTGGAGCAGGTACTTGAGCAGGGAAATAGCGGGTTTTCGGAGAAGTTCCGGTTGCGTGGCAAAACCGGGAAACTTGGAATTGACTGCCTGTTCGACGTTAATCATGGAAGCCGGGGCCGGTACTGAATTGGTCGCCACTGTAATATGGCATTGTTAACCGGGCATAAAAGCGCAGTTAATAGGTAATAAATTACTTAACCCGGCCTCAATTATTGATATGCTTTGCGTATCTCTAATGGAGGGAAACCCATGAAAAAAAGTCTTTGCTTGGTGCCGCTAATGATGACGGCTTCCTGCATGGCACAGCAGGATTTCAGCAATGTGCAGATCACACCTAATCAGCTTTCTGACAATATCTACTTCCTGGAAGGCCAGGGCGGCAACATCGGTGTCTCCATTGGCGATGACGGTGTGTTTATTGTCGACGACCAGTTTGCGCCCCTGTCGGAAAAGATTCTCGATGCCCTAGAAACTCTGTCCGAGGAGCCGGTGCGTTTTGTCCTGAATACCCACCACCATGGTGATCACACCGGTGGCAACGCCAACATGGCGGCAGCCGGTGCCGTGATCATCGCCCATGAAAATACCCGCACCACCTTGCAGGCAGGATTCACCGGCGGCGACCTGACCCAGGCCCTGACCGAGGAGCAGCGCATGGGGCTGCCGATTGTCACCTTCGCTGAATCGGTGAACTTCCACCTCAACGGCGACAGCATCCATGTCTTCTATAACGGCCCTGGTCATACCGGTGGAGACGTCTTCGTGTATTTCATGGAAGACAACATCATTCACACCGGTGACGTGTTCCGCACCACCGGTTATCCGCGTGTGGATGCCGCCGCTGGTGGTTCTTTCTCCGGTATCGTGGCGTCCTACGAAAAGCTGCTGGAGGTTTCCAATGCCAACACCCGCTTTTTGCCGGGACACGGTGTTGTCAGTGACCAGAATGAGGTGCGCTCGCAGCTGCAGATGTTTTATACCATTCGTACCCGGGTGCAGAATGCCATTGATGACGGCATGAGCCTGGACCAGGTGCTGGCTGCCGGTCTGACCGCCGAGTACGATGAGCGCTGGGGAGATCCGGCTGGCCTGTTGCCGTCGGTGTATGCCGAGCTCGTCGGCCAGTAAACAATACTGACCCGGTAGTTTTTTATGTTGTTCAGACCATGCATCGATCTGCATGACGGCAAAGTCGTGCAGATCGTCGGCGGCTCCCTGCGGGATGACCGTCCCGACAGCCTCGAGACCAATTTTGTCTCGCCCCATTCCCCTGCCGAATACGCCACCATGTACAAGGATCATGGCCTCTCCGGTGGGCATGTCATTTCACTCGGACCGGGCAATGAAGATGCTGTGTCTGCCGCCTTGTCTGCCTATCCTGGCGGCATGCAGTACGGCGGCGGGGTCAATCTCGGCAATGCCATGGATTACCTGGATGCCGGCGCCAGTCATGTCATCGTCACTTCCTGGGTGTTCAGCAACAACCGGCTGGATGAAGGCAAGCTGGCGGCCCTGACCAAGGCCGTAGGCAGGAACCGGCTGGTACTGGATCTGTCCTGCCGTTTTCGTGACGGCGATTTCTACGTGGTAACTAACCGCTGGCAGACCTTTACCGAGGAAAAAGTCGATGCCATCTTACTTGAACGTCTGGCCACCTGGTGTTGTGAATACCTGGTGCATGGTGTCGATGTGGAAGGCAAAAGCCAGGGCATCCAGGAAGACCTGATTCGCATTCTCGGCGCACATTCGCCGCTGCCGGTGACCTATGCCGGTGGTGTTTCACGGCTGGAAGACCTGGACCTGGTCAAAAGCATCGGCCAGGATCGCGTCGATCTCACGATTGGCAGTGCCCTGGATATTTTCGGCGGCAAGGTGCCGTATCGGGATGTGCTGAAGTGGGTGAAAGCGAATAACACCGCGTAGGCAAGGCTGTAGGTCGGCGTAGGCCTCAAAGGCCGTTTGCCGACACTTTGGCAACCACCACATAGAGCCGTGCTTAACGATCAACACGGCGTTCAATGTTGCGCATGACTGCCGGGACAGATTGTCGGCAAACGGGCTTCGCCCTATGCCGACCTATAAGGTCACCTGTTTCAGTGACAAGCCGGGATCAGTTCGTCCCACCCGTCGGTGCTACGCTGCGCTCCAGGAACGGGTCGCAGAAAATATTCCCCGAACTCGCCCCTTTCAGAAAGATCTGCTTGCGCAGGCCATGAACCAATGCCGGGGCGCCACACAGGTAGACGCGGGTGCGTGACAGCGCACCGGTGTCCAGCGAGGCATCCAGCACGTCTCCCACGCTGCCCGACTGCAATCCTGAGACGCTCTGCTTACCTTCGCCTTCAATAGCGCAGGGCACGTAGTGAAAATTCTTGTACTGGCTGTCCAGTGCCTGCAGTTCATCCACGTAGTAGAGATGATCACTGGTGCGCCCGCCATGATAGAGCGTGATCTCGCCCTGGTGACTCTGTGACAGGGCGTCATGGATGATGCCGTAGAGCGGCGCGAGTCCTGTGCCGGTGCCAGCCAGGATAAGCGGGAAGTCCTGCGTGCCGCTGTGGGTGTAAAAACAGTCCCCGGCCGGGCCACGCATGTGCAGGGTGTCACCCGGTGCTGCTTCGTTGAATAACCAGCCGCTGAAAACGCCTTCGCGGGTTTCACTGATATGGAATTCCAGTACCTGGTCCCTCTCGTAGTCGTTGGCGACCGAATAGCTGCGCGCAATGCCATGCGGGTTGATCAGGGTGACATACTGGCCCGGGTTGTAATGGAACATGGCGCCCTTGTCGGCCACATCCAGCAGCAGACGCACAACTTGGTCATTGAGTGGTTCGATGCTGCGGATGGTGGTGGGTACGGAAAACTCCTCGACCGTCGGCAGGGCCGCTGTCACATCGCTGTCAGGTACCCACTGGCAAGCCAGGGTATAGCCTCTCTTCTGCAGATTCTCCTTGACCCATTTTCTGGATTCCGGCGTGGCCTCACAGTCCACTGCCCGCACGAGACAGGCCTGGCACATGCCGGCCTTGCAGGCATAGGGAATAAGCTGGCGATTGCGCAGCAGGCAGTCCAGCACGGACTCGTATTGATTCAGGGTGTAGGTTTTGGATTTAAAGGTGAGTTTTGCCATATGCACTCAGCGGGACGGTGAAAAAAGTGATGGCCAGAAGGCAGAAGAAGTATAAAGAGTCACTGCTGTTTATGCCATGCCACCAGCCATAGCTGATTCAGACCTGATTCATGCAAACAGCGTTATGGTCAGAGGCAAAATCAGCCGCATGGCCGTACCGGGGACTGCTATATAAGGCCGCACGAATACGCCATAATGTCTATTTTGGGTGTGATCCGGCAAGACTGACACCCTATTGACCAGTAAAGAGATGGCTGACGTACCGTTATATCTGGCTTCCGCCTCGCCGCGGCGCAAGGACCTGCTCGACCAGCTCGGTCTGGCCTGTACTGTGCTGCCGCAGGATATCGATGAAAGCCGTTTGCCCAGCGAGTTGCCGGCTGACTATGTCATGCGCCTGGCCCGCCAAAAGGCGGAAGCCGCCTTGCAGTCCGTTGATACCATCGTGGGCGCTTGCTGCCTGGGCTCGGATACCACCGTGGTGTGTGACAACGAGATTTTTGAGAAGCCGGTAGATGCCCGCGATGCTCGTCGTATGCTCGGTGCCCTGTCCGGCACAACCCACCAGGTGCTGACGGCAGTGGCGCTGGCTTCGACGTCAGGTACCGAGGTCTTTCTGTCCACCTCCGATGTCACGTTCAGGTCGCTGACTTCGGCTGAAATCGATGCTTACTGGCGCACCGGAGAGCCCGCCGACAAAGCCGGCGCTTACGGCATCCAGGGACTGGCAGCGATGTTCGTGACGCATATCAGCGGCAGCTACAGCGGCATCATGGGATTGCCGGTGGCCGAAACCATTGCCCTGCTCAACGGGGCAGGCATCACTACCCTGGACATTCTGGAACAACACGCGACTACACAGATATGAGTGCAGAAATTCTCATCAATGCCACACCGATGGAAACCCGGGTAGCGCTGATGGAGCAGGGGCTGCTGCAGGAAATCTATATCGAGCGGCGTAACCGCAAGGGCCCTGTCGGCAACATCTATATGGGCAAGGTGGTGCGGGTCATGCCGGGCATGCAGGCGGCGTTTGTTGATATCGGTCTGGAACGTGCGGCATTTATTCATGCCCAGGACATCACACCGGTGGATGCTGACGGCTTTGAAGTGCCGTCCAGCCAGGAAGTGGAAATCGGGCAACTGCTGCACGAAGGGCAGATGCTGGTGGTGCAGGTAGTGAAGGAGCCGATCGCCAGCAAGGGCGCACGCCTGAGTACGCACTTGTCCATCGCCTCCCGCTACCTGGTCCACATGCCTCGCAACCGTCACCTGGGTATTTCTCAGCGTATCGAAAACGAGGATGAGCGCCGGCGCCTGCTCGGGTTGCTAGAATCCTGTGTCGCGCAGACCGGGGCCGAAGGGAACACCGGTTTCATCTTGCGTACCGCCGCCGAAGGCGTGAGCGAAAGCGAACTGCTCGCCGATATCACCTTCCTCCAGCGGGTCTGGCGCAAGGTCGAACAGCGCATGGCCGGTTCAAAGGAAATTCGTCCGCTGTATACCGACCTGGTCCTGTACATGCGTGCTATGCGCGACCTGTTCCATCCCGATATCACGCGTATCCGTGTCGATAACCGGGAAACCTACGAAGAGGTGATGGAGTTCTGCAAGCACTTCATGCCGGAAATCGAAAGCCGCGTGGAGCGCTATAAGGAAGAACGGCCGCTGTTTGACCTGTACAGCATCGACGATGAAATCCAGAAAGCCCTGGGCCGCACCGTCAAACTGAAATCCGGCGGCAACCTGGTCATCGACCAGAACGAGGCCATGACCACCATCGACGTCAACACCGGAGCATTCCTGGGCTCGCGCAACCAGGATGAAACCATTTTCAAGACCAACCTGGAAGCCGCCAAGGCCAGTGCCCGTCAAATGAAGGTCCGTAACCTGGGCGGTATCATCATTCTGGACTTCATTGACATGACCAATGAAGAACACAAACGCCAGGTCCTGCGCACCCTGCAGAAGGCCCTGGAAAAAGACCCGGTCAGGACCATGGTGACCGAGATGTCCGAGCTCGGCCTAGTGGAAATGACGCGCAAGCGCAACCGGGAGAGCCTGGAGCAGATGCTGTGCCACGAGTGCCCGACCTGCAATGGCCGCGGAACCGTGAAGACGCCGGAGACGGTCTGCTACGAGGTGTTCCGCGAAATCCTGCGGGTAGCCAAGGCTTACGACAATGATTCCATCCTCGTGATGGCCTCCCAGGAAGTGGTCGACCGCCTGCTCGATGAAGACTCGGCGATGGTGGCAGACATGGAAGAGCTGGTCGGCAAGAACATTCGTTTTCAGGTGGAAACCATGTATAGCACAGAGCAGTTTGACGTGGTGCTTTACTGACGGGACAAGGGGGTATGTAGGCCGGCATAGGGGACAGCCCGTTTACCGCCATCGAAAACACCTGTGTATAGCATGATGAACTCAGATTCCAACAAGCAGCAGCCTGCCAGGACGGTCAATACGGACCGCCTGCTGACGTTGTGGCGTTGGCTTTTTCGCACAACGACCACGCTGCTGATAGTCGCCGCCGCGCTGCTCACCACCGGTCGCGCCCTGATGCCTCTGGTCGCCGGTTACCAACCGGAAATCGAAAGCCAGCTCGGCAGCATGCTGGGTACCGGGGTTGAGATCACGGATATTCACGGTGACTGGTACCGCTTCGGTCCGATCCTGGATATCACGGAACTGCGCATTCTCAATCCCGACAATCCCGCTGGCGGCCAGGTCATTTCCCATCTCTTCATTAAGCCGGACATGTTGGGCAGCCTGGTCAACCGCAGACTGATTATCGACCAGGTCATTGTCGAGGCGCCGTCCTTCCGCTTGACCCAGAATGCCGAGGGCAAATGGTCGCTGGCGGGTCTGGTTGGCGGCGATAGCGACAGCAACTATACCGATGCCGTCCTGGACTTCCTGCTTTCCACCGGGCGTCTGCAGATTGTCGAGGCCGGCCTCAACCTGCAATGGGCAGATGGCCGGACCCTGTCACTGGAAAACATTTTCATCGACCTGGCCAATGCCGGCCATCGCCATGATGCGCGAATCCAGGCCCGTGTGGCCGGCAATGCCAGTCCGTTCCAGCTGGTGGCGGCCATCAACGGGGACCCGCGCAATCGCTATACGGCCGATCTGTACATGCATGCCACAGACACCGACTTGTCGGACTTCGTCAGCGTGCCCGGCATGGATATCCAGACCCTGCAGTTCACCGGCGACCTCTGGCTAAGTCTGCAGAACAACCAGTTCTATAACGCCCGGGCCAACGTCACTGCGCTGAACCTCGCGGGCACCGGGACGGCAGAAAGCGCACTCAATGCTATTCGTCTGGACAATGCCTCGTTTCTGCTGGGCACCCGCCATGACACAGCTGAACGCTGGCAGGTGTGGCTTGAGGATGCCGAATTCGATTGGTTCAACACGCCATGGCACACCGACGAAATTTACCTCGACATGAAACGGGCAGGGGAGTCCTGGCCGTTATTAATTACTGCCAGCAGCATTGACCTGGCCATGGTCAATGATGTGCTTGATGACGTGCTCAGTCTGTCGGATCTGGCAGAAACCGCGCTCAATGACCTGTCGCCCGAAGGACAGCTGGCGAATGCGGTGATCAGCACCGACCTGGCCGGCGGCACCGATGGGGGATTTCTGCTGCAAGGCAACCTGCGTGATGTGGCTGTCGGTGCCTGGCAGGGAGCACCCGCAGGCGCCGGTATCCAGGGTTACGTTGAAGCCAACAGTTACCGCGGTTTCGTGGAACTGGATACGGCCGATTTCACGGTATTCCTGCCGCGCCTGTTCAGTGATCAGTGGCATTATGATTCGGCCAACAGCCGCGTGAACTGGCAGGTCGGTGATGGCCAGATCCGGGTCAACAGCAGTGTTATCGATGTCAGCAATGATTTTCTGCATGGCCATGTCCAGTTTGACCTGTGGAACCATCGCGACAGCAACGGTGACCTGGAATCGGAACTGACCCTGCTGATCGGGTTGATCGAGGTCAACGGGGCATTCAAGTCACTGTACCTGCCAAACCTGCCCAAAATACAGACCACCATGGACTGGCTGGACACCGGGTTGCTCGGTGGCCAGGTGAGCCACAGCGGCATGGTCATCCGGACATCGACACTGGGCAATGCCCCGGAAAATTCCGGTACCGTGCTCGGTTTCTTCAATGTTAACGATGCCACCCTGAAGTTCCTGCCGGACTGGCCGGCGCTGAACAGCATTGACGCCTACGTGCTGCAGAACAACAACACGGTCGATGTCGTTGCCGAATCCGCCACCATTGAAGGCATCGACCTGGGCAATACCACGGCCACGCTGCGGCCTGATCCTGCCGGCGGTTCCTGGCTGACCGTTCAGGGCAATGCCATTACCGAAACTCGCCTGGGCATGGCGTTCCTGCGCAACACCCCGGTGCGCAATAACATCGGCGATTTCATTGATGACTGGCGTGGCGAAGGCAATATCGGTGTCGATATCAATCTCGGCATTCCCATCAATATGTCGAACCGCCAAACCGAGATCGCCGTCAATGTGGTCAGCAACCTGAGCACACTGACCATTCCTGAATATGCACTGGCTATCGATGAGCTGCGCGGCCGGGTGGTGTATGACAACGCTACCGGACTGTCGGCCAGTGCGCTTAGTGGTCGCCTGTTTGATTTTCCCATTGCCGCAACCATCGAACCCATCACAGAAACCGGCGCCGATGGTAGCCGGGTCATTACCGGTACCCGGGTGGTTGGCAGTGGTCGGGCTTCGCGGTCGGCCCTGCAGGCCTGGGAAGGGCAGCCGCAATTCGTCAATGACATGCTCAATTTTGCCAGTGGCGAAATCGACTACCTGGCGGAAATCGGTATTCCCTACACCGACGCAGAAACCGGGGCGCCAGACAATACCAGCCTGAGGCTATCTTCAGAGTTGCTTGGGCTGTCCCTGGACCTGCCATTTCCGTTCCGCAAAACGGTGGAAAACATTCGTCCGCTGGAAGTCCTGATCGATTTTTCCGATACCGGCCAGTGGATATCGGCCCGCTTTGATGGCCGGGTCGGTGCCAATCTGCGCATTGTCGAGGACCGCTTTGCCGGAGGCCAGGTCATGCTGGGCCCGCGTGTCAGTGAGATGACCTTTGGTCCGGTAGCGCTGGGCAGCGAGTTGCTGGGATTCAGCGGATCACTGGACCGCTTCGACTATGCTGACTGGGAAACGACCGTGGACCAGTTTGCCGAGCGTTCAACCGCCGACGCCGAGATTGTGCGTTTTGAGGATATCCTGGGACCTGTGGATGTCATGATCGGCCGTCTCAATGTGATCGGCCAGGATCTGGTAAACGTGCGAACCCGGGTGCAACGGACCGGCGGGCTCGAGGAAGACAGTGAAACCAGTGGTGCTGTAAATAACAGCTGGCAGGTCAATCTGGAAAACGCCTTGTTGAGTGGTGCATTCCTGTTCCCCGATGATGAGTCGCTGCCCTGGCAGATCGATCTGGATTACCTGCACTTTCCCGAATCTGAAGAGGAGGAAAATGCCGAAGGCGAGCAGGAAGAGATTGATGTCCTTGTCGATGTCGATCCGGCCACGATTCCAGACTTGGATTTTGTGACACGGGAACTGACGGTCGGTGACAAGGATCTGGGCGCCTGGTCCTTTGCGCTCAGGACCAACGGCAATTCCGCTACCATTTCCGATCTGGAAATGACGACACCTGACGCCCGTATTCGCGACCTGACCGGCACCGCTGGCGCCAATCTTGACTGGCGCTATGACAATGGCATGCACACCAGCAGCTTTACCGGACTGTTCAGTGCCGGCGACCTGGCCCAGGTGCTGCCTGCCTGGGGATACGATGCCAATGTGGAAAGTGAAGAGGCCGTCTTCGTCAGCAACCTGCAGTGGACAGGTTCCCCGGCGGCCTTTGGCCTGAAAAAAGCCGTGGGCAATGTGGAGCTGGAAATCAACAATGGCCGTTTCGTCGATGTCGATTCCGGCACCAGCCGCCTGTTCGGCGCGTTCAGTTTTGATTCCCTGGTGCGCCGTTTGCAACTTGATTTTTCCGACCTGTATGAAAAAGGACTGGCCTACGACGACATCAGCGGCAGTCTCGAATTCAACCGGGGCATCGTGCGTACGCAGGGTGATCTGCGCATTGAAGCCCCGTCCAGCCGCATCACCATCAATGGTGAGATCAATCTGACCAATGAAACCATTGATGCCGACATGCTGGTGAATGTGCCCCTGGGGCAGAACCTGTCCGTGCTGGCCGGTATTCTCGGCGCCTGGCCGATCGCGGTCAGCACCTTCCTGGCGAGCAAGATTTTCCAAGACCAGATGGACGAGTTCACCACGGTCCTTTACCGCCTGGAAGGGCCATGGGACAATCCAGCGTCCGGGTTTGAGCCCACCGAAGAAATCCTGGAAGAGGCCGAGGCCGCCCAGGCCGCCTCAGAGCAGGCCGATGCACCGGTATCGCCACCCGATTCTCCTTAACCACCCACTGCAGTTACCCCAAGTTTAGTCAAACAACCAGAACCTGACCCGATATGGATAAAAGCCTGATCACCAATCTCGTGGCACTGCTCATTGTCATCGCCGGATTTTTTCTGGCCGGCCAGGCCGGACAGGTTGTGCTCAACACCGGCCTGTTTGCTCTGTCCGGCGGCATCACCAACTGGCTCGCCATTCACATGTTGTTTGAGCGCGTACCGGGGTTTTACGGCTCCGGGGTGATTCCGGCCCGCTTCGAGGAGTTCAAGCACGGCATCAAGATCCTGGTGATGGAACAGTTTTTCAACCGTGAAAATCTGGAAAACTTTTTCAGCCGCCTTGCCGCCGGCCAGCAGGAGAATGGCACCCTGGACAAACTGATTGACCGCGTGGACCTGAATGCCGCATTCGATTCCCTGGTGGATGTGATCATGAACTCATCCTTTGCCAGCATGCTGTCCATGTTTGGCGGTGCCAAGGCGCTGGAATCACTGCGTGAACCTTTTGTTGAGCGCATGCGTGAATTCCTAGTCTCGGTAAGTGAGGACCGGGAAATTCTGGCGCAACTGCGCCGCGATTCCACGGCCGGATTACTGGACAAGGTGGAGTTGATTGTCGATCAGCGTCTGGACGAACTGACGCCGCAACTGGTGAAGGAAATCATCCAGCGCATGATTCGTGAGCACCTGGGCTGGCTGGTGGTCTGGGGTGGTGTCATCGGTGGCCTGATTGGCCTGCTGACTTCGCTGCTGCTGGACTGGCAGGGCTAGGCCTGGCGTCTTGCGCGGATCACTGCGGCACAAAAATAAACGGACTATCGGTATTCCCGGCCGCATTGCTCGCGGGTGTCGTGTTCGGGTTGCTGCTCCTGCTGGCATTCCTGCTATCCCGCCTGAATGGTCCCAGGTTCTGTGATGTTCCCGGTTCCGAAACCTGCGGATTGGGAACCACAGGCAGCCATAAACGGGACGGGTTGCGGGTGTTGTGATAGAGCGTATCGCGCACACTGTTTGCCAGTGAGCCGTCATTCACGGGTCTGACTTCCAGCACCACGCGGTTGCCTGCACTGAAGCGATAGGCGGTTTGGCGCAGCGCGATTTCCAGCGGATAAACCTGGCCGGGTGAGAGCAGGTCGGGTTGGTCCAGGGTATACACCGGCAGGTTGTCACTGCTGCGGGTCAGGTCCTTCTGGCGCACGGAGGCTTTCAGCCGGCCCCGCGTGACCAGTATCTCGGTGCTCGCTTCTTCCGAACTCAGGGATTTATCCGACAGGTTGTCCAGGATGCCTGGCAGGAAGGTGGCCGAAAGCGGTAGCTGGTAGCGAATCTCTTCCTTCAGGGTCACTTCAAAAGCCATGTCATTGCCTGTGGTTGCGGCAAACAGCTCCATCATCACGGGTCCGGTGATCTGCAGGTCCTGGGCCAGGGGGCCGGACTCGAAGCGCAGTACATTGCCATTATCGGACCGCTCCAGGTTGGTGAAACCGGCGCCACCAATAGCCTGTGTTTCGCTAAGCGACCCGATGTCGCTGGTGCCCGCTTTGGCCGTAAACCAGGACTGAAAGCTGATATTGCCCGGCGGCCAGGTGCTGTCGCGCCGAATCGAGTTCTGCCCCCGCACCTGGTACTGCACGCGCGGCCGCTCGATATAGGGTGAGGTGGTACTCTTGCCCGTAAAGCACCACTGGTAATAAGGCAGCAGTTCGCGCGCCAGGAAACCGGTGTCCTGATACAGCCCGACATCATCGGGCGGACTGGCCACCATCACCTTGTTCAACACATTGAGGCGGCCCATGGAATTGAGCGTGGTGGTGAAGCCGGCCGCCATGCGGTCCTGGTTCCAGTCATGAATGGCAAAGATAGGCACACTGATCAGGCGCGTGCTTTCCCGGCTGGCCCGTTCCTGCCAGTAGCTGTCCCAGGTCGGATGGCTCAGCCACGCCAGGCGCAGATCGTAATCAATGAGGCGCGGAGCTTCGCTGGCAAAGGCATTCGGCAACCTCACTTTCTCTTCATACCAGTTGCCCATAAACGCATCATTGCCCAATCCACCCGGGGCAACCCATTCGCGATAGGGGTCCAGCGTGCCGTTGATGGGCGCGATGCAGGCCAGTCCCTGGGGATTCTGGATGGCCAGCTGCCATTGCGAGGCGGCGTAGTAGCCCGCGCCCAGGCCGGCCACCTGGCCATCTGACCAGGGCTGGGTGGTAATCCACTGCACCACTTCATAATGATCCTGTTGTTCCTGTCGTCCCATGAACGTGAATTCACCGGTCGATAAGCCGGTGCCGCGCACACTGACCAGCACCACGGCATAGCCCTGACTGACATACCAGGCAATCGGACCCACGGTCGTGGCGGAATCTGCCAGGATGGCGCGGGTGTGGGGGTAGGGGCCTGCGGCATACAGTACCGGATGGGCGATATTGTCATCGGGCCGAAACACATCGATGGACAGGCGAATGCCGTCACGCATGACGATACTGACATCCTGGGCCATTTGCAGCGGTCCCCAGGTCGAGGCGACGGGCTCAAATACGGGAACAACATCTTCTGCCGGTGTATCGGTGGCGCTGGCGGCGCGAGTATCGGGACACGCTAGGGACAGGCAGGCCATTATCACCAGCAACAGACAGCCGGGCAGTCTGTCACGCATGACATGGACAGGATTGGTGAAAACCACCATGCATTCACTCATGCACTTGCTCATGCACACTTCACCGCAATCTCCGGAATCTTGACTGCCACTGTCCTGGCCGGGCCTGGAAGGAATCACTCGATGCGCAACGCGTTTACTGTATTGCGCAAGGCTGCCCAGATTATAACCGTATTTCCCGGAGGCTGCCTCTGCACGGGTAAAGATGTATCGCTGCGCAGGCCGTGCATCGATATGTACATTACATTCTATATTTGTAGGAGTTTTTCCTGACTTGGTGTTTTTGCCCGGCTATGCAGGCAAAACCGGAGTTATCAACTGGTTAGCCCAAATGGCCTGTGTTAGAGTTTCGGGCAGTTTCAGTGACATCTGCGCCTTTTTTTATGGTGCTGAATCAACCGCGTGATTAACGCAATGAACAGCGCGTCCTGAAAGTTGAGTCGGATGTAAAACGACAATCGGGGTGGTTTGCCGATGCAGACAACCCGGTTAACAAAGGAAAGTGAATACGCTATGGCCAGACCAGTAGAGTTTGATAAAGATACCGTTCTTACCAATGCCATGGAGCAGTTCTGGCTGGAAGGGTATGAAGCCAGTTCAGTCCAGAAGCTGCTGGATGCCACCGACATCAATCGCGGCACCCTCTATAACTCGTTCGGCGACAAGGACACCTTCTTCAAGTCCTGTGTGGAAAAGTACAACGATGTCCTGAAAGCCGACATCACGGCCACGCTTGGCAACGACAGGCTGGGCGACTGGAAAGCCATCGAAGCCTATTTTGAAACCGCCATTATCGCAGCGCCCAACAAGCAGCGTGCCCTGGGTTGCCTGCTGGTCAACTCGGTGTGTGAGAGCATCAACTGGGATCGCGACATGCAGAAAGTGGTGAAGAATTCATTCGGCATCCTGCGCAAGGCCATGGCTACCCGGGTCAAGGCGCTGGAAAAATCACGCCAGCTCAAACGGGGGTTGAAGGCCGACCAGGCCGTCGAAATTCTCATGAACCTGTACAACGGCCTGCGGGTCAGTGCCCGCAGTGGCAAGGGCCCGAAACAGCTGACGGAACTGGTCAGCTTCACGCTGGGTTCATTGAAAAAATAATGACTATAAATCAGTAAGATAAAGTAAAAAAAGCGGGCATAGGCCCGCTTTTTTTATGGGCATGAATGGCTCTGTAATTGGGCAGTTTCAAGGCCCGGCTTTTCAGTTGTACTGGCTCCTGAAGGTGATATACTCGCTTTTCGCTTGCCGCCACACATGGCATAAAAACAACATGTGGGCGGCCCCTGAGGGGGAGCTTTCACGGTTTCAAAGCAGGCAAAAAGTCAGCCGGTAGCCGTACCAATGCACCACCCATCCCGCCAGTAGTGAGCATTTAGGGGTAATTAATGAAAACAGTAGCCAGTTCCATCAGAAAGAAAAAGGACGAGTCCAATATCGACCTGACACCCATGCTTGATGTGGTGTTCATTCTTCTGATTTTCTTTGTGGTCACGGCCTCCTTCCTGAAGGAAAACGCCATGGATATTGAGGGCCAGGATCCGAACAACAATCCGCCGCCGCCTTCCAGCGACACTCCCCAGAACGTGCTGATTCAGATCGACTCGCGCAACCAGATTTTCTTCAACCAGGAACGTGTTGATATTTCTGCCGTCCGCGCCCGTGTCGCATCAGCCAGGGCTGAAAACCCCAGCGCCTCTGTCATCATTCGCCCGGACAAGCAGTCCAGTGCCGACATTCTGGTCAGATCCATGAATGCGGCCCGTGAGGCAGGTGTATCCACCATCTCTGTCATGGAGTAATGGTCTGGTCAGGGCACGGCATGCCTGACATCAAGCAAGTTTTCGCAGCCCGGGTATATCCCGGGCTGTTTGTTTCACCAGCGACTGTTTTGAACCGCCTGACTCATTAACCATCAAACTGAGCGAGGTCTGTTATGAATCTGGTCATCCTGATCATTGTTCTGGCCCTGATCGAATACATGGTCATTTCCTTCCGCACGGGTATGGCCCGCGTCAGGTACGGTGTCAAGGCACCTGCCGTCTCCGGGCATCACATGTTTGAACGTTATTTTCGGGTCCAGCAGAATACGCTGGAACAGATCATCGTGTTCATTCCTGCGCTGCTGTGTTTTTCCTGGACCGCCGAGAATATTGGTTGGCCCGGTTACTACATCGCCGCCGGCCTCGGCGTGATCTGGCTGATCGGGCGCTCCATTTATTTCATCAGCTATGTGCGTGATCCGGATTCCCGCATGATGGGCTTCCTGATGACGATGGCCCCCACAGCCCTGATGCTGCTGGGCACACTCATCTGCATTCTGATGGCACTGGTCTGACGACATGCAAAGCCGCTGGAACGACAACGACGCTGCGCAGCACAGCCATGATGACCTGGCCCTGCGCGTATACACCTCACGCCTGCTGGGCCAGGATGATGATCTTGTGCTGCACGGCGGTGGCAACACCTCGGTCAAGGGCACCTCGACCGACATCTTCGGCAATCGCCGCGACACCCTGTTCGTCAAGGGCTCCGGCTGGGACCTGAAAACCATCGAGGCACCGGGCTATGCGCCCTGTGATCTGGGTTACCTGCAGCAACTGGCGGCACTGGAGACCCTGTCCGACAGCGAAATGATGCGCCAGCTACGGCTGTCACTGCTCGATCCCGCGGCGCCCACACCCTCCGTGGAAGCCATCCTGCATGCCATCATTCCCAGCAAGTTTGTTGACCATACCCACACGGACGCCGTGGTGGGGGTCAGCAATACCCCCGATGGCGAGCAGCATCTGCAGCAGCTGTTCGGGGACGAGGTCCTCATCCTGCCCTACATCATGCCGGGCTTTGTGCTGGCGCGGCAGGTTTACGAGCACACCCGCAATGTGGACTGGCGCCAGCTGAAAGGCATCTTCCTCATGCATCACGGGCTGTTCACGTTCCATGATGATGCGCGAATCAGCTACGAGAACATGATTGCCCTGGTCAGTCGGGTGGAAGATTTCCTGACAAGCAAAAACCTGTTTGAACAGCAGGCAACCGGGACTTTTGTGCCCAATGCTGATGACCTGTTGCAGCTGGCTGCCATGCGCAGGCAGGTCAGCGACCTGGCCGGGCGCGCCATGCTGGCCGGTGTCGATACCAGTGACCAGGCAGCGGGTTTCGCCAGCCTGCCCAACGTGGTCGGGATGGCCACACGCGGCCCCATTACTCCCGACCACACGATCCACACCAAGCTGGTACCGGCGATTCTTGGCACCGATCCGGTGGCCGACATCAGCCTGTATGCCCGCGAATACCGCGAATACTTTGCCCGTCATGATGACGGCAGCCTGACCTGCCTGGACCCGGCGCCGCGCTTCGCCGTGTGGCAGGGCAAGTCCCTGGTCAGCTTTGGACCAAACGTGAAACGCCTGCAGGTGGTGCGCGATATCAGCCGCCACACCATCAAGGCCATACAGTGGGGAGAAGGGCTCGGTGGCTGGCGCGCGCTGCCGGAGCAGGATCTGTTTGAGGTTGAATACTGGGAACTGGAACAGGCCAAACTGAAAAAGGCCGGCACACCGCCACCCATGGAAGGCAAGGTGGCGCTGGTCACCGGTGCTGCATCAGGTATCGGCAAGGCCTGTGTGGAAGAACTGCTCAGGGCCGGTGCCTGCGTGCTGGCACTGGATATCGATGACGCGGTGACCACCCTGTTTGCCGGTGCCCAGGTGCTGGGCTTCACCTGCGATGTCACCGATGCCAATGCCGTCTCAGCGGCGGCGGCGCAAGCGGTCACCACCTTCGGCGGACTCGATATCGTGATCAGCAATGCCGGCACCTTTACACCCAGCAGTACGCTGGCGGAGATGAAGGACAGTGACTGGCAGAGTAGTCTGGCCCTGAACATGACCTCACATATGACGCTGCTGCGCACCACCATTCCGTTCCTAAAGCAGGGCATTGATCCTGCCGTCGTTATGATTGCCTCGAAGAATGTGCCGGCACCGGGACCAGGAGCAGGGGCCTATTCTGCAGCCAAGGCCGGACTGACCCAGCTGGCCCGTGTGGCGGCCCTGGAACTGGGCGGTGATGGGATACGCGTCAACGTCCTGCACCCCAATGCCGTGTTCGACACCGGCGTCTGGGACGAGGACACGCTGCAACAGCGCGCTGCCCACTACCGCCTGTCGGTGGAGGACTACAAGCAGAACAATGTCCTGCGCAAGGAAGTCACCAGTAGTGACGTGGCCCGCTTGGCCTGCCTGTTTGCCGGCCCCGATACCGCCTGCACGACCGGTGCCCAGGTCCCCGTCGATGGCGGCAACGACCGCGTTATTTAGCACTTAGATGTAGGTTGGGATAGGCGCGCTGCCGCGTTTGTCGACAACAAGAACGAGGAAGGGATACAGGGAGTCAAGGAGGAAGGGGCGTATTGCCAAGACGGCCAGATCTGCGTTGTGTATCCAGGCTTACTGACAGTTGAAACCGAGACCTCATCTCAAAGGTTTACTTGCCGCCCCTTCCTCCTTGACTCCCTTTCTCCCTTCATCGACCCAAAAAATCACGGCATGCTGACGGCCGAAAATATTTAAAAAAAGATGAAAGTCCAAAACCGCCATTTCCGCACCATCTGGTTCGATGAATCCGACGGCTCCGTCAAGGTCATTGACCAGACCCGCCTGCCGCATTTCTTTGACATCATCACGCTGCATACCCTGGCCGATGCCTGTCATGCCATTCGGCATATGCAGGTGCGCGGTGCACCGCTGATCGGGGCCACGGCCGCCTATGGCATGTACCTGGCATTGCGCGAAGGCCATACCGATCCGGCGCTGGCGGCGACACAACTGGCGGCAACGCGGCCGACTGCCGTGAACCTGCAGTGGGCGCTGTCCCGTGTGCTGGATGGCACTGCGGGTGAAGCAACGGTGACAGCGCAGACGGATAAAGCGCTGGCCATTGCGCACGCGATCAGCGAAGAAGACGTTGCGCACTGCACGGCCATTGGTCAGCACGGCGTTGCGCTGATCAGGCAGCTCGCGGGAGCTGCTAACCGGCCGGTCAATATCCTGACCCATTGCAATGCCGGCTGGTTGGCCACCGTGGATCGGGGTACAGCGCTGGCGCCGGTGTACCAGGCCTGGGAAGAGGGCATATCGCTGCATGTGTGGGTTGATGAAACCCGTCCGCGCAACCAGGGCGCCAGTCTGACCGCGTGGGAATTGCTGCAGGAAGGCATTCCGCACACCGTGATCAGCGACAACACCGGGGGACACCTGATGCAGGCCGGTCGGGTAGACCTGTGCCTGGTCGGCAGTGACCGCACCACCTGGCGCGGCAATGTCTGCAACAAGATCGGCACCTACCTGAAAGCCCTGGCTGCCCACGACAACCAGGTGCCGTTTTACGCCGCCGTGCCGGTCTCTAGTATCGACTGGGACTCCGATGAAATTCCCATCGAGGAACGCGATGGCGGAGAAATCGCGGCGATTCAGGGTCTAAATGCGCAGGGAAAGCTTGATACCGTAAAATTACTGCCTGAGGGCAGTGCAGCGCTGAACGTAGCTTTTGATATCACCCCCTCACGTCTGGTCACTGGCTTGATCACCGAGCACGGTGTCTTCGACGCCGATGAAGCCGGGTTGGCTGCGCTGAAAGCCAAGCTTTTCTAAAAGCAGGGGCAAGAGGCAAGAGGCAAGAGGCAAGAGGCAAGGGGCAAGGGGCAAGAGGTCAGAGGTGAGAGGTGAGAGGTGAGAGGAGAGTACTTTTGCTGCGGTAGGCATCAGGTAGCAGGGGGTTCACTTAAACATACAGGAAGGGCTTAAGCCGCGAATGGGACTTAATAGAAATTGAACGACATCACGGACACAGGAGGAAAACCTGTCTCCGTAAGCCCAAAACCATTTACCATGAAACCACAATGACCACTATTCCAGAAAAGCTCAATACCATGGCGAAAATATCCCTCCTTGCCTCTTGCCTCTTGTCTCTTGCCACTCTTTCTTTCCCGACCCTGGCCGCCGATGAATCGTTCAAGGTCTACGGCTACGAAATCGTGAAAACCTACCCCCACGATGACAACGCCTTCACCCAGGGGTTGGTGATTCATGACGGCAAGCTCTACGAGAGCACCGGGCGTAACGGCCAGTCCGGTATTCGCCTGGTCGACCTGGAAAGTGGCGATCTTTTGGAGCGCAAAAACCTGGCGAGCCGGTTTTTCGGTGAAGGGATCACCATTCTCAATGACAAGATCTACCAGCTCACCTGGCAGGCCCAGCTCGGGTTTGTCTACGACCTGGACACCTTCGTGCAAGAAAAATCCTTTTACGTGCCCGGGGAAGGCTGGGGCATTACCGATGATGGTGAACAGCTCATCATGAGTGATGGCACTCCCGAACTGCGCTTTCTCGACCCGGAGACGTTGCAGGAAACTCATCGTGTCCAGGTCACCGCCAATGGCACCCCGATCACCTACCTGAACGAGCTGGAATACATCAACGGCGAAGTCTGGGCCAATGTCTGGTACCAGGACATCATCGTGCGCATCGACCCGGCAACCGGCAATGTCACCGGCGTCGTCAACCTGATGGGCCTGCATCCGGAGCGCCGCACCCGCGATGAAGTGCTTAACGGCATCGCCTGGGATGAAGCGACCGGCAAGATTTACGTGACCGGCAAGCTGTGGTCCGCCCTGTACGAGATCACCGTGACCGAATGAGCTGGCTGCAAAAGCACATTACCCTGCGCCCGTACCCCCGCGGCTTTCATCTGGTCACCCGCGAACTGCTCGACCAGCTGCCGGAAATGGCCAGTTACCGAACCGGCCGCGCCCATTTCTTCCTGCAACACACTTCCGCCTCACTCAGCATCAACGAAAACGCCGATGCCACCGTGCGCCAGGACCTCGAACAGCACCTGAACGTGCTGGCCCCGGAAGACGCGCCGCATTACGTCCACACCTACGAAGGCCCGGATGACATGCCTGCCCATATCAAGTCCGCCCTGGTGGGCTGCGAAGTCACTGTCCCGGTCAGCCAGGGTCGCCTTGCCCTGGGGACGTGGCAGGGCATTTACCTGGGCGAGCATCGTGATCATGGCGGGCCGCGCTCAGTGGTGGTGACCCTGGACGGGGAGACGTACATCTGATGCGCACTAGGCTCATCATCATGGCTGTGCTGGTGCTGGTGCTGTCGCTGGCAGCCTGCAACACGGTCTATTTCTACGGCCAGGCGGTCACCGGTCAGCTCAATATCCTAATGCGCCGCGAAAATATCGAGAAACTGCTCGACGATCCGGAAACCGATCCTGTCCTGCGCGAGCAACTGAACACCATCCTGGATATCCGCACCTTTGCTGAAGCCGAGATGGCCCTGCCCGTGGAAGACAACTTCGCCACCTATGCCGATGTTGGCCGACCCTACGTGGTCTGGAACGTGTTTGCCGCCCACGAGTTTTCCCTGGACCGCAAGAACTGGTGCTATCCCATTGCCGGCTGTGTCAGCTACCGCGGTTATTTTTCGGAAGACGCGGCGCGCAAGTATGCGGCTGAACTGGCTGAAGACGGCTTCGATGTCTGGGTCGGGGGTGTTGCGGCCTATTCCACGCTGGGCTGGTTTGCCGACTCGGTCCTGAACACGGTCATCAACCGCGACGATTACCGGCTGGCGGCGCTGCTGTTTCATGAACTGGCGCACCAGGTAGTCTATGTGCCCGGCGATACCCAGTTCAACGAAAGCTTTGCCACGGCCGTGGAAATGGAAGGCCTGAAGCGCTGGCTGTCCCGCAGTCGCGATGCCGGTGAGGTGGATGCCGTGGTGGCCAATGCCACGCGTGAAAAGGCCTACCGGGAGCAGTTTGTGGCCCTGGTGCAGTCCTACCTGCCCAGGCTAAACACCCTCTATGACAGTGGTATGCCGGAAGCCGATATGCGCCGGGAAAAGGCCGCCCTGTTTGATACCATGCGCCAGGACTATGCCGTCATGAAAGCAGACTGGCAGGGCTACAACGCCTACGATGCCTGGTTTGCCGACGAGATCAACAACGCCAAGATCAACACCATCGGCACCTACTTCAATCACGTGCCGGCCTTTGATGCGCTACTGGTGGAAAGTGGTGGTGACCTGCCCACCTTTTACACGCGTGTTGCCGAGCTGGGCACCATGCCCCGGGAAGACCGCCACGCCCGGCTGGAGAGCCTGGGCATGGCCGACTGAAGCCGCGGCTGTTGGTGCCGGCTGTGCTAGAATTCGCGACCATAACGTTATTACAAGAAATGCCAGGGAAATCCTTATGATCATCAAGCCCCGTGTCCGCGGTTTCATGTGTATCACCACCCATCCGGTCGGCTGTGAAGCCAACGTCAAACGCCAGATCGAGTACGTCAGGGATCATGGCGCCGTCGAAGGCGGTCCGAAGAAAGTCCTCGTGATCGGTGCGTCTACCGGCTATGGCCTGGCCTCACGTATCACCGCGGCCTTTGGCAGCGGCGCTGCTACCCTGGGCGTGTTCTTTGAAAAGGAAGGCTCCGAGAGCAAACCCGGTTCGGCCGGCTGGTACAACTCGGCGGCGTTCCACAAGTTTGCCGAGGAAGAGGGCCTGTACGCCAAGAGCATCAACGGCGATGCCTTTTCCGACGAGATCAAGCAGAAGACCATCGACACCATCAAGGCCGACTTGGGCCAGGTGGACCTGGTGGTGTATTCGCTGGCATCCCCGCGCCGCACGCACCCGAAAACCGGTGAGGTGCACAACTCCACCCTGAAACCCATCGGCAAGGACATCACCATGCGCGGCATTAACACCGACAAGGTGCAGATCCAGCAAATGTCCGTGCCCGCGGCTACCGATGAGGAAATTGCCAACACCGTCGCCGTCATGGGCGGCGAAGACTGGCAGATGTGGATCGATGCCCTCAAAGCCGCCGGCGTGCTGGCCGAAGGCTGCAAGACCACCGCCTACACCTATCTGGGCGCCGAGCTGACCTGGGACATTTACTGGAACGGCACCATTGGTGCTGCCAAGAAAGACCTGGACCAGAAGGCCGCCGCCATCAACAAATCCCTGGCTGATCTGGGCGGTGAAGGCCGTGTGTCTGTTCTGAAAGCCGTGGTGACCCAGGCCTCATCGGCCATTCCCATCATGCCGCTGTACCTCTCATTGCTGTTCAAGGTGATGAAAGAGAAGGGCACCCATGAGGGCTGTATCGAGCAGGTGGACCTGTTGTTTCGTGAGAGTCTCTATGGCGCATCACCGCGCCTGGACGACGAGGGCCGCTGGCGCGCGGATTACAAGGAACTGGAACCGGAAGTACAGAAAGCCGTCGCCGATCACTGGGGCGAGGTCGACACCGACAACATCCATGAGATGACCGACTTCGACGGCTACATGGCCGAGTTTCTCAGCCTGTTCGGTTTCCAGGTGAAAGGTGTCGATTACGATGCCGATGTGAACACGCACGTGCCCATCAAGCACCTGGTGTAACAGTCCATGCCACGCATCGCGCGTGACATCACACCCAGCCCTGCCGCCAGGCGTCGCTGTTCTTCAGACTCTGCCAGTTGATCGCCTGTTCCCGTTTCGTGAGCACGGCTTCCAACAGGCAGAGCGTGACATTGCTTTCCTCATCATAAGTAACCTTGGTGACCAGGAAATGCTTTTCCTTATTTTTGGGTGTCACCGCCGTCCACTTGCTGTGCAGGAGTTTGCGCGGGTTGATCTGATGCACGTCAGCTGGCCCCGTGTGGAGAAGACACCAGCTGCAAACCCACCACACCGGCCACAATCAGCAGCAGGCAGAACAGCCGCGCCAGCTCGCGCGATTCCCCCAGAAAGACGATGCCGATGATGGTCACCCCCACGGCGCCAATGCCCGTCCAGACGGCATAGGCTGTGCCAACCGGAATGGTTTTCATGGCTGTGGGCAGCAGCCAGAGACTGCACACCAGGCCGACCGCCGTGATGAAGGAGGGGAGGGGGCGAGTAAAGCCCTCGGTGTGTTGGAGGCCGACGGCCCAGCCAGATTCAAACAGGCCGGCTAGTACGAGATAGACCCATGCCATGCTGTTGGTACTCCTGGTCAGTGAGGTGATGGTAAATAGATGGAAAGGTTGGTGTGTTGTTAGTCAGGGTGATTGTAGCGAAAAGCGTTACGACAGTATTCGACATGTATGCCCGTATCGGATCATTCTGGCGGCTAATACCCTGCAACGCCAAAATCCCTGTGGAACGCGTGAAACCCATCCAGAAAGCATGCTACGGTGTCGGCAGATAGTGATGCCCAGATTTCTTCCAACAACCACCGTATCAAGACCATGACCAGCCGCCGTCCCGTTTGCGCCCGCTGCCAGCGCCCACAATCGGTCTGCTATTGCCCGCAGTTGCCGGCGCCCATCGCCAATCATTGGCCCATCCACATCTTTCAGCATGTCCGCGAGCAGCACCATGCCATCGGCACGGCCCGTATTGCCCAGCTTGGCCTGCAGGATTGCCATACCCGCACGGTGATGGATGAAAAGGTCATCACGGCCCTGCCAGCCAACGCGGTACTGGTGTATCCCGGTGAGCAGAGCACAGCGGTAGAGGAGTGGGATGTCGCCGAGCCCAGGCCCCTGATTTTCCTCGACGGCAGCTGGCGCAAGGCCCAGCGCATGCTACTCGGTTCACCCGCCCTGCAGAACCTGCCTCAAATCAGCTTTGTGCCAGAGGCACGTTCTCGTTACCGCATCCGCAAAGCCCCGGACCCTCTGTTTCATTCAACACTGGAAGCCATCACCCATGTGCTGGGTGTGCTTGAACGGGATGCCGAGAAGTATGCGCCGTTGCTGGCAGTGATGGACTGGATGGTGGATCAGCAGATTGCCGCGATGGGGGAGGCGACTTACCTGGCCAACCATGCCAGACCGAAGCGCGACTAGCGGGTTACCTTGTTTCGTCGAAAACGTTGCAGCCAGGTGTCTTTCCTGGATTCATGTTTTTGCCGAGCACGTTCAGCCCAGCTCTCATTGACTGCTGAGGCGCAGTCGTCTACGGCACTGGGTGGAGAGTTTTCAGGTTGACTCTTAGATGATAAGTCAGCACGAAGGGCGTTATTAAAGGGTTTGTTATGTTTCGTTTGCACTTTATGGGTGTAGGATCTGGTTGCAAATTTGCTCCAAATAGCTGCTTAATTCTTAGGTCAATGTAGCCTCGACATGCATCTCATTTCTTTCCATCGTACTCGTATGTTCGCATGCTCTGATATCCGACAGGCGGGCAGGCGTATATGTATTCCTTGTGGGTGAGTATCCCACTCAAAACTCGGTATTCCTAGCGGTATTCGGCATACATGTGCGCATTCATGTTGTGGCCTGTTTCCGTGCTGAAAATCCTTGCGCATAAAAAAGCCCGCATTCGCGGGCTTTTATCGTTCTCGGCTGACGCCGCTCCTACACGGGGCAGGTCATTAGCTGATGCGCACCGTGCGTGGGAACTGCGCGTAGTTTTCCCAGCGGGTGGGTTTTTCCGGCATGTCGTCCTGGGTGGCCTGGACTTCGCCGGTGACATCCGTCACGCGGGAGACGATGGTGTGTTCGCCCTGGCTGGCGTTGCGCCAGGTGTAGTTGAACAGTTTCCAGGAGTACTTGGAGTTTCTGGGGTCCATCTCGGCCATTTGCCAGGGGCCGCCGTCGATGCTGACTTCCACCGAGCGCAGCGGGGTGCCGTCGTTGAGGACGAAACCGGTGATGGTGTGGTTGCTGCCGTTTTTGGTGACGCGGATGATGGAAGACTTGAGGCGGATCTTGGTGACGGAGCGTTCTTCCCAACGTTCTTCGCCGCCGATGTTGCGCTTGGCCAGGGTGACGTAGTCGCGGCCCATGAAGCGGCCCATGTAGCGGCGGTCCTGGACGTGAATCTGGCTCAGCCATTTCACATTGGCCACACCGTACCAGCCGGGCACGACCAGGCGCAGTGGGGCGCCATGGAAGACGGGCAGGGGTTCGCCATTCATTTCGTAGGCCAGCACGATGTCCGGGTTCAGGGCGTCGTCGATGTGCATGCTGCGGCCGAAGGATTGTTCCACCTGCAGGTCGAGATCGATGCGGGTTTTTTCCATGCCCTTGTCGGCGCCGTAGAACACCACTTCGATGCCGTCGCGATCCAGGCCGGCTTCCTCCAGAATGTCCACCAGGCGCACACCGGCCCACTTGGCGTTGCCGATCAGGCCCTGGAACAGGCGCGGGGAGTTGCCGCCGCATTCAAAGCCGGCGTCGACTTCGAATTTCGGGTACTTCTTCAGGTCAGCCAGGGTGAAGCTCAGCTCCCGGTTCACCAGGCCGGTGACCTTCAGGGTGAAGGCATTGGCATCCAGGGTGGGCTGGTTGTAGTGCTGGATGACGTAGAAGTTGCCGTTGGGTGAATAGAAATCGTCAATCTTGGACGTGTCCTGGTAATAGATACCCCCGGCCTGTTTCGGCGGCACGGTGTAGCCTTCGGGCATGTCGGTAAACGGCACGACTTCCTCATTCTGGCCCAGGGCCACCTGCGACCAGAACGGCAGGCTGGCGGTGGCGGCCATGCTGCCCATGGCCACGCCGGTTTTCAGCACCTTGCGGCGCGCGGTGAGTTCCTGTTTTTGCTGATTTTTTTCTGACTCTGACATGCTGGTAATCCCCCCAGTGTGATCTTGTTGCTGACCAAGATTAAACCCCTCCGCCCGGGATTAGTCAATTTGTGGTGAGTCCTTGATCAGGCCCCCGG
>JBMTQX010000006.1:0-88331 GCA_049446715.1 Pseudohongiellaceae bacterium
GAAGAAGCCTCAGAAGAAAAGAAAGAAGATTGATCCGGCGTCCTTTGGGACGTTTCAATCATCAGGGACCCGGCCTGCTTGAACTTCATCCCGAAATGAAGTTTCATGGAGCCGGGTCTTTTATTAGGACTGATTTAAAATCTCGCGCGGCCGCATTAGCCACGCCGCACCACAGCAATTGATGCCCGTATCAACAGAAGTAAACGAGAGCCGAGGAGCACCGATGAAATCCGCCTTTAAATCCTTTTCCGTCCTGTGCCCGCTGGTGATTTCCCTGCTCTCTGTTCACACGTCGGTCATGGCCCAGACTGAGGATGAGGTCATTGCCGGTATTCGCAACGTCATTGTCAGCACACAGCCAAGCATGGTGATCGATTCCATCGCGGCGAGCCCGGTCGACGGCCTGTACGAAATTGTGCTCATCAATGGCCAGGTCATTTACGCCTCAGCCGATGCCCGTTTTTTCATTCCGGGCGATCTTTACGAAGCTACTCCGCAGGGACTGGTCAACCTGGGTGAATCCCAGCGCAATATGGCGCGTGCTGAACGTATCGCCAATATTCCGGAAAGCGAGATGATTATTTTCGAACCGGAAGGCGAGCGCCTGGCAACCATCACCGTGTTCACCGATGTCGATTGTCCCTACTGCCGCCAGCTGCATGGGGAAATCGAACGCCTGAACGTACTGGGTATCGCCGTGCGCTACCTCGGCTTTCCGCGTACTGGTCTGAATACCGAGACCCATCTCAAGATGGTCTCGACCTGGTGCGCCGATGACCCCAACGTGATGTTCACCAGCGCAACCCGCGGTGCCGCAGTACCGGAAGCGCAGTGTGACAACCCCATTGCCAGTCATTACCAGCTTGGTCGCGAGGTAGGTGTCACCGGTACCCCTGCACTGGTGCTGGAAGACGGCACCATTCTGCCGGGCTATGTGCCTGCCGATACGCTGGCCGGGTATCTGCTCGACTCAACCCCGCAATAAATCCTGAACAAGCGCTGGTCTGACGCGCAATCCGGTTGGATTGCGTTCTCGCAGGCCCCTATAATGTGCCCTTTTTTTACGCGCGGACAATCCGTGCTGAGTGATTAAACGTGGATCCCATCAAGATCGGAATATGCGGCCTGGGTACTGTCGGTTATGGCAGTTATACCGTCCTTAGCAACAACAAAGATGAAATTGCCCGTCGCGTCGGCAGGGAACTGGTGGTGTCCCACATCGGGTCCCGCAAGCTCAAGCTGCACCAGGATGTGGGTGACACCAAGATCAGCAACGATGTGTTTGCGGTCGCGGACGACCCGGAAGTCGACATTGTGCTGGAACTCATCGGCGGTTATGACGTTGCCCGGGAACTGGTGCTCAGGGCCATTGCCAACGGCAAGCATGTGGTCACGGCCAACAAGGCGCTTATTGCCGTCCACGGCAACGAGATTTTTGCCGCTGCTCGCGAAAAGAATGTGCTGGTGGATTATGAAGCGGCCGTGGCTGGTGGCATTCCGATCATCAAGGCTATCCGTGAAGGCCTGGCGGCCAACCAGATTGAATGGCTCGCCGGCATCATCAATGGCACCGGCAACTTCATTCTGACCGAGATGCGGGAAAAAGGCCGGGAATTTGCCGATGTCCTGAAGCAGGCCCAGGAACTGGGCTACGCCGAGGCGGATCCGACCTTTGACGTGGAAGGCATCGATGCCGCCCACAAGCTGACCATCCTGGCGGCCATCGCTTTCGGTATTCCGCTCCAGTTCGACAAGGCCTACACCGAGGGCATCAGTGGCATCACCATCGAGGATATCCGTTATGCGGATGAACTCGGCTACCGCATCAAGCACCTGGGCATTGCGCGCAAGACACCGGACGGGATCGAACTGCGTGTGCATCCGACCCTGATTGCCGATGACAAGCTGATTGCCAACGTCAATGGCGTCATGAACGCCGTGATGGTGCAGAGTGATGCCGTTGGTCCAACCATGTATTACGGCGCCGGCGCCGGCGCCTTGCCAACAGCCTCTGCTGTCGTGGCAGATGTGATCGATGTCGCCCGCGGCATCAACAGCCCGGAAAACTCCGTGCCCGCCCTGGCTTTCCAGCAGGACAGCCTGTCCGATCTGCCAGTGTTGCCGATCGAGGCGGTGGAAAGTGCCTATTACCTGCGCGTGATGGCGCACGACAAGGCCGGGGTCCTTTCCGATATCACGGAAATTCTGGGCGACTGTGAGATCAATATAGAAGCCGTGATCCAGAAAGAACCCCGCGTGCACGACTCGGAGCAGGTGTTGTCCGTGATTATCCTGACGGATGAAATCCGCGAAGGCATCATGAATGACGCCATCGCCAAGATCGAAGCCCTGGAAGCTGTATCTGGGCCGGTCACCCGCATTCGCATGGACCGCCTGGAATAACCGGAGCAAGCAAACAGTGAAATACATCAGTACCCGCGGCAAGAGCCCGGCGCGCAATTTCGAGGAAGTCCTGCTGACGGGTCTGGCACCCGACGGTGGTCTCTACATTCCTGAAGCGGTACCGCAGGTTTCGCCTGCCCAACTGGCCGGCTGGAAAGACCTGGGCTATGCCGAGCTGGCCTTTGAAATCATTCGTCTGTATGTCGATGACTGCATGCCGGCAGAGGATCTGCGTGAAATCGTCAATGAGACCTATGCCGTATTCTCGCATCCGGATGTGGCGCCACTGACACCAATGGCTGACAACGAGTACGTGCTGGAACTGTTTCACGGCCCGACCCTGGCCTTCAAGGACTTTGCCCTGCAACTGCTGGGGCGACTGCTCGATTATTTTCTTGCCCGCCGCAGGAAGCATGTTGCCATCCTCGGGGCCACTTCCGGGGATACCGGCTCAGCCGCCCTGGAAGGTTGCCGGCATTGCGAATGGGTCGACATGTATATTCTGTATCCGCATAACCGTGTGTCGGAAGTGCAACGCCGCCAGATGACCACCGTACCGGGTGACAACGTCAACAGCCTGGCTCTCGAAGGCAACTTTGACGACTGCCAGAACATTGTCAAAAAGGCGTTTGCCGACCAGTCCTTTCTGCCCGAGGGCTATCAGCTGGTGGCAGTCAATTCGATCAACTTTTCGCGCATCATGGCGCAGATCGTGTACTACTTTTACGCAGCCCTGAAAATCAACGGGGCGCAGGCACCGGTGTCGTTCTCTGTCCCCACCGGCAATTTCGGTGACATCTATGCCGGTTACCTGGCCAAGAAAATGGGTCTGCCGGTGGATCGCCTGGTCATCGCGACCAACAAGAACGACATCCTGCACCGTTTCATGAGCAGCAATCAGTACAACCTGGAAGATCTCGAGCCGAGCCTGTCACCGAGCATGGACATCATGGTGTCCAGCAATTTTGAGCGCTTTCTGTTTGACCTTTTCAAGGGCGATACGGATCGGGTGACTGATTTTGTGACCGGGCTCAGCCGTGACCCGCAAACGGTCAGCAACGAGGAGTGGGCTTTTGCGAAGGCCATTTTTGACAGCTGTCGTGTCGATGATCTCACCACCTGTGAAACGATCAGTGGCGTGTATGCCGAATACGGCTATCTGCTGGACCCGCATACTGCCACCGGCATCAAGGCCGCGCGCGTCTGCTGTGCCAACAACCCGGCCCCGGTAGTTTGCCTGGCCACGGCGCATCCGGCCAAGTTTGCCGATGCCATTACCCGCGCGGGCCTTGAAACGCCGGCATTGCCGCCGCACCTGTCAGACCTGATGAAAAGGGAAGAGCGCACCACGGTGCTGCCGGCAACGCTGGACGCGGTCACCGGATTTATCCAGAAAACGCTGTAAGCGATACCTGATTAACTGCCAGATACTGTCTCTGCCGGTTTAACCCGGCGGCGCCAGTTCCACATCAAATTCCAGGGTTTGCTGATCCCGCAGGGTGACCACGCGGACCGTGTCGCCGGGTTGGTGCTGTTCCAGTGCATTGAGCAGGTCGTCCGTGCTGAGAATCTTTTCACCCTCAACCTCCACGATGATGTCACCCAGAATAATGTCGCCGCGATTGTTCTGGCGGAAGCCGATCATGCCGGCGCGATGGGCCGGCATGCCGTCACTGACTTGGTAGATGGGCAGGCCGGCGATGCCGCGCTGGCGCACCCAGCTGTCGGGCATGTTCATGATGCCCATCAGCGGTCTTACTTCCTTACCGTATATTTCCAGCTGCGGCACGATTTTCTTCACCGTGTTGACGGGAATGGCAAAACCGATACCTGAGCCGTTGTTCGGGTTGATGGTCTGGGAATTGACGCCGATCAGTTGGCCCATGGAGTTCAGCAGCGGGCCGCCGGAGTTGCCGGGGTTGATGGCGGCGTCCGTCTGGATGACATCGCGGATGGTGCGGTTGGTCATGGAATTGATTTCACGGCCCAGGGCGCTGACGACGCCAACGGTGAGCGTGGTGTCGAGGCCAAACGGGTTGCCGATGGCCAGCACCTTGCGGCCCACTTCCAGCTGGCCGGAGTCGCCCACGGGCAGAGGGTGCAGTAATTCCTTCGGCGCATTGATACGCAGCAGGGCCAGGTCCTTGTCCGGTGCCCGGCCGATGAGTTCAGCATCCCAGGTACTCTGGTCGTGCAGGGTAATGGTGATATGGTCGGCGCCCTGGATGACGTGATCGTTAGTCACGATCAGCCCTTCGTCATTCCAGACGAAGCCGGTGCCGGTGCCCTGCGGGATTTCCTGAACGTTCAGGGAGAACATGTTGGTACGCCGGTAGGCGTTGTTGGTGACATAGACCACCGCCGGACTGGCCTGCTTGAAAATGTCGATGGTGTTGGCTTCATCTTCCGTCTGGAAGGTGAGGTAGTCAGCCGAGGTGGCGCTGGAAAAAGGCAGCAAAAAGCCACATGCACCAGCACCAAGAAAGAGTAAAAAAGCGATTCCGTTTTTGATTTTCATGGTCTAACCTGTCTTAACGATTGTATGCAGGATTTGTGCTTCAGCACGCCTGATTTTATATCTTCTTTAGGCCTGCCAGCAGGCAATTAGTTCCGGTGACGTCTGTCTCTCGTGGCGGAATGCGGCGAAAACAGCGGACAGCGCGTTGCCCGAAAGGCGTTTTTGACAGTTAATAATAGTGAATGGGTTGTTCATGGTTTGTTCATGGGTTTTTCGTGAATTTTTCATGGCAGGCGCATGGATTTTCCATGATAAGTTGGTCCAGACAAGCCCACCGAAGCGATACCCTACTGCATGATTGAAAAGACCCCGTGTAACGTCTCGACTGGCCAGCTTTTTGCCACTGAAAGCGCCATTGATAGGGCCATCGAAAGCGCCACTGAAAGCGCCATTGAAAACGCCACTGACAGCGCCCTCAACCACCCACAGCACCCTGATTCAGAGATATGGACGACCAGCCGGTAAATCAAGGCGGCCCTGAACTGCCATCTTGCGCGTCTCTGCGGGAGCTGCTCGGCCGCTCGCTGACGCAGCATGCCAATCTGGTTGCTTTCAGCTGTGAAGGCGCCAGCCTGACCTATCGCCAGCTTGACCGTCTCAGCAACCAGCTGGCGGCATGGCTGCTGCGTGAATCCACGCTGGTACCGGGAGACCGGGTGGCGATCCAGTTACCCAATCTGCTTCAGTACCCGGTGGCGGCACTGGCTGTGATCAAGGCCGGCATGGTGATCGTCAATATCAATCCGCTGTATACCGCCGGTGAAACCGAGCACCAGTTGCGAGATTCCGGTGCGCGGGCACTGTTTACGCTGGAAGAGGTGCTGTCTGTCACAAGCAAGATTCTGCCGGGTACAGCCATTGAAAAAGTCGTGGTTTCACGCATCACGGATTTTCATCCCTGGCATATCAGGCAGGCATTCCGACTGAAACGTCTGTTGCAGGGCAAGCGTGTACCCATGATCCGTTTTGCGGCGCGTACCGAATTCCACAAAGTCCTGGCGCGCGGAAAAAAATACCTGCGCTCCATGAGCATGCAATCCCTAGTCGATCTGAGCCCGGATTTGCCGCGGCACCAGGAAACGCCCCGTCTCGGGCTGATCCAGTACACCGGGGGCACGACCGGCATTGCCAAGGGCGCCATGCTGTCTGACGACAACATCATGGCCAATATGCTGCAGATCGATTCCGTGATCAGGAACCACTGCCCGCCACCAGGCAGTGTGATGGTGGCGCCTTTGCCGTTCTACCATATCTATGCCTTCACGCTGAATTTTGCCTATTCCCTGTACAAGGGCTATCACGGCGTGCTGATACCGGATCCGCGCAACACGGGTCGCATGATCAGGACTCTCAAGCGTTTCCGAATTAATGGCCTGGTGGGGATATCAACCCTGTACCAGCTGCTGTGCAAGCATCCCGACTTCCGCAAACTGGATTTTTCCGCCTTGTCGATATGCACTTCCGGCGGCATGGCGTTGTCGGTTGCCACATCCCGGCGCTGGGAAGTGCTCACGGGTTGCCGCATCCTGGAAGGCTATGGTCTGACAGAAACATCACCGCTCGTGGCCAGCGGCAGTTACGAGGATTATCAGGAAGGCAAGATCGGCAAACCCACTCTGTGGACAGATATCCGCATCGTCGCCGAGGACGGCACTGTACTGCCTGCCGAAGAAGCCGGGGAGATCCAGGTGCGCGGCCCCCAGGTGATGATGGGCTACTGGAACTGTCCGGAAGAGACGGCAGCGACCCTGACCGCCGATGGCTGGTTCAAGACCGGCGATATGGGCATCCTCGATGAGGGTGGTTATCTCACGGTCGTGGACCGCATAAAAGACATGATTATCGTGTCCGGTTTCAATGTCTATCCAGCCGAAATCGAGGATCATGTGATCAAGCATCCGGACATTCGTGAAGCGGCCGTGATCGGCATGCCGAAAAAAGAGGAGGAGGGTGAACAGGTGAAACTGTTTGTCATTTCCGACAACCCCGATCTCAGCGAAGAAGAGGTTATCCGCTTTTGCCGACTGGGTCTGACACCCTACAAGGTGCCCAGTAAAGTCGAGTTCCGGGCCACCTTGCCACGCACCAGTGTGGGTAAGGTGCTGCGGCGCCAGCTGCGTGATGACCAGGTGGCCTGATGCCCATGGCAGTCGTGCTGGAACGTGTCGCGGAAGCAGCCTCGCAGCTGGATGACGCCATCCACCCGGTGCTGCGGCGGGTGTATGCCGCCCGTGGCGTGATCGACGAACGTGATCGTCGCCTCGAGCTTTCCGAGCTGCACCCGCCAGCCTTGCTGAAAAATACCGATGTTGGTGCCGGTTTGCTGGCCGATGCCATGGCCGAAGGACAACGCATCCTGGTGGTGGGGGATTTCGATGCCGACGGCGCCACCAGTTGTGCCCTGTTCATGCTTGCCATGCAGGCTTTCGGGTATGGTGATGTCGGCTTTCTGGTCCCCAACCGTTTTGAGTACGGGTATGGCCTGACGCCGGAAATCGTGGCGGTCGCACAACAGCAGGCCCCGGACCTGATTGTCACGGTCGACAACGGCATCGCCAGTCATGAGGGCGTCAACGCGGCAGTTGCAGTCGGTATAGACGTGCTGGTGACAGATCACCACTTACCCGGCAATACGCTTCCCGATGCGCGCTGCATCATCAACCCCAACCTGGCGGAGTGTGAATTTCCCAGCAAGGCACTGGCAGGCGTTGGTGTGGTGTTTTACCTCATGTCTGCGTTGCGGGCGACCCTGCGTGAGCGCGGCTGGTTTGCCCGGCTTCAGCTCACTGAACCCAATATGGCCCGTTTCCTGGACCTGGTTGCCCTGGGCACCGTGGCTGATGTGGTGCCGCTGGACCAGAACAACCGGCGTCTGGTGCGCCATGGCCTGGGCATTATCCGCAGCGGTCATGGCCGGCCGGGTATCCAGGCGCTGCTTGATGTTGCAGGCCGCAACTACCGGACCGTGGTTGCCAGTGACCTGGGCTATGCCGCCGGTCCGCGCCTGAATGCGGCCGGGCGCCTGGATGACATGACGCTTGGCATCGACTGCCTGCTGGAAGAAAGCCCGGCACGCGCCCGGGACATGGCCATGCAACTGGATGCCCTGAACCGGGACCGGCGCCAGATCGAACAGACCATGCAGGACCAGGCGCTGGCCGCCCTGGATGAACTGGACATCGACTATGAAACCCGATTCGGTTTGTGCCTGTATGACCCCGACTGGCACCAGGGGGTGATCGGCATCCTGGCGTCGCGCATCAAGGAACGTTTTCATCGCCCCTGCATAGTCTTTGCCGATACCGGAGAGGAGAGTGGCGAGAATCGCATGATCAAGGGCTCCGCCCGCTCCATCGAGGGTGTTCACATTCGCGATGTCCTGGATGCCGTGGCCACGCGCCATCCTGAGTTGCTGCAGAAATTCGGCGGTCATGCCATGGCGGCTGGTCTGGCGATTCGACATGCCGACCTGCCGGCCTTTACCGCAGCCTTCGAAAAGGTGTTACAGGGTGAAATCGAACCTGAGATGCTCGAACAGGCCACCTGGGTGGATGGCGAACTGGCGCCCGATTGTTTTTCCCTGGGATTTGCCAGTGAGGTCCGCGAAGCAGGGCCGTGGGGACAGCATTTTCCGGAACCGGTTTTCCAGGGGGAGTTTGTCGTGGTCAGTCAACGCACCGTCGGGGAAAAACACCTCAAACTGACACTGCAGGTTCCCGTGGCGGGGCAGGCCGGTACGGCAGGACCGTTGGTCGATGCCATCGCCTTCAATGTCGAGCCGACGTTGCTGACCACTGCCCTGACGCGCATCAGCCTGGCTTATCGCATCGACGTCAACGAGTTTCGCGGGGCGCGCAATGTGCAACTGGTGGTGGCAACGGTGCTGGACTACTCGTCCTGAAGACAAGGTACGCTGCTGCAGCTATCTGTACATACCGGTAAGGGAATTTGCCGGCATAAAAAAACCCGGCCAAGGCCGGGTTTTTTGACAACTGCCTGGACTGCAGTGATCAGTTGCCCAGGGAGTTGATGTAGGCAGAAACGTCTTCGATTGCCTGGTCATTCGGCAGGGTCTGGGCCATCGGGGCCATCTGCATGCCAAACGTGTCGTTCGGGTTGGCACCACGGATGCCTTTCTTGAAATTCTGCAGCTGACGGACCAGATACCATTCTTCCTGGCCGGCGATAGCCGGTGCATTCAGGGCTTCCTGGCCTTGACCATTGGCACCATGGCAGGCGCCACAGGTTGCGTAAAGGGCTTTACCGCGCTCCGGGTCACCGGCAGCCAGTGCGCTGTTGGACAGCATGGCAAACAGAGAAACGACGGCAGCGATTGCGACGGTTGCTTTCAACTTCATTGGGTTACTCCTGTTACTGGATATCACTGTGAAACTTTGTTAAGAAACTTTTAGTAGGAACTATTAATTGGAACTATTAATCGAGACTATTAAATTGATCTTTCTCGTTTGTACGTATCTAGTGCGTCATTAGATGGCGATTTAACTGAACAAATTCTGAACGAACCACTAGATCAACAGCTGACTTTTTTGAAACGCGCACCGCAACCACGGGGTGTCCCTGATCCTCGAAAGCAGATGCCTTCATGTCATGCACAGGGAGTTTGCTTTGTAATTTATCTCGGCTGCCTGAACGGGGCGCGATTATACTAGGGTCGCCCTGAAAAATGCCAGTATGTCCTGGCCCGCATGGCTTGCATCTTGCGGCCCGCCCGGTAATATCTCCTGTTTTTTTGCTGTGGGAAAACCCGATGTCTATCAAGTCCGATAAGTGGATCCGCCGCATGGCCGAAGAACATGGCATGCTGGACCCGTTTGAGCCCAACCAGATCCGCGAAGTCGATGGCAGGCGGGTGATTTCCTACGGCACATCCAGCTACGGTTATGACGTGCGCTGTGCCAGTGAATTCAAGATTTTCACCAATGTCATGACCTCCAGCGTGGTGGACCCGAAGAATTTCGATGAAAACAGTTTTGTCAGTATCGAAGCCGACTCCTGCATCATTCCGCCCAATTCCTTTGCCCTGGCCCGCACCGTGGAGTATTTCCGGGTACCGTCCAATGTCCTGACCGTGTGCCTGGGCAAATCCACCTATGCCCGCTGTGGCATCATCGTCAATGTCACTCCGCTGGAGCCGGAATGGGAAGGGCATGTCACCCTGGAGTTTTCCAATACCACGCCGCTGCCCGCCAAAATCTACGCCAACGAAGGCGTGGCCCAGATGCTGTTCTACGAATCTGATGAACAGTGTGAAGTGACCTATAAGGATCGTAACGGCAAGTACATGGGCCAGACCGGGGTGACACCGCCGAGGTCCTGAGCCGGTTCCGGTCCAGCCTGGGCCGGGCTGCCCCAAATGCCGTTTATTTGCACGAATTTGCGGCACTATCTCATTGATTTTCCGGTATAATCTGCGGCCTTTTCCATGGAGGCTCAGTGGCACAAGGCATGCTTGAAGCACAACACCTGACTTGCGAGCGCGATGACCGGGTTCTGTTCCAGAATCTGGCCTTCAGTGTGTCAGCGGGACAGGCGGTGCAGGTGCAGGGCGCCAATGGCAGCGGCAAGACCACCTTGCTGCGCATCCTGTGCGGGCTCAATCACGACTATGAGGGCGATATCCTCTGGCGCGGTGAACCGATTCACAAGCAGAAGGCGGATTTCCGCAGCAGTGTTTTCTACTTGGGCCATGCACCGGCCATCAACAAGACGCTGACAGCGGCGGACAACCTGCGCTGGTTCTGCGCCTCCCGGGGCATCGCCAAACCTGCCGGCATTCGCGAGGCCCTGGCGGCCTTTGACCTGAATGGCTACGACGATGTGCCCTGTTACATGATGTCGGCCGGTCAACAGCGCCGTGTCAGCCTGGCGCGCATGAATCTGGTCCCGGCCAGCCTTTGGATTCTCGATGAGCCATTCACGGCACTGGATAAAAAAGGCGTCAGTGAACTGGAAGCCCTGCTGTCCGACTTCGTCGGCGCGGGTGGGGCGCTGATGCTGACCACACACCATAGCCTGCAGATGCAGTGTCCGGTGTCAGCCATTGACCTGGATGCCTGGAAACCCGGAGCCCGTCATGACTGAACCGGCCGCCCTGGGACTTGGCGGCGTCATGCGCGCCACCATCCGCCGTGAATTGCTGCTGGCCATGCGCTCGCCCGGCGATGTCATCAATCCGCTGATGTTCTTCATTCTGGCCGTGGTGCTGTTTCCCCTCGGCGGCGGCGTTGAAGACGCCTTTCTCAGCACCATTGCCTCGGGCGTGATCTGGGTGACGGCCTTGCTGGCGGTCATGCTGTCCATGGACAGCCTGTTTCGCGCCGATTATGAAGACGGCAACCTGGAACAATTGCTCATGAGCCCGCAGCCCCTGTATTTCTTGGTATTGGCCAAGGTATTCAGTCACTGGCTCATGGCCTGCCTGCCCATCATTGTGCTAGCCCCGGTACTGGCGCTGATGCTGCAGATGCCGGCTTCGGGCATCACGGCACTGATGGTCAGCCTGTTGCTGGGAACCCCGGTATTGTGCCTGATCGGGGGCATCGGCATGGCGCTGACGGTGGGGCTTTCGCGCAGTGGATTGCTGCTGGCTGTGTTAATATTGCCGCTGTATGTTCCGGTGCTGATTTTTGGTGCCGGGGTCGTGGATGCCGCCATCAATGACATGGCGTATTCAGGCCTGCTGGCCCTGATGGGCGCGATACTTGCCCTGGCCATCAGCCTGTCCCCTCTGGCAATTGTCGCCGCTCTGCGGATCAGCGTGAACTAATCGACTACAGGATTTACGGCATTAACGATGTGGCAATGGCTCTACAAACTCGGCTCCCCGAAATGGTTTTATGACCTGGGCAACCGCAGTCTGCCCTGGCTCTGGGGCGTTACCCTTTTCCTGCTCATCATAGGCGTGATCTGGGGGCTGGCTTTTGCGCCACCGGATTACCAGATGGGTGATAACTATCGGATCATCTACATGCATGTCCCTGCTGCCGGGCTCATGAAGGGCTGTTTCTATATGATGGCCCTGTGCAGTGCCGCTGTCCTGATCTGGAAAGTGAAAATGGCAGATATCGTGGCCAAGGCAATTGCCCCTATAGGGACCATGGCGACACTTCTCATGCTGGCCAGCGGTTCCCTTTGGGGGATACCTACCTGGGGCACCTGGTGGATATGGGATGCACGCCTGACCTCCTCGCTGCTGCAGTTTTTTATCTACATGGGCATTATCGTGCTGCGCTCCGCCTTTGACTCGCAGGACACGGCGGCACGTGCCTGTGCCGTACTGACCCTTGTCGGTGTGGTGAACATCCCCATAATTGAATATTCGGTGGAGTGGTGGAACACCCTGCACCAGGGGGCAAGTTCGCTGGGCATGCGTGATACCAGTGCCAATCCGCCGGAAATCTGGATTCCGGCCTTTTTCACAGGTTTCGGATTCATTGGTCTGTTTTTTATTGGTCTGATTTTGCGCAGCCAGAATGAAATTTTATGGCGTGAACGCCGTACTCAATGGGTACGCGATATTGTGACCGACACGGTTGATCACGGAGCCGCTGATGCCTGAGTTCCAGTTTGACGGTTTTAGCGCGTTCCTGGACATGGGTGGCTACGCCCTTTATGTCTGGCCGGTCTACATTTTGTTTGCAATGTTTTTTGTTATCACGGTGGTACCGCCGCTTCTGGGCCGTAAAAAAAGACTGAAGCAGCTCAAGGCCAGAATGGCCCGCGCGGATTTTGACAGGCACCACGACAAGAATAGTGAAGGGGAAAGTCACTGATGCTGGCACACAGGCAACAACGACTGGCGATTGTCCTGTTTATCATTTTCGGTACTGCCATTGCGGTAGGGCTGGTGCTCGTTGCACTCAACGAAGGCATCAATGTGTTCTATACGCCGACGGAAGTGTCTGAGGGTGCCGTACCCGGTAACCAGAATTTCCGCATCGGCGGCATGGTGAAGATGGGCAGTGTCATCAAGGACGGTTTGGAGGGTGCTGAAGTGAATTTTCTAACCACCGATTTCTGCAACGATGTGCTGGTCAGCTACTCAGGGCCGTTGCCTGACCTGTTTCGCGAAGGACAGGGTGTGGTCGCCGATGGCTATATCGATGACGGCGGCATATTTCAGGCTACTCAGATTCTCGCCAAACATGACGAAAACTATATGTCCGCCGAAGTGAAGGCCTCCCTGGAAGCGGCGGAGGACAAAGACGTGAAGGTATGTAACCAGTGATTCCCGAACTCGGCAATTTCTCCCTGGTGCTGGCGCTGAGCCTGTCCATTCTGCTCAGCGTGTTGCCCATGGTGGGGGTGTATCGCAACAACCCGTTGTTGATGACCCTGTCGCGGCCTTTGTGTGCCGGTATCTGGGTGTTCATGGTGGTCAGTTTCGGCTGCCTGGCCCATGCCTTCCTGAATGATGATTTCTCCGTGCGCTATGTCGCCAGCAACTCCAACAGCCTGTTGCCGTGGTTCTACAAATTCACCGGTGTCTGGGGCGGTCATGAGGGCTCGCTGCTGCTGTGGGTGCTGATGGTGGCCTCTTGGACCTATGCCGTCAGCTTGTTCAGTCGCAACCTGCCGCTGGATATCCTGGCCAGGGTGTTGTCGATCATGGGCATCATCAGCGTCAGCTTTCTGGTGTTCATGCTGCTGACCTCCAACCCGTTTGACCGCCTGATGCTCAACCCGCCCGCAGACGGTACTGACCTGAACCCGCTGCTGCAGGACTTTGGCCTGATCGTGCACCCGCCAATGCTCTACATGGGGTATGTGGGTTTTTCCGTGGCCTTTGCCTTTGCCATCACAGCGCTGCTGACCGGCAAACTGGATGCGGCCTGGGCACGCTGGACCCGGCCATGGACCAATGCCGCCTGGGCTTTCCTAACGCTGGGTATTGCTCTGGGCAGCTGGTGGGCCTACTACGAACTGGGTTGGGGCGGCTGGTGGTTCTGGGATCCGACCGAAAACGTGGCCTTCATGCCCTGGCTGGTGGGCACGGCCCTGATTCATTCCCTGGCGGTGACCGAAAAGCGTGGCGTCTTCAAGAGCTGGACAGTGCTGCTGGCCATTGCAGCATTCTCCCTGAGCCTGCTGGGCACGTTCATTATCCGTTCCGGCCTGATTACTTCGGTCCATGCCTTTGCCGTTGATCCCGAACGTGGCCTGGTGCTACTCGCCATTCTGCTGGTGGTCATCGGGGCTTCGCTGTTTCTGTATGCACTGCGCGCGCCGGTTGTGAAGGGCACGGCCAGCTATACCATGACTTCGCGCGAAGTGTTCCTGCTGATCAACAACATCCTGCTGGTGGTGTCCACGGCCGGCATCCTGCTGGGCACGCTGTATCCGCTGATTCATGAAGCGATCAACGGGGAAGCCAACATGGTCTCGGTAGGCCCGCCGTATTTCAATACGATCTTCCTGCCATTGATGGCACTGCTCACCGTGTTCCTCACCATTGGTTCAATTTCGCGCTGGAAAAAGACATCAACGGCATTCCTGAAAGACCAGCTGGTCAAGGTTGCTGTCGCCAGTGTGCTTCTGGGCATCGTGCTGCCGTTATTCATTACTCGGGAAGTGAACCTGTCCATCTTCCTGGCGGTTAGCCTGGCGCTGTGGATTGTGTTCGGCATAGCGCGTGACCTGGTCACAAAATCAGCCAACAAGGACTCTCTGGTAAAGGGCCTGAAAAGCCTCAGCCTGAGCTACTACGGCATGCAACTGGCCCATCTCGGGTTTGCCGTCATTATTCTTGGCATCTGCCTGACTAGCCATTACAGCGTCGAGCGTGACGTGCGCCTGGCACCGGGACAGGGTATCGAGATCGGCAGTTATGAATTCATTTTCCAGGGCGTGGTCGATGCACCCGGTCCTAACTACCGCGCAGAAGCCGGCACGGTGGATGTCCTGAAAAACGGCCGTCCCTACATGACCCTGCATCCGGAAAAGCGTACCTATTTAGCCACCGGTGCGGTGCAGACTGAGGCAGATATCGATGTCGGCTTTTTTCGCGACCTGTTTGCCGCCCTGGGCGATCCGCGCGGGGAGGGTGCCTGGGTTGTTCGCATTCACCTGAAGCCTTTTGTGTTCTGGATCTGGTTCGGGGCTTTCCTGATGGCCGCAGGCGGGGTGACTGCCATTCTGGACCGCCGCTATCGCGTGCGTGATGCCGTGGTAAGGGATGTACCGCCGGAAAATGCCGCTACCGGACTGGGTATGAAAAGCCCTGTAGAGGCCTCATGAACCGCCGCCTGAAACTGTTCATTCCGATCGCCATTTTCTTCATCATGGCGGGATTCCTGCTGTTTGGTCTCAATGACGGCCGTAATCCGAACCTGGTGCCTTCGGCACTGGTGAGCAAACCCTTTCCCGAATTCACCCAGCCGAGCCTGTATCCCGAGATGGGCGAATTCAGCCGTGAGGATTTCGTCGGCGACATCCTGTTCGTCAATATCTGGGGGTCCTGGTGTCCGCCGTGTCATGTCGAGCATCCGTATTTTCTTGAGCTGAGCAAACAGGAAGACGACATTACCTTCATTGGCATCAGCTATGACTACTCCATGGTGGAAGACCGGGATTTTCTGGCTGAGCGCGGCAACCCGTTTGATTACAACATAGTCGATCTTGACGGTTCCCTGCGCATCGATCTCGGTGTGACAGGCGCACCTGAGACCTTTCTCGTGGACCAGAACGGCATGATTCTGTATCGCCATATCGGCGCCCTTGATGCGGATATCTGGCGGGAGAAATTCGTACCTCTGCTGGATCAGATCCGTTAAGGCACTGGCATGATGCGCGCTGTTACCCTGCTGATCGTCCTATTGTCTGTGCCTGTCCTTGGCGCCATCGAGGAATATCCTTTCGAGTCTGACCAGGACGAAGCGCGCTTTAAGAAACTCACCTATGAAATGCGCTGTCCGAAATGCCTGAATGCCAATATCGCCGGTTCCGATGCCCCCATAGCTGCGGATTTGCGCCGTGAAGTGTATCAACAGGTCAAGGAAGGGCGCACCAACGATGAAATCATTGAGTTCATGAGCAGCCGTTACGGAGACTTCATTCTGTATCGTCCGCGCCTGACTCTGGCGACCTTCTTTCTCTGGTTCACCCCGTTGTTCCTGCTAATAGCCGGTTTTGTGATTGTCAGGCGCATGATGGCGGCCAGCCAGGCCGCAACGCCCGCAGACGGCAGTCTCAGCCCGGAAGAGCAGGTGCGCCTGCAACGCCTGCTAGATCAAGGTAAGGACAACTAACCCGGTGAATACTTTCATTCTCTACAGCATGTTGCTGCTGGTCGTTGCATTGCTTTTCATCCTCGTGCCTGTGCTGCGCTACAAGCCGATGGAAAAAGCCGCCGACAGTGACATACGCAAGCAGAAAAACATCGACGTTTTTCAGCAGAGCCTCGCCGACCTCGAACAGGATCAGGCTGAAGGCTTGATTTCCGCAGAAGATTTCGTGCGCCTGAAAACTGAACTGGAGCGCAGTTTTCTGCGCGACATGGAGGATGAAGAGCAGCGCCACCAGACCCTGACCATGAAGTCCGGCAAAGTGCTGCCGCTGCTGTCCCTGTTGTTCGTGCCCATTTTCAGTTTTGCCCTCTACCAGGTGGTGGGTTCGGCCCGTGATCTCGCCTTGCCGGGCATTCTGGCCGAACTGCAGACTGTGGAAACCGAAGCGGAACAGCTGGCCTTGCTGACTGAGCTGGCCGACTTCCTGCAGGCACGTTTTGAACGTCAGGAAGACGATGTCCAGAACGGCTACATGCTGGGCACGTTGTACCTTGAGCTCGATCGCTACCAGGATGCCATAGACACCTTCCGTCAACTGGCCGATGGCATGGACGCTGGCATGGACAAGGCCACTGTGCTGGGGCAGCTGGCTCAATCCCTGTTCCTGCAGTCCGAGTCGGAAATGACGCCGGAAATACGCAACATCACCGATCAGGCGCTGGTCATGAACCCGAACGAATACGCCGTCATGAGTCTGCTGGCCATGGATGCGTTATTGAACGAGGATATAGTCGGAGCGGTCGGATACTGGCGCCGCCAACTGCTGCAGGTCAATGCGGGCAGTCGTGATGCGGCTGTACTGCGAGACCGGATTACCCGCGCGGAAACCATGTTTCCGGATTTGTTTGAAGGGGATACTGCGGCTCCGGACGGCCCGTCAGTGACGGTCATCGTGGATATTGATGAGTCCGTGGTCGATCGGGTCACTGACGATATGCGCCTGTTTGTGTTTGCGCGCAATCCCGCGATGCCAGCGCCGCTGGCGGCAGAGAATTTACCCTTACCGGCATCATTTCCCATCGAGATCACTCTGGACAACACCAAGTCGATGATTGCCGGCATGAACCTATCCACGGCCACGGATGTCATTGTCGGCGCACGCCTGACACGGGGTGGGGCCACCGCCGAGTCTGGCGATATACAGGCCCTTTCCGATGCGTTTTCTCTGGCTGATCAGCAAGGTCCGGTCAGCCTGACAATCAAGGACATCGTCCCTTAAACTAGCCGCTTCGTCTTAGAAGGATTGTTACCCGCCCATGGCCGCCGGTAAGTTCGCCTCACTGCGTTCCGCGTTTTCCAATCGCAACTATGCGATTTACATGAGCGGCAACAGCATCTCCCTCATCGGCTTCTGGATGCAGCGCCTGGCAGTGTCATGGCTGGCCTGGCTGATTTCCGAGTCAGAATTCTGGGTGGGTGTTATCGCCTTTGTCGACATTGTGCCCATGATCTTCATCACTCCGTTGTTTGGCGTCTGGGCCGACCGCTTCGACCGACGCAGTATGGCCATCATGGCCCAGGTGCTGATGATGGTGCAGGCCTTTGTGCTGTTTTTTCTGGTGCTGTTCGACCAGCTCACGATTGGCTCACTGTTCACCCTGGCGCTGGCAGAAGGCATATTGCAGGCAGCCTACCAGCCCATTCGCCTGTCCATTATTCCGAACCTGGTGAAAAAGCAGGACCTGATGGCTGCCGCAGCCTTCACGGCCGTAGCGTTCAACGTGGCACGCTGCCTGGGGCCGGCGCTGGCGGGATTTGTGATTGCCTTGACCAGTCCGGCGATCGCGATCCTGTTCAATGCCCTGAGTTATCTGCTCATTGTCATTGCCTGGAACTTCATTCACCTGCCGGCGAAAGTCAGGTCTTTGGAGAAGAAGAGTTTCTCGCGCGATATCCGTGACGGTTTCAATTATGTCGTGGAAAAGCCGGCCCTGTTGTCGATGTTTATCTTGCTGACCGTGGTATCCCTGTTCATTCGTCCGGTAGCGTTCATGCTGTCGGCGTTTGTCGGCGCTGTCTTCGAAGCCGATGAACTGACCCTGGCCCTGTTTACCTCGGCGATGGGGTTGGGTGCCGTCATTGCCGGTCTGAAATTGTCCATGGGCGGCAAGACTCACGGGCTGGTCCGGGAAATTCTTATCATGACCTTGGTCGCCGTGCTGTGCCTGGCCGGTTTTGCCGCCATCACGATCGTCTGGGTAGCCACGGGACTGATGTTTGTCTTTGGCTATGCCATCACCATTGGCAGTGTGGCCGGCCAAACGCTGGTGCAGAACAGTATCGATGATGACATGCGGGGCAGAGTGTTGAGCCTGTGGGCCGCCTTTACCCGCGGGGCACCGGCCCTTGGCGTCCTGTTGATCGGCTGGCTGGGCAACCAGTACGGCCTGATGTGGCCAAACCTGGTGGCCGCGCTATGCTGTTTTGTCTGCCTGTGCCTGATGCTGGGTCAGCGCCGGGTCATGCGCGAGTATTTTGAGCAGTGAGTGGCGCAGATCGTTTTCAACATGACCTTGTTTGGCATGAACTTCCCGCTTTCATGGCCCAGGTTAGCCAGTACGAAACAGGACATGCTGTGAGAGGGGCTAGGGCCCGAAGTGTGAGAGGGGCTGGGCCCGAAGAAAGTCGCGCTGACTTCGACAGGCCATGACGGCAATGCCCGGGCTTGATTGTCGTGCGTAAAGAGTTGTGTATCATGACGCCATGAATTCGCGGAACCCGTTTATGCCAACCAGACTCGCTACCCCCAGATACTTTTTCTTTATCCTTTGCGGCCTTTTGCTAATGCCGTCTGCCTGGGCGCAGCAATGGCATGTCGGCATGTCTGCCGAAGGTACTTTGATCACCGCCACCGGCTACCAGGTGGACCAGCAGGAGCGGCCGACCGTGGTACTGATCGGCGGGCTCGATGGCAAGGCCGCCTCCACGGCGAAAGTACGGGCTGAGTACCAGCGTTACGTGGCGCGCCCAAAAGCGGAACAGCCCGTTAATCTCATCCTGATAGACGAAGCCAACCCGGAAGGGGAGACGCTGCATTTTCCCCCTCGTGGTCGCGCTTATGTGGAAGATCCGGTGTCATTTGCCCTCTGGCGCTGGCTTGGCACTCACGGTCCCGACCTGGTGCTGATTGAAAGTGAAACCGATTTCGAACTGGCGGATTCCCTCAGTAACCTGATAGTCGCCGGTGTCGGTTATGTGCCGGCGCTGCATCTGTATGACGAGCCGGAAGAGCTTGCCATGATCATGGACCAGCAACTGGACAACCTGCCGGTGTCGCCGGCTCACGAGATTCTTGACGGGCGCCTGCGCCGTTCACCCCGGGAGGTGGCCGAGCAGATAGCGCTGTATTACGGGCATGATTTTTCCTGGCCGGTCTATATTCCCGGCATGGCGCTGATCAGCCGCATGCGCCTGGGTTACCTGGATGATGTTGCCAGTATCGTCAGCCCCTACCTGAACGGTGAGGACATCAATATCAATTCCTCGCTGGTGACCGCAGGCCACCTGGTGTTTGCCGAACTGGCCGAACGTACCGGCAATAATGCTTACCTGGCACTAGCGCTGGAAGCGGCAGACATGGGGTTCGATGCCCGGGGCAATATGCTTGAGGCCATGCCGATGCATGGGGACATGAGCGATGCCTACTTCATGTCGACCCCGATCCTGACCAAGGTGGGGCATTTGACCGGTGAGCAGAAATACTTCGACATGGCCCTGCGTCATATCCGTCACATGGAGACCCTGGTCAAACGGTCCGACGGTCTGTACCGGCATTCGCCGCTGACGGATGCGGCCTGGAGTCGCGCAAATGCCTTCCCGGCGCTTGGCATGGCACTGGCCCTAAGCGATTTTCCCGACACCCATCCCGGGTATGACGAATTCCTGAACCTGTACAGAACCCATATTGATACGCTGCTGAACTATCAGGACATGGATGGCATGTGGCACGTGGTGGTGGATTTTCCCGGGTCGTATGCGGAACACAGTGCAACGGCCATGATAGGCACGGCGATTCTGCGGGGCATTCGCCGCGGTTGGCTGGACGACAGCTACATGCCTGCCGTGGAGCAGGCCTGGCGCGGGGTACTGATGCGCAGTAGCGCAGAAGGCTATTTCGTGAATGTATGTGAATCCACCAACAAGCAGGACTCCCTGGAGAAGTATCTGAACCGGGAAGCCCTGATGGGGCAGGATGACCGGGCGGGCGCCATGCTGATGCTGTTTGCTACCGAGATGGCCGGTCTCGAATAAAGCGAAAACGGCCTGACCAGAAACAAAAAACCCGGCATGACAGCCGGGTTTTTTATGGCGGATGGCCATGAGGCCGAATGCTTATTTGCCCAGTTTGCTTTTTGCCTTGTGGGCAAATTTGGCTAGGGTTTCAACCAGGGTTTCGTTCTTGAAGTCAGCAAATTCGCCGACGTCCATGAACATGCCGTGCTCATCGCATACTTCGTAGGTGATGTGTTACAGATACGGATCCTTGACCACATTCATCAACTTGTTGCAGCGGGGGCAGTTTACTTCCGTGTTTTCATTCTGCTGCTTGCCCCTCATCGGGTCGCCACGGTCGAGAAAATCGGACATCCAGTCGCCCTTCAGAATTTCGGCCTCACCCTTGTCAAACCAGATACCGCCAAGGGATGTGCATTTGTCTATGGTTACTAAGCCTTGCAGGGTGGAGGTGGAATGCTCACGCATTTCGCCGTTACATTTTGGGCAATCTATTCAAATTTCCTCACGATTAGCTGGCTCACCGGAAAACGCCACTAAAGACTAAAGCCGAGCGAGTAAACCCTTTGTTGTTGCGGCCTGCAGCCCTGCCAGAGGCATTAATTCAGCCTTAGCGGGTGTAGCTGCCAATGGCCATTTCCAGGCGCACAAAAATATAGGGTGACTCTTCCCGCGGCAATGCCCAGGCATCCTTGCGCCAGGTGTAGCCGGGTTCCAGTTCCAGGAACAGCCAGTCCCGGTAAACCTGGCGGCGATAGCGCACACCCAGGTCATAGCTGGCGACATATCCGGGGCTGGTCACACCATTGACCCGGCTATACCAGGACAGGGCGGTATCGTTGCCACGCAGCTGCAGGTATTCCAGGGACGTGGTGTATTCAGCACCGGTATAGGACTCTTCAAAGCGGGCATCGTTGGTCCAGCGCACAAGGCCCTCACCGGCCAGGGCAAAATCCACCTGGTAGCGGGAAAAGGAGCCAAAGCCGATGCCATCCCTGAAATAGACGGACTGGGTAAAGCGATTGGTCAGTTTGCCGTCAATATCGGGTTCATAACGGTAGCGCATGCTGACCCGGCCCTTGAGATTTGAACGCATGCCGACGCGGAAAAACAGCCGGTGATTGCTTTCCTCGGTGAGATTGACTTCCAGGTTCAGGCGCGTCGTGTTCTGTTGGGAAACGGTCGCGGCGTTCTGGGTGTAATAGTTGGTTCCGTCACCATCCTCTTCGGAAAAAATGAGGCTGATGCGCTCGTTGATCCGGGGCAGGTGTACCTTGCCGCGCAATCGCACACCGGTATCCACGTTGTCGAGATCGTTCCAGGACTGGAGGGTGGTCAGGCGCAGGGCAGAATAGGCGGCTTCGATATCGCTGCGCTGGACGCCGAAAAAGCGGTCGAGGCGATTGGCCAGGCCGTTGGCGGAGTCCGAGGCAATAGATTGCGTCTGGTCAAGCCAACCCAGGCCAAATACCGGAGGTGAGTTTTCTGCAGCGGGCAGGCTGTCCTCTGCCGCCCGGGCTACGGGCGTAATGGCGCAGGTGGCCAGCACAACAACAGCAGGCAGCAGGGGCGTTGCCAGTGCGCGAGAAACGTTCATGAAATCACTCTATTACAGGCGATTGGCAAGGTACAGCGGCGCGATAGAAAAAAGCAATAACTGATTGAAAACAATACATAATCTCTGGATTCCCTGCAGTTTACAAAGTACCATACTGGACTGCTTTCGTACGGTCGGGGTGGCTCAGGAAATCCTGAATTCGTGCATAATTGCAGCACGAAATACAGGCAAAGACCATAAGTTTAAATAAATTAAAAACAATAAGTTAGCGCACAAACATAAACCAAATTATTGGTTGATTTTCGGCCTGCCGAAAAACGAATATTCAGCCCTGTTTGCCTGTCTAATAGTACAGAAGATTGAACAGCTGATAGATCAAGAGCCCGGTTAACCAGGGCTAGAGACAGCTTAATGACTATGAACGCCTTTAAACGAATTTTTACCCTGACCCTGCTGCTGTTCACGGTAACGCTGGTGTATACCCGTAATGTGCGGGCCGCGGAAAACTTCACCATGACAGAAGTGGCCGATGCGGTGTATGTCGTGAAAGGGCCGGCCGGCAACACCCTGGTGGCAGCTGCCCCGGATGGCCTGATTCTCATTGATGGTGTGCCGGCCGAGTTTGCCACGGAATATCTCGGGTTTGTCCGAGAGGAAACCGGTGTTGATGCCATCCGCACTCTCGTCGTCAGTCACTGGCATTCGGAAGTGAACGGCCTGAACGCCATACTCGGGCCGCAGGGCGTGGAAATCATTGCCCATGACAATACCCGCCAGTGGCTGGGCGCGACCATTCGTGAGCGTGGAGAAACCGTTCTGCATACTCCCGTGCCGGATAACCAGCTGCCCAACCGGACTTTTTACTGGGAACCCCTGGTTATTCCGTTCGGCGACGACACCATCGAAGTCGGTTATCTGTTGCAGGCCCATACCGATGGCGATGTCTATGCCTGGATCAGGGGCGCGGACATACTCTATACGGGGCCGGCGATTCGGACCGACAGCTGGGCCACGGTAGACGAAACCACCAACGGCTTCATCGGCGGCATTACCGATGCCTACGATACTCTCGGCAGGATCGTCAGTGCCGATACCAGGATCGTACCCGCCAGTGGCGCGGTGATCGGGCAGGCCGAGTTTGCTGGCCTGGAAGCCCTTTACAAGGGCTTAAAGGATGACATGGTTGCCTTGTTGCGCCAGAGCAAGAGTCCTGACGAAGTCATCATTGCCAACCCGGCACAGGGGCTCAAACCGGAATGGGGCGATCCAACAGCCTTCCTCGATGAGGGCTTTCGCAGTTTTTACGGGCATTTGCGCAACGGCAGGCAGATCGGTGGCGGTTTCCCTTAAAGCCGAATGATCCTTCTGAGAACCGCCGCAGTATAGACAATGAACCAGTACGACAAAATGCATCAAGTGGAAAGCTATTGAGAGACATGAACAAGGTATCAAGCACAATTTTCATTCTGGCCGGCTTCCTAGTCCCGGCAGGTGTGTTCGCTGCGGCGAGCGAGGAGTCTGCTGCTGTCGCGCACTCCTACGACCGTATTGGCGAGGCCGACGAACATTTCGGTTTTCTGCAGGAAAACTGCATGGAGTGCCATAACTTTGAGGACTGGGCCGGCAGTATGGCCTTTGACCTGATGACGCCCGAGGAAGTGGCTGACAACATCGAGACCTGGGAGAAGGTGGTTGAGAAACTGCGCGGCCGCCTGATGCCGCCGGCCGGCGCAGACCGTCCAGCCAATGCCGATACCGATGCTTTCGTCGCCTGGATGGAGAGCTTTCTCGATCACGCCGGGGAGCAGGAACGGCATGTCGGGCATGTTGGTATTCACCGTCTGAATCGCAAGGAATACGCCAATGCCATTCGCGACCTGCTTGGCATCGAGGTGGATGCCGTGGCACTGCTGCCACTGGATGATTCTGTCGAAGGTTTCGATAACGTGGCTGAAGCCCTGCGCGTGTCACCGGCATTTCTGGAACAGTCGCTGAACTCCGCCCGCATCGTGGCGCAGCAGGCCATCGGTAATCCCGATGCCCGCACCGGTGGCACGACATATTCCGCCCGTGGCACCAACCAGTATGTCCACCAGCAGGGGCTGCCTCTGGGTACACGCGGTGGGTTGGTTGTCGAGCACAACTTCCCGGCAGATGGCGAGTACCACCTGAACATCGGTGATCTGGTCAGCCGTCTTTGGGTGTTCAACCAGGAATTTACTCATACCGTGATAGCAACCTATGACGGTGAAAAATTCTTTGAGATGGAGATTGGTGGCGGAGAAGACCTGAAAGCCATCGACCAGATCGGTGACCCGGCCGTGGACGCCATCAACAGCAAGCTGAAGAACATTCCCTTTGTGGCTGAAGCCGGACCGCACAAAATTGCTGTGACCTTTCTGCATCGCTCGTTTGCCGAATACGAAGGCCGTCTGCATCGCATGACGCCATCGGCAGTGGGTGAAAACGTCATTGGGCTCAGCTCGTTTGAAATCCAGGGGCCGTTCAATCCGGCCGGAATCAGCCCGACGCCGGCACGCAACAAGATTTTTACCTGCTACCCGAACAGCCAGGCCCAGGAAGCCGGTTGTGCCGAGCAAATTCTGTCAGGCGTGGCCCGCCGGGCATTTCGCGGTGAAATCAGTGACAGTGACGTGAGCACCTTGATGCGCGTGTTCAACGGTGCCCGTGATGACCTGGGCTTTGACCTGGCCATCCGGCGCGCACTGACCGCTGTCATTGCCAGTCCCAAATTCCTATATCGCATTGAGCAGTTGCCTGATGGTGCGGCGCCGGGTTCCATTTATCCGCTGACCGACTTTGAGCTGGCCACACGCCTGTCGTTCTTCCTGTGGAGCAGTATCCCCGATGATGCACTGCTGAGCCTGGCCGAGGCGGGCACCCTGTCACAGCCAGAGGTGTTGTCTGCGCAGGTCACCCGTATGCTGCAGGATCCGAAAGCACAAACCCTGGCGTCCAATTTTGCCTACCAGTGGCTCAACATGGGCGGCCTTGATGAGATCGATCCGGATCCCACCATCTTCCGTGATGTCGATAATGGCATCCGTGAACTGTTCAAGAAGGAAATCGAGCTGTTTGTGCAGGATATCTTTCTCAACAATCGCGACGTCACCGAGATGCTGAGCGCCGACTATACTTTCATGAATGAACGCCTGGCCCTGCATTACGGTGACCAGACGGTGAAAGGCGACAACTTCCGCAAGGTGCCTGTCCGCGATCCGCAGCGCTATGGTTTGCTTGGCAAGGGCGGTGTACTGATGGTTTCCGCCTATCCGGATCGTACCTCGCCGGTGCTGCGTGGCGCTTATGTGCTGGAGCACATCACGGGCACACCACCGCCGACACCACCACCGAATGTGGAGGCCCTGGCGGAAAACAAGGAAGGGGAGATGCCCCGTACTGTGCGCGCCCGGCTCGAAGCCCATCGCGCGAACCCGAGTTGCCAGGGTTGCCATGGCATCATTGACCCGCTGGGCTTCGCGCTTGAAGGTTTCGATGCTGTCGGTCGCAAACGCAGCATTGACCGCATGATCGGTACACCCATTGATACCTATGGGGTACTGCCAGACGGCAGTGAAATCGCCGGTGTCCATGATCTGCGCGCGGCATTGCTGGCCAGACCAACCCTGTTTGTGCAGAACCTGGTGGAAAAGCTCATGCTCTATGCATTGGGCCGCCCGATCGAGGCTGAGGACATGCCGGATATCCGCGCCATTGTCAGCCAGGCCGAGAAAGATGATTTTGCCTTTTACAGCATTGTGCAGGGTATCGTGAGTACCGATCAGTTCCGCTACAAGCAGGCACCAGTCCTCGTGGAGGAAAGTGCGGATCTGGCACAAAACTGATCCACCTGCTGGACACCCATTGAGCTAATCAGATAAATACGCCAAACATACAGAGATAACGCACGGTTAAACCGGGAGAAACACCATGTTCATCAGCAAAAAGCATTTGTCACGTCGCAAGGTCCTGAAAGGTGCAGGTGCCAGTATTGCACTGCCCATGCTGGACGCCATGATTCCGGCTGCGACCGCACAGCCATCCGCCAAGCTGCGTCTCGGGTTTGTCTATATCCCGCACGGCGCTGTCTACAATAACTGGACGCCGACAGCGACCGGCACCGATTTCGAAATGAGTCCGATCCTGGCGACACTGGCGGACTACAAAAGCTACATGACCGTGGTCAGCGACCTGCGCAACAAGCCGGCAGAGAGCCCTGATCCCCATGCCATCACCGCGGGCACCTGGCTACGCTGCGTAGCGCCGGAAGGCACCAGCAATCCGGAAGACGGCGTCAGTGCCGACCAGTTTGCCGCCCGCGTGCTCGGCAACGAAACGCCGTTCCCGTCTCTGGAGTTGTCTACCAATGGCGCCAATGGCGGCAGCTATTCCTCTACCATCGCATTCCGTACACCGACACAGCCGCTGCCGATGGAACACGATCCGCGCAAGCTTTACTTCCGCATGTTTGGTCAGGGTGATACCGCCGAGGAGCGTGATGCCATTGCCCGTGAAACCAATTCTCTGCTGGACCTTGTCATGGAAGATGCCGCTTCCCTGAACCGTGAACTCGGTGCCAGTGATCGCGTCCTGATGGGTGAGTACCTGGAGTCTGTGCGCGAAATTGAAATGCAGATGCAGAAACTGGCTGAGCAGGACCTGTCCCATATGGATATTCCGGACGCGCCAGTTGGCGTGCCGGGAAGCTTTCCGGCACACCTAGACCTGATGTACGACCTGATGGCCCTGGCCTACCAGGCGGACCTGACCCGCGTGGCCACGTTTATGTCCGATCGTGAGGTCAGTATGCGCACGTATAACCACATTGGTATTTCGGATGCCTTCCATCCACTGTCCCATCACCAGGATGATCCGGCGAAACTGGATCGACTGACCCGCGTGCAGACCTGGTATGCCTCGTCCTTTGCCCGTTTTGTCGACAAGCTGGCGACGATGCCGGATGTGGATGGTACGGTGCTGGATAACTCGCTGATTCTGTACGGCAGCTGTATGGCCAACAGTAACCTGCACAACAACGACAAGGTGCCGTCCGTCATCCTTGGCAAGGCCGGTGGCCGCATCAAGGGCGGCCAACATCTCAAATATGCGCAGGACACGCCGCTGGCCAACCTGATGCATACCGTACTGGATCGGGTCGGCGTTGAGATGGAGCACTTCGGTGACAGCACCGGCCTGCTGTCGGAAGTCTGATCGGGGATGCAATTCAAGATGGTCACTTTTCTGAAAAGATTGACAGCCACCATTATGCTGTCCTCACTGCTGCCGTCAGCCTTTGCAGCGGATGCACCGCTGGTTGCCCTGGCAGAACAGCAGCAGTTTGAGGAGGCCATGGCACTCGTTGCCTCCGGGTCTGATGTCAATCGCGCTTCTGTCGATGGCACGACGGCACTGCACTGGGCCGCCTATTATGGTGCCGAAGACTTTGCCGCACGTTTGCTCAGGGCCGAGGCCGACCCGGATGTCCGCAACAATTACGGTTCCACGCCGCTCGGGGAAGCCGCTGCCAAGGGTGACCTGGCCATGATCGAACTGTTGCTAGATGCCGGTGCCGATGTGGAGTCGGAAAATCAGGAAGGGCAGACCGCCCTCATGGCGGTATCTCGTACCGGCAACCTGGAAGCGGCGGAACTGCTGCTGGATAAGGGCGCCGATGTGAATGCGGTGGAAAGCTGGGGCGGGCAGACTGCACTGCACTGGGCCGCCGCAAGACAGCATCCGGAAATGGTCGCCCTGTTGCTGGAGCATGGTGCCAACATCGATGTGCGTGGCATTGATCGCAACTGGGAGCGCCGGGTGACCTCCGAGCCGCGCATGAAGGACATGCAAACCGGTGGCCTGACCCCGCTGCTGTATGCCGTGCGGGAAAACTGCCTGGCGTGTGTCGAGGTGTTGCTGGATGCCGGTGCCGATATCAACAAGCCGGACCCGGATAATGTGTCGCCATTGATCCTGGCCTTGGTCAATATGCGTTACGACGTCGCCATGCTGCTCATCGAACGTGGAGCTGACATCAATCAGTGGGATTTCTTCGGTCGTACGCCATTATTTGCCGCGGTGGACACCCATCTGGTCGCAGGGCGCAGCAATCGCGGTGATCTGCCGGCCACCGATAAATACACCGCCCTGGAGGTGGCCAAAGTGTTGCTGGAAAAAGGTGCCAACCCTGATCTGAGCTTGAAGCTGTATCCGCCCGCGAGGGAAATCGTGTATGACCGCGCCAATGATTTCAACATCATGAATTCCGGTGCCACGCCCATGATGCATGCCTCCTACATTGGTGACATCGAGATGATGAAACTGTTGCTGGAATATGACGCCGACTGGCGCCAGGCCAACGTGTTCGGCGTCACGCCGATGATTGCGCTGACCAGCAAGTCCACCAATGAAAATACCCGGGGCTCGCTGAAAACCGAACTCGATGTGATGCGCGGACTGGATGTGCTCATGGGCGTTGGTGCTGACATCAACCAGAAGGGTGGGCCACGCGGTGAAACACCCCTGCATACCAGTGCCCGGCGCAACTGGCAGAATGTGGTGACATTCCTGGTGGAAAATGGCGCTGATCTCTATGCAGAGGACGCTAATGGCCTCATTCCCCTGGATTACGCCACGGGCAAGGCTGATACCCAGTCTCTGGGTGCCTTTGATGTCATTGGTGAACTGCCGGAAATGGCGGCACTGATTCGCAAACTGATGGCTGAACATTCCAGGCCATGATGGTGGCTGCCCCGGGGGCAATGGTTTTTGACCCAAAAAGGGGGCGCTGCAGCGGCCCCTTTTTTCATGGCGGTAGTTGCGCAGGTCAGCATGACTGATGCCTTTGTCCGCCAGGCCGGCTCGATCACCTCGCAGACTGTGGCAGATGCCATTGCCCTTGCCATCCAGGAGAAAGGCTATGCCATTGTCGAAGACTCGCTGCCGGCATCGCTGCTACAGTCATTGCTGGCGCATTTCCAGTCCCTGGAGGCGGAAAAATTCAATCGGGCAGGCATTGGTCGCGAAGGGGCATTCCAGGTAAACGGGTTAGTCCGTACCGACGAAATCCATTGGCTGGAAGGCACACATCCGGCGACCAGTGCGTATTTCCACTGGATGGAGCAGTTGCGGATTGCGCTGAACAGGCGCCTGTTTCTGGGGCTGTTTGATTATGAATGCCACTATGCCTGGTATCCGGAAGGGGCATTCTACAAAACCCATTTCGACACCTTTCGTTTTGACCCTCTGCGCGGCAGCAGCACCCGCGTCATCTCCAGCGTGCTCTATCTCAATCCGTCCTGGCAGGCAGGCGACGGCGGTGAACTGGTCATCTATCACCCGGATCAGAGCGGCATCCTGGAAACGATCGCACCGTTGTTTGGCCGCCTGGTCCTGTTTCTGAGTGTGGATTTTCCCCATGAAGTCCTGCCCGTAAACGCGCCGCGGTATTCCGTGACCGGCTGGTTCCGCAAGAACAATTCCCTCACTGATAGTATCGATCCACCACGCTGATACCATCCCGGCTCGTTTTCAGGTTTTTCAATGTCGGGTGAAGCTTGCGGGAATTGCCTTTATCATCCGCTAAAACATAAGGGGGATATCATGAACACGATACTGAAAATATGCCGATCAAGCTGCCTGGTGGCCGGTTTGCTAGGCAGCCTGGTGGCTGGCGCACAGACCCAGGACGAACGGGCGCGCGAAGTACTGGAGGCAGCTGCTGAAGCCATGGGCGGTCTCGAGGTACTGCAAGAACTGGATAACTTCATGCTGACCGGGTTTGGTCAACGTTATTCAACCAACGGCAATCTTAGTCCCGATCCCAATGCGCCGCCCAAGTGGCAGTCAGTTACCGATGCGCGCCGCTATTTCGATTTGCGCGAGCAGCGGGCGCTTAACCAGGAACGAAACAGCTTCCAGTATCCGCTGGCGGCCTCGTTCGGACATACGTGGGCGCTCAATGACCAGGTTCAGGACCTGACCGGAATGCTTGATCATCCTGTGCCTGCGATTCTGGTCGCCCTGTCACCGCAAACCACGCTGGGCCCGGTCAGTACCGAAGACGGCTACACGGTTGTGCAGTTTTCACCCGATGGTGATACACCGTTCTGGATAGCGCTGGATCCCGTCACGCATCGACCGTACTGGGTGCGACGTATGACCGGGGACCACACACTGGGCGATGTGGCCAACACCACCTACTTCACCGGGTATGTGCCGTACTCTGGGATCGAGATGCCACTCGGGATCATGACGAAAATCGACTGGCGAGACCAGGTGACCTATATGCTCCAGGTGGATTCGTATCGAGTTGACCTTGATGACTTTCCTGACATTACGGAACCACCTAAACGTGCACTCGGCACAGCTGCACCAACAGTCAACATTACTGAACTTGCCGACGGCGTCTGGGACGTGCGCATACCCGGTATGGGGCTGGGCGGTGACGGTGGCCCGGTCATCGAATTCAGCGATCATCTTGTCATGTTCGAACCCTACGGTGACGAGCGCCTAACCCTGGCCCGGTTGGATGCCGCAAACCGGCTTGTGCCTGGCAAGCAGGTCACAGCGATTATCACCACGCATCATCATGGCGATCATGCCGGGGGTGTCCGTGGTGCGGTATCTCGTGGCGTCAGCATCATTGGCGAGCGTGAGACAGGCGCGTTTTATGAGGAGTGGGTGAATCGATCTGCCGTGAACTATCCGGATGCGCTGGCCCGAAATCCCCAACCGCTCAAATTCATTCCCGTGGATGACCAGCTGGTACTGGAGGATGAGATTCAGCGCCTGGAAATTTACCAGGTAGTTGGTCATGCCCACATGGGCAATGCCATTTTTGCCTACCTGCCGGAGGAACGTATCCTGATGGAAGGTGACCTGGGCGATGTGAACTGGGAATGGCACTGGTGGGCCGGTGCCCTGCAGGCGAATATCGACCACTACGGACTGGACCCGTTATGGAATGTGCCGGTGCATGGCGTTGTCTTGCCTGTCGATGAAGCACTTTCCCACCATCAGGCCCAGGCTGAAGCCGCCATGGCAGACTGTGCGGACATGCAGGCAAAAGGCATCCCGTTTTTTGGCTGCCCCGTGAAATACGATGCCAACGGGTTAACCGAGCTGGCTGATTAATCGAAGCGGTGCCGATAACGAGAGCAAGATATTCCGGGGTAGACTGGTCTGCATCATGGCGGAGGGGAAAATCATGACAACATTTCGACACGTGCTGGTACTGTTCTTGTGTTCACTGTCACAGACTAATGCCGTCCTGGCGCAGGCGCCTGACCCGGATGTTTACCGACAGCGTTCCATGCAATGGAGCGAACGCATGAACGAGCAGGCTCTCGCAGAATCGTTCAAGGGCATCACCACCCACGGCACGGTTCAGCCTAGCCTGTTTGAAATTCGCTCTACCGGTATTTCAACCGCACCGGTAAGCGCCGCTGCCGAGCGTTTCCTGGCCACCCTCAACGCCGACCAGCGTAAACGCATCAGTTTTGAGGTGGATGCCGACGAATGGCGCAAGTGGGCCAACCAGCATATCTATTACCGTGACGGTATTTCCCTCGAAGAAATGACTGCAGAGCAGCGTGTGGCCGCGCTGGCGATGCTGGCAGAATCGTTGAGTGCCCGTGGACTGGCGCTCTCCGAAGAGATCATGCATCTCAATACCACCCTGGGTGAACTCAATGGCGATAACTTCGTAGAGTACGGGGAAGGCAAATACTGGCTGACTATCATGGGAACACCTTCCACGACCGAGCCCTGGGGCTGGCAGCTGGATGGTCATCATCTTGACCTGAACTATTTCATCCTTGGCGACCAGGTGGTCATGACCCCGGCGTTTTGGGGCTCAGAGCCCGCTGTGGCGACTTCTGGCAAGTATGCAGGCACAGCCATCATGGCAGACGAACAGCGATATGGCCTAGCTATGATCAATGGCCTGGATGCCGGGCAGCGTGGCCGCGCTATACTGGAAACCCGCAAGACCGGCAACAACATCATGACGCAGGCCTTCAGTGACAACGTGGTGCTGGATTACGCCGGTATTCGCGTGGCGGATTTTTCCCCGGCGCAGAAGCAGCAGCTCATGCGCCTGATTGGTATCTATGTGGGCAATATGCGCGAATCACACCAGGGCTTTCGCATGGCAGAAATCGAAGCGCACCTGGATGACACCTGGCTCGCCTGGATTGGCGGTACGGAAGAGGACGATGTGTTTTATTACCGTATCCAGAGTCCGGTGGTGTTGATCGAATTTGATCATGAAACACCCGTGGGACTGACGCATCTGTATGAGCCTGGTGTGCCTTACAAGGAGCATATCCATGCCATCGTCCGCACGCCAAACGGCAATGACTATGGCAAGGACCTGCTCCGGCAGCACTACGAAACCCATCAGCACTGACCGGGGGTGACCCGGTCAGAACTTGCGGTAGAAGCCGAGCTGGTAAACCACAGGATCAATCTGGACATCCACTTGTAAGGACTGCACGCCGAGTCCGACACCGGTAGGTGACTTCACCGTGGCTTTGGTGTCGACATCTATCCACCATGCCAACGCGGTCAGCCCCCAGGAATTGCTGAGTGCGTCATCGAAGCCGATGCGAGCGGCCAGCCCCCAGGAATTGTCCAGATCGATGCTGTAATGCCCGAACACGCTTTCAAAATTGCCATCGGTTTGCTTATCAAAAAAGCCAGTGTAATTCACGCCTACACCGATAAACGGCTGCCAGGCGTTCTCGGCGGCATTGGGAAAAAACAGCATGCTGACAGTGGGGGGTGTAACGGCTTCGTTTCGCCGACGGAATATACGACCAGACTGTTCGTTGCCCTGGCTGTAATCCCATGCCGGAAAGGGGTGGCAGCCAGCAGCTCAAGCCCCCAGTGATCATCCATCTTGTAAACGCCGGTGATGCCTGCCTGGGTATTGCTGTTGACCCCGACGCCCGTTCTTGTGCCCAGAGCCGAGGTAAGATTGCCCAGTTTGTCAGCAATGAGATCGCTACTGCTGTCATTCGGCTGCACCAGTGTCGGGCTTAAGCGCAACAGGGTGTCACCGCTTTCATGCGCTACCAGGCCAGCAGACATGAACACACATCCTGCCAGCAGGCCTGCTAAGGCAGGGGACAAATGGCTTGTGTGGTGGCACATTGTGTCTGATGTATTCATCACAATTTTACTGTCTGTGGCAGTTTCCTCCGTTTTGCGGGTCATGCTTTCAATCTAGCATCGGCAAGGTCATGATGGATTGCGAGGGGTCAAGCCACAGCGTGTCAATATCGGCTTTTCAGGAAGGCAGTTCCGCGCATGATCACGTATAATTAACGACCGTTGTTTTAGGTTTTGATTTCGCTTCTCCTCAGGGGTATCACCATGGAAATAATCATCAGACGCAGAAACTTGCTTAAGGCGTTATGTGCTACGCCGGTCGTTGCCAGCCGTATCCATGCCCAGGAAGAAGGCCTGGGGCCACGCCAGGGGCGCATCAAGCAAAGTGTCATGCCGCAGGTATGGACGGGTACTGATTTCACCCTGCCGGAACGTTGCGAGATTCTGTCCCTGATGGGGTTTGCCGGCATGGATCTGCCGCAGCCAGGCGATATCCCGGTACTGCAGGACTTCGGATTGACACCGACCCTGATGACAGCCCGTTCCGGCACATCGTTTCAGAACGGCATCATCCGGCGCGAACTGCATCAACAGATTGTTGATGAAACCCATGAAGGTATCGACATCTGTGTGGCATCAGGCTGCAAAAACCTGATTCTGTTCCCCGGGGAACGTCGCGGCATGTCGCGGGAGGAGGGCGCCGACAACGCAGCTGAAGTGCTGGCCAGAATTGCCCCTTACGCGGAAGAGAAAGGGGTGTATGTCTGTATGGAGATCACCAACTCCAAGGTGGCGGCCGACAACCGTGCCGACCAGGTCTTCGATGATATTTACTGGGGCTTCGATGTCTGCCGTCGCAGTGGCTCCCCCAATATCACAGTGGTTTATGACTTTTATCATGTGCAGATTGCCAACGGCGATGTCGTGCGCACCATGCACGACAATCTCGACATGATCACCCATATGCATGTCGCCGGTGTGCCGTCACGTCGTGAAATCGACCGCACGCAGGAACTCGACTATCGCTGGATCGCAGGTCAGATTGCCGATTCCGGCTACGAGCATTTCGTGGCTCACGAGTACCGGTCAACCGAAGGCCGCAATCCGCTGATCAGCCTGGCGGTGGGATACGACATCCTCACAGTCTGACGCTCGCGTCGGGCAGACATCCCGATGGTTTCTCAGCACAACGCCAAGTCATCTTCTAGGCATGTAGTGCTCGCTGGAGGCGGACATGCGCATGCCCTCATGCTTCGGCAATGGGGCAAGCGCCTGCCCCGGGATGTGCGATTCACCCTTGTCTCTCCCGACGCCCTGACGCCGTATTCGGGCATGTTGCCTGGCCTGATTGCGGGACATTATGCCTTTGAGGAAATCCATATAGACCTGGAATTGCTTTGTCGCTGGGCCGGTGTGTCTTTCTGCAAAGACAGGGTTGTGGGTCTCGATGCAACAAAAAAAGTATTGCTGCTGGCCAATGGCGCGCAACTGGACTATGACCTCCTCTCGCTTGATACCGGCTCTGTACCTCACCAGTCGGTCGCAGGTGTTTCGGAACATGCCGTAGCGGTGAAACCGATCAGTGAATTCTGGCAACGCTGGCAGGACGTCAAAAGCGCTCTGTTGACCGCAACCTCCACCAGGCGACTGGCCGTTGTCGGCGGCGGGGCAGGGGCTGTGGAAATAGGCCTGGCGCTGGCCCATGCCTGTCATCACTTGCCCGGCGTAACAACCAACATCCGTTTTGCCTTGCTGTCTGCATCGCACGAGCTGTTACCCGGCTATCCTGAAAAGATCCGACAAGCGGCCAGGCAGGCATGTGCCAGGGCGGGTATCGAACTGTTTGAAGGCAGCCGTGTTACAGAGGTGGGTGCTGACTACCTGCGGACGGATGACGGCCATCAACTCCCGGCAAATCATGTGTTCTGGTGCACCCAGGCTGCGGCACCGGCCTGGCCAAAAGCCGGAGGACTCGCCTGTGACAGGGACGGTTTCGTCAGTGTGAATCGCTACCTGCAATCCGTCAGTCACGACTCGGTTTTCGTCACCGGCGATCTGGCAGACATGAAAGAGTCACCACGGCCGAAAGCCGGGGTGTTTGCTGTCCGCCAGGCACCGATACTGAAATCCAATCTTCTCAGTGGGTTAAATGCGTCACCCATGAAGCCTTTCAATCCGCAACATGAATTCCTCAGTCTGCTGACCCTCGGTGCAAAGAAGGCGGCTGGCGGTCGGGGTATCTTTACGTTTTCCGGGCACCTCACCTGGTGGTGGAAAAACCGTATCGACCAGAATTTCATGACCCAGTTCAGGGAACTGCCCTGACGTTTTCTGATGGTTTCCTATTCAAAATACCCCGGCAGGGTGGCACTTCGTCCATGGCCGTAGACGGTGGTAATTCTGTGTGACTGCGCGAATGTGTACACAATTTGTAAAAAAAATTGATTTTGCTGGCTTTTTGAACAATTCACTTCGGCTTAACTAGCTGATATATATGAATAAAAATACTTTTCAGTTACTCGATTGACCTGCGCAGAGCTTGCAGTTGAAAATAGACCCACTTATTGAATTTTGTCGAGTAAAAAATTACATCGCACAAGTAGTAGCGGAACCCGGCAGGCTAAAAGTTCAGTAAGCGCATGCATTATTTATCTTTAAACCAAAAGGGGAGAAGTTCATGAAACTTTCCAAGATGAAAGTGGCAATATTATCCGCGCTCGCCGTTCAGGCGGGTTTTGTTTCCGAAACAGTCGTAGCGCAGGATGGCCCGGCACTTGAAGAAATTATTATTACTTCAACTCGTCGTGAAACAGATGTACAGGATGTGCCACTGGCCGTAACCGCACTGACAGGGGAAAGTCTGCAAAACCAAAATATTGAAAACCTAGAAGACCTGACCGGCGTTGTTCCAAACGTCCTGATTGCTGGCGGCAATGGCGGCACAACTTCAGGGTCTTTCTACATGCGCGGCATTCCCAATGTCGGCGTCTATATCGACGGTATCTGGCAGGTTTCCAGTAACGGCCTCTTGACCAGGGATTTTGTGGAACTGGATCGGGTTGAAGTTCTGCGTGGACCGCAAGGGACATTGTATGGTCGCGATTCCACCGGCGGCTCCATTCACATGCATTCCAAATTAAACGCAGAACAGTTTGGCGTTAAACACAATATCGGTGCTGGTAACCTCGATCGTCGTGACGTCATGGTCTCTGCCGATATTCCCATTTCCGATAATATCCGTACCAAATGGACATTAGGCAGCTATTCCCAGGATGGCTGGATCAAGAGCCTGACCACCGGCGACAATGCCGGCTGGCAGGACAGTGACGTTTTCCGGGGCGACATTCTTTGGACGCCCACCGATCGTTTGAGCTTGCGCCTGATTCACCAGGAAGACGACCAGGTAGGCCAGCAGGCCCGTGTCCAGTCCCGCATTGACTATACTGTTGCTGATGTCCAGGGGTTCCAGATGGGTATTGCCCAGGCTGTGGATATTGCCAGTGGCGGCCGCTTTAATCCCAGTTATGCGCAAGCCGGATACCCCGGTGGTAAATTAGGGAAGTGGGAAAGTCGTCTTTCTTCGACCAGCCCGAATGAGCAGTTCCTCGAACAGACCACGCTGCATGTGGACTTTGACGTCAGCGACACAGTGCACCTGAAGTATATGTATGGCAAAACCGTCAATGATGCATCCATATACAATGACTGGGGTGGCTCCGAATACAACTTCTTTGTGAACTACAACGTTAGCAAACTTGATCTGGATAGCCATGAATTCCAACTGACAGGGTCCTTGTTTGAGGATCGTGTGGATTATGTGCTGGGCTACTATTCATGGGACCAGAACAGTCGCAATCGTGGCGTGGAGTGGGGATCTGCCGACTGGACATTTGCGGCAGACAACAATGGCACCACACAGACTCTGGATTGGGCCACTGTGATGGCAAGTCCCCAGTGTAATGATGCACCATCTGATCGTGGCCTGACGTTCCCGGGTAATGTGTGGCCGCAGCCGTGTAGTTGGCTGCCCTATGGGTGGGCGGCGGCCTTTGCCGGTCCCGGTTTTGCCAGTAACCAGTCTGACCGGCTCAATGGTGGATCGCAGGAAGGTGATGCGATCTTCGGTGAGTTGACCTGGTACATCAATGATGCCTGGGATGTCACGGTAGGTTATCGCACACATGATCAGGACAACATTGCCCATGCCATGTCACCCGCCCAACTGGCATCTAACATTGCCAATGGCCTGACTGAAGCGCGGCCGAATGAGCTCAACACCCTTTTTGCCGACCGGGGTATGGCTGTTGCAGGCCCACTAGATGTCTTCACTCCCACCAGTTTCAGTGCTGATACCTATCGCTTTGCCACGACATACGACCTCACTGATGACGTCATGATATACGGCGGCTACAGCGAAGGTTTCAACTCGGGTGGAGTTTCCCAGTACGAAGATTCGGTAGGTCCCGTCAGCATTAACTATGCTCCCGAGATGATCGAGAACTGGGAACTGGGCTTACGAGCTGATCTTCTTAATGGCGCCCTGCGTGCTAATGCCACCTACTTCAAAACCGACTGGCTGGGTATTCAGTACCTGGGCACGGTTATTGACCGTGCCACCGGCATTGAAGCCACTGAACTGGTTCTGCAAAACACCGCCAATGGTCAGGCCGAAGGTATTGAACTGGAGCTGACATACCTGCCGACTGAGAGCCTGACCTTGCAGGCCAACCTGGGCTTCCTGGATACGTCATACACCAGTATCAACCCCGGGGCACCCCTGCCGAAAGACTCGGAATTTGCCAGGGCACCGGAAACTACCTACATGCTCAGTGCTGAATATGAGTGGGGTAGTGTGTTTGGTGGTAGTCTGATGACACGTATCCAGACAAATTACTGGGACAGTTACTGGCGTGCCAGCACACTGGAACTGCGCCAGAATTTCCAGGGACTTGTCAGTGAATCACCTGCAGGTGATTTGTGGATGACCAATGCCCGTATGGTATGGACTCCTGATAGCGGTGATTACCAGATCACGATTTGGGGTAATAACCTGACTGACGAATACAACTTCAACTCCGGCTTTATGCATGGGGTTTGGCAGTTTGACTTCGCCACAGTCGACCGTCCACGTGAGTACGGCGTGACGTTTAATGCGCGTTTTTAAACAACGCTGTTGCAAGCAGGACAAAAAAGGAGGGCATAAGCCCTCCTTTTTTTATGCCTGTTTTGTGGCGTTTCAGAGATTGTATGCCAGCCGATTCGTGCTGGCCGACTGTCCTTTTTGATTTTGGGCAATGTTCATGGATTAATCAAATGTGTAGATAAATTGCAGAAAATGTTCAAGCAGTTGCTTTTTTGATCAATCTTGATTCCTGTAACATACTGAATATAATAGGGAAAAAATCTGTATAAAGGGGTTTATTGACCATTGAAAAGAGAAGAGTTACAAATACTTTGTCTATCAGAGTTTGTCTGGTTAATAAGAATTACGCCGCACAGATAACGCGGGGCCAGGCATGCAGAAAATCCGGTAGGCGCATGCTTATACTATTCCAATCAAAAAGGGGGGGGTTCATGAAACTTTCCAAAATGAAACTGGCTGTGCTGACCGCGATAGCGGGCTATGGCTCAGCATTTGTGCCCGGTCAAATGGCCTTTGCGCAAGAAGAAGGCAGGGGATTAGAGGAAATCGTGGTAACGGCCCAGCGTCGTGAGCAGGATCTCCAGGAAGTTCCTGTTTCAATCGTAGCTCTGACAGGTGAAAACCTGGAACTTCAGGGTCTTGACAGTCTTGAAGATGTCGGAAACAGCATCCCTAATCTAAATATCCAAGGCGGCGGTGCCGGTACCTTCGGCACACAGTTCCGTGTCCGTGGGTTGCCAAACGTCGGCGTTTATATTGATGGTGTCTGGCAGGTCGGTACCGATGGCATGCTGATATCCGATTTTGTCGATATGGACCGCATCGAAGTACTCCGTGGTCCCCAGGGAACGACCTATGGCCGTGACTCTACGGGTGGTGCTATTCGCATGTGGACACGTCGTCCGGGCGAAGAGGTGGGCGGTAGCCTGCAGGCCACCATGGGCTCCTATAACCGCCGTGACATCAAGGGCACTGTCGATTTACCGATTACAGACAACCTGCTGACTAAGTGGACCATGTCCAGCAACTATCGCGACGGATACATCACTGGCCTAACTACCGGTATCGATTACGGCATGCTGGATCAGGAAACACTTCGTGGCGATATCCTGTGGACGCCGGCCGACAATTTCACGGCTCGTCTGGTGGTGAACAAGGAATCCGTAGCGCTGAACGAGCCGCGTATCCAGAACGGTATCTGGGATACGGCGTATGTACCAGGCGGCCCGGCCAACAACGGTAATCCGGTACAGACCTGGGGTGTTATTCCAGCCCAGTTTTACGGCCTGGCCGTGGAAGGTGCAGCCAAGCGCGGTGTCACGCTCGATTATGATGCCTTCACACCCGAAAACTTCCAGGCCGGTTATCCTGGTGGCAAGGTGGGTAAATGGGAAAGCCGTTCCAATGCGGTCACTCCGTCTTACGTTGACCGTAACCAGATCTCTCTGGATGTGACCTGGGACATTACTGACAACATCTCTATTCAGTCCATCACTGCTCAAACCGAGCAAGATCGTAATATCAACGTGGATTGGGAAAATAGCGACTATACGCTTGTGGAAGACATCCTGCGTGGTGAACTTGATGTGTTCAGCCAGGAAGTTCAGCTGACCGGCGTCGCTTTTGATGATCGTTTGAATTGGATGGTGGGTGTCTATTACTGGGATCAGGAAGCCATGAATCGCGATGCGCGCTACGCGGTGAATGAATTCCGAACCCTGCCTGGTCAGGCAGCGCCGGAGTTGGATATCAATGATGTATTCCAGTCCGATCGCTGTCTTGCACTGAATGATCCCGCGACCAACCCGCTTGGGCTGTTGCCCTGTGAGGTGGTTGCCAATGCCATTATCCTGCCAAACTTCTCCTATGATCGTCTCGTTGGAGCGGATCAGGATGGCATTGCCTATTTCGCGGAAGCCACGTATTCGTTCACCGATAAACTGGACCTGACTCTGGGTATTCGTTACCACGATCAGGACAACTCGTCACAGAACTTTACGCTTTCGCCTAATGCAGCGCCTTTGGCACCGGAAGGCAATTTGTACACCAACGGTAATCCGTACCTGGGTTCACCGAGAGGTAATCCGACCGCTGTTTCCTTCAGCCAGACTACCTACAAGGCCGCACTGCAGTATCAGTTCAATGATGACATCATGGGTTATGTGAGCTACTCCGAAGGTTTTGACTCCGGCGGTGTATCCAGCACAACCACCAGTCAGGGTGTTGTATTCTTCCCGTATGATCCGCAGGTCATGGAAAACACCGAGGTCGGTATACGTGCTGATCTTTTGGACGGTCAGTTGCGTGTCAATGCGACATACTTCATGACCGACTGGCTGAACATCCAGAACTCTGGTGTTGTACGTGACCCAGCTACTGGTGCTGAACTGCCCCAGCTGGTGACCACCAACGTGGGTGAAGCCAGTGCTGACGGTCTAGAGCTGGAAATCACCTGGTTGCCGACAGAAGCCCTGATGTTCAATGTCAACGTCGGTGTTCTGAACACCAGCTATGACAGAATCGCCGCTGGCACTTTCTCGTTGGACGAGTCCACTGAGTTTGCCCAGGCGCCTGACCTAACCTACAACATAGGTGCTCAATACACCTGGGATATGGACAGTGGGGCGTCACTGATTACCCGTGTGGATTACTCCTACACGGATAATTTCTGGCGTTCATTGCCGTTCCTGCGTATGGACTGGTACGGTCCAAAGAACGGTGGCCCTGTGCCTGGCGGTATTGACGAGTCAGGTGACTGGGGAACTATCAATGCTCGCTTGACCTATGAGCCTGCTGACGGCAATTACTCGGTATCCGTATTCGGTACCAACATCACTGACGAGTACATGCTGAACTCTGGCTTCTTCCACGGTATCTGGGGTTATAACTTCGCTACCGTGTCACGCCCGGCTGAGTATGGCGCGTCACTGACAGTTCGCTTCTAAGTCACAGCGACAAGTCAGTATGCAAGACAGAACGCCGGCAGTCCTGAGACTGCCGGCGTTTTTTTTGGCCGGACTGATACCAAATACGTGAGCGGAAGTGGAATTGCGCCCGGTCTTTTTTTGATATTCCAAAAGCAGTATCCAACTTGAGAGGTACTGAAGATGTTCAAACTACGCTACTTACAATTGTTTGCCCTGTTTGTTTTACCGTGTTTTGTCCAGGCACAACCCATGGTGGTAATTGGCGGCGGACAGAAAGCGCAAGAGTGTTTCATGAACGCGGAGATGGCCTCGCGGAATCTTCCGGGTGTTGGCAGAACCCTCCTTGAACCCTGTACCTACACATTGGAATATTCCACTATCAACATGCAGGATCGGGCCGCCACATTGGCCAACCGCGGCATCGTCTTTGCGGCTCTCAATAATTATGATGCAGCCATGGCCGACTATAACGCCGCCATTGAAATCAGGCCTTCGACGCCGGAGTTTTATATCAACCGGGGTAATTCATTATTCATGATCAGGGAATTTGCCAAGGCCATGGAAGATTACGAGCTTTCCCTTGATCTCGGGCTCAAGCAGGTGCATTTTGCCCACTACAACATGGGGATGGTTTACGAGCGGCTTGGCAATGACAAAGCCGCAGAGGCAGCCTATGCCCAGGCATCGGCCTACGAACCCGACTGGGTGTTGGCCAATGACAAACTGCTTATGATCAAGCAACGTCTGGCCGAAGACGCTGCCCGCGCCGGGCAGCAATAGCCGTATCAGGCCAGCACTGCCACGCCCTTGATCTGGGCAAACAGGTTTTTGCCGGGGGTAATACCCAGTTCTTCTACTGATTTGCGTGTCACTCTTGCCAGCAGGGGGCTGTCTCCCAGCAGGATTTTCACCATGACCTGCGCCTCCGTTTCCGCAATCAGTTCGCTGACAGTGACCGGAAAGATATTCTGAATGGACGTACCTCCCTGGTGAACCAGAGTCAGGCTGACATCAAGCGCCGATATTCGTAATCGCACGTCAGTGCCCGGCGCCAGGTTTTCTGCCGTGACCCAAAAATCATGACCTTCAGTGCTCACTTGCATCATGCCGAATTGCGATTTCGTCGTGGATACTGTTGCATTGAGCAGGGTTTCGGCATCGGAGCGGTGTGACAGTGGCAGGTCAAGTCTCGTTAGCATTTGCTGAATGGGACCATGGCCAAGTATTTCGCCATTACGCAGAATCACCAGGCTGTCAGCAAGCCTGGCCACTTCATCCGTGGCGTGGCTCACATACAGCACAGGTAGGGCCAGTTCCCGATGCAGGGATTCAAGATAAGGCAGTATCTCCAGTTTACGTTTCTGGTCAAGGGAGGACAGCGGCTCATCCATCAGTAACAGCCTTGGACTGGCCGCCAGTGTGCGTGCAATGGCTACACGCTGCTGCTCTCCCCCAGACAGGGTTGCCGAGAAGCGTGACAACAGGTGATGGATACCCAGCAGATCAATGGCCTGTTCGAGGGCGATACGGCGTTCTGCTGTCGACGTACGCTGAAGACCATAAGCGATGTTTTGGGCAACGCTCAGGTGAGCAAACAGGCTTGGTTCCTGGAATACATACCCGATACGACGTTCGTGGACAGGGACGAACTGCGTCGAATCCTGCCAGATGGCGTCATCAAAACGGATACTGGCATCAGGAATCCGTTCCAGCCCGGCGATAGCGCGTAACAGTGTGGTCTTGCCGCTGCCGGAAGGGCCAAAAATCGCTGTAATGCCGGTTGTTGGCAAGGCAAGATCCACGGCCAGCCGGAAGGCATTACGATCGATGGAGAACCTGACTGAAAGCGTCACAGCTTCAGTACCCGGAAACGTCGGTTGCTGGCATACACGGTAACCAGCAGCACAAATGACAGTATTACCAGTGCTCCGGAGAGCAGGTGGGCACTGGCGTAATCCAGGCTTTCCACGTGGTCATAAATGGCAATCGAAAGCACCTGTGTACGCCCGGGGATATTGCCGCCAATCATCAGCACAACACCAAACTCCCCAATGGTATGGGCAAAACCCAGTACAGCCGCCGTGATGAATCCGGGTCTGGCAAGCGGCAGGGCCACGGTCAGAAAACGGTCAAGCGGACTGGCGCCGAGCGTGGCAGCCACTTCCAGCGGCCTGTTTCCAGCGGCCTGGAAGGCATCCTGGAGCGGCTGAATGACGAAAGGCATGGAATAAATTACAGAGCCTATTACCAAGCCGGTGAAGGTAAAGGCCAGCGTGCCGCCACCCAGCATGGCTAATGGTCCACTGGCCCCTAGCAGCAACAGCAGATAAAAACCCAGCACTGTAGGAGGCAACACAAGGGGGAGGGCAATCATCGCCTCGACCACAAAGCGATAACGCCAACGGGTGTGAGCCAGCCACCAGGCGATGGGCGTGCCGATCAGAAGAAGTATCAGCGTGGCGATCAGCGCCAGTTTGAGCGTGAGGAAAAACGCAGTGATATCGGCACTGAAGTCCATCAGGGCACGTTGAAACCGTTACCCAGGATGATTTGTCTGCCCAGGTTGCTGCGCATGAAATCAAGAAAGTCACGAGCGGCCGGGTTCTCTTTCAACAGAACCCCCTGCTTGGCTATTGGTGTATACATATCTTCGGGAATGAGCCAGTAACTGCCTGCCTGCAGGTACTTGCCATAAATGATTTGTGAATAATCGATCAGGGCCAGGTCGACATCGCCACTGATCGCGAACTGGTAAGTCTGGCCAATATTATTGCCGAAAACGATCTTGTCCTGGAGCGTATCCCAGACTCCCATGGCGTCCAGTGCCTGGCGTGCTATCTGGCCGTAATTCGACAGACGCGGGTCAGTCACCGCCAACAGGCCAAAGCTCTTTTCACGCAGGACCTCGGGGGAAAGTGGCCGGTTGGTAACGCTCCACAGGACAAGCTGGTTTTCGGCATAGGTAAACAGGGAGTCCTTGATAGCCTGCCCATTTTCAGCCAGTGCAGCGGGCCGCCTGACATCATCGGCCAGGAAAATATCGTAAGGTGCGCCATTCAGAATTTCACCGTAGTGTTTGCTGCTGGGGCCCGGCATGATGGTGAGGGTATGGGAGGTCAGGCGCTCAAATTCGGTTTTCAGTTCGTCGAGAGTGAAATCGAAATCGTTACTGACGGCAATAGTAACCTGTCCGGCACTGGCCAGCGTGCTGGTCAGGGTCAGAAAAGGAAAAATAACGAGCAATAACAATTGCCTGCAGTTATATAAAGCGTTTTTCATTAGGGGGGCATTATGCCAGATGCAGCGGTAATTTCGCTAACCGGCTCAGCCTTTGCGGGTCATGAGATAGTCCGATACTTTTCGGGCGATTCATTGTCGCCAAGGTAGAGCAAGGCGCTGACGACATCAGCTGGTGCGACTTCCCCCCGGCTTTTTTGTGCGAGGTCTAAAACCCGGATTTTACGCTCTGTCACCGGCTGCCTGGTGATGGCGAGCAGGGTGTGCGCCAGGTCTTGATACCGTTCAGCAGCATCTATCAGGGTGATGAAAGTGTTGTTGTTAGAACCCCGTTGCTGCGTCATGGCATTTTTCTGTCTACGTCAGAAATTTACCTTGAAGGCATGGCCTGAAACCCCGGTGTGTTCTCTGTCCGCTGCAGCCAGGCTTTGATGCCTGGATAGGAAGAGAGGTCATAGCCGGCTTCATCCGCAACATGTGTCTAGGCATACAGGGCAATGTGGGCAATGGTTGGGCGTATCCCGACCAGATACTCCTGTTTGCCGAGGTGACCTTCCAGAATATTCAGAGCTTTCTTACCGCCGGCATACTTGGCCTAAAACTCCGCCTGGCGTTCCGGCGGCATGTCCTGGTATTTTCTGATGAAACGCCGAACGGCAATGTAGGGTTCATGACTGTACTGCTCGAAAAACATCCACTTAAAGCCCTTGGCTTTGAGATAAGGGTTTATGGGCTAGAAATCCGAACCATAGGAAAGGGAGTAGAGGATCGCATTGGAGTCGGCAACCAAACGCCCGTCCTCCAGGTAAAGTAAAGGGATTTTGCCGGCAGGATTTTTTTTCCAGGAATTCGTACGTTTGGCAGTCACCAGCGAGGATATCCATGGCGGCCCATTCATGACCGATCGCCAGAAAGTCGCATAACATATTGATTACGTATCATTTTCCTGACATGAGGTCGCCGTAGATTTTTATTATTTTCCGCAAGGACGCATCTGGCAGTGGGAGAGGCACCAAGATAGCGCTGTTCCGGGAATTCACCAATCCCAGCATGCAGGGGAATATCAGGCCGACGGTTCTGGCCCGGCATAAAAAAAGAGGCCTAAGCCTCTTTTTTCAATGCCGAGCAGCTTTCAAGAAAGCCAATATCAGATTTTCAAACGCGGAAACACCTTGCGGATATTGTGCTCAAAGATATTGGCTTTTTCTGCTTCGGTGATATCGGCATTGTCGATGTAGCGTTTGGTGTCATCAAAGTAATGACCTGTTTCTGGATCCATGCCGCGTACGGCACCAACCATTTCTGAAGCAAACAGGATGTTCTTGTTGTCGATGACCTTGAGTAGCATGTCGATACCTTTCTGGTGATAGACGCAGGTATCAAAGTACACATTATTCATGAGCAGTTCATCCAGGGGCGGCAGCTTGAGCATGTCGGCCAGACCGCGAAAACGCCCCCAGTGGTAGGGGACCGCACCGCCACCATGCGGAACGATGAACTTGATGGACGGGAAATCCTGGCAAACGGAGCTTTGCATCAACTGCATGAAGGCCGTTGTGTCAGCACTCAGATAGTAAGAGCCGGTGGAATGAAAAGCAGGGTTGCAGGCGCCACTGACGTGAATCATAGCGGGTACATCCAGCTCAACCATCTTTTCATAAATCGGGTACCAGTACTTGTCACCCAGCGGTGGTGAATCAAATTTACCGCCTGAAGGATCGGGATTCAGATTGCAGCCGACAAACCCGAATTCATTGACGCAACGCTCCAGTTCCACCACGCAGTTTTGCAGGTCCGTGCCCGGTGACTGGGGGAGGGCACAGGCGCCGATGAAATTATCCGGATACAACTGCGTGACCCGGTAGATCAACTCGTTGGTATGTTCTGTCCAGTACTTGCTGGTCCAGGCGTTGCCAATATGAGGACCCATCCACGAAGCGCGAGGGGAGAAGATGGTGACATCTGTGCCTCGTTCGCGCTGCAGTTTCAGCTGGCTGTTCTCCAGACTTTCGCGAATCTGATCATCGGTAATGTTGATGATGCCTTTCTCACCAATGTGGGCAGGATCCTGCTTGAGGGCGGCTTTCTGGGCATCGCGATAATGACCCAGTTCATCTGGGGCAGTTGTATAGTGGCCATGACAATCAATAATCATACTTTCGGGTTCCTCGGTCACAATTTTGCAGGCGGCTAAGATAGCAGATTTGCCTGCCGCATTGCAGTCGCAATTCCCGGGAATATGCCACTGTCATGCCCCTTGTTTCATGCGCCAAAAAAAGGCACTTTAGGCACCAACACCATCATCCGGATTTGTGCAGACGCACATTCGGGCATGATTCATCATCAAGGGGGGATTACCATGAATCAGCAGCATATTGAGGACAAACGCGAACTGCGGGAACTGGTCGATAACTGGGCCATTTTCAGTGATTCTGGCAATTGGGAGCGCTTTGCCGAATGCTGGCATGACGATGGCTTCATGTGTGCTACCTGGTTTCAGGCCCCGAGCCAGGATTTTATCCGGGCGCGGCGGGAAGGCTTTGACAAGGGTGTCAGCATTATCCATTTTCATGGCGGCTTTACCTGTGATGTTAACGGTGACCGCGCCATTGCCCAGACCAAGATGACGATCAACCAGCGTGCCCCGGTGCATGATGTACTCGTGGATGTGGTTTGTACCGGCCGTTTTTACGACTTTTTCGAAAAACGCGCAGGGCGTTGGGGCATGGTGCGACGTCAACCAATCTACGAGAAAGACCGCCTGGATGTAGTCGATTCCAATGCCACGCTGGCACTGGATCCGGATGTCCTGGCCTCGTTCCCGGAAGGCTACAGGCACCTGGCGTATCTGCAGTCGCAAATTGGCTATGCTGTCGCCAAGGGAGGGCTACCGGGACTGAAAGGGCCTGAAGTGGAAAAACTCTATGCCGAGGGGCAGGCCTGGCTGGAGGGGGCCGACTCACCCGGGCGGCCGGATATCATCAAGTAATTTCTCCGGCGTTTGCCGCTCATATCGAACCGAAGCCGTTTACGGTATCATTGGCAAGTTGGATAAGGCCTAATTCCTAACGAAAAACAAGGATTTGCCGGGTTTCTGGCAGACCAAGATATTGGCCAGCCATGAAAATCTGGCGCTCCTGGCAGTAATGAAAAGCCGCCACGTCCAACGAACAACCAAAAGTATCTGTCAAAGATTAACGCAGGCATGAACGCAAAAGCAGACTCACAAGCAGGCGCAGACGCAAAAGCCGTCGACAGCGCGAGTAGCAACAGCACGCAGCTGGTGGACAAACATGGCCGCATAATTGATTATGTGCGGCTGTCAGTCACAGACCGTTGCGATTTCCGCTGCGTGTACTGCATGTCGGAAGACATGACTTTCCTGCCGCGCCAGCAGGTTCTCAGCCTGGAAGAAATCTACCGGGTTGCCAGCGCGTTCACCCTGCTCGGTGTCAGGAAAATCCGCCTGACCGGTGGCGAACCGCTGGTGCGCAACAATATCATGTCCCTGATTGAAAACATCGGCCAGTTGCCGGGGCTGGAAGAACTTTTGCTGACCACCAATGGTTCGCAGCTGGAAAAGCTGGCACCGGCACTCAAGGCTGCCGGTGTCACCCGGATCAACATCAGTCTGGACAGTCTGGACGCCGATCGTTTTCATGCCATGACCCGGACCGGCAAGCTCGACAAGGTCAAGCGGGGTATCGAAACAGCTGTGGCCACCGGCTTCAAGGCTATCCGGCTCAACGCGGTGATTCTGCGTGGCCGCAATGACCATGAGATCCTCGATTTGGTTGAATACGCCATGGGTCTTGGCATCAACATTGCGTACATCGAGGAAATGCCGTTGGGTGATGTCTCCGACCACAACAGAGTTGACACCATGGTCAGCAATGATGAGGTGGCTGATGTGATTGGTTCCCGTTATACCCTGACGCCTGTTGCCATGACTACGGCCGGGCCATCACGCTATTACCGTATCGAGGGTAGCGACTCAAAAGTCGGCTTCATTTCTCCGGTCAGTCACAATTTCTGCGAATCCTGCAACCGTGTCCGCGTCACCGTTGAGGGCCGCCTGCTGCTCTGCCTGGGCAATGAGCATTCCATGGATTTGCGCCGGGTGCTGCGGGAAAATCCGGATAATGACGAAGTCCTCAAGGCGCGTATTGTCGAGGCCATGGACCTGAAGCCATTACGGCATTATTTCTATGACAAGGACGAGCCGCAGCTGGTCCGCTTCATGAACATGACTGGTGGCTAAAGCCGGTCACATGCGCGACAGGTATTCCCGCCCGTCATTCCTGTTCTGCTCTATAATTTCATCGGTTTTCATCAGGCCCATGCCGGAAAAAACAAGGATTCCGGCTGTTACTGCCATCCCCTGATCCTTGTGCATTGAACCCATGAGTGGAAACAAACCCCAGAAAGAATTCGTGCCGCTGCAGATCGCCGTGGTGACCGTGTCGGATACTCGAACCGAGGACACAGATACGTCCGGACATTACCTCAAGGATGCCTTGCTGGCTGAAGGCCACGTGCTGGGGCAGAAACATATCTGTAAGGATGATGTGGAGGCCTTGCGGGCCCTGGTTAAAGGCCTGATCGAAGATGATGGTATTCATGCTGTGCTGGTGACCGGCGGTACTGGCTTTACCAAGCGTGACAACACCGTGGTGTCCCTGAGTCCGCTGCTGGAATCCGCCATCGATGGTTTCGGAGAACTGTTTCGATACCTGTCCTACAAGGAAGTCGGTTCCTCGACCATTCAATCGCGGGCTTTTGCCGGCCTCAGCAACAATACCGTGGTCTTTTGTATGCCGGGTTCCCCCGGGGCTTGCAAAACCGCATGGGAAGGCATTATTCGGGAACAGTTGGATGCCAGGCATCGGCCATGCAATTTTGTCGACAGGATTACCGCACGCGACTGAGGTAACTGGTGAAACTGGGGTAAAAGGGCGGGTTATTCATGACTGAAATCCGCCGCCATCAGTGAGATCTGGTAGACGTTGTGCTTGGCTATTTAAAGGGGGTTGAGCAGTGGGTTTTGGATAGAGGCTTGTTGAGAAGGCAGGACGCCAGTTCCGGGGAAGTAAAAAAAATGCAGCCTGATCTCTCTTGGAGGGAGGGGATTGGGGTGTCAGGCTGCACAAAGGGGGAATCTGTACTTTAACCTGGGAGTCGCAGCCTGTTAGCGAGGTAGGGTGGCCTGGGTTCAGGCTGCGGCCCTTGGGGTTTTGTGCAATATCTGGCTAGTGTTACCTTGGAGGGGGGGGCACCAGATTTCTCTTTTGTCGTGCAGTGCTCCAGAGGAGCAGGTATTACACGGAAGCGAGAATGATCAGCACGGGAACTGCCAGTACGGCAAGAACGCTCAGTGTGCTCAATGCCACTTCTTCAACAGTTTCAACGTCTTTAAATTTAACGGTCATCAGGTGTCTCCTTGTAAGAACATTTAGATGATTAATAGCGCCTCTTATGGAAACGCGCGGCTATAGTAACACAGTGTTACGGTAGTGGGTAACAAAAATGTGTGAAAAATCGTGTTAATTTGTGATTTTGTTACCAAAATTGTAAATATTAGTGACTGATCGTGTGATCATGAGTGCTTTAGGAGCCCAATAATAAAGGATTCAGTCCAAAAATTCTAAAATCGTTACCAAAAGGTAACACTCAAGGTAACAATATTGTGATGCAGCGCATAACTTCAAGGGCTGGCCAGGTCTCAGCTCAGGATGATGGCACGATCCATGGTGACCTTGCCCAATGGTAATGCTCTAAAGCACGGCTCACTGGGGAAGACCAGGCATGAAAATGGTTAATGACCAACTGCCCGGAATCCTGGTTGCTGTGCCTGAATTCCGAAAACTCGATACCATGGCGGCGTTGCTGAAAAACCGGGGTGCTGATGTGTTGCGCGTACCGCTGGTGGCTATCCACGATGCCCACAATCCTGCGCCGGTGCTGGCCTGGATCCGGGCTTTCTGCGAACAACCGCCTGACCTGTTCATGATTCTGACCGGTGAGGGGGTGAGACGTCTGTTATCTCTGGCCAACCGGTTTGGCCTGTGTGATCACTTCGTCGAGGCTCTCGGCAGCACAACGACCTTGTGCCGGGGACCAAAAACCGAACGTGCCCTGCGTGAGGTCGGGCTCAAAGGCAATCTGCAAGCCAGTGCACCGACCACGGAGGGTGTCATCAAGACGCTGGAGGACATGCCAGTTGAAGGCCGGCGAATCGCGGTATAGGTATAACTGTATGGTGAAGCCCCCAATACACGCCTGGTGAGTTATCTCGCTTTCCGCCAGGGACAGATTGCGACTGTTGCGCCTTATATCTATGCCGATGACACCGAAGATGCCAGGGTAATTGATCTCATCAAGCTGCTCGACAAGGAAGAGGTGAACGTGCTGGCTTTTACCTCGCAGCCCCAGGTCAGGCGCTTGTTCCAGTTGGCGCAACGCTACGATCTCGATGCCGTATTACGTTTCGGACGTGCCAGATGCTGCATTGCCGCCGTAGGGGCGGTGACCAGGGATGTGCTTGAGGAATATGGTGTCCGTGCCGATATCATGCCCGGCCAGGCATATTTCATGAAGCCGCTGGTGACTGAAATCATGTGCCGTGCACGGCGTAAACCCGTTGCAGCTTTAGGGCCGGGTTAACCGATCGGAAAGGCTTCAGTATAATCGGCGCCACAAGCCAAAGAATTACAGGAATCACCCATGGTCAGGAATGCTTTCACGCTGTCATCGCTACTATGTTTGCTGGTCTTTGTCATGCCGGGGCAGGCGCAAACGAGTGGTGGTGAAAAAGACTCTAATGAGCTGTACGCGGTGATAGATACCAATCGCGGTACGATGGAGTTCCTGCTCTATAAGGCAGTGGCACCGGTTGCTGTCACCAATTTCGTCAACCTGGCCACCCGTGGTTATTACGATGGCATGACCTTTCACCGGGTAATCAACGACTTCATGGCCCAGGGCGGCGATCCCAACGGCGATGGCAGTGGTGGTCCGGGTTATCAGTTCGAGGACGAAATTCGTTTGCGTCTGAATCAGATGGGCATACTGGCCATGGCCAATGCCGGCCCGGATAGCAATGGCAGCCAGTTTTTCATCACACACCAGGCCACTCCCCACCTGAACGGGGTACATACTGTTTTCGGGCTGATTCATTCCGGGAAAGATGTGATCCGTCAAATCCGTATCGGCGATCTGATCAACAGCATCACGATAGAAGGCAAAGCCAAGGCTTTTCTGGAGAAGAAAGTGGACCGTGTCTACCGCTGGAACCAGATACTGGATGAAAATTTTCCGGACCTGAAGCCCGCTCTGACAGATTAGGGCACTACAGGGGCTTCTTCAGGCAGGACGTTACGCCTTGCCGGGATCATTGGCGGCATCATCTGCCGTCTTGTCGTCACCTTCCGCTTCCTGGTTTTTTTCTTCCTGCGCTTCCAGATAAGGCCACAGGTACGCCATCTGCGCGATGGAGAAAAACAGCAGAATGGCCATGCTGCCAAATACCTTGAAGTCCACCCAGTAGTCATGAAAGGTGAAGGCCACAAACAGGTTGGTGCAGCCCAGAAAGAAAAACACGCCGGCCCAGGCAAAGTTCAGTCGTTGCCATTTTTCCGGTGGCAGTTCCACGATGTGCCCGAGCATGAGCTGGGTCATGTTTTCCCGGTTCAGGTACTGGCTGCCGATAAACACACAGGCAAAAATCCAGTTCACGACCGGCGCCTTCCACTTGAGGATGGCTTCATCACGGAAGATCAGCGTGAATGAGCAGAAAATCACGACGGCAGACAACAGGAAGAGGTGGGTCCTGCTGAGCTTGCGCTTGACCAGAAAGATACTGCCGTAGACCAGGATGGAGGCGGTCACCAGCACTTCGGTCGCACTGAAGATGCCGCCCAGTGTGTAATCGTAGCCCGCAATCCTGACAATGCGCTCATCCATCTTGTAGACGATGAGAAAGGCGAGAAGTGGGATGTAATCGAGAAGTTGCTTCATGGATACTGCCTGTGCTGACCCGGTGCCAGAGAAAAATCTGGGGGCATTATAGCTGTTTTGCAAAGATTTCGTGGCGACACCGCTCACTGTGGTAGGCTGGCGCCTTTTTCGGCAACCCACGCCCTCCAGGGCGATTAGGCACAACCCGCATGACCCAGATTCTTGAGATTCATCCTGAAAACCCGCAGCTGCGCCTTATCAGGCAGGTTGTCGAGGTTCTGCGACGTGGCGGCGTGATCATCTATCCCACGGATTCCGCGTATGCTCTGGGCTGCCATATTCAGGACAAGGCTGCACTGCAACGCATCATCCGGCTGCGTAATCTGGATGACAAGCATAACTTCACACTGGTTTGCCGGGACCTGTCCGAGATTGCCACTTATGCCAAGGTCAACAACAGCGACTACAGGCTCCTGAAAGCTTTCACGCCCGGCGCATACACGTTCATTCTGCAGGCGACATCTGAAGTGCCCCGGTTGATGCTGCACCCAAAGCGCAAAACCGTGGGTATTCGTGTTCCCGATCACCCTGTGGTGTCAGCCCTGCTCGGGGAGCTCAATGAACCCCTGCTCAGCAGTACACTGATCCTGCCTGGTGAAACGGAGCCAATGGCCGATATTGATGCAATCCGCGATACCCTGACCAGGCAGGTCGACCTGGTCGTAGATTCCGGGTTTTGCGGCCTGGAAGCCACCACTGTGGTCAGTCTGGTGGAGGGTGTGCCGGAAGTTTTACGGCGCGGCAAGGCCGACCCAACCCCGTTCGAATAATACACCTGTTACGGAGGCTGTTATCAGGCATTTTCCTATATCCTGAGGGCATCTGCTGGTAGCTGGTCGCGCGCAAATCCGGGTATAATCGCCCTTTGTTCAAACGTCCGACGGAGTAGTCATTGAGCTCAGTCAATTCACAGCTGAGAGTGCTGTCAGGTATGCGCCCAACCGGGCGTCTTCATCTCGGACACCTGCACGGTGTCATCAAAAACTGGACCCAACTGCAAAACGAGTACGAGTGCTTTTTCTTCATCGCGGACTGGCATGCGCTGACCACCCATTACGACGATCCGCTGGTCATTGAAAACAATGTCTGGGATATGGTGGTGGACTGGCTGGCTGCCGGCGTCAATCCCAGCAGCGCCACTTTGTTCATCCAGTCTCGTGTGCCCGAACATGCCGAACTGCATCTGCTGCTGTCCATGATGACACCGCTGGGTTGGCTGGAGCGTGTTCCCAGTTACAAGGACATGCAGGAAAACCTGCAGGACAAGGATCTCAGCACCTATGGCTTTCTCGGTTACCCCTTGCTGCAAAGTGCCGACATTCTCATTTACCGTGCGGGGCACGTGCCCGTGGGGGCGGACCAGGTTGCCCATGTCGAACTGACCCGTGAAGTCGCCCGCCGTTTTAACCACCTCTACGGCAGAGAGCCTGATTTTGAAGACAACGCGTTGGCAGCCATCAAGAAAATGGGCAAGAAGGCCGCCAGTCTGTACAACAACTTGCGCAAGACCTACCTGGAAACCGGCGACCACGAAGCCTTGGAGCGTGCCCAGGCACTGCTCAAGGAGCAGCAAAATATCTCCATTGGCGATCGTGAGCGTCTGTTCGGGTACCTGGAAGGCGGCGGCAAGATGATCCTGGCCGAGCCGCAATCCCTGCTGACAAAGGCTGCCAAAATGCCGGGCCTGGACGGCCGCAAGATGTCCAAGTCCTACGACAACATCATTTCCCTGAGGGATGAGAACGATGTCATCCAGCAGAAGGTCAAGACGATGCCGACAGACCCGGCGCGCGTCAGGTTGTCAGATCCCGGTGACCCCGAAAAATGCCCGGTGTGGGAATTTCACCAGATCTATTCCGATGAGAAGACCTGCGAATGGGTACAGGCAGGATGTCGCAGCGCTGGTATCGGCTGCCTGGAATGCAAGAAGCCCGTGATTGATGCCATCGTGGACGAAATTGGCCCCATTCGCGCCAGGGCAGAGCAACTGGAAGACAACATGGGCATGGTGAAGTCGGTGATCACGGACGGTTCGGAAAAGGCTCGTGATGCTGCCCGCGAGACCATGACCGATGTGCGCCAGGCGATGGGCCTGAATTACCGATGAACAACGAACACGACAATTCTGCCCAGGACGCCCCGGAGCAGCAGGAAAGCGCCGGAAACATTAGCCCTGTACACAATAGCGCTGAACGCAGTATGGACGCTGATAACACTGTTGCCGAGCAGCAGGCGACAGGGCCTCAGGATGATGAAACCGCAGCAACTGTGGCAGGTCCCGAAGGGGCAACCGAAGAGACGCAAAACCTGACGCCGGAGCAGGTTGCAGCCATTGGTGAACGGGTAAGCCTGCTGGTGGAAGCGCGCAAGCAGCATGAAAGCCGCCAGACAGAAATGCCCTTTGCGTTTGTGGCGGGCCAGGCCGTTACTGATCTGCCCAAGGACCTCTACATTCCACCCGATGCCCTGGAAGTTTTCCTGGAGGCATTTGAAGGCCCGCTGGATCTGCTGCTCTATCTGATCAAGCGCCAGAATATCGACATTCTCGAAATCAATGTCTCAGACATAACCGACCAATACATTGCTTATGTGGAACTGATGGAGGCTGCCCAGTTCGAACTGGCAGCGGAATACCTGGTCATGGCCGCCATGCTGGCAGAAATCAAATCCCGTATTCTGCTGCCGCGCACCAGCGAAGAGGATGACGAGGAAGAGGATCCGCGAGCCATGCTGATCCGCCGTCTGCAGGAATACGAGCGGTTCCGGGAAGCCGCCGAACAACTTGATGAGTACCCGCGATTGGAGCGTGATATCCATCTTGCCAGCGCCGAAGCCCCAAAGATGGAGCGCGAGGTACCGTTGCCGGATGTGGACCTGAAGGAAATCCTACAGGCCTTCGCCACCGTCCTGCGACGCTCTGATCTTTTTGAGCATCACCATGTCCAGCGTGACAGTCTGTCCACGCGCGAGAAGATGTCCCAGATTCTGTTATCGATCTCGGATACTCAGTTCACGCCAATGATGGCCCTGTTGCGCAAGGAAGAGGGGCGTTCAGGTGTGGTGGTGACCTTCATGGCCATCATGGAGCTGATCAAGGAATCCCTGATCGATATTTCCCAAAGCGAACCCTTCGGCACGATCCATATCAAGGCACGGACCACATGAGCGAAGACATTACTGAAGAAAGTTCCAACGACAACACCGCTGACAGTGTCCAGGCAAGCACTGCTAACGATACAGGTGACAATGCGGAAGACAAGGCCGCTGAAAGCCGGGTCGCCTCGGCCGCTGAAAACGCTGAAAATACTGAGGAGGCGACAGAGGGCAGTGCTGATGTCGTGGTGAATCCCGACACCAAGCAGATCATCGAAGGTCTCTTGCTGGCCGCCGGCAAGCCACTGCCGCTGAACAAGATTGCTGAAGTGTTTGATGACCGGGAGCGTCCGGAGCCGGATGTGCTGCGGGCCGCCCTGAAAGAGATAGAAGCCGATTGTGAAAATCGCGGCTTTGAATTGAAGCAGGTCTCCTCCGGTTACCGTTTCCAGGTCAAGCAGAGATACGGCGAATGGGTGGGCAAGCTCTGGGAAGAAAAACCCCAGCGGTATTCGCGGGCCCTGCTGGAAACCATTTCCATCATTGCGTATCGCCAGCCGATAACCCGCGGTGAAATCGAAAAAATCCGCGGTGTCGCTGTCAGCACCAATATCATCCGGACACTCATGGAGCGTGATTGGGTCAGGGTTGTTGGCCATCGGGATGTCCCAGGCCGTCCCGCCATGTACGCGACCAGCAAGGAATTCCTGGACTATTTCAACCTGCGCAGCCTGGAAGAATTGCCGACACTGGCCGAAGTGAAGGAACTCGACGATCTCGAGCCTGAACTGCAGCTTGAGGATGATGCTCCCGAAAGTCGTATCCTGGACTTCCCCAGTGCCGAGGACATGGAAGCCGAATTCGATGTGCTGGATGAGGAAGAGGAGCGCGCTGCCGCCATCGGTACCCGTCCGATTGAGGAAATCCTCGGTATTCAGGAAGAGCCTGAAGAAGAAAACTGGGACGATGACTTTGATGACGATGAAGGATCTGCTGTTGCTAGTGCAGAAACGGCAGAGCAGGCAGGGGAAGAGACAGCACAAGCCGAAACGGCCGAACCGAGGTCTGCTCCTGCAGAACGACAAGACAGCATAGACGGCGATGAGGCACAAGACCCTCAAGCGGCAGACACCGACGAGGAACAACAACGCCCGCCGGAGTAAGTCATCCTGCGGACATTTCGTGAGAAATCGACGTGGACGAAAAATTACAGAAAGTGCTTGCCCGGGCCGGCTATGGCTCGCGCCGGGAAATGGAAGCCTGGATCAGTGCCGAACGCGTTACCGTGAATGGCAAGCCTGCCAAACTGGGTGACCGTGTCAGTGCCGAAGATGCCATCGTGGTGGACGGCAAGAAATTGTCTGCCCAGACCTCCAGTGAAGTCCCGCAACGGGTGCTGCTTTACAATAAGCCATTAGGGGAAGTCTGTAGCCGTAACGACCCCGAGCATCGCAAAACCGTGTTTGACCATCTGCCCGAGGTTCAGCACGCCCGCTGGGTGGCTATCGGGCGTCTCGACCTAAACACCAGTGGTCTGCTCCTGTTCACGACTGACGGCGAACTGGCCAATCGGCTGATGCACCCCTCGTTCCAGATAGAGCGCGAATATGCCGTCCGTGTGCTGGGAGAGGTCACCCCGGAAATGGTGCAGGCCATGCACAAGGGCGTGATGCTTGAGGACGGTCTCGCCCGCTTCACGGACATCCAGTACTTTGCCGGTGAAGGTGCCAATCACTGGTATCACGTGGTACTGATGGAAGGGCGCAACCGGGAAGTGCGGCGCCTCTGGGAATCCCAGGGGGTGAAAGTCAGCCGTCTCAAGCGGGTTCGCTACGGCAATATTTTCATTCCCAGCGAGGTCAAGGTAGGCCGCTTTTGTGAACTGGGCGGCAAGGAACTGCGCAGTCTCTACCAGATGGCAGGCCTGGAGTACCGTCCAGCGAAGAAGACGCTGCTGCGCCGAAAAACCGGTGGTGGCAAGCATGTCGGCAGAGGTTTTGGTAAACCGGCGCGGCCCAGGACCGACCGCAAGGCAGCACCGCGCAAACCCCGGAGATCATGAGCGCCCTGGAGATGTCGACAGACCGTGAACGGCTGGATATTGGCATGATCACGGACTTTCTCAGTGACAGTGACAGTGACTGGGCCAGGGGCCGGGACAAAGGACTGGTCGAAACGAGTATCCGCCACTCGCTCTGCTTTGGCGCATACCTCGCTAATCACCAGGTGGGATTTGCCCGGGTCATTACCGATTATGCTGTTTTTGGCTCTATGGCCGAGGTCTTCAATCTGGCGCCATACCAGAGGCGGGGCTATGCCAGGAAACTGTTACGGGCCATTGTCGATCACCCGAAACTGTGCAGGCCCTGCGCCTGGTCATGCTGGCCACCAGGGATGCCCATGGTCTGTATGAGCAGTTTGGCTTTGAATTGCTGCCCGGTTCCGATTGGGTCATGACCTTGTTTGCCGTCAGGGACGGGTATGAAGACTTCTAGCGCTAAGCCGCCATGCAGCACAAACCTGGACGCTTGATCAGTCCTGTGCCGATAACTGTCTGCCGTTCTCGTGCGCACCGTCCTTGCCCAGCAAATAAAGATAGATCGGCACCAGGTCATCTGGTTGGGGCAGGGTAGCCGGGTCTTCGGCAGGAAACGCCGCTTTGCGCAGGGCGGTGGCACAAGGCCCGGGATTGACGGTATTGACCCGGATTGCGGTCGTATTTTCCCATTCCAGGAACAGCGACTGCGCCAGGGCTTCCAGGCCATGTTTGGCGGCGGTATAGGCGCTGCTGTAGGCAAAAGCCTCGCGACCGGCGCTGGAGGATGAAAAAATCACGGAGGCCGATCCTGCGGCCTGCAACAGCGGAAAACAGTATTTGGTGAGCGCGAAGGCGCCACCGAGGTTGCTTTGCAGGGTCTTTTGCCAGTGTGCCAGTGTCATCATCTGGAACGGCATCAGCGGCCCCAGGTAGCCAGCGTTATTCACCAGGCCGTCCAGGCGCCCAAAGGTTTCATCAATGCTGTTTGCCAGGGCCATGTACTGTTCATCACCGGCCGTTTCCAGATCCAGCGGGGTTATCGCTGGTTCAGCACCGCCGGCTTCCTCAATCTCGTCATAGACCTTCTCCAGGCGTTCCACATTGCGACCGAGCAAGATCAGTGTGGCACCGGCACGGGCACTGGCCAGCGCGATAGCACGGCCGATGCCGGAACCGGCGCCAGTCACCAGAATTACCTTGTCCTGCAGCAAACCGGCAGGGGCCTTGTAGTCAAACACGGGATGTCTCCTTAACTGCCTATCAGGGCAAGAATTTCTGCCGGTGTGCTGATCACATGGTCAGCCCGCCAGGTGTCGATGGGATGCTCTTCGGGGATATAACCCCAGCGGACGCCGACACTCCGGGTACCGGCGGCAGCAGAAGCTTGCACATCCTTGGGGTGATCCCCGACATAGAGTGTGTCAGCCGGGGCGCAACGCAATGTCTGACAAGCCATGAGGATACCTTCCGGGTCGGGCTTGCGCTCTTTCACATGGTCGGCGCAGATCACGACCTGGCTCGCCTGCAGGGCCTGAAACTTTTCAATGAGGGGCATGGTGAAGCGGCTGGGCTTGTTGGTCACAATGCCCCAGGGCGTATCCTGCCTGTTGAAGGTATCCAGCAAGGGCTCAATACCGGGAAACAGTTCAGCATCAGACCGGGGAATGCAGTCGTCATAGCGCTCCAGCAGTTCGTCAAGCAGAGCAGGAAGGCGGGGGTCGTTGTCATCGATACCAAAACCCAGCATGACCATGGCGCGGGCGCCGCTGCTGACCGTGTTGCGCATCTGTTCGGTTGTGACAGCCGGCTTGCCGTACGCCGCCAGTTGGGCGTTCAGAATCCGGGTGAAGTCACGCTCCGAGTCCAGCAGCGTGCCATCCAGGTCAAACAATACGGTGGTGGTCAAAATAGCTTCCGTCGGCCAGGTCAGGTACGGGTCATGTGCATCAGGTAGTTGATGTCGACATCTTCACCCAGACGGTATTTGCGTGTCAGCGGGTTATAGGTCATGCCGGTGAGATCCTGCAGCGCCAGTCCCGTCTGGCGCGCCATGGCAGAGAGTTCTGATGGCCGGATGAATTTGGCATAGTCATGAGTGCCGCGCGGTAGCATGCGCAGGACATATTCGGCACCTATGATGGCGAAGAGGTAGGACTTGGGATTGCGATTGATGGTCGATACAAACAGGTGGCCGCCGGGTTTCAGCATGCCATAGCAGGCCTTGAGCACGGAAGCCGGATCAGGGACATGCTCCAGCATCTCCAGGCAGGTAATCACCTCAAAGGCTTCGGCATGGTTCTCGGCAAACTGCTCGGCACTGGCCTGTTGGTAGTTCACCTCAATGCCGCTTTCCAGCAGATGCAGCCTGGCAACCGCCAGCGGGGCTTCGCCCATATCAATACCGGTCACCCTGGCTCCGCGGTGGGCCAGCGCTTCGGCCAGAATACCGCCGCCACAGCCTACATCGAGCACAGGACGCCCGGCGACATTCACGCGGGCATCGATATAGCCCATACGCAGGGGATTGATTTCATGCAGGGGTTTGAATTCGCTGTTGCGGTCCCACCAGCGATTGGCGAGCGCCTCAAACTTGGCGATTTCGGCGCGATCGATGTTGGCAGGCTTGATGTCGTCAGCTATTGAATCAGTCACAGTGTCAGTCAGTGTGGTGTATTTATCACGGGGTCCAGGGGTTGCAGGGGGGTGCAGACTACCTGATTTTGCCGGCCCAGTCCCGTGCCCGGGGCAGCAGGTCGCGTTCATCCATATGTACGAGACGACCCTGTTCCAGGCTCAATTTGCCGTTTACCCAGACGTGGGAAACCTGGTTGCCCTGGGCACTGTACACAAGCGTGGATACCGGGTCGAACACAGGCTGGCAATTCAGTGTGTCCAGATCGACAGCCACGCAATCGGCCAGCCTGCCGGGGGCCAACATCCCCAGCTGGTCGCCGCGACCGAGCGCCTGGGCACCGTTGACCGTGGCCATGGCCAGCACATCCCAGGCTGAGGTAGCGGCGGCATTATCACTGCCGGCCTTGCCGAAAAGTGCCGCCATCCGCATTTCGTTGATCATGTTGAGCTCATTGTTTGACGCGGCACTGTCGGTGCCCAGCACCAGGTTGATGCCGGCATCAAGAATGGCCTGGGTGCGACACAGGCCGCTGGCGAGATTGGCATTGGAAGCGGGACAGTGCACGATCGTAACGCCGGCGTCGGCCAGCAGGGTGATTTCATCATCTAACAGCTGGGTGACATGGACACACTGCAGGAGTTGCGACAACAGACCCAGTGCTTCCAGGCGCGCCAGTGGCCGTTGTCCAGTGTTTTTGATGGCTTCGGCAATCTCGCGGGCATTTTCATGCAGGTGAATGTGAATGGGGATTTCCAGTTCATTGGCGAGCGTGGATATTTTCTGCAGGGGAGCATCGGAGACGGTGTAAGGGGCATGGGGGCCAAAGGCCACCTGGACATGTTCGCTGTTTTTGTAGCGATCGTTCAAATCGGTGGTTTTGTGAATGTATTCCTCGGCATCCCGGGCATATACCGTCGGGAAGTCCAGGATCGGCGCTGCCAGCTGGACGCGAATGTTGGCCTCCAGCGCGACTTTTGCCACTTCTTCAGGAAAGAAGTACATGTCGGTAAAGGCGGTAGTCCCACTGCGCAGCATTTCGGCTATGGCCAGGGCGGCGCCATCGCGAACAAACTCCTCGCTCACCCACTTGCTTTCGGCCGGCCAGATTTTTTCTTCCAGCCACGGTTGCAGGGGCATGTCATCGGCAAAACCGCGAAAGAGCGTCATGGGGGAATGCCCATGAGCGTTGATCAGGCCCGGAATCAAAACGTGGTTGTCGAGGCTGATTTCCTCGCTGGCCTGGCAGGCATTTTTCAGGGTTTCTGTCGGGCCAACCGCCACGATTTCAGCATCCTTGATGGCCAAGCTATGGCCGGTCAGAACCAGGCCTTTTTCAGTCATCGGAACCAGCCACCGGGGATGGATGAGAGTGTCCGCGGAAAAGGCCTCGGACGCGTGAACTGGTGATGACATAATTATCTGATTTTCCATGCTTTATTGGCAGTGCGGCGAGTATACCGATTCTTGCCGAAAACGGGTAGTTTTGCTGTTATTTCGCGGTGTTTTTTGGTAGAATTTTTGCCCATTATCGAGGCCTAAAAAACAGGATAAAAGCATTCAGATTTTGGCGAAAAATACGGGCAAATTCTCGGTGATTTCATCACGCAGATTATTGCTTGAAAATCCATTTTCATCAGGGTTTAGCTGCCGGAAAATGGAGAGCAATACCTGCCACCATCAGGAAAGTTTTCTGACCCTTGTCAAAAACACAGCGCTACCCGGTAAGAAAGACTGGGACAAAGACTGGGTCAAAGACTGGATTCAAAACAGTGTGAAAGCTTTTACGAAAGCACCCGTTTTGCCATACGTCACGCGGAACACTGCAGATTCCCAAGGCCTGTTGTCTCGACGCTTTGCCGGCTTCTCAACAACGCAATATCCAGCCAGTACCTCAATGTGCATATTGTGCCGCCCCTCTGACCCATACGTCATGTCGTGGCCAGGGGTGTCTGGTGCGGTTCAGCACGACAGTTTGACCAGGCAGTAACCAGGACCAACAACCTATGACAGACCAGCAGGAACCGATACAGACAGTCGCCATTGAAAGCGAGATGAGGCAGTCTTATCTCGATTACGCCATGAGCGTGATCGTGGGCAGGGCCTTGCCTGATGTACGCGACGGGCTGAAACCGGTGCATCGCCGTGTACTGTTTGCCATGAGTGAGCTGTCCAACGACTGGAACAAGCCTTACAAGAAATCCGCCCGTGTGGTCGGTGACGTGATCGGTAAGTATCACCCCCACGGTGACTCGGCGGTCTATGAAACTATCGTACGTATGGCGCAGGATTTTTCCATGCGCTATACCCTGGTGGACGGGCAGGGCAACTTTGGTTCTGTCGACGGCGATTCTGCCGCCGCGATGCGTTACACCGAAATCCGCATGGACAAGATTGCCCATGAGTTGCTGGCAGACCTGGACAAGGAAACTGTCGATTTTTCTGAAAACTATGATGGCACGGAACAGATTCCGGATGTGCTGCCCACCCGGGTGCCGAACCTGCTGGTCAATGGCTCCTCGGGTATCGCCGTGGGCATGGCGACCAACATTCCACCGCATAACCTTGGTGAAGTGATTGATGGCACCATCGCCCTGATGGCCAATCCCGACCTGGAGATCGATGATCTTATGGAGTACATCCAGGGCCCGGATTTTCCGACAGCGGCACAGATCAGTGGTCGCGCCGGTATCGTCCTCGCTTACCGCACTGGTCGCGGCAAGATCTACATACGTGCCCGTGCCGACGTCGAGCAGAACGAAAAGACCGGTCGCCAGAGTATCGTGGTCACCGAAATTCCCTACCAGCTCAACAAGGCGCGCCTTATCGAGCGTATTGCCGAACTGGTCAAGGAAAAAAAGCTTGAAGGCATTTCCGAGTTGCGTGACGAGTCCGATAAGGACGGCATGCGCATCGTGATTGAGCTGCGCAAGGGTGAAGTGCCCGACGTGGTCCTGAACAATCTGTATGCCCAGACCTCCATGCAGATGGTGTTCGGCATCAACATGGTTGCCCTGGTCGATGGCGAACCGAAAACTCTCAATCTCAAGGAAATGCTGCAGGCCTTTATTCGCCATCGTCGCGAAGTGGTCACCCGTCGTACCAAGTACCTGCTGCGGAAGGCCCGTGAAAGAGGGCATATCCTGGAAGGGCTCGCGGTGGCGCTGGGCAATATCGATGAGGTGATCGAGCTCATCAAGTCATCCCCGAGTTCCGCCGAGGCCAAGGAAAAACTGCTGGCCAAAACCTGGGTGTCAACAGGGGTGGAAGCCATGCTGGCGGATGCCGGCCCCGATGCCTGTCGTCCCGACGAGCTGCCCGAGGAAATGGGGCTGCATGATGGTCACTACAAGCTGTCACCGGAGCAGGCCCAGGCCATTCTGGAATTGCGTCTGCATCGCCTGACCGGTCTGGAGCAGGAAAAACTGATCAGTGACTATGCTGACCTGATTAAGCAGATTGGTGAATACCTGGAAATTCTCGGCAACACCGAGCGCCTGATGACCGTGATCCGGGAAGAACTGGAAGCCATCCGCGAGGAATACAACGACGAGCGCCGCACCGAGATTACGGCTTCCAGCCATGATCTTACCGTTGAAGACCTGATCACCGAAGAAGATCGTGTAGTCACTATCTCCAAGGGCGGCTATGCCAAGAGCCAGCCACTCACGGACTACCAGGCCCAGCGCCGTGGCGGCATGGGCAAGGCGGCTGCCTCGGTCAAGGAAGAGGATTTTGTCGAGCATCTGCTGGTGGCCAGCAGTCACGACACCCTGTTGTGTTTCACCAGTGCCGGCAAGGTATTCTGGTTGAAGGTCTACCAGATTCCACTGGCTTCGCGAACGTCCCGCGGCAAACCTATTGTCAATATCCTGCCACTGGATGAAGGGGAGAGCATTACCAGCATGTTGCCTCTGCGTGAATATGAAGAGGGCAAGTTCATCTTCATGGCCACGACCAGTGGTACCGTGAAAAAAGTCCCGTTGCAGGCCTTTTCACGCCAGCGCAGTGTGGGCCTGATAGCCATCGAACTGGCAGAAGGGGATGTCCTCGTGAAAACTGCCATTACCGACGGCACCCAGGATGTGATGCTGTACTCCAGCTCAGGCAAGGTGGTGCGCTTCAAGGAAAGCGATGTGCGTGCCATGGGCCGCACCGCGCGTGGTGTCCGTGGTATTCGTCTGGAAGGCAATCACCACATGGTCGACATGATCATTCCGCAGCCAGAGGGCCAGATCCTGGCCGTGAGCGAGAATGGTTATGGCAAACGGACAGTGGTTGAGGAATTCCCGGTCAAAGGCCGTGGTGGTAAAGGAGTTATTGGCATTCAGGCCAGTACCCGCAACGGTGCCATCATAGGCGCAGTGCAGGTTTTTGCCGGTGATGAAATCATGCTGATTAGCGACAAGGGCACGCTGGTGCGGACCCGCAGTGAGGAAATCTCTTCCCAGGGCAGAGCCACCCAGGGGGTGCGCTTGATCAAGCTCAAGGTAGGCGAATCGCTGGTAGGCGTCGCCCGGGTTGAAGAGCCTGAGGTAGATCCCGATGCGGTCACCAGTGAGGTTGACACACAGGACGACGGTGAACAGGATATGCCGTCGACCGAGTGATGACGCAGATCCGCCCGGAAGACCGGGTCGCCTATCTTGGCCCTGAAGGAACCTATTCCCATGCTGCCATGCTGAAGTATTTCGGCAGCAGCCAGGTTGCCGTGCCGGTTGATGAAATTCCCAATGTCTTTCAGAGCGTGGCTTCAGGTGACTGTGTCTATGGGCTGGTGCCGGTGGAAAATTCCAGTGAAGGCTCGGTGACCCAGACTCTCGACTGCTTTGGCCAATATTCATTGCAGATCGTGGGTGAAGTCATGCTGCGAATTGAACACTGCCTGCTGGCCAGTAAAGCGACACAGGCTTCTGGCATTTTCCGCATCGTTTCCCACCAGCAGTCGCTGGGCCAGTGCCGGCACTGGCTGGCAAGCCACTATCCTGATGTCGACAAAATTTCCCTGTTCAGTAATGCCGAAGCGGCACGCTCTGCCGCAAACCAGCCAGGTATTGCCGCCATTGCCGGTCGTTCAGCCGCGGCGATCTACGGGTTGGATATCCTTGAGGAAAATATCGAGGATGTACACGACAATACCACCCGTTTTGCGGTGCTTTGCCAGGATCATGTCCCGGTCCCAACCGGCAAGGACAAATCCTCCCTGATTCTGGCTATTCGCAATGAACCCGGCGCGCTGTTTGACGCCCTGGAAGCATTTAAGATTCATGCCGTCAACCTGATCAAGCTGGAGTCGCGACCGTCACGCAAGGAAGCCTGGTCCTATTCATTCTTTGTTGATATTGACGGCCATCGGGATGATGCCAATATTCGCGCCGCCCTGGCCGAAGTGGACAAGCATGTACTTGAGTGTCGCGTGCTGGGATCCTATCCGGCCGCCCGCACCGAGTAACAGGTAAAGCGCACGTGAATCATCAGCTTTCCGGCAAAAAACTCGTCATCATCGGCCCAGGTCTTATCGGGGGTTCCGTAGCTCGCGGTATTACCCGGGCAATTCCCGACTGCGACATTGTGGTGGTGGGACGCCAGCAAACGGTGCTTGAGCAGATAGTGGCAGATGGTAACGCCGGTGGCTGGTCCACCGATGTCGGGCTGGCCTGCCGTGATGCAGATCTTGTCCTGGTCTCCGTACCCAGCCTGACAGTTGAGGCTGTGCTGCGGGAAATTGGCAGCACAGCTGCAGTTGTCACGGATGCTGCCAGCGTCAAAGGCGAGATCATACAGGCTGCCCGACGTGTCTACGGTGAAGTGCCGGCTAATTTTGTGCCGGGTCATCCCATTTCCGGTTCCGAGCACAGTGGCTACGAGGCGTCATTTGCAGAATTGTTTCAGAACAAGAAAACCATTCTGACGCCATTGGACAATACCGATGCCCATGCCGTGGCCCTGGTCACGGCGCTCTGGGAAAGTCTCGGATCAGAGGTGCTGACCATGACGGTGCCGCACCATGATGCTGTACTGGCAGCCACCAGTCATTTACCACACCTGCTGGCCTTTGCCCTCGTGGATACGCTCTCAAAGAAGGGCACCAGTGAAGAGATTTTCCGCTATGCTGCAGGCGGTTTCCGCGACTTTACCCGGATTGCCTCCAGTGATCCCCAGATGTGGCATGACATCTTCATGACCAACGGTGAAGCCACGGTGGCTGTGATGGATGAGTATATTGAAGACCTGTACCGGCTTCGCAGGGTTATTCTGGACAGGAATTCGGATGAACTGATGACGACTTTTTCCCGCGCCAAAAAATCCCGGGACCGATTTCTCGAATACCTGGCAGCCATTGATCTGTCGCAAACTAGGTCGCACTGACCCCGCCAACAACCTCATGGATTCAACTACTAGTACCTGTTATGTCTGATCTCGTTTTTACCGTCCAGCCTGGAGGCCACCTAAGTGGTGATTTCCGGGTCCCTGGTGACAAATCCATTTCCCACCGCTCCATCATGCTGGGCGCCATTGCTGAAGGGGAGACCACGGTTGAGGGTTTTCTCGAGGGTGAGGACAGCCTGGCAACGCTACAGGCGTTCCGTGACATGGGCGTCGACATTGGCGATGTCGTCCAGGGCAAGACCCGCATCCGTGGCGTTGGCTTGCACGGACTGTCAGCCCCGGCCGCCCCTCTGTACCTGGGTAATTCAGGCACCTCAATGCGCTTGTTGTGCGGTTTGCTGGCAGCGCAGTCCTTTTCCAGTACCCTGACCGGGGACAAGTCGCTGTCCGGCAGGCCCATGCGCCGTGTCGCAGATCCGCTCATCAACATGGGCGCCAGGATCACCCTGCGTGAAGGCGGTGTCGCACCAATCGAGATTGCGCCTGGCAAACTCCACCCCATTGTGTTCGACATGCCGGTGGCCAGTGCTCAGATCAAGTCCTGCCTGATTCTGGCGTCCCTGTATACCGATCCCGCCGATGGTAGTACCGTGATCCAGGAACCTGCGCCATGTCGCGATCACACGGAACGCATGTTGCGCGGATTTGGCTACCCTGTCACCACGGAGGGTGCACGTATCAGTGTCAGTGGCGGTGGCAAACTGACCGGCTGTCATATTGATGTGCCGGCAGACATCAGTTCAGCGGCTTTCTTTCTTGTGGGGGCCTCCATTGCCAAAGGCTCCGATATTCTGCTGCGCCATGTCGGCATCAATTCGACCCGAACGGGGGTAATCAATATCCTTCTGGCCATGGGGGCCGACATCACCCTGGAAAACTCCTGCGAAGCCGGTGGCGAGCCCGTCGCCGATATCCGGGTCAGGTACGCGCCGCTCAAGGGCATCAATATCCCCCTGGAACAGGTGCCTTTGGCCATCGACGAATTTCCGGCCTTGTTCATTGCCGCGGCCTGTGCGGAAGGCACGACAGTGCTGAGCGGCGCTGAGGAATTGCGCGTCAAGGAAAGTGACCGGATCCAGGTCATGGCTGACGGCCTGGCGACACTGGGCGTTGATCATGCGGTGAAACCGGATGGTATTGTCATCCACGGCGGGGACGGTTTTGGCGGTGGGGAGATCAACAGTCACGGCGACCATCGCATTGCCATGGCTTTTACCATAGCTGCACTGCGGGCCAGGAGCGACCTTGTCATCCACGATTGCCACAACGTGGCGACGTCCTTTCCGGGCTTCTGTGAACTGGCCAGCCAGGTCGGTGTCACCCTGAAAACCGACGAGCACTAGGCACATGGCGCAGTCCAGCAATGTGCCGGTAATCACCATTGACGGACCCAGTGGCACCGGCAAGGGGACTATCAGCCAGTTGGTGGCCGATCACCTGGGCTGGCACCTGCTGGACAGTGGGGCACTGTACCGGGTGGTTGCGGCCGGTATTCAGCATAAGGGTATTTTATCTAACAACATCAATGAGATATGTGACTTTGCCCTGGCCATGACCGTCACATTCTCGAGTGAATTCAAGGGCTCCGTCACCCTTGATGGCGAGGAAATCTCCGCCCAGGTACGCCTGGAGCAAACCGCTGAAGCGGCCTCACAGGTCGCAGCCATCCCCGAACTACGCCAGGTCCTCCTTCAGCGCCAGATCGATTTTCGCCAGCCACCGGGTCTGGTAGCGGACGGGCGCGATATGGGGACCGTCGTTTTCCCCACAGCAGGCCTCAAAATCTATCTCACAGCCAGTCCTGAAGAACGGGCGCATAGGCGATATAACCAGTTGATAAATAAGGGGGTTAGTGTTAATCTGCGCGCCCTTTTGCAGGATATCGCAAGCCGGGATGAGCGGGATGCCAACAGGGCAGTTTCTCCTCTCCGTCCGGCCCAGGATGCGCTCGTTATCGATACTACTTCCCTGAGCATCGACGAGGTCTTTGAAAAAGTCTTTGCCGAAGCCGGAAAACGGTTTCCCGAGACGAACGCCCAGGCCTGATTTTCTGTTTCCGGCTCGCTATTCGATGGTCTCGATGGTGGAGGTATGAGAACAGGGCAGGTCGCGAAAGAACCCCATTCATTCAGGTCCAGCCAGACCGGTTTGAACGGTTAATCTAATCAGACCCGTGCAGGCTGGTGCGCGGCAGACAGCAGCAAAACCCTATACTCAATTTGGTGCTGTATACAGGAAAACATTATGAGCGAAAGTTTCGCAGAACTTTTTGAAGAAAGTTTAAAAGACATCGACATGAAACCCGGCTCCATCGTGACCGGGACCATTATTGACATCGATTCTGAGTGGATCACTGTCAATGCCGGCTTGAAGTCCGAAGGCGTGATTGAACGCCGCGAATTCGAGAATGAAAGCGGAGAATTTACACTGCAGATTGGCGACGAGGTCAAAGTGGCCCTCGATGCCGTGGAAGACGGTTTTGGTGCCACCAAGCTCTCCCGCGAAAAAGCCAAGCGTGCAGAATCCTGGATGGTGCTCGAACAGGCCTTTGAAAAAGACGAACCTGTCATGGGTATCATCAATGGCAAGGTCAAGGGCGGTTTCACTGTCGATGTGAACACGATCCGCGCCTTCCTGCCGGGTTCACTGGTTGACGTACGTCCGGTACGCGAAGTGGACCACCTTATGTACAAGGAACTGGAATTCAAGCTGATCAAGCTGGACCAGAAACGCAACAACGTCGTGGTTTCCCGTCGTGCAGTCCTGGAATCTGTCAACACGGCCGAGCGTGACGAACTGCTCGCCAGTCTGCAAGAAGGCCAGAACGTCAAGGGTGCGGTCAAGAATCTCACCGATTACGGTGCCTTCGTGGACCTGGGTGGTGTCGACGGCCTGCTGCACATTACCGACATGTCTTGGAAGCGTATCAAGCATCCGAGCGAAATCGTCAACGTGGGTGACGAGATTGACGTCAAGGTCCTCAAGTTCGACCGTGAGCGTAACCGCGTATCTCTTGGCTTGAAGCAGCTGGGTGAAGATCCCTGGATCGATATCAAGAGTCGTTACCCGGAAAACACCAGGGTCAAGGCGGTTGTCACCAACCTGACCGACTACGGCTGTTTTGCCGAGCTGGAAGAGGGTGTGGAAGGTCTGGTACACGTCTCAGAAATGGACTGGACCAACAAGAACATTCATCCGTCCAAGCTGGTGCAGCTGGGTGACGAAGTGGAAGTGATGATTCTGGACATCGACCAGGAGCGTCGCCGCATCTCCCTGGGCCTGAAACAGTGTCAGCAGAATCCGTGGGACGTGTTCGCCGAGAAGTTCAAGAAAGGCGACCGCATTTCCGGCAACATCAAGTCCATCACCGATTTCGGTATCTTTATCGGCCTGGAAGGCGATATCGACGGACTGGTACACCTGTCAGACATCAGCTGGGAAGAGCCAGGTGAACAGGCCGTGCGCCAGTACACCAAGGGCGACAAGCTCGATACCGTGATCCTGTCGGTTGATCCTGAACGTGAGCGTATCTCTCTGGGAATCAAACAGCTTTCCGACGACCCGTTTGCCAACTTCGCCGGCCAGAACGAAAAGAACAGCATCGTGAAAGGCACCGTGAAGGAAGTGGACGCCAAGGAAGCCATCATCACTCTGTCCGATGGTATTGAAGGCGTCCTGAAGGCGTCTGAAATCAGCCGTGACCGCGTGGAAGATGCCCGCAACGCCATTAACGTCGGTGAAGAAGTTGAACTGATGGTGATTGGTGTCGATCGCAAGAACCGCGTAATCAGCTTGTCCATCAAGGCCAGGGAGATTGCCGAAGAGAAAGGTGCTGTTGAAGAGCACAAGAAACAGAGCTCGACCGTGGCCGCACCGACTACTGTCGGGGACCTGCTCAAGTCCCAGCTCGACAAGGAATAGTCACGCATTGCTGTTGATGCGCAATCTGTCTGTTAAATTTTGTGAAGGATGAGCCATGACCAAATCTGAACTGATTGACCAGATCGTCTCCAAGCAAACCCAGTTGTCTGCGAAAGATGTCGAGCTGGCTGTGAAGGCAATCATTTCCTATATGTCTGAAGTTCTGGCCGATGGAGGCCGGATAGAAATCAGGGGATTTGGCAGTTTCTCCCTGCATTACCGGGCGCCCCGTGTAGGCAGGAATCCGAAAACCGGCGAGCCGGTGGAACTGAGCGGTAAGTATGTTCCCCATTTCAAGCCGGGCAAGGAGTTACGGGACAGGGTCAACAGCAGTATGCAGGATGATACTCCTGCTCCTGAAGCAGTGCCGTTTTTGGAATAACACTGGTGTAGTTCAGGTAACGCAATGAAAGACGGCAGCTTTTCTTACAGGAAGCTGCCGTTTTTTTTCCTACAGGTCTTACCACCGTGAAAGGCTTCATACGTTTCATCACATTCCTCGTGTTTGTCGGCATCATATTGCTGGCGTTCCTGTTTGCCGTGAATAACACCACGAGCGTCAGCTTGTGGCTTGGCAACAGCCTGCCACCCACCAGCGTGGGTGTGCTTGTGATCTGTGCCTTTGTTGCCGGTGGTTTGAGCGGCTTGTTGCTGGGCCTCGGGGTATTCCGAAATCTCAGGTATCAGTGGCGAATCAGGCGGCTCAATGCAGAACTGGAAAAATCCAGGGAAACTCAGCCTGCTGACAACAGAAAACCGGTTCGCCGGGGTTAAGAAACCGATAACGCATGGAAGAAAGTGTTTTCAAAGATGGCCTGCTGTACTTCCTGCTGCTGACAGCACTCGGGTTGGGGTGGTGGCTTGGTCGTCGTCGCGTGAGCGGATATGCTCAACGCGGAGGCACACCCAACAAGGACTATTTCATTGGCCTCAACTTCCTGCTCAATGATGAGCCGGATGATGCCATTGATATCTTTATTGAATCCCTGGAAATCAATTCCTCGACTCTCGACACCCATATGGCGCTGGGCACATTGCTGCGCCGGCGCGGCAAGGTTGATCGCTCAATCGCGGTTTACCAGGACCTGCTGGGCCGTAGCGGTTTCACCCGCGATGAGGTTAATGAAATCAAGATCAACCTGGTGCAAAGTTATATTTCGGCAGGCCTGCTGGACAGGGCAGAGCACCTGCTTGAAGAACTGCGTCAGGAGAAAGGTGGCATCAAGGTCAAGGCGTTGGTGCACTCCGCGCATGTCTATCAGCTGGAAAAGGACTGGGTGAACGGCGTCGCCGCGCTTACCGATCTGCTCAGGGTTTGTCCGCCGGGTAAGGGGCAGGAGTACCAGCATCTGGCTTCCCACTTTTATTGCGAGCTGGCTGAAATAGAACTCGATAACGGGCATATGTCCCAGGCTCGTGAGTATCTGCAGCAGGCCTGGAACCAGGATCGTGGCAATGTCCGTGTCAGTATCCTCAGGGGACATCTGGAACAGCGCTGCGGCAACTACGGCGAGGCCATCAAACAGTACCTGCAGGTCAAAAAGCAGGATTCCGTCTTTATGGCGGATGTTTTTTTCCCCTTACTGGAGTGTTATCGCAAAGCCGGTAAAACCAAAGGGCTGCACAAGTTCATAGAAAGCAGCCTGGAATCTGAAGACCATGCCTCCGTCCTGCTGGGGCTGGCCGAACACCTGGAGCAGGAAGAAGGATCCCAGGCGGCTATTAACTTTCTGCTGCGACGCCTGGAAAGAAAGCCCTCTCTGCGATTGCTGCACCAGGCTCTGGTGCTCAAGGCAGACCTGCCTGAGGATCATCCCGAGAATCTGGCCCTGTTCCAGCGGGTACTGAACAGTTATATCAACAGCAAGGCCCAGTATTGCTGTGAGAACTGCGGTTTTGAACTGAAGAGCCTGCACTGGCATTGCCCGAGTTGTTCGCGCTGGGGCAGCGTCAAGCATGTCATGGGTGTGCTTGGCGAATGACCGCCAGACAGCATTGCAGCAAGCCAATTGGAGATTGATTATCATGACTTCTGACAAGCCCGTTATTCTGGCCCTGGACTTCCCTGATGGCGCGACTGCCATGGCCATTGCCAACAAACTGGATCCCGCACTTTGCCGCGTCAAGGTGGGCAAGGAACTGTTCACCCGGGCCGGCCCCGATCTCGTCCGCCAGCTTTCCGCTGCGGGATTCGATGTATTCCTGGACCTGAAATACCATGACATACCCAATACAGTAGCTGGCGCGGTGTCCGCTGCAGCCGATCTCGGTGTCTGGATGGTCAATGTCCACGCCAGTGGAGGACGGGCAATGATGGAAGCGGCCCGCAACGCGCTGCCTGCCCATGGTGGCCCGCTACTGATTGCCGTGACCGTACTGACGAGTATGGGACAGGAAGACCTGGCGGAGATCAACGTGCCCCTGGCGCCGGATGCCCAGGTTCATGCGTTGGCCACCCTGACCAAAGATTGTGGCCTGGATGGTGTGGTGTGTTCCGCGAAAGAAACCCCGGATTTGCGCCAGGCAATGGGTGATGATTTTGTGCTCGTGACTCCCGGTATCCGTCCTGCTGGCGATAGCGCCAACGACCAAAAACGGGTGATGACACCCGCGCAGGCGATAGCCTCTGGCAGCAACTATCTGGTTATCGGCAGACCGGTGACGCAGGCTGATGATCCTGCGGCCAAACTGCAGGCCATCATGGCCGAAATCGCGGCTGGTTAAGCCACAGGCATTTTTTGCAAACTCTGCTACATTGACTCCAGCAGCCCTGGCTGCATCAACAGAAACAGACATGCATGGAGGCAATGTCATGAGTCAGTTTATCCGCAAGACCGGTGATGACCGGATTATCACCTGCTCAACCCATTTCATCAGAACCCCGCTCAGGATGCTGGTCATGCTGACCATGGTCCTGCTGTCCGGTGTACTGTTTGCACAGAACGCCCCAGACATTACCGGCGATCTGCAGGCGATAGAGATCGAACCGATCAATATCAATCGCGCTGATGCCGAAACTATTGCGCGTGTTTTACTTGGCATCGGCAACAGCAGGGCGGAAGCCATCGTGGACTACCGTGAGCAGTATGGTGAGTTTCACAGCCTGGAAGAACTGCAAATGGTGCGTGGTGTTGGGGAGGTCACCCTCAAAAACAATGCCGACAGGATACGCTTCGATTAGGCGAACAGTCCGGGGAAAAGGCGTTCAGGCGCCTTTTTCCTGTGTCCGGTTTTGTGTCACGGCATAAAGTTTGTCAGAATGCACTCCGTTTTCTGACTGCCTTGGCGTTATGCATGACAACGCTTTACCTGCTGCCTGTAGCTTTCCTGCTGACATTTGCCATCTGCCGCGTTGTGATCTACGCGGCCAATCGCAAGCAGTGGCTTGACCATCCCAATGATCGCAGTTCCCACCAGGATCCGACCCCTACCGGGGGAGGAATCGGCATTGTGCTGGGTTTTATCCTTTGCTTTCTGGCAGGATCCAGTGACGCCAATCTGGGTTTCAATCCGCTTTTAGTCCTTTTGCCGGCCGTTCTGGTAGCCGGTATCGGACTGGCTGATGATTTTTACAGCCTGGGCATCTGGTCCAGGCTGAGTGTCCAGCTCATTGCAGTTCTGTTGGTACTGGCCGCGCTTGGCTTGCCTGTTATCCCGTTACCGACAATGATACTCTTGCCCGGGCCGGTGGCGTTCGCGTTGGCGGTTTTCGGGTTTATCTGGTTCATCAATCTGTTCAATTTCATGGACGGTATCGATGGCCTGGCAGGCGCAGAAAGCCTGTTTTTTTGCCTGGCTTTATATGGACTCTGCCTGCCGGGCCTGACACCGGATCTGGGCTATTTTGTCTTGCTGCTGTCTGCAACTGTGGCTGGGTTTTTGGTCTTAAACCTGGCGCCCGCCCGCATTTTCATGGGTGATGTCGGCAGTAACTTTCTGGGCTTTATGCTGGTTGTCATCAGCTTGTCAGTCACTTTGACGGGTCTAACCAATATCTGGGTTTGTCTGATACTGGCCGGCGTTTTTATAGTCGATGCCACGCTGACACTGATATCCCGTTGTCGCAGGGGTGAGAAATGGTACTTCGCCCATCGCGATCATGCCTACCAGCGGGCAACAGATGTGTTGGAGAGCCATGGCAAGGTCGTGGTAATCATTACCGTGATCAACCTGTGCTGGCTTCTGCCGTGTGCCTATCTTGCCCAGCGGTTTCCGGGTTACGGACTTTTCCTCTTGCTGTTGGCCTGGCTGCCCCTGGCTGCCGTGGTAACCCAGTCTGCGAAATTATCGGCAGGCACGCGTTCTGCCTGACGGACTCTTAATCCTGCATTAACAACCCTGTTCTACAATCTGTTGTGGGCATAGCTATGGCATGTTCAGGCTGTCGGGTATGTCGCATTTTTGGCATGACATAACAGATACACTCGGCAATATGGATTTCTTCGTCACGACATGACAGGTAATGTGAAACATGCCATCAGGCAAGACTGACTATTTACCAGGGAGAAGGGGATAGCATGCTGACCAGGGAAGAGTTTATGGAATCGCTGTTAAATAGGCAGATTCTCAAGCCGGATACCACATTGATGAGCACCTTCCTGTCAGGAAAAGCCGTATTGGTGGCAGGTGCTGGCGGCACGATTGGCGCGGCCTTGTGCAATCAGATTATCCAGCAGCAGCCAGCCACGTTGGTGCTCTACGAATTTTCCGAGCCCGCACTTCAGGCCATAACAGGCCAGCTTCGGCAGGTGCTTTCTGCGCAAAAACAGGTGTCACGCCTCAAAATAGTGCCTGTGCTGGCTTCCATCAATGATACTCCCAGGCTTAAAGCGGCGCTGCAGCACCATCGCATCGACATCATTTTTCATGCTGCAGCGTACAAGCATGTCGACCTCATCGAGAAAAATGTATTCTCGGGTATCCAGAACAATATCTTCGGTACCCGGGTGCTGGGCCATGTCGCACGCACCTGCGGTGTCGGCCATGTGGTCTTTGTCTCTACTGACAAGGCACATCAACCTAACAGCATCATGGGAGTGACCAAGCGCCTGGCGGAACAATGCCTGCTGTCGGCGGGCCCGGAACATACAAGAACCCGTTTCTCAATCGTGCGATTTGGTAATGTGCTTGATTCCAGCGGCTCGGTCATCCCGCTGTTTCAGCAACAAATCCTGGGAGGAGGGCCGGTGACGGTAACCCACCCGGAAATGACACGCGAGTTTCTGACGGCCATTGAAGCCGCCCAACTGACCATACAGGCCGGTGCGATTTCCCGCGGTAAAGAAGTGTTTTCCTTCAAAATCTCCGAGCCTGTCTGCATCGTTGACGTGGCACGCAAGCTCATCGGTTTGTTGGGATACAGTGAGTGTAAAACGTGCAGTGACCTTGGTTGCCATTGTGAAAAAGGTATTCGCGTTCGCTACATCGGCTTGCGTGAAGGGGAATCGGAGGCATCTCTGAAAACGCCGCCGGGCCAGGCAATGGGCGTCACCCGTCATCCCAATATCTATACCCTGGCGAGTAAGCAGATAGATCCGGCAGTCTTTAGGGCCATACTGATCAAGTTGGAAGAAGCTTGCGAACGGCAGGACGAAAGTGCAGCCCGCCATGCCCTGGACCATGCCGTCAGGAATCTGAACAAGCGCTTGTCAGCGCCCAGGATGGCTGAGCTGCCATCCGAGAAATTTGCCGTCTGAATCCTGCTCAGTCGCCGCGACTTTCCTATCCTGGTTGTTAAAAACCCCAGAGACGCCTGTCTTACCTGGACTCAGCCTGTCACCTCTTGCACGGCGCCTCGGTAGCAACTTCATGGGCTCCTGTAAACCTGCCGGGTATTTTGGTCACCAATGGCAGAGGGGGCGCAAACCAGCACGTGTGATGATCATGGCAGGCATGAAAGCTCGTAAAAGTGTCGGAAAAGAAGCTGGGAATCGGTGGAAGAGGGAGGAAAGTGGTGGATAGGGGTGGTGATACAGCGGGAAGAGGGAGGAAGAAATTGGCTGCCCAACCTGGACTCGAACCAGGAACCAAGTGATTAACAGTCACCTACTCTACCATTGAGCTATTGGGCAGCTACTCGGTTTTTTTGAGAACGCGAATACTAATTACTTATCCATGACGGGTCAATACTCGACCCGGATTTATTGCCCTGATTGCATGACGTTTTCCACTTTCCCGCCATTGCCCGTAAAATAACTTGTTTACCTCCAGTCAGCAGCCCCCATGGACAAACTCTTCGAGCTCAAAGCCAAGTTCAGCCCCGCCGGTGACCAGCCAGCGGCTATCAGCGATTTGCTCGAAGGGCTGGAGGACGGTCTGGCCGCCCAGACCCTGCTGGGGGTAACCGGATCCGGTAAAACCTATACTATTGCCAACGTGATTGCCGAATCGCAGCGGCCGGCCCTCATCATGGCGCCCAACAAAACCCTGGCGGCGCAGCTATATGGTGAGTACAAGGAATTCTTTCCTCAGAATGCCGTTGAGTACTTCGTGTCCTACTACGACTACTACCAGCCTGAAGCCTACGTACCATCCTCGGATACCTATATCGAGAAAGACTCCTCGATCAACGACCATATCGAGCAGATGCGCCTGTCGGCCACCAAGTCCCTGCTGGAACGCCGCGATGTCATCGTGGTTGCCACGGTTTCCTCCATTTACGGCCTGGGTGATCCCAGCATGTACCTGAACATGGTCTTGCATCTGAACGTCGGGGGCAAGCTGGATCAGCGTGCCTTGCTGCGTCGCCTGGCGGAACTGCAGTACAGCCGCAACGACATGGAACTGCACCGGTCCTCATACCGGGTAAGGGGGGATGTCATCGATATCTATCCTGCAGAATCCGACGTCAACGCGATCCGCATCGAACTCTTTGATGACGAAATAGAAAGCCTGGCCTGGTTTGATCCGCTGACGGGGGAAGTAGTCCAGCGTGTACCGCGCCTGACCGTGTTTCCCAAGTCCCATTATGTGACCTCCCGTGACCGGCTCCAGAATGCGGTGGAAGAGATCAAAATTGAATTGCAGGAGCGCCTGGGCTATCTCGAACAGAACAATCGCCTGGTAGAGGCCCAGCGCTTGTCCCAGCGTACCCAGTTCGACCTCGAAATGATCCGGGAACTGGGTTACTGCACGGGGATCGAGAACTACTCGCGCTACCTGTCAGGGCGCAATGCCGGCGAACCGCCTCCTACCCTGTTTGATTACCTGCCACAGGATGCCATTGTGGTTGTCGATGAATCCCATGTCTCCATTCCGCAGATCGGAGCCATGTACAAAGGCGACCGTTCCCGCAAGGAAACCCTGGTCGAATACGGTTTTCGACTGCCTTCAGCCCTGGACAATCGTCCGTTACGGTTTGAGGAATGGGAGGCGCTCACGCCCCAGCTGATTTTTGTCTCTGCCACGCCAGGCCCTTATGAGGATGAAAAACAAGGGCAGTTGGTGCGGCAGGTGGTCCGTCCTACCGGCCTGGTCGACCCGGAACTGGAAGTTCGGCCGGCATTGCACCAGGTCGATGACCTGCTTTCCGAAGTCCGGCTGCGGGTAGAGAAGGAAGAGCGCGTGCTGGTTACCGTACTGACCAAACGCATGGCCGAAGACCTCACCGACTACCTGGCGGAAAACGGGGTCAGGGTGCGTTACCTGCATTCCGATATCGATACCGTAGAGCGTATGGAAATTATTCGTGACCTGCGCCTGGGCGTTTTTGATGTCCTCGTAGGTATCAACCTGCTGCGTGAGGGCCTGGATATTCCCGAGGTCTCGCTGGTGGCGGTCATCGATGCCGACAAGGAAGGTTTTCTGCGCTCGGAACGCTCATTGATCCAGACGGTAGGCAGGGCGGCCCGCAATCTTCATGGCAAGGCGATTCTGTATGCCGATGTCGTCACCGGCTCGATGCAGCGTGCAATTGATACCACCAATGCGCGCCGGGACATCCAGCTGGCCTTCAACAAGGAGCACAACATCACGCCAGCCGGTATTCGCAAGGCGGTATCCGACATCATGGAAGGCGCCTCCCATGCCCCCGGGGCCTCGAAAAAGCGCAGCTACAAGGATCTGTCCAGGGTGGCTGACGAGGGCGGCGACTACCAGTCCCGGCTGTCAAGCATGAGCCAGGCCGAACTGGGCAAGGAACTCGGCAAGCTGCAGGAAAAAATGTACGAACATGCCCGGAATCTAGAGTTTGAAGAGGCCGCCCGGGTGAGGGATCAGATCCAGTCGATCAACGAGCAGTTCATGCTCGGCTGACCGGCCAAACAGGCCGCGCTATATCGCTGTAATCCTTGTAGTTTATGGTCCTTGTCACTATAATCGCCACCTCTTTGACCGGCAGCGTCGGGACTGGGGCAGACAAGCGCCAAAAGCGCCTGGCAAGCCACAGAAAAAACCCGATAAATACCGGTAAAGATAAAGATAAAGATAAAGGGAAATCCGGCCTGATCTCAGATAACCCAGTGGTTACTGCATAGGCTGTTTCGGCGTTGATGGCAAAGCTAGTCTTTAGTTGATTAAGTTGACGTAAGTACTAGGCGCGTAGCTCAGTTGGTTAGAGCGCTACCTTGACATGGTAGAGGTCACCAGTTCGAATCTGGTCGTGCCTACCAATCCCCCGACTCCTTTCCAGGCAGGTCTGGCAAACAGACGTGTGATTTCCTTTTGCCGCAGGGCTACTTGTCCTGCCCCAAGACAGCAAACATAGTATCCGGATCACCATGGTAGCCATAACACTGCCCGATGGCAGTCAAAAACAATTTGACGCTCCTGTCACCGTCCTGCAGGTCGCCGAGTCCATCGGCCCGGGCCTGGCCAAAGCCGCACTGGCCGGCAAGATAGACGGCGACATGGTCGATGTCAGTCATCTGATCGAGTCTGACAGCGAACTGTCGATCATTACCGGTCGCGATGAAGATGGTCTCGACATCATCCGGCACTCCTGCGCCCATCTCATGGCCAATGCTGTCCAGAACCTGTTTCCCGAAGCCCAGGTCACTATCGGTCCGGTGATTGAAAACGGCTTTTATTACGATTTTGCCTACGAGCGTCCTTTCACGCCGGAAGACCTGGAAGCCATCGAAAAGGAAATGACCCGCCTGGCGAAAGAGGATATCTCTGTTGAGCGTTCCATCCTAAGCCGTGATGAAGCTGTCGCCCTGTTTGAAAAAATGGGCGAAAAATACAAGGTGGAAATTATTGAAAGTATTCCGGGTGATGAAGCATTGTCCTTCTACAAGCAGGGCGAATTCATTGACCTGTGCCGCGGCCCGCATGTGCCTTCCACAGGCGCGATCAAGTCATTCAAGCTGATGTCGGTTGCCGGCGCCTACTGGCGTGGTGACTCACGCAACGAAATGCTGCAGCGAATCTATGGCACGGCCTGGAACGACAAGAAAGATCTCAAGCAGTACCTCCACATGCTGGAAGAAGCCGAGCGCCGCGATCACCGCAAGGTCGGCAAGCGGCTTGAACTGTTTCATTTCCAGGAAGAAGCGCCGGGGATGGTGTTCTGGCATCCGAAAGGCTGGGAGATTTATCAGATCATTCGCAAATACATGCAGCAGCTCTGGAAAGAAAACGGCTACAAGGAAATCAATACGCCGCAGCTGGTCGATTACTCGCTTTGGGAGAAGTCAGGTCATGCGGACAAGTTTGCGGAAGAAATGTTCAGCGTGGAATCCGACAACCGCATGTATGCCATCAAGCCGATGAACTGCCCGTGTCATGTCCAGGTCTTCAATCACGGCCTGAAAAGCTATCGCGATTTACCGCTGCGCCTGGCGGAGTTTGGCTCGTGCCACCGTTACGAACCTTCCGGTGCCATGCATGGGCTGATGCGGGTGCGCGCTTCGTGCAGGACGACGGTCATATCTTCTGTGCCCGTGAACAGATCCAGAGCGAGGTGTCGGCGTTCATTGACCTGGTTAACCGGGTTTACAACGACTTCGGCTTTGATGAAGTCCTGCTGAAACTCTCCACTCGTCCCGAGCAGCGCGTCGGCGCTGATGAACTCTGGGATGAAGCCGAGCAGGCACTGGAGACAGCGTTGAACAACACCGGCAGGCCCTGGGATCTGCAGCCAGGCGAGGGCGCGTTCTATGGTCCCAAGATCGAATTTACCCTCAAGGATTGCATGGGACGCCACATGCAGTGCGGCACCATCCAGGTGGACTTCTCCATGCCAGGTCGTCTCGGCGCGGAGTATGTGACCGAGCGTAACGACCGTGCCACGCCGGTCATGCTGCATCGGGCTATCTTCGGTTCGTTTGAGCGTTTTATCGGGATTCTGATTGAACATTATGAGGGCGCCTTCCCGACCTGGCTTGCGCCGGAACAGGCGGTAGTCCTGAATATCACGGACAAACAGGCCGAATATTGTCAAAAAGTGGTGAATTCTTTGCAAAACAAGGGCTTCCGCGTCAAAGCTGACTTGAGAAATGAGAAAATCGGCTTTAAAATCCGCGAGCACACGCTTCAGAAGATCCCTTACCTGCTGGTAGTGGGCGACAAAGAAGTTCAAGCCGAGTCACTTGCTGTACGTGACCGCACCGGCAACGACCTGGGAGTAATGACTATCGATGAATTCTCGGTTTTATTGCAACAGGATGTAGAGCGTCTCGGTCGAGCCAATGAGGCTGCTGAAAACGCCTGAGATCATTCAAGCGGCATGTGTCTGAAGCAATAATTAAAGTGAAATAAAACGGAGAATCGTATTAACAAGAGAGATAGCGACAAGTCCAGAAAGGCCCAGGTAAACGAAGAGATCAGTCATGATCCGGTTCGTTTGATTCTTTCCGACGGTACACAGCAAGGTGTTGTTCCCCTCGCAGAAGCCCGTGCTGCAGCAGAAGCTGATAAGCTGGACCTTGTTTTGATTTCACCCGAAGCTGACCCGCCTGTTTGCAAAATCATGGATTACGGCAAACATGTGTTCGAGCTCAAGAAACAAAAAGCGGCGAACAAGAAGAAGCAGAAGGTCATTCACGTTAAAGAAATGAAGTTTCGTCCAGGGACGGAGGAAGGAGATTATCAGGTAAAACTGCGCAACCTGATACGTTTCCTAAGCGATGGGGACAGGGCCAAGGTGTCATTACGATTCCGCGGCCGAGAAATGGCCCATCAGGAGCTGGGTGCCGAGATGATGCAACGCATCAAGGAAGATCTCGCAGAATATGGCTCTGTCGACCAGGAACCCAAGATGGAAGGTCGTCAGATTGTCATGGTTCTGGCCCCGCTCAAGAAAAAGAAGCAGTAACTCTTTCCCATTCTGATACCGGATATCTCCAGTAACAGGCAGGGGAGGGAAGCTGTTTCACTTTTATTAATCTACAGGCCCGGCCAGCGGGTAACTGTAAATGCGGAGTATGAAAAATGCCCAAAGCAAAAGTACACAGCGGCGCGTCAAAACGGTTCAAAAAAACCGGCGCCGGTATTAAGCGTAAAAGCGCTTATAAAAGCCATATCCTCACCAAAATGACGACCAAGCGTAAGCGTCAGTTGCGGGGAACCCAGGTAGTTAATCCTGCGGATCTCGGCAATGTGAAACGCATGCTGCGTCTTGATTAATCGTTAACAGAGGAGAAGAACAATGGCTAGAGTTAAACGTGGCGTCGTTGCGCGTCGCCGACACAAGAAAGTTTTAAAACAGGCTAAAGGTTACTACGGTGCCAGAAGCCGGGTGTTTCGTGTTGCCAAGCAGGCTGTTACCAAAGCAGGTCAGTATGCTTACCGCGATCGCCGGGTCAAGAAACGTGTATTCCGCGGTCTGTGGATTACCCGTATTAACGCCCAGTCCCGTGAACTTGGCATGTCCTACAGCCGTCTCATTGCCGGCCTGAAGAAAGCCAACATCGACATGGACCGCAGGGTTCTGGCTGACCTGGCCATGAACGACAAGGCTGCTTTTGCTGCTGTCGTTGACCAGGCCAAAGCTGCCCTGGCGGCTTAAACCCATGGCATTGGTTGTGCCTGTTCTCCCGTCAGGGCAGGACAGGTGCCGCCAGCCTGGTTTTACCTGCCACAGGACTTCCGTCCGGCATGGATAATCTCAATACCCTGACCAGCGACGCCCTTGCGGCGATTGAACAGGCCCCTGATGTTGCGGGACTGGAACAACTGCGTGTGCAGTTTCTGGGTAAAAAAGGGTCACTTAGCGAATTACTGAAAGGCCTCGGCAAACTGGATCCGGCGGTACGGCCCCAGGCCGGTGCCGCCATCAACGTGGCAAAAAACCAGGTGCTGGATGCCCTGGAAGCACGTAAACAAATTCTCAGCGCCGAGGAAACCGCCAGCAAGGAACTGGCAGAAGCTGTAGATGTCACCCTGCCTGGTCGTCGACAGGGCAGCGGTGGTCTTCATCCCGTGACCAAAACCCTGCAGCGCATCGAGGCGATTTTCACTTCAGCCGGATACGACGTGGTGCAGGGGCCGGAGATCGAAGACGACTACCACAATTTCGAAGCCCTCAATATTCCCGCCCATCACCCCGCCCGCGCCATGCACGATACTTTCTATTTTGGTAACGGCATGCTGCTGCGCACGCATACGTCCACGGTGCAGGTGCGGGTCATGGAAACCGGCGAGGCGCCGTTCCGTTTCATTTGCCCCGGACGGGTCTATCGCTGTGACTCCGACCTGACACACACGCCTATGTTCCACCAGGTGGAAGGCATGCTGGTCGATGAAGATGTCACCATGGCGGATCTCAAAGGCCTACTGGCAGAGTTTCTGCAGGTATTTTTCGAGGCTGAACTGGCCGTGCGTTTCAGGCCATCGTATTTTCCGTTCACAGAACCCTCCGCCGAGATCGATGTGCAATGCGTGTCATGCAAGGGCGCTGGTTGCCGGGTCTGCAGCCAGACCGGCTGGCTGGAAGTGGGTGGATGCGGCATGGTCCACCCCAATGTCCTGAAGGCCTCGGGCGTTGATACCGAAAAATTCACCGGCTTTGCCTTTGGCATGGGCGTGGATCGTCTCGCCATGCTGCGTTACCAGATCAATGACCTGCGCCTGATGTTTGAGAACGACCTGCGTTTCCTGCGGCAGTTCAGCGAAGGCAAGAGGGGCTAGCCATGCAATTCAGTGAACAGTGGCTGCGCGAATGGGTCAATCCCGACACCGATACCGATGATATTGTGGCCCGCCTGACCATGGCCGGGCTGGAAGTCGATGGTGTCTCGCAGGCCGCCAAGGCCTTTACCGGTGTCGTAGTGGCCGAAGTCACCGCTGTCCAGCCACATCCGGATGCTGACAAGTTGCGGGTCTGCCAGGTGAATACCGGCCGCGAAACCTGCCAGGTCGTCTGTGGCGCCCCCAATGTCGCTGCCGGCCAGAAGATCCCGTTTGCTACCGTTGGCGCGGTACTGGGCGATGATTTCAAGATCAAGAAGGCTAAACTGCGGGGGGTTGAATCCTTCGGCATGGTCTGTTCCGAAGAGGAACTCGGGCTGGCGGAAAAATCCGACGGCATCCTGGTGTTGCCGGCCGATGCGCCGCTTGGTGAAGATGTCAGGCAGTATCTGAATCTCGACGATGCGCTGATCGAAGTGGATCTGACGCCCAACCGCGGCGATTGCCTGAGCCTCAACGGTATCGCGCGCGAAGTGGGCGTGCTGGTTTCCCTGCCGGTCACCCGCCCGGCGATTAATGTCGTACCGGAAACCCTGCCAGATACGCTCCCCATTACCCTGAGCGCCAGCGATGGCTGTCCGCGCTATCTTGGTCGTGTCATTCGTAATATCAACCAGGATGCGGTATCACCCCGCTGGATGCAGGAAAAACTGCGTCGCAGTGGCATCAAATGCATAGACCCAGTAGTGGACGTGACGAATTATGTCCTCATGGAACTGGGGCAGCCCATGCATGCGTTCGACCTGGACAAGCTTGCCGGTGGAATCGATGTGCGCTATGCGGCAGACCAGGAAAAACTGACCCTGCTCGACGGCAAGGAAGTTGCCTTATCCACTGATACGCTGGTTATCGCTGATCAGGACAAGGCGCTGGCCATCGCCGGAGTCATGGGCGGCCTGGACAGCAGTGTGCAGGCATATACCAAGCATATCTTTTTAGAGAGTGCCCATTTTGCGCCTGCTGTTATCGCGGGCAAAGCCCGGTCCTATGGCTTACAAACCGACGCCGCCCATCGTTTTGAACGCGGCGTGGATTACAACCTGCCCAGGGAAGCCATGGAACGTGCCACACAGCTGCTGCTGGATATCGTCGGCGGAGAACCAGGGCCAATCACCGAAAGCACTGACAACCCGCCGCAAGACCGTACTGTCACCCTGCGCGCAGAACGCATTACCCGTATTCTCGGCATCAGCCTGCCAGCAGAGCAGGTGGAAAGCATCCTGACCGGCCTGGGGCTTGAGCTGATCAGCAGGGATGTCCAAAGCTGGACCTTTGGTGTGCCATCCTGGCGTTTTGATATTGCCATTGAGGAGGACCTGGTCGAGGAAATAGCGCGTATCTACGGCTACAACAATCTGCCAGTGACCGAGGCGCGCGGTCATTTTGCGTTAAAGCCCCAGCCGGAAGGCCTAGTTGGCCTCACTGCGGTGCGCAACAGGCTGACCGCTCAGGGTTACCAGGAAGTCATTACCTACAGTTTTGTCGACAGCAAGCTGGAGCACATCCTGGGGACCGACCCGGAGACAATATTGCCGCTAACAAATCCAATTTCCCAGGACATGGATGTGATGCGAACCAGCCTCTGGCCAGGCTTGCTGGGGGCGCTCAAGCACAATTTTCACCGCCAGCAGGGGCGGGGCAAGATATTTGAATCCGGACTCGTATTTTACAATATAAACAATAAATTAGAGCAGAAAGCTAAAGTAGCTTCTCTGATCTGGGGCGAGGCCATGCCGGAACAGTGGGGGGTTAAAGACACTCCCGTGGACTTCTTTGATCTGAAAGGGGATCTGGAATCGCTGCTGGAGATGACCCTCGACCGCGACAGTTTCACCTTTGCCGCTGATCGTCATCCCGCACTGCAGCCTGGCCAGACCGCTCGCTTGCTGCGTCAAGGCAAGCCGGCAGGGTGGCTTGGTGCACTGTCAGCCTCAGCACAGCAACACATTGATATCCCAGGGAAAATTTACCTTCTGGAGCTGGACCTGGAGACGCTGGCACCAGCACAGTTACCGGTTTTTGCCCCGCTGTCGCGCTTTCCTTCCGTACGCCGGGACCTGGCCTTGCTGGTATCTGCCGACCAGGAAACCGGTGCTATTCGCCAGGCGCTTATGGCAGCGGGTGGTGAGAACCTGAAAGACCTCGTTATTTTTGATGTTTATCAGGGCCAAAATATTGAAAAAACTAAAAAAAGCCTTGCAATAGGCTTGACCTTACAGCATCCTTCACGCACTCTAACCGATAAAGATGTAAACGCAATAATTAATAACTGTATCAAGGTCCTAGAAGCACAATTTAATGCAGAATTAAGGATGTGAAGCCTCCCCAACAGGGCGACAATAAGCGAAAAATCGCCGTGAACCTGGAATCCGGATTCATACCACATCAGCAAGTATCAGGATCTGTTAAAAACAATAATAAGCAAGAACTGAACGGTTAATGGGGCAATTGCCCGGGTTATTACAGTATAGGTAGAAAGCGATGTCCGGTGGTGCACTGACAAAAGCAGAAATGGCCGAACGCCTGTTTGATGAAATGGGTCTGAACAAGCGTGAAGCGAAAGAGCTTGTTGAGCAGTTTTTTGAGGAAATCCGGCTTTCACTGGAAGACAATGAACAGGTCAAGCTGTCAGGTTTCGGCAATTTCGACCTGCGCGACAAGCGCCAGCGTCCGGGTCGCAACCCGAAAACCGGTGAAGAGATTCCTATCCAGGCACGACGAGTTGTCACTTTCAGGCCCGGTCAGAAACTGAAATCAAGAGTTGAGAACTATGCTGGAACCAAGCCATAACGCCGAACTCCCGGAAATTCCTGCGAAGCGCTACTTCACCATCGGTGAGGTGAGCGAACTTTGTGATGTGAAGCCTCATGTTCTGCGCTATTGGGAGCAGGAATTCAGCCAGCTAAAGCCGGTCAAGCGCCGCGGTAACCGCCGCTATTACCAGCGCCAGGACGTCATGCTGATTCGCCAGATTCGCGAATTGCTGTATGAACAGGGCTTTACCATCGGTGGTGCGCGTCAGCGCATGTCCGGCGCAGAAATGCCGGAAGAGAAACCGGTCGTGAACAAGGCCGTCGTCCAGGACCTGATCAGCGAAGTGGAAGAGGCCCTCAGAGACCTGTCCTGATCAAGCCAGTTATAGACCCTCGCAAGATCCTCGAACAAATCCAGATTCAAGAACACGCCAAAACTGGTATGATGCACCGGTTTTTTACCGATCAAGTCGGAGTGTAGCGCAGCCTGGTAGCGCACCACACTGGGGGTGTGGTGGTCGTCGGTTCAAATCCGGCCACTCCGACCAATCTTTTTCCAAGTAAAAAAAGCAGGCCACTGGCCTGCTTTTTTTATGCAGTTCAACTTAGTTGTCAGGGATTTGTCTGGTTACCGATCAAGCCCACGCCGTTGAGTGTTGCGTTGCTTCCTAACTCATGCAGGGAGAATCCGGCCGCAAAGCCCTGGTTTGTGCCCGTACCCGTGAATATGCCGCGAATTTCGCCTGTGAGACTGGTCCCCGGGTTTAAGGAGTAATCCGCATTCGTACCAAAAGTCGCATTGCTGAAATGGGTCATGCTGGCAACAGGGCCGTTTGCAGTGCCGGAGAATTCTGTATACCAGCGGTCACCGCTGCCAACCAAAGCCTCGAATTTACCGTTGGTGATATTGTTTGTACTCAGCCCGAAATTCACATCAAAGCTCATACCAAGTTCACTCAGGGGCAGCGCTGGCCCGCCATTTGTCCCTTCACCCAGGAATCCAAGCACTGGATTCGGACTGCCGGTAACACCGTCATTGCTGCCATAGGCCCATGTACCCGTAAGATCGGCCATGTCGGCTTTCTTAGCTGATAGCCAGTAGACCGATTCAGGGACATGGACAGAAGGAGCACCTTTGCTGTCCAGTATTTCAGCCCCGCCGTCCCATGGCCCCCAGCCGACATCAAATGTGCCTACCCCGGCCGATGCGACCGTGGAGGTGATGTGCCCGCCAAGTTCACGAACCAGAGAAGTGGGCTGGTCATCGTACACGACACCCTCTGTATATTGCTCTGGATTTGCACTGCCCAACTGGGTATCGGTCAGAGGCGTAGCGGCGAATTTGACATTGGTTTTGTTGTTGCTGGACAGATAGTGCTTGTCGATCACTCCAGAGAGGCGCCTGACCAACAGTCCCAGGTTGTCTTCCATGCCGAGCAGTTCGGTGCGGGTAATACGGTTGTCCCAGTAACCAAGGATTTCGTAATCGCCCAGGATACTGGCATCGATGTCGAAACCTTCCAGGTTCACATTGGCTTCCAGCAGAAGGCTGCCACCCACATGTGCCAGGTTGTTGGTATGAACGGGATCCGCAGAGAAAGAGCCGGAAAGTACGGCGGCATCAACCGGTACCGTAATGGGATTTACGCCACCAGTAATTTCGAGGCTGCCATTGGAGAAATCGTTAAGGTCAAAGAATCCGACCCCGTCCTGAATACCGTTATTTGGCGTGAATTCAAGTGTCCATTTAAATTCATAGGTAGTGCCGTTGATGGTAACCGACTTAGACGCAGACAACTTGGAATTCTGGACAATGCCGGTGGACAAATCGGTATCAACCCCCACCATTGTTGCTGCCGCCGTTTCCGTCGCCACCATTACCGTCATCACCATTGCCATTAT